>NZ_ASXG01000046.1 GCF_000411975.1 Amycolatopsis orientalis DSM 43388
GGCGGTCGTGCTGCACGCCGTGATCACCTGGACCAAAGCTTTGTCAGACACGCCCTAGACGCCGCGTGCGCAGGCCTGCTCGGCGGCCTCCTCACCGACTCGGCTGCCGGCCCACGCTCCATCTACCTCGTCGCGGCGGGCCTGACCGGGTGCGGGTTGCTGATGACGGTGTTGGTCGCCCGCGCGCCACGGGTGGCTGAAGATGCTGAGGTGCGGGTGGATTGACTGGCCCGGCTCACCGAACGCGGGTATCGAAGGCAGCACCGGATCTTCGGCGAGGGACTGCCCGGCTGCCGCCGTTCTCGCCGAAGCGACCGCGACCTGACGTCAGACCTGCCGTGCGGTCGCCATCGCCCGTTCGGTCTCCCAGAACGCACGCATCGAAACGACCAGCCCGTCCTCGTTCACCCGGTAGACGAACACTCCGTCGGTGTCGACGCGGTAGCCGCCGGGCAAATACGTCGTGATGGTGCCGACGTTCGCGACCTCCGAACCCGCCGCGTGCGAATCGCGGATCACGAACTCGAACTTCTCGACGTTGCCGATCGTCTTGTCCCAGAAGGCGGAAAGGCCGTCGCGGCCATGGTGGCCCTTGCCCTCCTCGTCGAACATCGACGGGCCGACCGGGTCCTCGACGACCGCGTCCGGGGCGAACAGCGCGAGCCACGCGTCCTTGTCCCCGGCGGTCGCCGCCGTCATCGACTTGAACGCGGCCTCCCGCGCGGGCGGCTGCTTCGCCGCGGGGTCCCAGCAGACCTCGACTCCCATGTCACTCCTCGATTTTCGCGATGATCTCGTCGCCGAACTTGCGGATCGCGTCGACCTTCGGGCCGAGGTCCGCGTCGAATCCGTGCCCCTCGAACGCCCACGGCATGGTGATCGCGTCGGTGACGCCCGCCTCGGCCTGTTCGCGGAACCCGTCGAGCCCGAACCGGTCGACGCACACCGCCTGGAACTCGAACGGGTCGCCGGCGCGCCCGCGCTCGGCGAGCAAGCCCTTGAGCTTGCCGATGGTCTCGCGCAGCTGGTCGAGCGTCATCATCGCCGACGACCAGCCGTCCGCGACGCGCGCGGCCCGGCGCAGCGCGACGTCGGTGTGCCCGCCGATGTAGAACGGGATCCGGGAGGGCGGCGGCGGGCTCATCTTGAGCTTGTCGAAGTCGAAGAATTCGCCGTGGAACTCGACCATGTCGCCGCTGAGGATGAGCCGCAGCACCTCGATCGCCTCGTCGAACCGTTTGCCGCGCCGCGCGTACGGCGCGCCGCACCATTCGAATTCCTCCGGCGACCAGCCGATTCCCAGCCCGAGGCCGAACCGCCCGCCGGTCAGCGCGGCGACCGAGTTGACCTGCCGGGCGAGCAGCACCGGATTGCGCGAGCCGAGTTTCAGCACCGACGTGTAGAACTGGATCCGTTCGGTCACCGCGCCCATCGAGGCGGTCGCGACCAGCGGATCGGCCCACGGCGTGTCCTCGTCCCAGAACCGGCTGCCGTCGGGGGTGTAGGGATAGTCGGCGGACACTTTCTCGGAGTAGAAGAGCGAATCGGGCAGCACGATCGAGGAGAACCCGGCCTCCTCGGCGGCGCGGGCCAGCCCGCCGAGCTGGTCGAGCGGGCTCATCGCGATCGACAAGGAGAACTTCATGCCGCGGACTATAACGTGTTCTAGTTTTGTCGGCCACCGCCCGAACGGAGGCGCCCCGGGAACTCTCCGCGCACAGTCCGCGTTGTCCGTTTCAGGGACGGCTGCCCGGCCGTCGCGTCAGATCGAGACACGGAGTGACCCATGGGCACCGCGATCCTCCTGATCGTGCTGGTCGTCGTCATCGTCGGAGGCGGGTTGTACCTGTCCAGGAAGCAAGCCGCGACCAGACAGAGCCAGCTCGACGACGCGAAAGCCGACGCGCGCCGCCTCGTCGAACGCCTCGGCGGCCAGGTCCTCAACCTCACCGGCACCGACACCGCCTCCCAGCAGGCGATGGCGGACGCGAGCGAGCGCTACAACGCCGCCGGTTCGCAGCTGGAGCAGGCCAAGACGGTCGAACAGGCCCGGCTGGTGAAGGAAACCGCCGTCGAAGGCCTGTACTACGTGCGGGCCGCGCGCGTGGCGATGGGCATGGACCCCGGCCCGGCGCTGCCGGACGAGGCCGAGCGCGAACGCGCGGGCAAGGTCACCGAACACCGCGAGGTGGACGTCGAGGGCCAGCGCTACGCCGCGTCGCCCGAACCGGGCCAGGACACGCCGTACTACTACCCCGGCGGCCGCGTCGCCGGACGCCCGGTGCCGCAGGGCTGGTACAGCGAACCGTGGTGGAAGCCCGCCCTGGTGGCCGGCGCGTGGGGCCTGGGCTCGATGTTCCTGTTCAGCGCCATGTTCTCCGGCATGAGCGGCATCGCCAGCGCGTCGGCCTGGGAATCCGGCTACGACGCGGGCCAGGCGGACGCCCTGGACGCGGGCGGCATGGACGGCGGTTTCGACGGCGGAGGCTTTGACGGCGGCGGATTCGACGGAAGCCAGGACTTCGGCGGTTTCGACGGCGGCGGATTCGACGGAGGCGGCTTCGACGGCGGAGGGTTTGACGGCGGCGGTTTCGACTTCTGACCGCTGACACCGTGAAGGCCCCGTGGCAGGTTCGCCGCGGGGCCTTCGCATCTCCGCCCCGCGGTCAGCGACTGTGACCCAGTCAAGGGAACCCGGGGACTCGGCTCAAGCAGGCTGGCAGGCAGGACACCAATAAAGATTCCGCGCCGCCAATTCCTTCTGCGCCACCGGTGTCCCGCAAATCAAACACGGCATCCCGGCCCGCCGGTACACGTAAACCTCGCCGCCATGCCGATCCTCGCGGGGCGCCCGGCCCATCGCCGCGGGCAAATGTTCCGGCGCGACAGTGTCGATCCGCCCGACCCGGACCCCGGCGCGCATCAAGGTCACCAGGTCCGCCCACATCGCGTCCCACAACGCCCGATCGAGCGAACGTCCGGGCAGCATCGGCGAAACCCCATGCCGGAACAGCACTTCCGCACGATAAACGTTGCCGACCCCGGCCAGCACCGCCTGATCCATCAGCAACGCGGCGATCGTCGTGCGAGAGCGCGAGATCCGCTCCCACGCCCGGTCCGGCTTGGCGTCGCGGCGCAGCGGGTCCGGGCCCAGCCGGGCTTTGATCGCGTCGACCTGGGCCGGGTCCAGCAGTTCGCACCGGGTCGGACCGCGCAGGTCGGTCCAGTGGGTGCGGCCGGCCAGCCGCATCCGCACCTGGCCGACCGGCTCGGCCTCGGGCAGCGGTGCTTCGCCGAAGGTGCCGTACAGACCTAAGTGGACATGGACTGTCCCCAAAGGACCGTAGTGGTGGAACAGGTGTTTCCCGTACGCCTCGGCGGAAACGAACACCTGCCCGTCGAGTTTGGCCGCCTCCGCGGCGAACCGGCCTTGCGGACTGCTCACCGCGACCGGTCCGCCGGCGTAGCGGCGTTGGTGGAGACGGGCCAGCCGATGGAGCGTGTGCCCCTCGGGCATCAGGCCTCCGGCAGGGCGGGCGGGGTGCCGGTGCGCTCGTAGTCGAGCAGCTGCCGCACCCGCCGCACGTGGCGCTCGTCCGGGTCCGGCTCCGCGGCGAGGAACGCCTCGACGATCTCGGTCGCCTGCTCCTGCGTGTGCATCCGGGCGCCGACGCCGAGCACCTGGGCGTGGTTGTGCTGCCGGGTCAGCTGCGCGGTTTCGACGCTCCAGCCGAGCCCGGCGCGGATGCCCGGCACCTTGTTCGCGGCGATCTGCTCGCCGTTGCCGGACCCGCCGATGACGATTCCGAGGCTGCCCTCGTCGGCGGCGACGCGGCGCGCGGTTTCGACGCAGAACGCCGGGTAGTCGTCGGCCGCGTCGTAGACGAACGGACCGATGTCGGTCACCTCGTGCCCCTGTTCGCCGAGGTGGCGGACAAGGTGGTTCTTCAGCTCGAAACCGGCATGGTCGGATCCCAAGTAGACACGCACAGCGGGAGTGTGCCATCTCGCCGCCGACCCGGCATGCTCCGGGGGTGGACCTCGCGACGCAGCACGGCACGGACATCCGGCTCGAATGGGGCGGCGAAGGCGTCGCGGTGCTCGGCCGCGAATGCGCCGTGCTGATCATCGTGGACGTGCTTTCCTTCAGCACCACAACGGATCTCGTCGTCCGCCGCGGCGGGCGTGTGCTGCCGGTGCGGTGGCGGGACGAACGCGGGATCGCCGAGGCGCGCGGAGCCGGAGCAGTGGTCGCCGGGGAAGAGGAATGGACGCTCCGGCCGTCTTCTGTGACGGAGATCCCGTCCGGCACGCTGCTCGCCCTCCCCTCCCCCAACGGCGCGACGCTCTGCGCGGCCGCGGCGAAAACCGGCGCGCACGTCTTGGCCGGTTGCCTGCGGAATGCGTCGGCGACCGCGGCGAAAGCCGAGGAAATTGCCGACGGCCGGCCGATCGGCGTCATACCCGCCGGGGAACGCTGGGGCGTCGACCTGTTCGGCGAAGGTGCGGAGTCCGGTCCGCTCCGGCCGTGCGTCGAGGACCAGCTGGGCGCGGGCGCGATCGTCAGCGCGCTGACCGGCTCCCGGTCCGCCGAAGCCGCGCTCGCGGCGGCTGCCTACGCCGCCACCGACGTCCCGGCCGCGCTGCACGCCTGCACCTCCGGGCGGGAACTCGCCGCGACCGGCCACCGGAACGACGTCGTTCTCGCCGCCCTGCAGGACGTCAGCGATAGCGTGGCGACGCTGTCGCGAGGGATCCTGGAGGGGCAATGAGCTGGACCGAGGTGGCCGACGGGGTTTTCGCCCGCCGGTACGACGAGCTGGACCTCACGACCGGCTTGGTGCTCGGCCAGGAGAGGTGCCTGGTGATCGACACCCGCGGCGACGTCGACCAGGGCGCCGAATTCGCCGCCGCGGTCCGCGAGCTGACCGAACTGCCGTGGTCGGTCGTCTACACGCACGCGCATTTCGACCACGCCTTCGGCACCACGCCGTTCCTGCCGTGCGACGTCTGGGCGCACCCCGGCTGCCTGCGGGCCCTGCTGAAGAACGGCGAAGCCGACAAACGAACCTGGACCGCGCATTACCGCGAAGAGGGCAAGCCGGAGATCGCCGACGCCATCGAGCGCACCGGGCCCATGCCGCCCGACCGCCTGGTAGCCGACCGCGCCGAACTCGACCTCGGCGGCCGCACCGTCGCGTTCGTGCACCCCGGCGTCGCGCACACCGATCACGACCTGCTGGTGCACATACCGGACGCGGACGTCGTTTTCGCCGGAGACGTCGTGGAACACGGCCCGCACGGCTTCACCGCGTACTCGTTCGGTCCGGACGACCAGCTCGACGCGTGGGCCGCGGCGATGGACGCGCTGCTCGCCCTGAAACCGCGCATCGTCGTACCCGGCCACGGCGACCCGGTGGACGAAGAATTCGTGCGCACCCATCGCGACGGCCTGCTGCGGCTGCACGAGCTGAAGACAGCCGGGGCGTCGCTCGAGGAAGCGTTGCGGGACTCGCCGTACCCGGAGGACGTCACCAGGGCGGCGCTCGGGTTCTCGTGAGTGTTTACGCCGGTTAGAACCGGCGTAAACACTCACGACCACATCAGTCGAAGTTCAGGTCCCCGGTCCGGGTGCGCTTCAGCTCGAAGAAGTCCGGGTAGCTCGCCAGCGCGACCGCGCCGTCGAACACCTTCAGCGCGTCCTCGCCGCGCGGGATCGACGACAGCACCGGGCCGAAGAACGCGGTCCCGTTGACGTGGATGGTCGGCGTGCCGACATCCATGCCGACCGGGTCCATGCCCTCGTGGTGGCTCTTGCGCAGCGCCTCGTCGTACTCGGTCGATTCGCCCGCCTCGGCGAGTTCGGCGAGGGCGTCGATCGCCGCCAGCGCCTCCTTGATGACGAGCTTGCGGTCCTCGTTGTGCTGGTTGTGGTAGCGGGTGCCGAACTCGGTGTAGAAGTCGCGCACCGCTTGCTGGCCCTGGGTCTGCGCCAGCGCGGTCGCGACGCGGACCGGCGCCCAGCCCTCGCTCAGCAGCGCCTTGTACCGCTCGGGCAGGTCTTCGCGGCCTTCGTTCAGCACCGAAAGGCTCATCACGCGGAAGGTCAGGTCCAGCTCGCGGTGCTTCTCGACTTCCAGGATCCACCGCGACGAGATCCACGCGAACGGGCAGATCGGGTCGAAGTAGAAGTCGACCTTGGTCGGCTGGGACGAGTCAGTCATCTTTTTCACGGGCTCCTCGGCGCGGCTGCTCCCCGGCGCGGTGCCGGAGGGCGGGGCGAAACCCCCGCACTGCGAGGCAACGCGGGGAGCCCTCCGCATTGTTCCCTGGTCGCCGCTTCCGCCCCCGTCATGATTGGATGCTGAACGTCGTGCCAACCGGAACCGAAGACCAGAGGTGCCCGTGCCCGCCCCCAACCTGACGCGTGACGAAGCCAAGCAGCGCTCCGGCCTGCTGGACGTGTCGTCCTACGACATCGAGCTGGACCTCACCGACGGCAGCGGCCGTCCCGGGGAGAAGACCTTCCGCTCCACCACCACGGTGCGGTTCTCCAGCAGCCGCCCCGGCGAAACGTCGTGGATCGACCTCGTCGCCGAAGGGGTCCGCTCCGCCGTGCTCAACGGCGCCGAGCTCGACGTCAGCGGCTACACCGAGGAAAAGGGCATCGAGCTGCCCGGCCTCGCCGCGGAGAACGAACTCGTCGTCACCGCGGACTGCCGCTACATGAACACCGGCGAGGGCCTGCACCGGTTCGTCGACCCGGTCGACGACGGCGTCTACCTCTACACCCAGTTCGAGACCGCCGACGCGAAGCGCATGTTCGCCTGCTTCGACCAGCCGGACCTCAAGTCCGTCTACCGGCTCGCGGTGCACGCCCCGCGCGACTGGAAGGTCGTCTCCAACGCGCTCGTCGAAAGCGCCGAGGACACCGAGGACGGCGCGCGCCGCACGCAGTTCGCCGAATCCGAGCGCATCTCGACCTACCTCGTGGCGCTCATCGCCGGCCCGTACGCGGAATGGACCGACGAGTTCCGCGACGAGCACCGCACCATCCCGCTCGGCATCTACTGCCGCGCGTCGCTCGCCGAGCACATGGACGCCGAACGGCTGTTCGCCGAAACCAAACAGGGTTTCGCCTTCTACCACGAGAAATTCGGCACCCCGTACCCGTTCTCCAAGTACGACCAGCTGTTCGTGCCGGAGTTCAACGCGGGCGCGATGGAGAACGCCGGCGCGGTCACCTTCCTCGAGGACTACGTCTTCCGCAGCCGCGTCACCCGCTACGCCTACGAGCGGCGCGCCGAGACGCTGCTGCACGAGATGGCGCACATGTGGTTCGGCGACCTGGTCACCATGCGCTGGTGGGACGACCTGTGGCTGAACGAGTCGTTCGCGACCTTCGCGAGCGTGTTCGCCCAGGCCGAGGCGACCGAGTACAAGAACGCCTGGACCAGCTTCGCGAACATCGAGAAGTCCTGGGCCTACCGCCAGGACCAGCTGCCCTCGACGCACCCGATCGCGGCCGACATCGTCGACCTGCACGCGGTCGAGGTCAACTTCGACGGCATCACCTACGCCAAGGGCGCGAGCGTGCTGAAGCAGCTGGTGTCCTACGTGGGCATCGAGCACTTCCTCGACGGCCTCAAGGTGTACTTCGGCAAGCACGCGTGGGGCAATGCCACGCTCGCGGATCTGCTTGCGGCGCTGGAAGAAGCGTCCGGCCGCGACCTGTCGTGGTGGAGCGCGGAGTGGCTGGAGACCACCGGCCTCAACTCGCTGAGCCCGCGCTACGAGGTCGGCTCGGACGGCACCTTCTCGTCGTTCGCCGTCGTGCAGACCGGCGCGAAGCCGGGCGCGGGCGAACTGCGCACGCACCGCGTCGCGGTCGGCGTGTACGACGAGGACGGCGACGGCAAGATCGTCCGCACCCGTCGCGTCGAGCTGGACGTCACCGGCGAGCGCACCGAGGTGCCGGACCTGGTCGGCCAGCCCGCGGGCAAGCTCGTGCTGGTCAACGACGACGACCTGACCTACTGCCGGATGCGGCTGGACCCGGCGTCGCTGACCACGCTGATCGACCGGATCGGCGACATCACCGAATCGCTGCCGCGCACGCTGTGCTGGTCGGCCGCGTGGGAGATGACGCGCGAGGCCGAGCTGAAGGCCCGCGACTTCGTCACGCTGGTGGCGCGCGGGATTCACGCGGAGAGCGAGGTCGGCGTGGTGCAGCGGCTGCTGCTGCAGGCGCAGACCGCGCTCAACTCCTACGCCGACCAGAAGTGGGCGGCCGAGGAGGGCTGGCCCTCGTTCAGCGGCCGGCTGCTGGAGCTGGCCCGGACCGCGGAGGCCGGATCGGACCACCAGCTGGCGTTCGTGAACTCGCTGGCCGGTGGCGTGCTGAGCGACGAGATCCTGACCGAGATCGCCGGATGGCTGGACGGGTCCGCGCCGTTGCCCGGGCTGACGGTGGACACGGATCTGCGGTGGCGGCTGCTGCAGGCGCTGGTGGCGCACGGCAAGGCCGGCTCGGAAGAGATCAACGCGGAGCAGGAGCGGGACGACACCGCGGCCGGGCGACGGCACGCGGAGCGGTCTCGGGCGTTGCAGCCGACTGCGGAGGCCAAGGCGGACACCTGGCAGCGGGCGATTTACGACGACGAGATTCCGAACGCGGTCAGTGACGCGTTGATCTCCGGGTTCTCGCATCCGGGACAGAAGCACTTGCTCGGGGAGTATGTCGAGCGGTACTTCGAGGTGATCGACGACGTGTGGGCTAGGCGGTCCAGCGAGCGGGCGCAGCCTACGGCGATCGGGTTGTATCCGTCTTGGGCGGTTGAGGCGGAGACGGTGAACGCGTCGGACGAGTGGCTTGCCGGGGAGCATCCGGCTGCTTTGCGGCGGCTGGTGTCTGAGGGGCGGGCCGGGATTGTCCGGGCGTTGGCTGCTCGGGATTTCGACAGTCAGGCTTAGGTTCTTCGGCTCGTCGCCTGGCGGCGACATTGCAGTTGGGGGTGGCGTGGGGCACCCCGAAGCTTGATTGTGCTGACGGTCTGAGGGTGGTTGTCAAGGCGGGAAAGCGTGCCTTGACAACCACCCTCAGACCGCAGAGAGGCTTCGTATCGGGGTGCAGGGCGGGGGCTGGGTGCCTCGATCGTTGGGTGCAGTGGGTGCGGTTCGGGGGTGGGGTGGGGCTTGCGCCCCAAGGTGGCGTTCGGTGCGTGGGGCGCGCTCAATGCGGCATTGGGTGCGCGCCCGGCGGGCGGCGGGTCGTGAAGGGCTCCTTGAGGGAATCTAAGTCCGTGAATGGGCCCCTCACGGACGGGTGCCGGTCGTGAGGGGAACCCTGGGGGAATCAGGGTTCGTGAAGGTGGCCCTCACGAAACGTCCTGGCGCGGAACATAAAAGAGCCGGTACGCCTTCGCGTACCGGCTCTTGAAACGTCGGGAGGCTAGTGCTTCGGGGCGGGGCCCGCTTGGTCGCTCAGCATGCGCAGGGCGTTGACCAGGCCGCCGGTCAGGTCGCCTTCCTTGAAGGACGCCACCATGCTCGCCACGGCCAGGTTCGCGCCCCGGTCGGGCAGGCGGGCGTGCGAGCGTTCGCCGGTGACGATCTCGATCGCGCGCTGGGCGGGGGAAACGCCGATCAGCACCGCGTTCGACGGGTTGTCGGTGGCGGCGTGCAGCGCTTCCGCGCCGGCGCGGGTGTCTTCGCCCAGGTCGCCCAGGTAGATGCTGAAGTCGAGGCCGCTCTCGCGCGTCGCGAAGGTCAGGGCCTCGTCCAGGCGGGCGAGCTGCTGCACCGTGAACGGGCTCGTCGGCGCGGCGGGCTCGTACATTTTCGCCGCGGACAGCCGGCCGCTGTTGGTGATGACCTCGCCGAACGCCAGGTCCTTTTCCGCGACCGCCGTCTGGGTCACTTCACCACTTGCCACGAGCGCCTCCTGCGGCCGTCGAAGCGCCCGCGGGCGCCGCATTCACGTCAACCGCCGATGCGTGGCCGGCTCCTACGCCGTCCGGGTTGGCGGTCCACCACATCGCGGGGTACTCCCACGGCTGCCCCGGCCGGTACCGCGGCGTCCCCGAGAACTTCTTCCGCAAGGTCGCGGCGCCGACCACGAAGTAAATGGCCCCGGGGATGACCGCGTAGACCAGGATCGTCTCGACAACGTTCACGCCGGTGAGCGTATCGGATGCCTCCGGCAGCCACCGCGCGACACCGGCGACCGGGGGCGACCGTTCGTCGCCGCTGAGGCGCCGTCCGCCGCTTGGCCCGCCCCCGCTGGAACGTTGGGGCGAAGGGCTGCGGGCCGAAAGATGGCAACTCGCCGTACAGGCGGCCGTACCGGGCGATACCCGCTTGTCCGAACCCTGAAATCCTCGTAGCTTTTTCACCTGTACGGGCCTTGCGCCCGCCTCCCCAGCCCCAGCCCGTCACGCACCGGTCCCAGGAGGACACCTCATGCAGAGCGTCCAGCCCCCCGCTCAGGCGATCACCGAGACCATTTCGTCACCCAGCGAGACCGGATTCGTGCCCGGAACGCGGGTCACGTCCGGCACCAGGGTTACGCGGGGCACTCGGGTCACCCGCGGCACCCGGGTCACCCGCGGCACCCGGGTCACCCGCGGCACCCGGGTCACCGCGGGCACGCGCGTGACAATGGGTACCCGGGTCACCATGGGAACTCGAGTCACCCGGGGTACCCGCGTCACCCGCGGGACCCGCGTCACGGCCGGAACTCGCGTCACGATGGGCACCCGCGTCACGCGCGGGACCCGGGTCACCCGCGGCACGCGGGTCACGATGGGCACCCGCGTCACCATGGGCACCCGGGTCACCCGCGGCACCCGCGTGACGCGCGGCACCCGGGTCACCATGGGCACGCGAGTCACCTGCCAGGCCGACTACCGCCTCGCCGCCTGAGCGCAGGCAGCACCGGACCAGAGACGTCGAGCACGCTCCATCGGCTCGCCCCGGCCGCCGCACCGGCAGCCGGGGCGCCGACGTCTCCGGGGACGCCCGGCTAGGCCGCCGACCCGAGATACGGCCGCCACAGCGGGTCGGCCTCTTTGGAATGCGCCAGCAGCCGCCAGTGCGGGCCGTGCGGGGCGCGCGGCACCACGCGCAATCGCCAGCCGATCTCCGACAGGAGCCGGTCGGCCTTGCGGTGGTTGCACTTCGCGCAGCAGGCGACGCAGTTGGTCCAGCTGTGCGGGCCGCCCTTGCTGCGCGGGACGACGTGGTCGATGGTCTCGGCGCGCCCGCCGCAGTAGGCGCAGCGGTGCCGGTCGCGGTGCATCAGCCCGGCCCGGGTGAGCGGCACCTGCGCCCGGTAGGGCACCCGCACGTACGTGCTGAGCCGGATCACCGAGGGCACGGGCAGCGACACCGTCGCGGCGTGCAGTTCCACACCGCCCGGATCGCCGTGGACGACCTCCGCCTTGCCGCACATGACGAGCACCACCGCGCGCCGCATCGGCACCGCGGTCAGCGGCTCGAAAGTGGCGTTGAGCAGGAGGACCCGGCGCCGCCCCCACGCCGGGGCGACCGGATCGCGGGCTCTACGCTGTCCGGGCGGACGGGATGCTCCCCCTGGACGGGTCCCCGGCCCGGACGGGACGGAGCCGCCGGATGCGGACCCTCCCGGGCAGGCACGCAGGATCGCCTCCGGCGGCTGCTCGGCCATGGCTTGGCCGGCTCCGCCGAGGGGGACGGGTTGTCGGTCTGGCACTCGACCACCTCCACCGGTGCAGGCATAGTCGACCACACATCAGGGCCCCGGCGCACGCGTGTTCTGTGACGTGTCACATACCCGCGACCCGGCGGCCACCCCGCGGCCTCCTGCGCGCCGCCGGGACAACCACGCAAGAAGGGACTTCCTCAGCCAGTGAATGCCGTGCTCAGCGCTCCGCCCAGCTGCATCTCCGAGACCGGGTCGTGGTGCGCCCAGGTCTATTCGGTCACGCACAACGAGTGGCTCGCCGCGTCGGCGGGCTGGCTCCTGACGAAGCCGCTGAAGATCATCATGATCCTGCTCATCGCGTTCGTGGTGCGCTATCTCACGAAGCGGGTGATCGACCGGGTCACCACGCTGCCGGCCTCGGGAGGGAACGGCAAGATCCCGGCGCTGTTGAGACCGCTGCGCGAACGCGCGCCGGACATGCTCGGCACCGCCGTGGTGGAGCGGCGCAGGCAGCGCGCGAAGACGATCGGCTCGGTGCTGAAGTCGATGGCCACGTTCCTGATCTACGGCCTCGCGTTCATCCTCGTGCTGGGCGAACTGGGCATCAACCTGGGCCCGATCATCGCGTCGGCCGGGATCGTCGGCGTCGCGCTCGGGTTCGGCGCGCAGAATCTGGTCAAGGACTTCCTTTCCGGGATGTTCATGATGATCGAGGACCAGTACGGCGTCGGCGACGTCGTGGACATCGGCGAGGCGAGCGGCACCGTCGAGGCGGTCGGCCTGCGCATCACCACGCTGCGCGACCTCAAGGGCACCGTCTGGTACGTCCGCAACGGCGAGGTGCTCCGCGTCGGCAACTCCAGCCAGGGCTTCGCCTACGCCGTGGTGGACGTCCCGCTCAGCTACTCCGCGGACGTCGACAAGGCCACCGATGTGCTGAGCGAAGCGGCCACGAAGGCGGTCGAATCGGACGCGCTTTCGGTGAACGTGCTGGAGCCGCCGGAGATGCTCGGCGTCGAACAGGTCACGCCGGAGGGAATCGTGTTGCGCCTGACGGTGAAGGTGCGACCGGGCAAGCAGTGGGCGGTGCAGCGGAAGCTGCGCGGGCAGCTGCTCGGCGCGCTGGAGGAGGCCGGTTTCGAACCGCCGCTCGGCCGGTTGCTTTCGTCGATGCAGGACAAGCAGGCGGGCGCGCAGCGGAGCTGAGGCAGGGCAAGATGGAAGGGTGTCGACAGTGAGCGAGCCGGAACCGGCGAACCTGTACGAGGCGGTGGGCGGCGAACCGACCTTCCGCCGGATCATCAAGCGGTTCTACGAGGAAGTGGCCCGCGACGAGGTGCTGCGCCCGCTCTACCCGGAGGAGGACCTCGGCCCGGCGGAGGAACGGTTCCGGCTGTTCCTCATCCAGTACTGGGGCGGTCCGCACACCTACTCCGACCAGCGCGGCCACCCGCGGCTGCGGATGCGGCACGCGCCGTTCAAGATCGGCCCGATCGAACGCGACGCGTGGCTGCGCTGCATCCGGATCGCGATCGACGAGGAGAACCTCCCCGAGCCGTACCTCAGCCAGCTGTGGGCGTACCTGGAAATGGCCGCGCACAGCATGATGAACAGTTTCGTCTGATGAGACGCAGGGTCGCGGGACGGCGGCCGGAGCGCCTTCCGCGGCCGTCGTGGTGGTCGGACGCGGTGTTCTACGAGATCTACGTGCGGTCCTTCGCCGATTCGGGCGAGGACGGCATCGGCGATCTCGAGGGCATCCGCAGCAAGCTCGGCTACCTGGAGCTGCTGGGCGTCGACGCGCTGTGGCTGACGCCGTTCTACCCCTCGCCGATGGCCGACCACGGCTACGACGTGGCCGATCCGCGCGGCGTCGACCCGATGTTCGGCACCCTCGGCGACTTCGACGTGCTGCTCACCGAGGCGCACCGGCGCGGCATCCGGGTCACCGTGGACGTGGTGCCGAACCACACGAGCAACCAGCACGCGTGGTTCAAGTCCGCGCTGGCCGCCGGGCCGGGCAGCCCGGAACGGGACCGCTACCACTTCCGCGACGGCCGCGGGCCCGGCGGGACCGAGCCGCCGAACAACTGGGTCAGCGTGTTCGGCGGGCCGGCGTGGACGCGGGTGCCGGACGGGCAGTGGTACCTGCACCTGTTCGCGCCGCAGCAGCCGGACCTGAACTGGGCCAACCCCGATGTTCGCGCCGATCTGGAGCGCACGCTTCGGTTCTGGCTCGACCGGGGCGTGGACGGGTTCCGGATCGACGTCGCGCACGGGATGGCCAAGCCCGCCGGACTGCCCGACATGGACCCGGACACGCCCGCGCACGGCGGCGCGCACGGCGATCCGCGCTTCGACGACGACGGCGTGCACGAGGTGCACCAGCTGATCCGCAAGGTGCTCGACGAGTACCCGGACGCGATGGCCGTCGGCGAGATCTGGGTGCAGGACGAAGAGCGGCTGGCGCGCTACCTGCGGCCGGACGAGCTGCACCTCGCGTTCAACTTCCGCCTCGTGCTCACCCATTTCGACGCGGACGCGATGCGCACCTCGATCGAGCGTTCGCTGGCGGTGCCGCGTTCGGCGGGTGCCCCGGCGGCCTGGACGCTGTCCAACCACGACGTCTGGCGCGCGGTGAGCCGCTACGGCGGCGGCGAGACCGGGCTCCGCCGGGCGCGCGCGATGGCGCTGGTGGAACTCGCCCTGCCCGGTGCGGTCTACCTGTACCAGGGCGAGGAGCTGGGGCTGCCGAACGCCGACCTGCCGCCCGAAGCGATGGCCGACCCGCGTGCCCGCTCGCAGGGCCCGGAGTTCAGCCGCGACGCCGAGCGGGTGCCGCTGCCGTGGGAGGGCACGCTGCCGCCGTACGGTTTTTCGCGCACCGCGCAGACCTGGCTGCCGATGCCCGCGGACTGGGCGTCGCTCACCGTGGAACGGCAGCTCGAGGACCCGGAATCGACCCTGTCGCTGTACCGGCGCGCGGTAGAGCTGCGGAAGCACCACCCGGCATTCCGCGGCGGCGACGAACTGCAGTGGTACGGCGCGCCCGCCGGCTGCTTCGCTTTCCGCCGCGGCAAGGGCGGCCTGATCTGCGCGCTGAACACCTCGGCCAGCTCAATCGTCCTGCCGCCGGGCGAAGTGTTGCTCACCAGCAGCCCGCTGGTCGACGGCAGGCTCGCCCCGGATTCGGCCGCCTGGCTCGGGCCGGTCCGGGACTAGCGCCTGCCGTCGGGCCGAGCGGCACACGCCTCCGGGCTCGGCCACCGCAACCCATGCGGTGAGCACCCGAGCACAGCGATCGAACCGCCCCGAAGACACTCCGGACCTGCAGCGACCTCCGCCCGGCGGCCGGATAGGCTCGGCCGCGGCCACCCGCCGCCAGCCCGAGCAGCACGCGCCTCCGCACTCGGCCACCGCAACCCAGGCGGTCAGCGCCCGAGCCGGCCATCAGCCGTTCCCGAAAGCCCTCTACACCAGCAGCGACCTCCGCCCAGCGGCCCACCAGGCTCAGACGCGGGCACCCGCCTCCAGCCCGAGCATCGCGAGCAATCCCCGCAGGTCGTCCACGTCGTGCGCGTGCCCGGCGACGGTGCGGACAGCGTGCTCCTGCTGGACGCGCAGGTCCTGTTCGGCGGACACCCGGGCACGGGCGAATTCACTGGTTTCGGCGGACAGCGGACGTCGTTCCGAGCGCATGTCGCTCCTCGTCGAGGTGGAAGGGGCCGCCGGCGGAGCCGCGTCAGGCGGACCCGCCGAGGCGACGCCGGCTCGAACGCCGGCGCACGATGAGACTTCTCGACGCCCCTGACGCTACTCCCCGCCCCCGGCCTGCCCGCGAGCCCGTCGCGCCCGCGCGCGTCGCCGCGTCCACAGTGGACCCATCGGGCGACGGCCCTGGTGGGACCGGCCCGGGCGTGCTTTACTGACGGCGGTCGTGTTTTGTGTTCGTGCGGTGGGTACGTCCCGCAGCCACGCTCGCAAGATGTAGCGGGCGTGGTGTTTCTCTTTCCGGAAGGCACTCCGTCGGTTGCCCGGCCCGGATGCCGAGGTGGCATCCGTTGTGAGTCCGATGGAGATCGTTTTTATGACGCAAGGCACCGTGAAGTGGTTCAACGCCGAAAAGGGTTTCGGGTTCATCAGCCCGGACGACGGCAGCTCCGACGTCTTCGTGCACTACTCCGAGATCCAGGGCAACGGGTTCCGCAGCCTTGAGGAGAACGCGCGCGTGGAGTTCGAGGTGGGCCAGGGCCAGAAGGGCCCGCAGGCCACCGGCGTTCGCGCCATCTGAGTTTCCCCGGTGTTTCCCCTGGTGCGGAAGGCTTTTCGCACCAGGGGACCCGCGCCGAAGCGGACTTTTCCGCCCACGGCAGCCGAAACTGCTCGGCATCCCGGTGTGCCCCGGTGAATTCCCCCGGGCGCACAAGGTTTTCCGCGTTCCGGGAACCCGGACGCGAGATCGCCCGTTGACCAGGGCAGGTCGCGACTGGCCGCACGGCCCTCCCCTGCCCGGTCAGTTCGCAACGCACGGCGCATCCCCGAGGCGGCCCCCTCCGCCCCGGTGCGCGTCGCGGCACCGGCCTCGGCCCCGCAGAGCGCGGCGGCCGGACCAGCTCGAGTAGGAGCCTTACTCATCGACACCCAGAGCACCCTTCAGCGTCCCCCGAAATCGCCGCAGCCCATGCTCGCCGGGCGCAAGAGCGGCACCGAGGCCTTCCTGGTGAAGCTCTTCGCCGTCGTCCCCCTCCTCGCGGTCGCCGCCGCGGTGCCGCTGGCCTGGGGCTGGGGGCTGAGCTGGCTGGACGTCGGCCTCACCCTCGCGTTCTACTGCATCAGCGGCCTCGGCATCACCGTAGGCTTCCACCGGTACTTCACCCACGGCTCGTTCCGCGCCCGCCGCGGGCTGCGGATCGCGCTCGCCGTCGCGGGCAGCATGGCCATGCAGGGACCGGTGATCGACTGGGTCGCCGACCACCGCCGCCACCACGCGTACTCCGACCGTGACGGCGACCCGCATTCGCCGTGGCGCTTCGGCACGTCGCCCGCCGCGCTCGCGAAGGGCTTCTGGCACGCGCACATGGGCTGGCTGTTCGGCCGCGACCGGACCAACCCGCGCCGGTTCGCCCCGGACCTGCTCGACGACGCCGACCTCAAGCGGATCGACCGGCTGTTCCCGGTGCTGACCGCCGTGACGCTGCTGCTGCCCGCGCTCATCGGCGGGCTGGCCACGATGAGCTGGTGGGGCGCGCTGACCGCGTTCTTCTGGGCCGGGCTGGTCCGGGTCGCCGCGCTGCACCACGTGACCTGGTCGGTCAACTCGCTGTGCCACCTCATCGGCGAGCGCCCGTTCGAGGCGCGCGACCGTTCGGCGAACTTCTGGCCGCTGGCGATCGCGTCCTTCGGCGAGTCCTGGCACAACTCGCACCACGCCGACCCGACCGGGGCCCGGCACGGCGTCGGCCGCGGCCAGCTCGACATCTCCGCGCGGCTGATCTGGATGTTCGAGAAGTTCCGCTGGGCCTCGCACGTGCGCTGGCCCCGGGCCGAACGCCTCGCCCGCAAGCTCAAGGCCGCCTGAGCGGCTTCAGGACCTGCGGACCCGCGCCTCCTCGAGCCGGGTCCGCAGGTCGCCGTGGCTGGACACCGCCAGCACCGGACCCGGGTTCGCGGCCTGCTCGGCCGATCCCGAAACCTCGGTGACGAACTGGCGCACCCGCTCCGGCGCGGGCGTGATGTCGCCGCCCAGATGGGCCACCACCTGCGAGGCTTCCGCGGGCGTCGTCTCCACCGCGACCGTCCAGCCCTGCCGCACGCTCCACACCAGCATCAGGTCCCGGCCGGGAAACCGCGGCGAGCGCCCGCTCAGCGCGACGTACGCGGTGACCGTGTCGGCGACCTCGCAGGACGTGCATTCCGCCGACACCCCGACCGCGGCGGCGACCTCGCGCACGTAATCGGCCAAGGCTCGCCGCAACACCTGCGGATCGTCGGCGGCGGGCAGGGACATCGGGCGTTCCGGACCGGACAGGAGCATGGGTCTCCTCTTCCGCCGCCGTACCGCTTCGCACGGAAACCGGGGTTGTCGCATCGCGCGAAGACCGGCGGTCGCGATGATCGGGGCCGCACCGGATCGGGCATCCGGCAGCTGGACCGGACTCCGACTCTACCCGCTCAGGCAAGCCCCGTGGCCCGGATCAACCCGGTCAGCCGCCGCGGAAATCGCGCGTTCGCCCGTCGCCGTCGGCGAAATCCGCGCTCGACGTGGCGGTGCAGCCGACAAAAAGTCCAATGTAGACAGGCGGCTATCCGCCGCCGAGATCCCCCGCCTGGCCGCCGTCCGCCGACTCCGCGATCGACGTGGCCACCCACGCGGCGAGCAATCCCGCCTGCACGTACGGCGCGGCCTCGCCCACCGCGCGCACCACCGACCGGGCCCGGCCGGGCCCCGGCGCGATTTCCGGCTCGGGAACGGCGTCCGCGGGCCGGTCGGTGCGCCACGGCGTCTCCTCGGCCCGGACTTCGGCGAGGAAATCCGCAGTCGGGTCGCCGTCGGGTTCGGTCATCCGTTCACGATGGCACTCGCCGGACGGCGCCGCCAGCGGATCGGCTCAAAACACCAGCGGCAGCAACGCTTGGCGCCGCTTCAGCACCGCGCCGTAGCGGGCGTCGAGGCGCAGCCACGAATCGGTGGCGGTCACGCGGACCACGTCGCCGTCGATCGACGAGTCGAACAACCCCATCCCGGACAGCGCGAACAGGCACCGCATCTGGACCTTGACCTCGAGGTCTCCCCCGGTGACGGTCAGCACCGCCTGGTCCATCAGCGAAGCCGGCGGCGTGCCGTGCGGACCGGCGTTGTCGCGGGCGAGCGCGACGCCGCGGTCAGCGAGCTCCGAGACGACGCCGACCGGCAGCTCGTCGACCTTCTGCCACCGGTCCGAGACCGGGAGCTCGGCATGCCACAGCAGGTCGCGCGCCGGACCCGGGTCCATCACCTCGCCGCCGGCGACGGCGAGCGCCGCGAGCAGCTCGTTGCCGGACACCGTGACGTCCGCCGGGGTCACCGTCCCGGCTACCGCACGGGTCGCGAGGACCTCGAACGGCGTGGCCGTCCACGCCTCGACGACGTCGTCGCCCCGGCGGCGCAGCCGGACGGCGGTCGTGCCGTCCAGCCGCACCGCGCGGGCGACGAACGCGCTGAGCGTCTCCCGGTCGTCCGGATCGGGAATCCGCAGCTCAGGCATCGGCCAGCACCCGCTTGAGGAATTCGGATTCCTCGTCGCTCAGCCGGCGGGGCCGGAGCCGGACCGTGTCGTACGGGGCGAGCACGGTCTCCGCGGTGACCGCGACCGGATCGGTCGCCTCCGGGCCGGTTCGCACGACGTACCCGAGCGTCACCGTTGCGGCCTTCAGCTCGGTGAGCGTGATCTCCACGCGCACCGAGCGGCCGGGCGCCGCGACGATCGGCGCGCGGTAATGCACCGCGAGCTTCACGACCACGACGCCCTTCGGCAGTTCGGTAAGGCCCGCGCGCTCGGCTTCGCCGAACAGCACGGGAACCCGGGCCTCTTCGAGCAGCGTCACCACGTTGGCGTGGTTGACGTGCCCGAACACGTCCATGTCCGACCATCGCGGCTGGACGTGGGAAACGAATGTCACCGCACCGTGCTCCGGATCTGGCGCGCGGCCACGGACAGCGTCGCGAGGTCGAGCCGCCCGGAACGGGTGATCTCGTCCAGCGCCACGCGCGCCCGCGAAAGCCGCGACGCGTTGGCCTTCTCCCATTGCGCGATCTGCTCGTCGACGGACAGGTCCTGGTCGCTGTGCCGCAGTGCGTCGAGCGCGATCGCGCGCAGGGAACCGTACACGTCGTCGCGCAGCGAGAGCCGGGCGAGGGCGTGCCAGCGGTTGCCGCGTTCCAGCGCGCTGATCTCGGTGAGCATCTTGTCGATGTCCAGGTGATCCGACAGCGCGTAGTACAGCTCGGCGGTGTCCGCCGGGGTGTGCGTCGCGTCGAGGCCGACCTGCTGCTCGGCCAGCTCCGCCACCTCGACCACGTCGAGCAGGCCGTAGCTGTGCAGCAGCAGCGCCACCCGGCGGGCGAGATCGGCGGGCACGCCCTGGTCGACCAGCGCGGCCGCGTCCTGCTCCACCGACTCCAGCTCGCGCCCGCGCAGCAGCTCGCCGAGCTTCGGGCCGAGTTCCGCGAGCACCGGGCCGAACCGGTTGATCTCGGCCAGCGGCGCGAGCGGCTGCGGACGGTTGGTGAGGAACCAGCGCGCGGCCCGGTCGAGCAGCCGCCGCGTCTCCAGCACCATCCCGTCCGCGACTTCGGTCGGCACCACGTTGTCCAGCGCGTCGATCTCGGCCCACAGCTTCGGCAGGTCGTAGACGTGCGTGACCACCGCGTACGCGCGCACCGCGTCGGTGGCCGTCGCGTTCATCTCCTCCATCAGGCGGTAGACGAACGAGATGCCGCCGCCGTCGACCAGCTCGTTGGTGATGAGCGTGGTGATGATCTGGCGGCGCAGCGGGTGCTGCGCGATCGCCGCGGCGAACCGCTCCCGCAGCGGGGCCGGGAAGTACTCCGGCAGCCTGCGGGTGAACACCTCGGACTCGGGCAGGTCGGAGTCCAGCAGCTCGTCCTTGAGGTCGAGCTTCACGTGCGCGAGCAGCGTCGCCAGCTCCGGCGAGGTCAGGCCCTCGCCCGCCTTCTCCAGCGCGCGGAACTGCGACGGGGTCGGCAGCGCCTCCAGCTTGCGGTCGAACGCGCCCTTCGCGACCAGCGCGGACACCTGCCGCGCGTGCACCGACACCATCGGCCCGGCGTGCGCCCGGCTGACGCCGAGCACCGCGTTCTGCCGGTAGTTGTCCGCGAGCACGAGCGAGCCGACCTCGTCGGTCATCTCGCCGAGCAGCTCGTTGCGCCGCGCGTGCTCCAGCTCGCCGCCCGCCACCAGGTGGTCCAGCAGGATCTTGATGTTGACCTCGTGGTCGGAGCAGTCGACGCCGGCCGAGTTGTCGAGCGCGTCGGTGTTGATCTTGCCGCCGGCGCGGGCGAATTCGATGCGGCCGAGCTGGGTCAGGCCCAGGTTGCCGCCCTCGCCGACGACCTTCACGCGCAGCTGGTTGCCGTTGACGCGGATCGCGTCGTTGGCCTTGTCGCCCGCCGCGGCCTGGCTTTCGCTCTCGGCCTTGACGTAGGTGCCGATGCCGCCGTTCCACAGCAGTTCGACCGGGGCCAGCAGGATCGCCTGGATCAGGTCCATCGGCGCGAGCTTGGTGACGCCCTCGTCGAGGCCGAGCGCCTCGCGGACCTGCGGGGTGATCGGGATGGTCTTGGCCGACCGCGGGTAGATCCCGCCGCCCTCGCTGATCAGCGAACGGTCGTAGTCGTCCCAGGAACTGCGCGGCAGGTCGAACAGCCGCCGCCGCTCCGCGTAGGACGACGCGGCGTCCGGGTTCGGGTCGAGGAAGACGTGCATGTGGTTGAACGCCGCGACCAGCCGGATGTGCTCGGACAGCAGCATCCCGTTGCCGAAGACGTCGCCCATCATGTCGCCGATGCCGACGACCGTGAAGTCCTCGGTCTGGGTGTCCTTGCCCAGCTCGCGGAAGTGCCGCTTCACGCTTTCCCACGCGCCCTTGGCGGTGATGCCCATGGCCTTGTGGTCGTAGCCGACCGAACCGCCGGAGGCGAACGCGTCGCCGAGCCAGAAGCCGTACTGCGCCGAGACTTCGTTGGCGATGTCGGAGAACTTCGCGGTGCCCTTGTCCGCCGCGACGACCAGGTAGCTGTCGTCGGCGTCGTGGCGCACCACGTCCGGCGCCGGCACAGTCTCGCCCTCGACGCGGTTGTCGGTGAGGTCCAGCAGGCCGGAAATGAACATCCGGTAGCAGGAGATGCCCTCGGCGAGCTGGGCGTCGCGGTCGACCCCGGCGTCGCCGGTGGGCCGCGGCGGGCGCTTCACCACGAAGCCGCCCTTCGCGCCGACCGGCACGATCACCGCGTTCTTCACCGCCTGCGCCTTGACCAGGCCGAGGATCTCGGTGCGGAAGTCCTCCTGCCGGTCCGACCAGCGCAGGCCGCCGCGGGCGACCTCGCCGAACCGCAGGTGCACGCCCTCGACGCGCGGCGAGTACACGAAGATCTCGTACTTCGGGTGCGGCTCGGGCAGCTCCGGCACGCCGCTCGGGTCGAGCTTGAGCGCCAGGTACGGCCGCGGGTTCCCGTCAGCGTCGCGCACGTGGTAGTTCGTGCGCAGGGTCGCGTTGATGACCGCGAGCATCCGGCGCAGGATCCGGTCCTCGTCGAGGCTCGTGACCTCGTCGACCATCGAGGAGATCTCGGCGGTCAGCGATTCCTCGTGCGTCTTCCGGTCCACATCGGACAGTTGCGGGTCGCAGCGGGTTTCGAAGAGCCGCACCAGTTTCGTCGCGACCTCGGTGTGCTTGACGACCGTGTTCTGGATGTAGGACTGGGAGAACGGGCTGCGCGCCTGCTGCAGGTAACGCGAGTAGGCCCGCAGCACCGCGGCCTGGCGCCAGGTGAGCCCGGCGCGCAGGACGAGCCCGTTGAGGCCGTCGACCTCGGCGTCGCCGCGCCACGCCGCGTGGAACGCGTCCTGGAACCGCTCGCGCACCTCGACCGCCGCCGCCTCGTCGGCTTCTTCGAGGCCCTTCTTGTCGACGCGCAAGCCGAAGTCGTAGATCCAGCTGGCCCCGCCGTCCTCGCGGAACAGCTCGTACGGCCGCTCGTCCACCACCTCGACGCCCATCGCCTGCAGCACCGGCAGCACCTTGGACAAGGTGACGCCTTCGCCGCGCAGGTAGAGCTTGAACCGCCGCTCGCCGGGTTCGGCGTCGGCGGGCAGGTAGAACGACAGCGCGAGGTCGCCCTCGTCCGCGAGGGTGTCGAGCTTGGCCAGGTCGGCCAGCGCGTCCTCGGCGGTGAAGTCTTCCTTGTACGCCTCGGGGAACACCGCGCCGAAGCGCTGGCCCCGGTCGACCGCGGACTCCTCGCCCATCATCCCGATCGGGCCGCCGTCGCCGACGCGCTCGCGGCGTTCGGCGATGATCGCCTCGACCAGCCGGTCGTCCCAGCTGCGCACGACGGTGTTCAGGCGTTCCTGGATCCGCAGCGTGTCCGGCTCGAGGGCGTTCGACGGGTCGGTGTGCACCATGAAGTGCACCTGCGCCAGCAGCGTTTCGCCGACGCGCGCGCTGTACTCCAGCTGCGTGCCTTCGAGTTCTTCCAGCAGCACTTCCTGCATCGCCAGCCGCGAGCGCGTGGTGTAGCGGTCGCGCGGGAGGTAGACGAGGCAGGAGTAGAAGCGGCCGTACGGGTCGCGGCGCAGGAACAGCCGCAGCCGGCGGCGGTCGGACAGGGTGATCGCGCCGGTGGTGGTGTAGAAGAGCGAATCGGTGTCCGCGGAGAACAGGTCCGCGCGCGGCCAGTTCTGCAGGACCTCCAGCATCCGCTGGCCGGAGAACGACTCCATCGGGAACCCGGCGCGGTGGATCACCTCGCGCACGCGCTGGCCGACCACCGGGATGTCGAGCACGTTCTCGTGCAGCGCGGTGGTGGTGAACATGCCGAGGAAGCGGTGCTCGCCGGAGACCTTGCCGTTCTCGTCGAACGTCTTCACGCCGACGTAATACGGATAAACCGGACGGTGCACCGTGCTCGGCGCGCTGGCCTGGGTGAGCACGAGCAGCGACGGCGCGAGCGCGTCGACCGAGCTGTCCGGGCCCGCGGTGAGGCTGCGCGCGGCGAGGCTGTCCTGGCGCAGGACGCCCAGCCCGGACGCGAGAACAGCGCGCAGGGCGGGCTCGTCGCTGTCCGGCTGCGGGCTGTCGACCAGCTCGTACTTGCGGTAGCCGAGGAAGGTGAAGTGGCCGTCGGCGAGCCAGCGCAGCAGGCGCGCGCCCTCGGTGACCTCGTCGTCGCTGGGCAGCTTCGGCGGGTGCTGCTCCAGCGTTTCCGCGAGCGAGCAGGCCGTCTGCGCCATCTTCTCGGCGTCCTCGACGACCTCGCGCACGTCGCCGAGCACCGACGTCAGCCGGTTGTCCAGCTCGCGCGCCCGCTGCGGGTCGGTGACGAGGTCGATCTCCACCAGCATCCACGATTCCGCGGACGCGCCAGCCGGCGGATCGGCCGGGTCGGCGTCGAGGTGCAGGCCCTCCAGCTCGCCGGTCAGGCCGCGGCTCACCACGACGATCGGGTGCACGATGCGCTGCACCTGCACGCCGTCGCGGGCGAACTCCGCGGTGACGCTGTCCACGAGGTAGGGCATGTCGTCGGTGACGACCTGCACGACGGTCGCGTCGCGCGTCCAGCCGTCCTCGGCGGTGGTCGGGTTCAGCAGCCGGACCGCCGGGCGCCCGGGCATGCGCTGCTTCGCCAGCTGCAGGTGCGACCGCACCGCGCCGACGAGCGCTACCGGATCGTCGCCGACGATCTCGTCGGCCGGGATGTGCCGGTAGTACAAGCGGATCAGGTCCGCGATCTCCGGCGCCTGCGCCGCGGCGGTGTCGATCAGCTCGTCCCGGATCTGCTCCGGGCTGGCTGTGCGGCGGGCGGCGCCGGCTTCGGTGCCGACATCGGGCGGGGACGAGACTCCCGTCGAGCTCATTGAGCAACTCTCCAGTGTGCGAGACCGAGATGCGTCCGTCACCACAACGTGCCGGACATCCCTCACCCTAATCCGCCCTCGAGCGCCCCTGTGCTCGGCGGGGAAAGACTTAAGGTTCGTTTCCGGGGTCCGCCGCGGCGCGCTCCGGCGGGATCGGTTCAGCTA
The DNA here is from genome assembly GCF_000411975.1 of Amycolatopsis orientalis DSM 43388. GTDB lineage: Bacteria > Actinomycetota > Actinomycetes > Mycobacteriales > Pseudonocardiaceae > Amycolatopsis > Amycolatopsis orientalis_D. Next base: position 24,484 of record NZ_ASXG01000046.1, read on the forward strand.
CCGACGGGTTCGGCCCGGGCGGTTTTCGGCAAAAGTCTTGGCACGAGGCCGGAGCGGGGGTTTTCCCGGCGCGGCGGCTGCTTCGGGATCGGTTCAGCTCCCGTATCGCCCGCGGCGAGAACGGAAAAGGTTGCCTCCGACGCGTGCGAGAATTCCCACCCGGACGGGCTAATTCTTCCGTTGCGGAGGACGGAGCGGGCGCGCTGGGAAGAGCAACCGCAGGGGTGTTCGCGGGGCACGGGGCCGGGTGGGTTGTGCCGCACGGTCTTGGGCCGCGACGGGCCAGCGATGAGGAAAGCGCTTGGCGCAGCGCGAAAACGCGATGAGCCGCCGGAGCTCCGAAACCGCCGATTCGCCTGTAGCGCTGGCCGCGTGGCAGCCTCCGGCAAAAGGTCCGTGAAGGACTCCTCGAGGGAATCTGATTCCCTCGAGGAGCCCTTCACGGACTTCTCGACGCCGAAGCCTCGTCCGTGTCGATGCGCGATCCCCTGCGCCACCGCGCAATCTGCCCGGCCGAGCCAGCACTTCCCCTGCGGCGCAAGGACTTTCCGACGCGAAAGTCAGTCGCCGTTGTTGCGGCGCCGGTCCGCGGTCGCGCGGCCGTTGATCGGCTTCGGCTCGTCGTTCGGGCCGAGGCGCTTCACCAGCGCGGCCGCGCTCGCGGTGCCTGCCTGGTGTTCGGCGAGAGCGCGCGCGAGCAAGTCCGCGAGACCGGCGTCCGGCGGCGGTTCGTCCTCCGCGATGGCTCGCGCGTAGCCTTCGGGGAACGGCTGCTCCGACGGCGTCCACGCGTCGATGTCCGACAGCGGGTCCAGCGCGGGCGGCATCCGCAACCGCGGCAGCCAGGGCTCTTCGACCGGCTCCGGTTCCTCCGGCCGCGGCGCGGGGGCCAGCTCGGGTTCGTCCTTCGCCGACGCCGTTTCCCGTTCCGCCGCAGCGGATTCGGAACGCCCGGCCTCGTCGGCCCGGCGCCGTCCGCCGCCTCCGCCGGTCGCGGTGATGCCCAGCCGGTCCAGCACGGACTTCGCGGCGACCGAGCCGTGTTCGGCGTCGTGCCGGGTCTTGCGTCCGCGCGCGTCGCGGCGGGCCGCCTCCTCCCGCGCCCACTCGGCGCTTTCCCACAACGGCGCCGCGGCCTCGTCCGCGGGAGCCGGGGCGAGCGGCAACTCGGGCAGGATGTCCGACAGATCCGGCATCCGCAGCGAGAACCGCGGGGCCTCCTCGGCCGGAGCTTCTTCCTTGGCTTCCTGGGCGCGACGGGGCACCTCGTCCGCCGCCCGCGTCTCCTCGGCTGCTTTCTCTTCCCGGCCGGCCGCCGACGGCTGCCCCGGCCAGCGAGCCGACGTGTCCGATGCCTTCTCCGCCTGACGGCTCGGCGCGGTCTCCGCGACGGGATCCGCCGTGTTCTTCGCCGTGCCCGCCCGCCGGGCCGACACGTCCTCCGGGGCCGCACGTCGCGCTCCCGTGCTTTCGGCGACCTGAGCCGCCTCCGGCTGCCGAGCCGACGCGCTCTCCGCGACCGGGGCCGGACGATCCGGCTCAGCCCGCGCAGCCTCCGCGGCCGCCCGTTTCCGGGGAGCTGGCGCTTCGGCGCTCTTGCGCGCGAACGGCCGCGCCCATCCCGGCAGCACCGGCGCCTTGCGGTCCTCCGCCCGCCGCCGTCCGCCGGTCCGCGGAGCCTCCTCGGCCGCCTCCTGGATCGCCGGAAGCACCGAGGTCTGCTCGACCTCCGTCTCCGCCGCGGCCCGGCGGAACGACCACGCCGGCTTCTTGTCCGCCGCCTCGGCCCAGGCCGAAGCCGAAACCGGCGCCGCGGGCACCTCGACCCGCGCCGGAACGGACGGCAGCGGAGCCGCGACCGGGTCCGGCCGCTCGGCGGGCACGTCGCGGATCGCCGGCATGACCGAGGTCTCCTCGGCCGCGACCCGCGGCTCGACCTCCATCGACACCGGGCGTCCGTCGCGCGGGGCGGACGCGGCGAGGACGTCGTCGAGGTCCATCGACGCGACCGAATCGCCGCCCAGCTCGCCCGCGATCAGCCCGCAGGCCTGGCGCCGGGCCCGCGCGTGCACGTGTTCGGCGGCCCGCGCCCGGTGCAGGCAGCCGATGGCCTCTTCCGCGCTGCCGAACCGCTCCTCGATCTGCGCCAGCTCCAGCCACAACCGCGCGGTGACCGAGGCGAGCCCGTGCCGGTCGGTGGCCGCGACGGCCTCCCGCACCAGCTCGGCGGCGGCGTCCCCGGCCCCGGCCGGCAAGTGAATGCGCGTCGCGACCGCCAGCCGCAGCCACGCCGCGGGCGCGATTCCCGCGGCCCGCACCGGTTCCCGCAGCATCGGTTCGGCGATGTCGTGAGCCATGTCCGCGTCGCCGCGGTCGAGCAGCGTGCTCACCAGCTGCAGCACGAGCCGGATCCGGACGAGACCGCCGTCGTCGCCGGGACGGTCCATCTTCTCCAGGAACCCGAGCCCGGTCCGCGCGGCGTCCGCGGCCGCGGTGAGGTCGCCGTGCCGACGCCGGTGCGCCGCAGTTCCGTTGCGCAGCAACGCCCGCATCAGCAGCCGGTCGTCCGCGTCGAGCGAATCGTCGGCCACCAGCAGCCGGTCCGCCCCGACGAGCACCCGGTCGAGCTCCGCCTTCCGGCCGAACGGGGCGAGGCATCCGACGAGGTGGCACAACGCCTCCGCGCGCAGCGACGGCGGCACGTCCTCGGACAGCACCGGCCGCAGCGCGGCCAGCCCCATCAGCGGAACGCCGAGGCTGCGCGCGCAAATCGCGAGGTCGACGCGCAGCCGCGCCGCCGTGGTCGCGTATCCGGCGTGTTCGGCCGCGCGCAACGCCGCGACCGCGCGGCCGACCGTCGAGGTCCGCGCGCCGGTGCGCACGCGCGCGGACACCACGAGCGCTTCGGCCCGGATCCAGTGCCCGTCCGCGCCCGCCGCCTCCGCGAGCGCGGCCGAGCGTTCGCCGAGGACCAGCGACAGCTCGGGCGCCCGGAAGCGCAGCGATTCCGCCCGGTCGATGAGCCGGCCGAGGTCGGCGAGGGTCCCGCCACTGGCAACGGCGGGCCGCCCGTCCGCGGTCGCGGACGGGCTGGGCCGGTTGTGCCTGCTGCTTTCCACTCGGGACCCCCCGCGCCGGTCAGTCGCGCTTCAGCTTGCGGTGGGTGACCCGGTGCGGACGCGCCGCTTCGGCGCCGAGGCGCTCGACCTTGTTCTTCTCGTAGCCCTCGAAGTTGCCCTCGAACCAGAACCACTTCGCCGGGTCCTCCTCGGTGCCCTCCCAGGCGAGGATGTGCGTCGCGACCCGGTCGAGGAACCACCGGTCGTGGGAGATCACCACGGCGCAGCCGGGGAACTGCTCGAGCGCGTTCTCCAGCGAGCCCAGCGTTTCGACGTCCAGGTCGTTCGTCGGCTCGTCCAGCAGGATCAGGTTCCCGCCCTCTTTGAGCGTCAGCGCGAGGTTGAGCCGGTTGCGCTCGCCGCCGGACAGCACGCCGGCCGGCTTCTGCTGGTCCGGGCCCTTGAAGCCGAACGCGCTCACGTAGGCGCGCGAGGGCATTTCGGTCTGCCCGACGTGGATGTAGTCGAGCTTGTCGGACACGACCTCCCACACGGTCTTCTTCGGGTCGATCCCGCCGCGGGTCTGGTCCACATAGGACAGTTTGACCGTCTCGCCGATCTTGACCGTGCCCGCGTCCGGCTCCTCGAGCCCGACGATGGTCTTGAACAGCGTCGTCTTGCCGACGCCGTTCGGCCCGATCACGCCGACGATGCCGTTGCGCGGCAGGTTGAACGAGAGCCCGTCGATGAGCACCCGGTCGTCGAAGCCCTTGCGCAGCTTCTCGACCTCGACCACGACGCTGCCCAGGCGGGGGCCCGGCGGGATCTGGATCTCCTCGAAGTCGAGCTTGCGGTGCTTGTCCGCCTCCGCGGCCATCTCCTCGTAGCGGTCGAGCCGCGAACGGGACTTGGTCTGGCGCGCCTTGGCGTTGGACCGCACCCATTCCAGCTCGCTCTTGAGCCGCTTGGCCAGCTTGGCGTCCTTCTTGCCCTGGACCTCGAGCCGCTCGCGCTTCTTCTCCAGGTAGGTGGAGTAGTTGCCCTCGTAGCCGACGACCCGGCCGCGGTCGAGCTCCATGATCCACTCGGCGACGTTGTCCAGGAAGTACCGGTCGTGGGTCACGGCCAGCACGGCGCCCTTGTAGGTGGCGAGGAACTGCTCCAGCCACAGCACGCTTTCGGCGTCCAGGTGGTTGGTGGGCTCGTCGAGCAGCAGCAGGTCGGGCGCGGACAGCAGCAGCTTGCACAGCGCCACGCGGCGGCGCTCGCCGCCCGAGAGGTGGGTGACCGGCTCGTCCGGCGGCGGGCAGCGCAGCGCGTCCATGGCCTGCTCGACGGTCGAGTCGAGCTCCCAGGCGTCGGCGTGGTCCAGTTCCTCCTGGAGCTGGCCCATCTCCTCCATCAGCTCGTCGCTGTAGTCGGTCGCCATCTGCTCGGCGATCTCGTTGTAGCGGTCGAGCTTCTTCTTGGTGTCGCCGAGCCCCTCCTCGACGTTCTGCCGGACCGTCTTGGTCTCGTCCAGCTCCGGCTCCTGCATGAGGATGCCGACGCTCGCGCCCGGCTGGAGGAAGGCCTCGCCGTTGCTGGCCTGCTCGATCCCCGCCATGATCTTGAGAACGGTCGACTTGCCGGCGCCGTTCGGGCCCACGACGCCGATCTTGGCTCCGGGGTAGAACGCGGTGCTCACGTCGTCGAGGATGACCTTGTCCCCGACGGTCTTGCGCACCTTCTTCATGGTGTAGATGAACTCGGCCATGACAGCGATCGTAGAGTGGCTCCTCCGGCGGCCTGACGGCGGTCACCACCGCACTACCCAGGGTCAAGTCGAGGTCACGCGGACGACATCGTTTCCGGCGCGCTATTCCGCCCGTTTGCCCTCGGCGAGGTTCTTCAGCATCGCGTTGTAGGCGGCGAGTTCCTCGCCCCCGGTGCTCTCCTCGCGCCGGTCCCGCCGCTTCGCCTCGCGCTCGTCCTGGCGGGCCCACTGCACGAGCAGCGCGATCAGCACGAGCAGCACCGGCACCTCGCCCGAGGCCCACGCGATGCCGCCGCCGAGCCGCTGGTCGGTCAGCAGGTCGCCGACCCACGGCAGCTTCAGCGACGTGTAGAACTCGCGGCCGATGACGGTCTGCATGTTCATCAGGATCACGCCGAAGAACGCGTGGAACGGCATGGCCCCGAACATCATCCCGAGCTTGCCGACCGGCGGCAGCCGCCGCGGCGCGGGGTCGACGCCGATCACCGGCCAGTAGAAGACGTAGCCGACGAGCAGGAAGTGCGCGTTCATCGCCAGGTGCGCCCAGTGGTAGTTGAGCGCGTTGTCGAACAGGCCGGAGAAGTACAGCGCGTAGAACGATCCGACGAACAGCAGCAGCGCGACGATCGGGTTCGTCAGGAACCGCGACACCGGCGAGTGCACGGCCGCCAGCAGCCATTCGCGCGGTCCCGGAGGCGCTTCGCGGCCGGCGGGCGGGAGCGCGCGCAGGGCGAGCGTGACCGGGCCGCCGAGCACCAGCAGGACCGGCGCGACCATGGACAGGAGCATGTGGTTGCCCATGTGCACGCTGAACATCGCGGGCGCGTACCGGCCGATGCCCGACGACGTGGCCAGCAGGATCACCAGGCAGCCGGCCAGCCACGACACGGTCCGGCCGACCGGCCACGCGTCGCCGCGCTTGCGCAGCCGGCGCACGCCGAGCAGGTACAGGCCGGCGAGAACGATCGCGAGCGTGCCGTAGATCAGGTCGAAACGCCAGTCGGTGAGCAGCCGCCAGAACGTCGGCGGGCCCTGCAGGTCGTAGCCGATGAGGAGTTCGACGGTGCCCGGCTGGGTGACCGCGTCCGCCGGCGGCGGCGTGCGGGCGAGGCCGGACGCGATGCCGATGGTGACGAACATGATCAGCACTTCGACGGCGGCGAGCCGAAGCAGCTGGCCGCCGCCCTTGCCGTCCACGAGGTTCGCGACGCCGCGGCTGCGCTGCTGCTGGCCGAAGACGCCGAGCAGCAGCAGCGCGACGATCTTGGCGACGACGAGCAGGCCGTAGTCGGTGGTGAAGAGGTCGCCGAGGTTGATCCGGACGAGCGCGTTGACGACGCCGGACACCGCCATCACGACCCAGCAGACCAGGGCGAGCTTGGAAAACCGCTGCGCGGCGAGGCTCAGGTGCTTGCCGCGCCGCCAGCCGAGCGCGAGCACGGCCAGCAGGCCGCCGACCCACAGCGCGGCCGCGACGAGGTGGTAGAGCAGGCTGTTGGTGGCCAGGTCGTGCGAACCGCCGCTGGCCGAGTGCCCGGTGACCGCGACCGGGACGAGCCCGGCGACGGACAGGAAGAACAGCACCGCCGTCCAGCCCCAGCTGAGCACCAGGCGGCAGCCGAGGGCGAGCAGGAGCGCGACCAGCGCCGTCCACAGCCACGCCTTGGGCTGTTCGATCGCGCCGACGAGGCTGAGCAGGGTGTCCGGGGAAAGGACGTCGCCGAACGGCTTGCCCGCGCTGTCCGCGGCGGTGAACGCGACGGACAGGATCGAGGCGGCGAACCACGCCCACGCGGCGATCCCGGCGGTGCGGACCGCGGCGTACCCCTCGGGCGCGAGCGTGCCGGATTTCTGCGGCGGCACGAGGAAAGCGGCCAGCAGCAAGGCGCCGACGCACACGACCGACGCGGCCTCGGCGAGCACGCGGACCACCGTGACGCCGTACCGCGTGACGAGCCCGGGGTCCGGCAGACCGGCGATGACGTAACCCGCGCCGCCGGTGAGCGCGACGAGCCCGACCGCGACGACCGCGCCGAGCACGACCCCGACCGAAAGCAGCGGGAGCACGCTCGTCTTGCGGCCGCGGTTCGGGGCGGGTTTTGTCACAGGTTCCGAGCTCACAGTACGAGACTAGGCCGGTCTCGCGCGCTGGGGCACAGCGGGCGGGCCGCTAGCCGGGTTTCGCTCGCTTGCGGTGTTTGTGCTGGTCGAACCGGGTCTCCGGGCGGAATCCGGGGCACGGCAAGGCTTTCCTCTATGCTCCGCCGATGACCAGCAGCCGTCGCCGCCGCCCGACGCTGGACGACGTCGCGGAGGCGGTCGGGGTGTCGCGCGCCACTGTGTCGAACGCCTACAACCGGCCTGACCAGCTGTCGGCGCGGTTGCGGGAGGAGATTCTGCGCGCGGCGAGTGAACTCGGTTACCCCGGCCCGAACCCGACCGCCCGCAGCCTCGCCACGAGCCGCACCGGCGCGATCGCTTTCCTGCTCGATTCGTCGCTGTCGGCGGCGTTCTCCGACCCGGCGCTGTCGATCACGCTGGACGCGCTCGCGAAAACCGTGGAACCCACCGGCAACGCGCTGCTGCTGTTGCCCGGCCGCGAAGCCGAGGAAGGCCCGCCGGCAGCGCGAGTCCTGGCCGCGCAAGCGGATATCGCCGTGGCGTACTCCCTCGCCGACGGCACGCCCGCGCTGGAAGCCGTGCGGACCCGGGGGTTGCCCCTGGTGGTCATCGACCAACCCCCGCTCCCGGAAACGGCCCGCGTTGGCTGCGACGACCGCGGCGGCGCTTCATTGGCCGCCCGTCATTTGGTGGAGCTAGGCCATCGGCGCTTCGGAATCCTGGCCGCCCCCCGTCTTTCCGGCACTTTCTCCAGCGCCTTCCACGGCACCCGCGAACGCCTCGCCGGATACCTGGACACGCTGGCCGCCGCCGGGATCAGCGACATCACCATCACCGAAGCCCCGTGGCTCTCCGCCTCGACCGCCCGCGCCGCCGCGACGGACCTGCTCACCGCCTCGGTGCGCCCGACGGCGCTGTTGTGCATGTCCGACCAGCTGGCCTTCGCCGCGATCGCCGCCGCCCACCGGCTGGGCCTGCGCGTGCCCGGCGACGTCTCGATCGTGGGCTTCGACGACACCCCGCAGGCCGCGTGGTCTGAACCACCCCTCACGACCGTGCGCCAGGACCTGGCAGGCAAGGGCCGCGTCGCCGGCGAACTGGTGATGGACCTGCTGGCCGGCGAGCCGGCCCCGCCCCCGGTGGAACTCCCGGTGTCGCTGGCCGTCCGGGAAAGCACGGCGGCGATTTAGCAAGACCGTTCGCCGATCTGTGGACAACCAGGTCTCTTCCGGGTGAAGGGAAACTACTTGTCCACAGACGTAGGAATGCGGGCAGACAAATCGCCCGGAACCCGCCAAGGTGGAGACACACCCGGTTTCCCGGGATTCCGCCGGCCGCTTCGCCGGCGCCGCTTCGATTGAGGGGGAGTTCCCACGATGTTCCGCCGCCTGCTGCCGTCCCTTCCGTTCCCCGGCCGCCGTTCCCGGCCCGCCGCCCTGCCCGCCGTGCTGCTGCTGGTCACCGCGGGTCTCCTCACCAGCTCCGGTCTGGCCCAAGCCGCGCCGGCCGCGGACCCCGGCCCCGCCTGCGACGCCGGCGAGTTCTGCCTGTGGGACACCGAAACGTATTCCGGCAATGTCCAGAGTTATGACCTGCGCACGGCAAATCCGGGTGATTGCATTCCCCTGCCCGAGGGATTCCAAGGCCATTCCTTCGTCAACCGGATGACCCGCGACGTCACGATCTACCAAGGAGCGGACTGTTCCACGGAGGGCGATTTCATCACCTACCCGGGCGGTGGCACGTACGTGCCGCAGTCGCCGTTCGCGGTGCGTGCCCTGAAGGTGTGGGAATAGCCCCGCCCCAGAGCCGGGCCAGGCGAACGGGGCAGCTCCAGGCCGAGTCGACTCGCCGCCCCAGTGCGCCGGCCCGGGGCCGCACCCCCGAGCGGCCCCCAGGCCCGTGGGCGCGCAGCCCGGAACCCCCGCGCCCACGGGCCCCTGGTCCCTCGCCCTCCCGCTCCCGGCCCCCGACCCGGGAGCGGGAGGCGAGGCTCCGGGTCGCTGCGACGTCGGGAGACACCTCCTGACGTCAGCTCCGTCGGAGGGCCGCCCTTCCGGTTCAGCTCCGTCGGAGGCACGCCCTGCCAGTTCAGCTCCGTCGGAGGCCCGCCCTGCCGATTCAGCTCCGCCGGAGGCCCGCCCTGCCAGTTCAGCTCCGCCGGAGGCACGCCCTGCCGATTCCTGCCGTACGACCGCTGCACGCTCCGCGCGCGAGACGTCCACTGCTCGACCTGCCCACACCGCCACCCCGCCCAGTCGCCCGGACCAGACCGCCTTATCGCTTGCCCAGACCACGCCGCCACCCGATGAGTCGCCCGGGCCAGACCGGGGCCTCGTCGCTTGCCCAGACCGCACCGCCCGCCTTCCCTCCTGGACGTGCGCCAGACCACGCCGTCCGCCTCAGGGCCCCGGCCACACCATCCGGTGCCACCGACCGGGTGCGCCGACGCCTCGACGTCTCACGACCTGGCCGCAACCGCCGAATCGCCCAATCGCCCTGTCCCAGCCCAGACGTCCTACATCACAAGATCGCCACATTCTGTTCCCCGTCCCGTCCGCTCCCCCACCAGGAGTTTCAGGTGTCCAACCTGCACAAACCGCCACCGGCCCACCGCACCGGGCAGCTCCCCCGCGCGGTGCGTACCGGAACCGTCGCGCGCTGTGGCATTCCTCCCCCGGATACCCCCAAATCCGACGAACGGAAGCTGAAACGATTCGACGGTGTCGAACGATCGAGAGATTGGCGATGACTAAGCTGCTCATGCTGGAGGTCAGCAGCTGTCAGCCACCCGGGCCCTCGTAGCTCAGCTGGATAGAGCAAGAGCCTTCTAATCTCTAGGTCGCAGGTTCGAGTCCTGCCGGGGGCACCACCAGGGGAAACGCTGTGCGAGTCACCAGCACAGCGTTTCTCCAGCGAGAGATTTCGCCTCCCCGGCAGCGGGACGCTTCCAGCCCGAACCGGCTCGCGCGCAGGCCGCCATCCCAGCGACAAGTCCTTCACGGCCCGCCACCTCTCTCCCCCGACCGGGCCGAAACACACCTGTGATCTTCCCTGCCTTCGGGACACCCATGACCCACCACAAGCGCCAGCCCAGCAGACGGGCGCAGAACAGCGCCGCCCGAGCCGTCTTCGACGAAGCCCGCCGCGCCGGACTCGTCCAACGGCACCTCCGCAAACTCCACCACCTCGCCCGGAGCCAAGGTTCGCCGTCAGCACACACCCCACAATCAACCGCAAGCCCGCCCGCCTCCGCGCCAACGCCCTCCGCTCGCCAGCCGACCCGAGCACACCCGCGAAGCCACCCACCCGCGCAACAACTCACCCTCGACATCAACATCGCCCACCGGCCCCTCACCCCGCCACGCCGTCCGTCCACAGAGGCCGGGGCCCCGCACGAAGCCGCCTAGCCAACCAAGCCCACCCCTGAAAGTCGGCAGCGGACAGCTGCCGCACTGCAGGGTCTCGAGGTCGGAGCAGGTCTCTCGGCGGCTCCGGCCGCGCACTCAACCAGATCTCGGCATCCGACCAGCTTCAGCAAAATCGGGCCGACGGCGTATCGGCCTTAGTCGATCCGAGCGACGGGCGCAGAGCACATCGGACTGTGTCACGCGCAGGACACATGCCACTCTGCACCCGTCCCGGGAGCTGAAGGTCTGCATTGCCCAGCGCGGACGAGCTGACCGCGCGATACGTTCCAGTCGTGCACGCCCGCGCAAGGCCGGATCACCGAAAGGCGTTGACGGAAAACAGGAAGCAGACGGAGCTAGCGCGCTGCCCGGACGGACGCTGCGCTGAGCTTGGGCACGGCAGAAGGGGCAGCGACCGCAGCGCAGGCCGCTGCCGACGATGCACGCAAAGCGAACGCACTCTTCCAGCAGCAACATGTCCGCGAAAGACGCCCAGCAGGCGGCAGCTTCCGTTCCCACGCCCGAAAGCTCGGCAGCACACTCACCGGCTCCGGCGGATACGCCGTCATGGCCATGCACGACGCGAACAAACCCTTCTGCAACGTCGTTCTGGAGGACATTCGCCTGATGGACCAGCCGCTATAGGGCTGGCGGAAGCACCCGGATGTGCCAGCGGCGCCTCAGGTCTTCGACAAAGACGACGCCGGCGACAAGTGCGAATTCTTTTGTACAACTCCTCGCTGAAACCGGCTCGGCACAGTCGTTCAACGTAAGCAGGCCGAGACCCCTTCGTGGACGATCTCGCACGCGAACGATCAAAGGCGGAAGCGCAGCGCCCTCAACTTCCCGAAGCCAGCCGAGACGGGCTGCCCAGCGCCTTGCGCGCGGTGAGTCCTGCCTTTGCCGCGCTGAAGCGGTGCAATGCCGCGTCCGGGCGAGGGAGGTACTGGCAGTGCCCCCATCGCCAGTTCCTCCATCCCGGCTGTCGCACGAGGTTTCCTGGACCTCCGGCTCGCGGGAATCCCGGCGCTCGAACGCGGATCCCGTGCCAGATTCGACAGAAGGGTGACGATGATGTCCGTTTCTGTGACCGCTGTTGCCGATTTCGAGTACGCAAGCTGGCTCGACCGCGCAGCGTTGCTGGAGTTCGTCCGGCCGCGGCACCGCGCGCTGCTGGCCACCACCCGTCCCGACGGCGGCGTCGAGTTCTCTCCGGCCCGGTTCGCGCTGGACCGGTGCGAGCGGATCGTGATCGCCACCGAGCGCGATCGGGTCCGGACCCGGAACGCACGGCGCGACCCGCAGGTGTCGGTCTGCGTGCTCTCCGACGACGAGGACGGGCCGTATGTGCAGATCGACGGGCTGGCCGAGGTGCTGGACCTCGCCGACGCGTTCGACCTCGTTCCCGGCGCGTTCCGACGGCCGGGAATCAACGGGGCGACGCTCGGGCCCGAGCATTCGCTGATCCGCATCGACATCGAACGCTGGGACCCGATCAGCAGCGAGGCAGGGCGGTAGCGCGGTGCTATCCGCCGCGCTCCGCCGTGAGCTGCCGCGTCAGTGCCACACCGGGACCGGCGCAGTAAGCGACTATCGACAAGCCCGGGTCGGCGGGCAGGTCGAGCACGTTGTACTCCAGTTCGAGATCGCCGGCGACCGGGTGGCGGAAGAACTGTGTGCCGGTGCGGTAGTTGCGCACGTCGTGAGTCGCCCAGCGGGTGCGGAACTCCTCGCTGCCGGACAGCAGTTCGTCGATCAGCCCGGCCAGCTCCCGGTCGCCCGGGGTGCGGCCCGACGCGACGCGGAGGACGCCCACCACCTGCTCGGCGACCCGGTCCCAGTCGCGGTAGAAGCCGCGGGCACGCGGATCGGCGAAAATGAACCGGCCGAGATTCGACCGGTTGGCCGGGTCTTCGTACAGCGGCGCGTAGAGCGCGGCGCCCAGCCGGTTGACGGCGAGCACGTCCATCCGCGGGTTGCGCACGTACGCCGCGGTCTCCGTCATCGCATCGAGCAGATGCCGCACGCTGGACCGCACGTGCGCGGGCCGGGCAGGGCTGACCGGAGCCGCGGGCTCGGCCGCGATCCGCACCAGGTCGACGAAGTGCGCGCGTTCGGTCTCGTTCAACTGCAACGCGCTGGCGACCCGGTCGACGACGTCCTCGGAAACACCGCGCACGTTCCCGCGCTCGAGGCGCGTGTAGTACTCGATGCTGATGCCGGCGAGCAACGCGACTTCTTCGCGGCGCAGCCCGGGAACCCGGCGCTTGCCCCGGAACTGCGGCAGCCCGGCCTGACGCGGCGTGATCCTCGCCCGGCGGGTCGTGAGGAAGTCGCCGATGTCCCGGCGGACGTCGATGTCCGTGTTCATCGGCAGCAGCCTACTTGGCCGCGGCCCGGACACCGAGGTCCGAGCCAGATCGGCTTGACTTCACTCATTCTGCGATAAGGTTACCTTATTGACAACTGCCTGACATTAGCGCGAAGGTGGACGCGCCGAAACGGCCGCGGCAGGAAGGAAATCCGAGATGGCGCAGCGCATCATGATGGTGAACCCGTGGGGAGTCGGCTACATGGACGAACCCGCGCGCGAGGTCGTCAGCCCGCATCTGCACGACAGCACCGAACTGGCGGTGACCAACCTCGGCGAGGCGGCTCCTCCGCTCCCCTGGCCCGCCGCGGAGGCGAGCGGACTGATGGTCGAACGGGCCAGGCAGGCGGAGAAGGACGGATTCGGCGCGGTCGTGATCGGCTGCTGCGCGGACCCGTTCCTGGACGAGACCCGTGCGGCCGTGTCCATCCCGGTCGTCGGGGTCACCGAGGCGGTCTGCTCGACCGCGAAGAACTGGGGCAAGCTGGCCATCCTCGCCCGCAGGCTTCCCGACTCGTACCTTCCGCTGATCCCGACGCAGGGCAATTTCGACTTCTGGATCGGCAAAGCGCGGCAGTACGGGCTGTCGGGTGAGCAATTCACCACCCGCGGCGTCGCCGTGCCGGCGCATCCCGATCCGGAGACTCTCGACCGGCTCACGGAAACCGATCCCGGCGCCTTGCGCGACCGCACCCTCGATGCGATGGCGAACGGCTTGCACGAAGACGGCCTCGTCCAGGCGAAGTCCGCGGTCGAGGAGGACGGAGCCAAGGCGCTGTTCTTCGCCTGTGCCTTCTGGAGCCGATCCATCGACGAACTCGGCGACGCGGCGTCCGCGTACGGTGCTCCGGTCATCAATCCGCTGGTGTGCGCCGCCACCTACGCCGAGCACCTCCTGGAGTCCAAGGCGTGACGGCGGACGCGGCCGACCTGACCATCGACCGCGCCGCGGCCGAGATCGCTCGCGGAACGCTTTCCCCGGTGGAATTGACGGCCGCCGTGCTCGACCGGTGCGCGCGCCTCGATCCCGAACTCGGTTCGTTCACCCTGGTGCGGGCCGAGGAGGCGATGGCCGAGGCCCGGCGAGCCGAACGGGGTCTCGCGTCGGGCGAGTATTTCGGTCCCCTGCACGGGATCCCGCTGGTGCTCAAGGATCTCTACGATCTGGCCGGACACCCGAGGACGGCGAGTTCGGCGACGCGAAAGGGTCATCTCGCCCGCCGCGACGCCACCGTCTCCCGTCGGCTGCGGGAAGCCGGAGCCGTGCTGATCGGGAAGACGCATTGCGACGAATACGCCTACGGCAGCACCACTCCGGCCACTCGCAACCCGTGGAACCCGGACCGGGTGCCCGGCGGCTCGAGCGGCGGCTGCGGCGCGGCCATCGCGGCCCGGATGGGTCTCGGCGGCATGGGCACCGACACCGGCGGCTCCGTGCGGATTCCCGCGGCGTTGTGCGGCATCGCGGCGCTGAAGCCGACGTACGGGCTCGTGCCGAGAACCGGCGTGGTCCCGCTGTCCTCGTCGCTGGACCACGCCGGTCCGATGGCGCGTACCACGACCGACCTGGCTCATCTGCTGTCCACGGTCGCGGGGCACGACCCGGGCGACCCGGCGAGCGTCGCCCGGCCGGCCGGCGAGTATCTCGACGGCCCGCCCGTCCGCACCATCGGGGTTCCGCGCAGCTACTTCTTCGACCGTTGTCATCCCGAAGTGGCGGCAGGTGTCCGCGCGGCGGTCAAGGTGTTCGAGGATCTCGGCTGCGACGCGCGGGAAGTTGAGATCCCGTACGCCGCCGAGGCCTACGACGCGGGACTGGTCATCATCATGGCTGAGGCGAGTTCGTGCCTCGGCGACGTCCTCCGCGACCATGGCGGACTGCTCACCGAGCGCGTCCGGACAGCGTTGGCGGCCGGGGAGAAAGTGCGCGCGGTCGACTACCTCGAAGCACAGCGCGTCCGTACGCGCGCCCGGCTGGCCTGGCAACACGCGCTCGACGAGGTGGACGTGATCGCCTTTCCCACCGTTGCCGCGCCAGCCGCGGAATTCGGCTCGGACTCGGTGTCCTATCCGGACGGCACGACCGAGAGCGTCATCGACGCCTACGCCCGGTTTCCGCTCGCGGCGAACCTGACCGGGCTGCCCGCGCTGTCCGTCCCTTGTGGATTCACCACCGATGGGCTGCCGATCGGACTGCAGCTCGCCGGCCGGGCGTTCGGCGAAGCACAGCTGTTGCTGGCGGGTCGGCAGTTCGAGGAAGCCACGGATTGGGCGGACCGGATCCCGATCGCGGCCGGGGGAACGGCTTGACACGCGAAAGGAGGGGCGAGCTCGGCTCGTCCCCTCCTTTCGCGTGCTTCACGACTCCACAGCGGCCAGTTCGCTCGCCCGAGCGCGGAGTGCGCCCGGTTCGTCCACGAAGTACACCGAGACCAGGCACACCGCGCCGGCCACCGCGAGCAGCAGGGAGATCGACCAGGTGGTGCCTGTGAGCCCGAACAGGCTCGTTGCGACCAGCGGGGACAAGCCGCCGCCCAGGGTGAGCCCGACCTGAACTCCAGCCGACGAACCGCTGTACCGGTGTTTTGTCGCGAACAGCTCGCACATCAGCGAGCTCATCGGCCCGTACACCATTCCCGCGGCGACCAGGCCCAGTGCCATCGCCAGCCAGATCAGCACTGGGTTTCCGGTTCCGATCAGCCAGAACAGCGGGAAGGCCAGCACCACGAAGACCGACGCGCCGGCCAGCATCACCGTGCGCCGTCCGACCCGGTCCGACACCGCGGAGCTGACCAGAGTGCTCACCGCGTAACAGCACTGGCCGACCACGAGGCCGATCAGCCCGACCTGCGCGGACGCGAGCCCGGAAACCTTGAGGTAGCTGAGCACCCACGCCACCAGGACGTAGTTCACCGCGCCGAAACCGAGGCAGACGCCCAGGACGAGCACGATCTCCTTCGGGTTCTCCTTGATCGCCTCGACCACCGGGCGCCGCTTGGCCTTGTCCGAAGCCGCCGCCTTCATCGTCGAGAACGCACCGCTCTCGGCCATCCGGGCACGGATCACCAGACCGACGACCACCAGCACGATCGAGGCCAGGAACGGCATCCGCCAGCCCCAGGTACGGAATTGCTCAGCTGGCATCAGCGCGCAGAGCAGGATCACGAAGTTGGCGAGAACGACGCCGATGCTCGACGAGGCGGGCACGAATCCGGTGTAGAACCCGGACCTCCGCCGCGGTGCGGATTCGTTCACCATCAGCACCGCGCCGCTGTATTCCCCGCCGTAGGAAACGCCCTGCACGAAGCGCAGCAGCACCAGCAGCAACGGCGCCCAGAATCCGATCGACGCGTAGGTCGGGATCACGCCGATCAGGGTGGTGGCCAGCCCGGCGGTCAGCAGCATCGCGACCAGGAGTTTCTTGCGGCCGTAGAGATCGCCGAAATGACCGCTGATCACGCCGCCGAGCGGACGGGCGAGAAATCCGACCGCATAGGTGGAAAAGGAGGCGAGAAGAGCGGTGACGGTGCCGAGTTCGGGGAAGAACACTTTCCCGAACACCAGTGCCGCGATCGAACTGTAGATCGCGAAATCGTACTGTTCGATGATGTTCCCGACCGACGCGCCGAGAATGGTGCGCCGGAGATCGGCCGGCTTCGCCGGAACGGGAGCGGTACCTGCGGGCGACGTTGGAACCGTAGGCTCGGACATGGCTGTTCCCTGGGGATCGGTGGACGGGTGGGCGTTTCGGTTCAGCCGCGCACCAGTTCGCGCAGCTTGAATTTCTGGATCTTCCCGCTCTGCGTCATCGGGAGTTCGTCGAGCACGACCAGCCGTTCGGGCAGGTAATGCTTCGACAGCCCTTCGGCGAGCAAGTACTCGCACAGGGCGGGCAAAGTGAGGCTGGCGCCGGAAGCAAGTGCCACGACCGCGCAGGCCCGCTCCCCCAGCCGTTCGTCGGGCATGCCGACCACCGCCGCGTTGCGGACGCCGGGATGGTCGAACAACAAGGTCTCGATGTCGGCGACCGGGATGTTCTCGCCGCCGCGGATCACGATGTCCTTGGTCCGGCCCTGCAATGTCACCCACCCGTGCTCGTCGAGGACGGCGGTGTCGCCGGTGCGGAACCACGAACCCGGCAGAAACGCCTCGGAGGTCGCGTCGGGCCGCTCGAAATACCCCAGGAACAGCGAGGGCCCGCGTACGACGAGTTCGCCCGCCGAACCCGGTTCGGTGCGCAGGACGCCGTCCGCGTCCACGACCGCGGCCTCGGAACCGGAGAACACCGACCCGTCGGTCGCCAGGATCTCGTCCGGCTCGCGGGGAGTGGTCGAGACGATGATGCTGCACTCGGTCATCCCCCAGGCCGGCGCGACGTAGGCGCCCAGCGCCTTTCCGGCTTGTCGGGGCAGCGTCCGCGGCACGGACGAGCCCGCGACGACGAGGCAGGACAGCGGGCAGTCCGGGTCGCCGGCCAGGTCAGTGCGGAGCATGTCCTGCACGAACGTCGGCGCGCCGAAGAAGGTGGTGACGCCTTCCGCGCGGATGATTTCGGTGCCCCAGACCGGGTCCCATCGGTCGACGTGGACGCCGGTGCCGCCGAGGCACACGGTGAACACCACGCCCCAGATGAATCCGGTGTGGTGTCCGGTCGGCGAAGCGACCAGGTGGACCATCGGCTCGCCGAACGCGTCCGCGCCGAAGTGTTCGGCCAGCTGGTACGCGCTGTGCAGCAGGGTGTCGTGGCTGTGCATCGCCCCTTTCGGCTCTCCGGTGGTGCCGGAGGTGAAGCCGAGGTAGCAGATTTCGTCGGACGCCCGCGGCGGGAATTCCCGCGGCACGGCTGGGAGATCACGCCACCGCACCGCGTCCGGCCCGAGTTCGGCGCTGTCGTCGCCGAGGACCACGACCTTCTCCAGCGACGGGATGGACGCGTGCAGTTCCCTGGCGAGTTCCAGGTGCTCGTTCCCGCGCCACCGCACCGGAATCACCAGGACCTTCGCCTTGCTGCGGCGAAGGATCGCCTCCGCTTGACGGGCCCCGTAGGCGACCGGGATCCCGGTGTAGACCGCGCCGAGCTCGTTGATGCCGAAGATCAGCGCGCCGTATTCGATCCAGTTCGGCAGCATCACGGCGACCGCGTCGCCCGCCTCGACGCCGAGCCCCGCCAGCGCCGACGCGGCCAGCGTCGCTTCCCGGTCGAAGTCGCGGTAGGTCCAGCGCGGCGTCGTGCCGTCCGACCGGTAGCCGACCAGCGCCTCGCGGTCCGGAACCGCCGCCGCGGCGTCCCGCAGGACCGACCGGATCGTGCGGCCGCGCCACCGGCCGTCCCGGAAGTACTGGCGCACGGTCTCCGGATCGGCTGGAGCGCCTTCGGCGATCAGCCGGGAAACTGTCAGCGGCATCGAGGTTCTCCTTCCGCGAACGGGGCGGCTCACTGGATCGACTGGCCGCCGTCGACGACGAGGGTTTCGCCGGTCATGAAGTCGGACGCCGGACCGGCGAGCAGCAGCAGCCACGGCGCCAGTTCCTCCGGCCGTCCCATCCGGCGAGCCGGGATCCGCTTCAACACGGCGGCGGTCGCCGCGTCGTCGGCGCGCAGGCCCGCGTTGATGTCCGTGGCGAAATAGCCCGGGGCAATCGCGTTCACCTGCACGTTGTGCCGGGCCCATTCGACCGCCATCGAACGCGTGAAAGCGATCACCGCGGCCTTCGACGACGAGTACGCGGCGTGGTGGCTGACCCCCATCAGCCCGAAATTCGACGCGATGTTGACCACCTTGCCGGACCCCTGCGCGACGAACCGGCGGCCGATCGCCCGGGTGGTCAGGTAAACGCCGCGCAGATTCGTGTCGACGATCCGGTCCCACGATTCGGGCTCCTGCTCGACCAGGGTCGTCGTTTCGACGACCCCGGAGTTGTTGACCAGGATGTCGACGCGTCCGAACGAGGCGACGGCGGTTTCGGCCAGTTCCGCGACGTCCGACTCGCTCGTGACGTCGCAGCGCACTGCTTGCGCGCGACCGCCTTCGGCATTCAATTTGGCCGCGCAGTCCTCCAGGTCGGCCGTTCGCCGCCCGGCGACGACGACGGCGGCGCCCGCACCCGCGAGCGCTTCGGCCATGGCCCGGCCGAGGCCCCGGCCCGCCCCGGTGACGACAGCCACCTTCCCGTCCAGCGATCCCGTCATCACAGACTCCCGTTCCGGTTCGGTCGTGGGGCGAAAAGAGGCGCCCGCTTGGCGCGGAACGCGGCGATGCCCTCGGCTGCTTCGGCACCGGACGTCACGGTCCCGGCGAGAGCGGCTTCGAAGTCGAGGTGTTCCGGTCGGGGCGCAGTCGTGCGCAAGGCGTCCAGGATCGCCGCGGTAGCCGCTGGACCGCGGGCGGTGATGATGCGCGCTTGCTCGATCGCCTTGTCCAGCAACGCATCCGGCGCGACTGGCGCGAGCGGAGTCAGCCCCAGCTGAAAAGCGCGCTCGGCGGACATCTTGGTTCCGGTGAGCATGAGGTGCGACGCGGTCGCGCGGCCGATCGCGGCCGGAAGCCGTTGCGTGCCGCCGTATCCGGGAATCAAGCCGAGCCCGGACTCCGGCAGGGCGAACGAAGCATTTTCCGACAGCACAGGGAAAGCCGCCGCCAGCACCAGTTCGAAACCGCCGCCGAGCGCGAGGCCGTTGACCGCCGCGACGACCGGCGTCCGGCTGCCCGCGACCTCCGTCACGGCACGCTGTCCCGCCCGCAGCACTTCCCGCGCGGAGAGCGCGTCGAGCCCGGCCAGTTCGTCGATATCGGCGCCGGCACAGAAGGAGCGGCTGCCCGCACCGGTCAGGACGACCGCGCGCACCTCCGGCGCGTCGTCCAATTCGCGCACCGCGGCCGAGAGCTCGCCGAGCACCGCGGCGTTGAGTGCATTGTGGACCTCCGGACGGTTCAGGGTGACCACCGCGATCGGTCCGTCCCGGTCGAGCAGGACTTCGTCAGCCACGGGCGACGACCTCCTTCGAGAGCAGGTCCTCGGTGTCCGCGCCGAGCGCCGGGCTCGGCTCGTTGCGCGGCTGAGCCACGGACGCGAGCCGGAAGGGGCTGCGAACGGTGAACAGCCCGTCCGCGCCGGGCACCGGCAGCAGGCTGCCGCGGGCTTTCACCTGCGGGTCGGCGACGACCTCGCCGAGCGACCGGACCAGCGAGCACGGCACGTCGGCCCGGTCGAGCACGGCCATCCAATCCGCCGCCGGGCGCTCCGCCAGCCGGGCCGCGATCGCCCCGGTGATGCGGTCCCGCTGCGCCCTGCGGCCCGCGTTGTCGGCCAGTGCCGGGTCTCGTGCCAGCGCGGGAAGATCGACCGCCGCGCAGAACCGCTGCCACATCGCGTCGTTCCCGATCGCCACCACGAGCGGGCGGTCCGCGGTCTCGAACGGCTGGTAGACCGCGAGCACCGAATCGGTTCCGCCGCTGGGCGCGGGCTCCGGTTCGCCGGCGAGGAACGCGGCGATCCGCGGGGCCATCAGCGCGAGCCCGGAATCGAGCAGCGACACGTCCACGACGTCGCCTTTGCCGGTCGCCTGCTGCCGGACCAGCGCCGCGTTGACGGCCAGCGCGGCGCACATGCCGGTGACGATGTCGGTCAACGCTGTCGAAACCCGTTGCGGGGTACCGCCTTTCGCGCCGGTCACCGACATCAGCCCGGACCGTGCCTGTGCCGCGAGGTCGTAGCCGGGCAACGCGCTGTCCGGCCCGTCGAGGCCGAAGCCGGACAGCGCGCAGTAGACGAGACGCGGATGGCGTCCGCACACCGCTTCCGGAGCCAGGCCCAGCCGCTCGAGCTTGCCGGGGTTCAGATTGTGCAGGAAGACGTCCGCGCCGCCCAGCAACTCATCCAGCGCCGAAAAACCTTCCGGGGAACGGAGATCCAGTTCCACCGACCGCTTGTTCCGGTTGGCCGAGGCGAACCACGCCGAGGTCCTCCCCACGAAGGGCGGACCCCACGCACGGGTGTCGTCGCCGTGTCCCGGCCGCTCGACCTTGACCACGTCGGCGCCGAGGTCGGCCAGGTACATCGCGGCCGTCGGGCCGGCGTAGGAGGTCGTCAGGTCGATGACGCGCACTCCGGCGAGGGGCCCGGACGCAGTCGGATTGCCACGCATGTCGTCACTCTCAACAGTCGATGGGGTGGTGGACTGCCGGTTCCTCGGATCGAGGCGGCGCCTTCAGCCTGACATTTAGCGTAATGTAAGTCAATAAGCAGAATGCTAATCAATTCACAAGACAAGAGGACAGCCGGATACGCCGAAGGGGGCCGGCACAAGGCCGGCCCCCTTCGTGGTCCTAGCTGCCCGCGACGCCGCGGGACCGCTCACATGGCGATGCTTCCGCCGTGTTCGTCGAAATGCTTGCGCAGGTGCGCACGCAGGTAGGTGAGATGTTCGGTGATCGCCTTCTCCGCGGCCTCCGGGTCGCGGTTTTCGATCGCCTTGACGATTCGCTGATGCTGGGCGAACGTCTCGCGCCCGACCTTGGGCGAGAGATCGAGGTAGGCCACCGGCTCGGATTCGCGGTGCAACGCGTAGATCAGCGCGGCCAGCACCCGGTTCCCGGACATCTTCGCGATCCCCACGTGGAACTGCGCGTCGAGTTCCGCGATCATCGGGTCGTCGACGGTCCGCCGCTTCTGCTCCGCGAGGATCTCCCGCAGCCGGGCGACGTCCTCGTCCGTGCGATTCTGCGCGGCCAGCACGGCGGCGGGCGCCTCGAGGTGCTGGCGGACCATGGCGACCTCGTCGAAGTCGAGTCCGCCGAGCCGGAGCAGATTGTGCATCGACTCCTGCACGACCTGCCCCAGCGCGGTGTGGTTGACCGCCTGGACGAAGCTGCCGCCTCCGGCGCCGGGCACCTTGCGGATCAGGCCCCGGGACTCCAGCGCCGACAGCGCCTCGCGGATCGTCGGGCGGCTCACGCTGAACTGCCGGGCCAGCTCGGTTTCCGGCGGGAGCCGGTCGCCGGTCTGCAGCTGGCCGTCCAGCACCGCCTTCTGCAGCGCCTCCTCGACCTGCTGACGCGGACGCAGCACTTTCTGGCCCAGCACCGGAGTGCTCCGCCCGGCACCGCTCGGGTTCGCCATTCCGTCTCCTCCGCCCCGCACCGACTGTGGCACCACTTCGGTCAGACAGTTTACCCGCTGCTCATTCCGGGCGGCATTTGACCAGCAGCGGCATGACGCCCTCCTGGACGACCTCGTCTCGCTGGTTCACGAGCCGGTAGCGGCGTCGGAGCACCCCTCGCCTGCCGTCGCTGGTCAGCCGTTTGTCCTCGATGAGCACTTCGACCCGGATCGTGTCCCCGTCGAACACCGGACCGGTGAAGCGCCATTCCTCGATGCCGAGCAGAGCGATCGTGCTCGCCTCGAACACACCGAGCCGGGTCACGAGCCCGGTCACCACGCTCATGCCCAGCACTCCGTGCGCGATCCGCTGCCCGAACGGGCTGTCCTTCGCGAACTCGGCATTGGTGTGGATCGGGTTGTAGTCGCCCGACAGCCCGGCGAAGGTCGCGATCTCGGCGAGCCCGACGGTGCGGCCCGGCGTGGTGAAGGTGTCGCCCACCTCGAAATCCTCGAACCAGTACGCGGGCTTGACGGCGTTTCCCATCAGGCGCTCCCCTCTTCGGCGGACCCGAAGGCCCGCGTTTTGATCATCCGGGTCGAGTCGTAGGTCGCGACCGTCTCGCCCTTGGAGTTGACGACCGTGTTGCTGGTCTTGACCACGCCCCGGTCGCCGCGCGAGGTCAGGCGTTTCGAGACGAAGTCGATCCGCGTTCCGATCGTGTCGCCCGCGTACACCGGCGCCTGCCAGCGCGGAGTCAGGTCCAGCAGCGCGAGACCGGTGCCGCGGGTCACCCCGGCGCTCAGGACCAGTCCTTCGGCGAGCGACAGCGTGAGCATGCCCGGCGCGATCCGGCCCGAGTAGTGCTCGGGCCGGCTCACGTACTCCAGGTCGAGGAAGGTCGGGGTCGAGAACCCGCACAGCGTCACGAAGGCCGAGATGTCGTAGTCGGTGACGGTCCGGCGCGGGGTCTCGATCCGCTGGCCGTCGTGGTAGTCCTCGAAATAAAGGCCGGTCATGGCGTCAGTACGACTTCGGCATCCCCAGCACCTTGTGGCTGAGGTAGTTGAGCACCATGTTGGGCGAGACGGGGGCGACCTGGAACACGCGGTTGTCGCGGAACTTCCGCTCGATGTCGTATTCCTTGGCCAGCCCGAATCCGCCGTGCGTCTGCATGCAGGCCTCGGCCAGCTCCCAGGACGCCTCGGCGGCCAGGAACTTCGCCATGTTGGCGAGCGCGCCCGCGTTTTCCGCCTTGGCGTCGTAGGCCGCGGCCGCCTTCCAGCGCATCGCGTCGGCGGCTTCAAGGTGGGCGTAACCCTTGGCGATCGGGTGCTGGATTCCCTGGTTCGCGCCGATCGGCTTGCCGAACAAGACGCGCTCGTTCGCGTATTTCACCGCCCGGTCGACGAACCAGCGACCGTCTCCGATGCATTCGGCGGCGATCACGATCCGCTCGGCGTTCAGTCCGTCGAAAAGGTATTTGAAGCCCATGCCCTCTTCGCCGATCAGCGCGTCGCCGGGCACCCGCAGGTCGTCGATGAACAGCTCGTAGGTGTGGTGGTTGAAGATCAGCGGGATCTTCTTCATCGACAGCCGAGCCGGGTCGACGTCGCGGATGTCGACGAGGAAGCACGAGATGCCGAGTCCGGGCTTGGCCGGGTCGGGCGAAGGGCTCGTGCGGGCCATGATCACCATCAGATCGGTGTAGGCAGCGCGGGAGATGAACACCTTCTGCCCGTTGAACACCCAGTCGTCGCCGTCTCGGCGCGCCGTGGTGGCGAGCTTCGAGGTCTCGGTCCCGGCATTCGGCTCGGTGAGCGCGAACGTGGTCAGCCGCACGTCTCCGCTGGTGATCTGCGGCAGCCACTTCTTCTTCAGTTCATCCGAGCCGTGGCCGACCACGATGCCCATGGCGAACATCGCCGCGTGGATCGCCGCGCCCGCCCCTCCGGACCGGTTGATCTCCTCGGTGATCACCGACGCCTCGGTGACGCCGAGTCCCCAGCCGCCGTACTCCTCGGGAATCATCACCGAGTGCAGGCCGGCCTTCTCCGCGGCCTTGGCGAATTCCTCCGGGAACGCGTCGCGTTCGTCGACCTCCCGGTAGTAGTCGTCGGAAAACCGCGATGTCACCGCCTTCGCGGCCTGCAGGACGTCGTCCAAAGTGGCCTCGGGCGCCATGGATTCGACTGTGGTCATCTCGTACCGCACCTCTCGTGTCCGCCCGCAACGGGCGCTGGTCATCAGTGGTCGGGGCCGAACGCCCCGTGCGCGGCCAGTTCCCGGATCTCTCCTTCGCCGGCCCCGATTTCGGCGAGCACCTCCGCGCGGTGCTCGCCGAGCCGCGGCACCCGGGCCGGGGCGGCCGAGGCGAACCCGGTCGGGTCCTTCGGCTGCCGCAGCGTGCCGCCGATCGCGTCGTCGACATCGATGAACGTGCCGCGCGCCGCGAAATGGCCGTCCTCGACGACCTCGGCCATCGTCAGCACCGGCGCGACCGGCACGTCCGCCGCGGTCAGCGCCTTCACGACCTCGTCGCGAGGCAGTTCCTTGCTCCAGGACTCGAGAAGCGACTCGACCTCCCGCTGCCGGCTCGCCCGCTCCAGGTACGTGGCGTACCGGGGGTCCTCGCCCAGCTCGGGTTTGCCCATCGCAGCGCACAACCGCACCCAGAAGTCGTCGCGGTTGACCCCGACGTTGTAGAACCCGTCGGCCGCCTCGAAAGTGCCGTACGGAACGCCGTGGAAATCGTTGGCCCCCGCGGTTTTCGCGAGCTTCGCGTCGGTGGATTGCACGCGGGCGAGCGCGACCGTCGCCAGCGGCAGGGTGCATTCGGTCAGCGCGAGGTCGACAAGTCGCCCGGACCCGGTCTGCTCGCGCTCGCGCAGGCCCAGCAGCACCGACGCGTGCGCGGTCATGCCGGTCACGATGTCGCCGAGGGCGAACCCGCACCAGGTGGGCCTGCCCTCGCGGTCGCGGGTCAGCGCGGTGGCTCCCGAAACCGCCTCGGCGACCATCGCGAGACCCGCCCGGTTGGCGT
This sequence comes from Amycolatopsis orientalis DSM 43388, assembly GCF_000411975.1. Classification (GTDB taxonomy): domain Bacteria; phylum Actinomycetota; class Actinomycetes; order Mycobacteriales; family Pseudonocardiaceae; genus Amycolatopsis; species Amycolatopsis orientalis_D. The sequence goes on from NZ_ASXG01000046.1 coordinate 49,344, forward strand.
CCTCGCCGGTGTCGCGCAGGCCGAACCCGCTCATGCTGACCACGATCAGCCGCGGATAGCGTTGCCGGAGCGTCTCCGGGTGGATGCCGAGCCGGTCGAGCGCCCCGGCCCGCATGTTGGTGAGGACGACGTCGGCGCCCTCCAGCAGACGGTGCAGCACCGAGGACCCGGCGGCGGATTTGAGGTCCAGTGCGAGGCTGCGCTTGCGCCGGTTGAGCGAGGCGAAATACCCGGACATGGCGCCCTCGCCGGATTTCCGGATGGGCTCGCGCGCCCGGGTGAGTTCCCCTTGCGGCGGCTCGATTTTCACCACGTCCGCGCCCTCGTCGGCCAGCAGCATCCCGCAGTACGGCCCGGCGATCAGGTGGCACAGTTCGACGACCTTGACCCCGGCGAGCGGACCCTGCGCGGCGCTCATCGGGCACCCGCTTCGGCAGACGGACGCGCGAGCAGGTCGAGCAGCTGCGACGCCGGAGCGTCGGCAATCAGCGAACGCACTGTGTCCCACAGCTCCGGCGCGCCGACGACGGCTCCGCCGTGCTGCAGGCAATCAGCGGCCTTGGCGTGCAGCTGTTCGACGGTCAGACGCGCCTCCGGACTGCCGGAAACCGTGTCCGTACCGAAGGTGCGGACGCTCCCGTCGGTGAGCCGGACCTCGGCGGTGACCGGTGCCATAGCAAGGAAATCGACGGCATCGGACGCCTCCACGACGACCCGCTCGGCAGCGAACCCGCCGACGACCGGATCGCGCAGCCGATCCTCGGCGAAGTCGCCGATCAGCACCGCTCCGCGGTGGAGCGCGACGCTGGCGGTGTAGGCAGCGCAGAACTGCGCGTCGACCACGTTCGCGGTGTGCGGATCGTAGTCTCGGCCGACCATGTTGACGGCCTGCCCGCTCGTCCGGAACGTCAGCCGGGCGATGTCGGCGGGCGCGATCCCGGATTCCCGGATACGCAGCGCCACGTCGATCGGGGCGTGTGTGAACCGACACGACGGGTACGGCTTCAGACTCAGATCGGTGAGGTAGCCCGCTGTCCCGGCACCATCGCGCAGAACGTCGGGATCGAGCGATCCGTCCTGGTAGAGGTTGACGAAACCGGCGCGGCCGTCGAAGACCTGGCGCGGCCCGTCGACCCCGGCACCCGCGAGCGCCGCGCCGAACAATACGTCCTTTGCCACGACGGCGGGCTGGAAGCGTTTGGCGAGCGTGCCGTCGATAATGGACTGGAGACTGCCGGACGTCTGCGCGAGCTGATGTCCCAGCAGGCTCAGCGTGCGGCCGGCCTCCCAGCGACGCAGCCGGGCGATCGCCAGCGCGGCCCCGATTCCGCCGCTGATGACGCTGTAGTTCCAGCCCCGGCTGCCCTTCGGCCCGCCGGCCCGGCCCACCCGCATCGCGCCGTCCAGCCCGGCCGCGAGCGCGGTCAGGAACTCGTGTCCGCCCACCTCCGGACGCGAGTCCTGGACATCGGCGAGCAACGCGGGGAGGACGACGCTCGCGGCGTGCAGCGGCACTTTATCGTCGGTGTCGTCGTAGTCGAGGGCGTGCAGCGCGCCGGCATTGAGCACCGCGGCGACCGGAGCCGACGCGGTGGCCGCCGTTCCCCACACGGTGGCGTTTCCCGGTCCCCACGCGGAGAACGCCGCACGCGCCTCGGGAAGTCCGGGAGCGTGCAGTCCGCCCAGCGCCACTGCGAGGCTGTCGAACAGCACCTCGGCCGCGGCGTCGACAGTCTCCGGGGCGAGGTCCTCGTACCGCATCCCGGCCCCGTGCTCCGCGAGCACGACGGCGAGGTCGGTGACCGTAGTCGTCATCGGATCTCCTCGGAATCGTCCACTTCGAATTCGAACAGCCGGACCGGCTCGGTTTCCCGCACGCGCATCCGCACCCGCAAATCCGGCCGCAGCGCGTCCCACGGCGCGTCGATCCGGCTCAGGCACCGGATTCCCTCGTCGAGATCGACCAGGCACAGGACGTAGGGCGCTTCGCCGGCGAACGTCGCCGGCGCGACGGAAACCTCGGTGTAGCTGTACAACGTGCCGCGTCCGCCGAGGTCGATCCACTCCAGTTCGCTGCCCCAGCATTCGGGGCAGATCGGCTTGGGCGGAAAAGTCAGGTGTGCGCATCCGGCGCACCGCGTGGTGCGCAGGACGCCAGCGGCGAGCCCGCCCCAAAACGGCTCGGTGAACTCTGTCCGCCGCGGCGGGTAGGCCAGCGTCTCCGCGGCCGCCGACGGTTCTGCGGTCGTCATCCGTGCTCCTCCTATCCCGCGTCGGCGCTGGCGAGGATGTGCATCAGCGTCGCGTTGTAGTCCCCGAGTTCTCCCGTCACCGCACCGATTCCGGCGTCGCGCACCTGCCGCTCCCCCGCCTCGCCGCGCAACTGCTGCACGGCCTCGAAGACGTTGTAGAGCGGGGTCACGTGCGGGGGGTGGCCCCGGCTGCCGCAGCCGCCCGACGGCGAAATCGGAAGCTCGCCGCCGAGCGTGGTCGCCCCGGCCGCCGCGGCCTCTCCGCCGGTGCCGGGAGCGAACAAGCCGATCGACTCGCTCAGAATCAGCTCCACGATCGAGCAGGGCGCGTAGACCTCGGCGAAGTCCAGATCGGACACCGCGATGCCGGCCTCGGAGTACGCCTTGCCCGAAGCAATGCGCGCCGATTCGAATTCGGTCAGGGGCCGCGGCCGGCTCGACACCTGGTGCACGCCCTCGTGGTGGAACCCGCGAGAGACCACGTCCACGTAGCGATTTCCCAGCGAGCGCGCGACCTCCGGCGCGGCGAGCACGATGGCGACCGCGCCGTCGGACCGCGGCGGGACGTCGAGCAGCCCGAGCGGCTTCACGATGTCGCGAGCCGCCACGACGTCCTCGACGGTGATCGGCTTGCGCAACTGCGCGAGCGGGTTCATCGAGGCGTGATAGCGGTTTTTCACCGGGATCGCGGCCAGTTGCTCTCGCGTCAGGCCGTACTCGTGCATGTAGCGCACCGCGTTGAACGCGTACCACGCGATCGGGGTGACCCCGAACGGAACGTGGAAGTCGACGTCGCCGACCGCGCGCATCGACCACGTCATGTGCTCCCCGGTCGGGACGTGCAGTTCCTTGTTGACGCCGAGCGCCACCGCGACCTTCGCTTTGCCCGAGGCGACCCGTTCCAGCGCGACGTCGAAAGCGATCGAGCCGGTCAGCCCGTTGCCGAGGACCTCCATCAGGATGTCGCCGACCGCCATCTCGAGATAGCCGGCCATGAAGGTGCCGAAGTACCGCTGCTCCGCGTACGGCCGGGGCGTGGAAAAGATCAGCGCGTCGATGTCCTTCTTCGCGAGACCCGCGTCGGCGACCGCCTCGACCAGCGCCGCCAGCATCATTTCGTGTTCGAGCCGGTCGAGGTGCTTGCCCACGGGCAACGCGCCGATGCCCACCACGGACGCCATCGGCCTCATCGGACCTCGCCTCCCGTCTGCCCTCGCAGTAGATCTGTCATTATAGCAATCTGCTTATTGTCTTACATTAGATTGGTTGCAGGTGCCCGCTGTCAAGGACCTGCCGAGTGGTGCGCGTTACCGCGGCGAGAACGCCCGGAACAGCCGGGCAAGGCTCGCCAGCGACTCGAGCCGGGGCAAGTCCCACAGCAGGCCCGCGAGTTCGCGCACCTGCGCGCCGGGCAGCGCTGCCGCCGCCAGCGCCGCGAACTTCGCGTGCACCTCGCCGTCGGTCATCGGGTGCTCCGGGTGTCCCTTCGGCACGTCCGCGGAGAGCGTCACCGAACCGGAAGGGGATCGCACGACGAGTTCGGTCGGGCAGCTGTCCCGGGTCGCCCGAGCGGTCAGGTCTTCGCGTTCCACCACGGAAATGCGGTCCATCACGGACAGCAGCTCGGGGTCTCGCAGCCGCTCCGGCGTGAAAGCCGCGTCCGTCAGCCTGCCGTCGACGAACGCCGCGGCCATCAGGTACGGCATGCTGTGGTCGGCGGTCTCACGGGTCGCCGGCCGCCATTTCTCGGCGGCGTCGCCTCGGCCGCCGCCGATCGCCCGCCACGCGTTGGCGCACGTCGCCACCTCGATCGCCGCTACCTGCGCGAGGTCGACCCGCTCACGTGCCTCGGTGACGAGATCGACCGGGACCTGCCCCCAGTAGCAGGCCGGATGCCGTTTCAGGCTCGCCCGCCGGATCGCCGCGCACTCGGCGGGCGCCGGGTCCCAGCCGAATTCCGGCCATACCCGTTCGAGCAGACCGTCCTTGCCCTCGAAGGGTGCTGGCGGACCGGTCATCCCGGCCGCCGCCAGCCGGACCGCGAACGTGGCCGTCAGCGCGGCGTGCCCGGTCGCGGCCGCCTTCCACTCCGACAGCTCGCCGAAGCGCGTAACTCGCAGCGGAATCGCGGGCACGACCGCGAGCGACAGGGCGTGCGCGGTCTTTTCCGCGGACAGGCCGAGAAGTTTGGCTTGCCCTGCGGCGATCCCGAGCGAGCAGTAGATCCCCTGGTCCCAGCCAAGGTCCGGCGGAACGGCCTCGGCGAGCCGCGTCGCGACTTCGTAGGCCACGGCGATCGCGGTGACCAGATCGGCCCCCGTGCCGTCGGCAGCTTCGGTCATCGCCAGCAGCGCCGGGATCATGTCGCTGGGGTGGCCGGAAACCCCGAAGTCGTTGAAATCGAGGTAGCGGTCGGCGGTGGCGTTGGCGAAGCCCGCCAAGTCCACCAGCACTCGCTCGGCTTCCCCGTACACCGACGCGACCAACGCGCCGCCGGAGCCGCGCACCGTTTCCCGCGCGACGCGAGCGGGGCCGCTCGCGAATCCGCCCGCTCCGCAGCCCACGGTGTCCAGCGTGTGCCGCACCACGCTGTCCACAGTGGATTCACTGAGGCTGGCGCGATCGATCCCCGAGACAAGGCCTACTAAGGACTTGAGCACGGTGTCCATGCGAGTCACCCCAACTGCTCGGCGAGGACGGCGACGTCGTCGAGGGTGTCGAGACGGTCGACCGTCGCGGTGATCCGGTCCGTCTCGGCGCGGTCGAACGAGCGCGCCGCGTGTGCCGCGCAGTCGCGGAACTTCGCCGTCAGCTGATCCCAGCCGAGCGGATTCCGCGCTGCTCCGGGGGTTTCGTCGTGGCTGCCCTCGGCATACCGTTCCGCGCCCCCGCGCAGGCTGATCCGCACCGCTCCGGCCGGCAGCTCCCGGCCCCAGTCGTAGCGCGGGTCCTCGACGAACTCGATCTTCTCCGCCACCGCGTGCACCGCGGGGTCCGCCCGCCGCTCCGCGGAGAAGTCACCGACGCCGACGGTGCCCTTCAGCAACGCGGTGGCCACGGTGAACGGAAGGCTGAACTTGGCGTCGTTGCTCGTCGGCGGACGGCGGCGAACCTCGGCCGGCTCGCTCAGCTGCTTCGCGAAATCGCCGCCGACCAGTTGGATTCGCTCGATTTCCGCGGTCTGGCCCGGCCCGCCCATCAGCTCGAGCGCGGTGTGGATGTAGGCATGCGTGACCCCGCAGCTCGGCCACAGCTTGTACAGAATGGTGGAGCCCTGGAAATCCTCGCCGAGTCCGGCGGTCATCGCGGCGCGGTCCCATTCGCCGAAGTACACCGGAAGGAAACCGGCCCGGCCTTCGAGCGGTGCCGACGTCGCTTTCACGCCCTTGCCCGCGAGCAATGCGGAGAACACCCCCGCCTTCGCCGCGAATCCGCCGTACATGCCACGCAGGTCGCCGCCGGTGCCGTAGGCGATCTGCATCGTGCTGGCCGCCTGGGTGCACGCGATGCCGATCGCGTGCCCGATCTCCCCCGCGTCGAGGGCGAGCAGCTTCCCGCACGCCGCGGCCGAGGCGAGCGCGCCGACCACCGGCGTCATGAACCAGTCCTGTTTCCACGCCACGTTCTTGCGCAGCCGGGCGAACAGGTCCTGGCCGAGGGCCAGCGCGGTGAGGAACTCCGCCCCGGAGACCCCGCCGCGCCGCTGCGCGACCGCCAGAAGGGCGGGCAGCACCGCCACGCTCGGGTGGTGCCCCTCCGGGAGGTGGTCGTCGAAGTCGAGGCCGTGCCCCATCGCGCCGTTCACGAACGCCGCTTGCTCGGCGGGAAGCTTGCCCCCGAAGCCGAACACGGTGCCCTCCGCGGTGCCGCCGCTCTCTCGCGCCAGCTCGACGACCGCCGGCAGCACGTCCATCAGCCCGCTGGCCCCGAGGATCACCCCCGAGGTGTCGAGCGTGCTGAATTTCGCCGCCCGGATCGCGTCCGCCGGCAGCTTCGCGAAAGTGGCGGCCGCGAAATGCTGTCCGAATACCGCTGCCAGGTCTTCCACGGTCCTCTTCTTCCCTTCCGTCTCGGTCGTCACCAGCGGTAGAAGCCCTGTCCGGACTTGCGGCCGAGCTGTCCGGCCGCGACCTTGGCGCGAAGGATCTCCGGCGGCGCGAACCGCTCTCCCACCTCGCGCGCGAGGTGCTCGGCGATCGCGAGCCGGACGTCGAGGCCGACGATGTCGGTGGTGCGCAGCGGGCCGGTCGGGTGCCGGTAGCCGGACGTCATCGCCGCGTCGATGTCCTCGGCGGAGGCGACCCCCGCCTCGAGCATCCGCATCGCCTCGAGAGCCAGGGCGACTCCCAGCCGCGAGGACGCGAACCCCGGCGAATCCGCCACCGTGATCGACGCCTTGCCCAGCGCCTCGGCCCATCCCCTCGCTTCGGCCGCGAGCGCGTCCGGCGTGGCGGAGCCGACCACGATCTCGACCAGCGAGCTCGCCGGGACCGGGTTGAAGAAGTGCAGCCCGAGGAATTTCTCCGGCCGGGCAAGGCTTTTCGCGAGGCCGTCGATGGACAGAGAACTCGTGTTCGTCGCCAGCACGGCGTCCGGTGCGCTGGTCTCGACCTGGGCCAGCACCGCTGCCTTGAGTTCCGCCGACTCGGGGACCGCTTCGACCACCAGGCCGCAGCCGGCCAGCGCGGCGGCATCCGTGGCGACGTCAAGCCGGGCGGTCAGCTCGGCCACCGACTCGGCCGTCTTGCCGCGCTCGGCGGCCTTCGCGAGGCTCGCACCGATCCGGTCGGCCGCGGCGGCCGCAGCGGCTTCGTCTGCCTCGACCACAGTGACCGACGCGCCGGAAACCAGGAACGCGTGTGCGATCCCGGCACCCATCCGGCCGCCGCCGTACACCCCGACCTTCGCGGGCAGATTCATTTTTCCTCCATTCCGATGGCGGCGACGTTTCCCGCAGCGCCGACGAGCGCGCGGCCAGCCCGGGCAGCACCGCCTGCGACGTTCGCGGCAGCACGCAGCGAAACGGCATCGCGCAGGAACCGTTCAGCCGGGTATTCGGTGAGGTAGCCATAGCCGCCGTGAGATTGCAGTGCCGCAGCAGCGACCTCGACCGCGCAGTCGCACGCCGCGCGCAGAATCGACCATGCCTCGACTTCGCCACCTGGGGCCGAAGCAGCCCCGCACACGCTCACCGCGACGCGGGATGCCTGGTCGAGCAACGCTTGCCGAACGGCGGGCAGCGCGGTCAAGGCAGCACCGAACTGCCTCCGTCCGGCCGCGTACTCGATCGCCGCGTCCGCCGCGGCACCAGCGATGCCCGCGGCGACCGAGGCCGCCCCCAGGCTCAGGCGCACCCGTGCCGTCCCGCTGTCGACCCGGCGCACTTCAGGTGCGTCGACGGTCAGCGAGCAGGTCTGCGCACCGCCGAGCCCGGTGCGGCGCAGCGGCCGGCCGTCGAGGTCAGCTGGTGCCACGAGGTAGGCCGCGGGTCCGTCGAGCACTAGGAGATGCGGTCGCGGATGCGCGGCATCCACCCGGTCGACCTGACCGCGCAGGCCGTTACCGGCCGCCTCGAGCCGGACGTGCACCGACGCGCTGTCCACTACCGCCACGGCGTCCCCGCCTTCGTGCAAGGACGTCACCAGGCCACTCGCTCCCGGGTCGCTGCTCAGGAGGTCGACCGCCGCATGGGTCTGCACCGACGCCCAGCCGAGCGCGGGCCAGTACCGGCCCAGGCGCTCCCACGCCAGCGCCGCGGTCACCTGATCCGCACCGCCCCCGCCAGCCGACTCCGCGGTGCCGATCGTCCAGATTCCCAGTCCGGCGAGCTCCCGGACCAGAGCCGGCACCGCGTCGGCCGTCTCGTCCGAAAGAGCCGTCGAACGGCGGGCCGCGAGCGCGTCGAGCATTTCGGCGAGGGCCCGTTGTTCCGCGTCGAGCTCCGGGCCGCGCCAGGTCACGACCAGAAGCTCTCGGTCTTGGGCGCGCGCCGCTCGCTGAACGCGGCGGACACCTCGTGTGCTTCCGCCGTCTGCAGGTACAGGGTGAGCTGCTGGTCGTGTGCCATCCGCGCCTGCCCGGAAACCCCGTTGTGCCGCGCGGAGAACGCGGCCTTCAGACCGCCGATCGCCAGCGGGCTGCGCGTCGCGATCTCGCGCGCGACCTCCGCGGCTCGTTCACGCAGCTGATCGCCCGGCACCACTTCGTTGACCAGGCCCATGGCGAGTGCCTGCGCGGCGGTGTACTTCCGGTTCAGGTACCACATCTCCTTGGCCCGCTTGCGGCCGATCGTGTCCTCCAGGTACCACGACCCGTACCCGGCGTCGAAGCTGCCGACCATCGGGCCGACCTGCCGGAACACCGCGTGCTCCGCGGCGACAGTGAGATCGCAGACGTTGTGCAGCACATTGCCGCCGCCCACCGCGAAGCCGTTGACCGCGGCGACGACCGGTTTCGGGATGGTGTCGATCGCCTGGTACACGTCGATGATCGGGAGCACCTGCGACTGGTCGAGCGAGGTCAGCGGATCGTGCTCGCCGCCGATGCAGAAGAACTTGTCCCCGCTGCCGGTGAGCACCGCGGCCCGCAGCCCCGGGTCGAGGCGGAACCGCTGCAGCGCGTCGAACAGTTCGAGGCACGTGCGGTGCCGGAACTTGTTGCCGCTGCCGGGCCGGTCGAGGGTGACGGTGAGGACCGCGTCGTCGATGTCGGTGCGGATGTCTTCGTACTGCATGGGGTTCTGGCTCCTCGTCAGTTCTCGGGGGTCTCGGCGGAACGGAACGCGCGACCCGCCGCGGCCATCCGGCGCAGCAGCGGCGGCGGCGCGTAGCGGGCGTCGCCGGTGGCCTCGTACACCGCCTGGGTGGCGCGCAGGTGGACGTCGAGCCCCATCCGATCGAGCAATTCGAATGGACCGGCCGCGTAGCCGAGGCCCAGTCGCAGCGCGAGATCGATGTCCTCGGCGGTGGCGAGGCCGTCGTCGAGTTCCTGGATCACGTCGTTCAGATACGGCAGGAAGAGGGCATCGAGCAGGAATCCGGGCCGGTCCCCGACCACGACAGCGGTCGCGTCCGGCAGGTCGTCGGCAAGTGCGGCCAATCGGTCCACAATGGACTCTTCAGTGCGCAGCCCGCGCACGACCTCGACGGTGCCGCGGCCCGGCCCGTTTTCGAACAGCCGCAGACCCGCGACCCGCCCCGGATTCGGCAGTGCCGCGGCGACCTCCGTCACCGAAACGGCGGAAGAGGTCGTCACGAGCGGTACGTCCTCGCCGACTCGTCCTGCCGCCTGCAGCAGCAGCGCGGTTGTCGCGGCCAGATCGCTGCCGTCGGCCACCACGAGCTCGGCCTCAGCCGGCACGTCGCCGGCCGTCACCCGTCGTCCGGACCGCGCGAGCGCGTCCGCCAGCGCGCGGCCGGCCGCTCCGTCCCCGGCCACCGCGACCACGGCGAAATCGGTGCTGCGATTCATCGCGAACCCCCGTTCAGGACCCGAAAAGCCGGGTGTCGTCGTAGGTGTAGAAGCCGCGTCCGGTCTTGCGGCCGAGATCGCCCGCCGAGACCATCCGGCCGACCATCGGCGGCGGGAAGAACCGCGGATCGCGCAACTGCTCGTACAACCGCGTCGCGACCTGCTGGTGGATGTCCATGCCCACGATGTCGAGCAGCCGGAACGGTCCCATCGGATGGCCGAGCGCGCCGGGCACCGCGGCGTCGATCGACTCGACGGTGCCCGCCCCGGCCTCCAGCGCGCGGATGCAGTCGTTCTCCCAGGGAATGAGGAAGCGGTTCACGATGAAACCCGGCCGGTCCTTGGTCGACACGCTGGTCTTGCCCAGCGAGGACAGGAATTCGACGGTCGCCTTGTGCGCCCAGTCCGCGGTGTGCCTGCCGTCGGCGACCTCGACGAGTTTCATCAGCGGCGCGGGATTGCAGTAGTGCGTGCCCACGACGCGTTCCGGGAGGCGGGATCCGCTCGCGATGCCGGTGACCGACAGCGTGGACGTGTTGGTGTGGAACAGCGTGGTGTCCGGGACGATCTCGTCGAGTTCGCCCCAGAGCTGTTTCTTCAGCCCGAGATCCTCGAACACCGCTTCGACCACCACGTCGCACGCGGCGAGGTCGGCCAGCCGCGTCGTCGCGACCAGCGCGCCCTTCGCGGCTTCGCCTGCCTCGCCGGTCAGCTTGCCGAGAGAAACGCTCTTGTCGAAGAAGCCGTGTACGGAGGCGACCCCGCGCTTGAGGTTGTCTTCGCTGACGTCGTACAGGAATGTTCGGTGTCCGGCGCGAGCCATCACCGTCGCGATGCCCGAGCCCATCGTGCCGGCGCCGAGCACGGCGACGGTCTTCTTTTCCTGGTGCACTTGCTCCTCCTGCGTCGGGGTCATGACAGGCCCGCCATCGCCCGCGTCGTCTCCCTGCCGATCAGCAGCCGCTGGATCTCGTTGGTGCCGTCGTAGATCTGGGTGACCTTGGCGTCCCGCAGACAGCGTTCGACGCCCAGCACCGCCAGATCGCCATACGGCCCGAGCAGGCGCGTCGCCTCGACGGCGGTCTCGAACCCGAGATCGGTGCAAACCTGTTTCATGATCCCGATCTGCCCTGGCGAGATGCCCGGATCCGCGTCCGCCTGGCGGGCAACCGCGTGCAGCAGCAGCCGTCCCTGCAGGATCCGTCCGCGCAACTGGGCCAGCGCGAAGGTCTGCTCGTCGGGAAGCCGCTTGCCGTGCAGCCGGGTCAACGCCGCCAGCGTGCGCGCATAGGCCGCCCTCGCGAGCCCGACGCCCTGCGCGGCCGCACTGATCCGGGACTTCACTACCGCGCTCAGCACCACGGACCAGCCGCCTCCGGCCTCGCCGAGGAGGTTTTCCCGCGGCACCTCGACCTGGTCGAAGAACAGCTCGGCGGTGCTCGACCCGTGCATGCCCAGCTTGTCGAACGGCCGGCCCCGGGTAACGCCCGGCCAGCTGCCGTCCACGACGAACGCGGTGATTCCGTCGCGGCCGGCGGAACGGTCGACGGTCGCGAAACAAATGATGACGTCGGCCCGGTCTCCGGTCGTGATGAAGGTCTTCTGCCCGGACAGCGACCACCCCTGAGCGGTCGGCGTGGCAACGGTCGCGAGACTCGCGGCGTCCGACCCGGCCCCCGGCTCGGTGATGCCGAGAGATCCGTAGCGAGATCCGTCGAGCAGACCCGGAATGTAGCGGCGCTGCATCTCCTCGGAGCCGGCCAGCAGAATCGGATACGCCGCGTGCATCTGGGTCATGAACACCAGGCTCGTCGCCGCGCAGCCGGCGGTGATTTCCTCCATCGCGACCGCGTACGCGACATTCGTGTCCGCGGTGCCGCCCAGGTGCTCGGGGAACAGCAGGCCGCACAGGCCGGCGGAAGCCAGCATCTGCACGCCGTCGTGGACGAACCCGTGCGTCCGGTCGGTTTCCGCACTGCGCGGAACGACCTCGCGCGCCACCAGATCCCGGGTGCGCGCCCGGATCTCCCGCTCGCGATCGGTGAGCGCCGCGTCCGCGACCGGTTCGTCCAGCAGGTCGTGCAGTGCCGAGTACGCCTTCGGATCCGTGTCGAGGGCCAGCGGTTCGACGGCCGTCATTCGGCCGCTGCCTTGGCTCGCAACGCTTTCGTCGCTTCTTCGTCCACCTGCAGCCCTTCAGGATCGGCCTGCGGGTCGCCCAGCACGACGACGCCGTACTCGCGCGCTGCCGCGTCGACGCTCACGTACTCGTCGCGCACGTCCCGAAGCACGCGCTGCGGATCCCGCCTCAGCGGATCGCCCCAGCCGCCGCCTCCGTTCGTGAGGTACCGGAACACCGAACCCGCCTTCGTCCGCCACACCGGTTCGCTCGCCCGGTAGTGGTAGACGCCGTCCGGATCGAGGGCTTTCGTCCGCGGGTCGAGCACTCCGGCGACCGGCACCGTCCGTGCGTAGACCTCCGGCTCCGTGCCGATCAGCCCGGCAGGCCCCGCCCCCGGCTCCTCCGGAGGGAAGATCCACACTGCCCCGTTCGGGCCCGGTTTTCCGCCGTTGGCGCCCACTCCGGACGGGACCTTCGTGCGCGACGGATTGCTGTAATGCTCCGCGTCCGTGCGATAGAGGGTGTCCTTCACGCTCGCGGCACCGCCCCGGTTGGCCCCCGCTCCCCCGCTGTCGATGAGCCGTTCCTTGCGCAGCACCACCACCGGGGCGTCGTGTTCGATCGCCTCGGTGGCCGGGTCCATCGTGTTGAGGGTGAACAGCGTCGAGCAGCTGTCGCCGTCGCCGGTGCTCGTCGCGCCGCGCGGCCCGCTCCCGCCGCCCAGCTGCCCGGCCCGCGTCCACCGCGTGCCGTCCGGGAACGAACCGTGCGCGGTGTGGTTGTTCGTCGAGCCGTAGTCGCCCGCCACCGCCTGCTCGCCCAGCACGGGGTTCAGCGCATCGAACACCGCGCTGCCGAGCGCCGCGCTCGCCTCCCAGAACAGCATGGTCGGACCGTCCGGCGGCACCGCGGACAACAACGTTCCTTCCGGCACGACCACGTCGACGCCGCGCCAGGTGCCCGAAGTGAACGGCGTGGTCGGGTCCAGCAAAAGGGTCAGCGCGACGCCGATCGCCGTCTTCGCGTCCAGGACGCCCGCGTTGATGCTGGTGCGCCCCTGCTCCGACGTGCCGGACAGGTCGGCTTCGAGGTGCCTGCCGCGCTTGCGGATCGTCACCTGCACCGGGAACTCCAGCGTGTCGTCCTTCCCGTCGGCGTCGATCAGGCTGTGGCCCACGTAATCGCCGTCCGGAATCCGCTCGATGGCGGCCCGCATCTGCTCCGCCGACACGTCGCACGCGTAGCGCAGCGTCCCGAGGTACGCGTCGAGCCCATAGCGTCCGATGTTCTCCCGCACCAGGCTCTCGCCGAGCTTCAGCTGCTGGTTGATGCTCATGAAGTCGGGCAGCAGCAGTTCGCCGAAGCGGGAGTTGTCGAAGATGAGGCTGAACGTCGAGCGCACCGGCTCGCCCCCCGACCACAGCAGCATCGGCGGGATGACGAGACCGTTTTCGTAGACGTCCTTCTTAGTGGCCGAAAACCCGCCGGGCACCACGCCGCCGATGTCGAGCTGGTGAGCCCGCAGATTCACGAAGGAGACCGGCTTCCCGTCCGCGAACACCGGGCGGATGAAACAGACGTCGTTGACGTGGGTCCCGGCCCGGTACGGGTCGTTGCAGATCAGCACGTCGCCCTCGGCCAGGTTCTCCGGTCCGTACTCCTCGACGGTGTTGCGCACCGCGTCGGCCATGGTCCCGGTGAACACCGGAAGACCGTTGCTCACCACGCTCATCGGGTACCCGGCGTCCGCCGGGCCGCTGATCGTGCAAGCGAAGTCGTACCAGTCCCGGATGATCGGCGAGAACGCTTCGCGCAGGAACCCGGTCGACATGTGCTCGACGGCGTAGCGCAGGCGGTTCACGATCACCGAAGCCGTGAACCGGTCGCACCCGTACCGCTGGGAAAACGCCTCGTCAGTCAGTTCGCGCAAGCGCGGCTCGGCTGTTTCCTCGTGGTTCATGCCGCGCTCCTCTTGCGGATGATCAGTTCGCCGTACCGGCCGACGGCTGCCTCCTGGCCCGGAGCGACGAACGTGGTCGACAGCTTCTCGGTGACGATCGCCGGTCCGGGCAGCACGTCGCCCGCGCGCAACGCCGTGCGGTCGTAGACGCTGGCGTCCGCCCCGTCCTCGCCCATGCCGTCGAGATAGCGCAATCGCGTACGGCGCAGAGGCACGAGCGGTTCGCCCTCCCGCTTCGGCACCTCCGGGTACTCCACCTTCGGGGTGTCCAGGACAGCGCCGACGCGGAACGTCACCCCTTCCACCGCGACGCTTTCGAAACGGTTGCCCGACCGCGTTTCGTAAGTGTCGTGGAAGGAGGCGATCATCTCGGCGACCGCGTCCGCGTCGATCGTCCCCTCTCGCACCGGCACGAACGGGGTATCCCAGCTCTGTCCGACCAGGTGCGCGTCGAAGCTGCGCTGGAACGTCGCCTTCGCGCCGGCCGGAAGTCCTTCTCGCAGCTCAGTTTCCATCTCTTCGAACAGCGCGTCGATCCGCGACGCGGCCTCGCCGTCGAGCACGGTGTACGCGCTGCGGTTGACCGTGAACACCTGATCCGCCGAGAGAAGGCCCAGCGCGGAGAACAGCCCGGGGTTGGGCGGCACGATGACTTGCTTGCACTTGAGCACGTCCAGGACGGCCGGCAGCAGCATCGGGCCGGCCGCGCCGTAGGCCACCAGACTGTGGTCGCGCGGGTCGACCCCGTGCTTGATCGCGACGTTGAACAGGCCTTCGGCGATGTTGTTGATCGCCATCTCGTAGGCGTAGCGAACCCTTTGCGCGAGCGGGAAATCCGTGTCCAGAGCGGCGAACGCCGCACGCGAGCGCTCGACGTCCAGCGAGACCTCGCCGCCGGCGAACGGGCCCGGTTCGAGAATCCCGATCATCAGGCAGGTGTCGGTGGTGGTCGGCTGCGTGCCGCCCCGGCCGTAGCACGCCGGTCCGGGCGTCGACCCGGCACTGCCCGGACCGACCTGGATCTCGCCGGTCGGGCCGATCGCGACGAGACTCCCGCCACCCGCGCCGATCGCGGTGATGTCATTGGCGAGCGCGTTGACGACCAGGTCGTGTTCCAGCTCGAACGTCGTGTTGACGTGCGGGCTGCCGCCGGCCACGACGCTGATGTCGCACGACGTCCCGCCGATGTCCGCGCACAGCAGCCGGTCCTCCCCGATCAGTGCGCCGAAGTGCGCCGAAGCGACGGTGCCCGCCGACGGCCCGGAGAACACGATGCGGAACGGATGCTCCATGGCTCGCTCGACCGGGACCAGAGTCGCGGCGCAGTCGGCGAAGTTCAGTTCCCCGGCGAAGCCGAGTTCGGCGAGGCCCGCTTCGAGTTTCGCGGTGTAGTCGCCGTAGATGATCTTCATGAAGGTGTCGATCACTGTCGTCGACGCCCTCGGGTATTCCTTGGCCAGCGGCGAGACCTCCGCTGAGATCGAGCACGCGACCCCGTCGCCGAGCACCTCGCGCACGAGTTCGCGCAACCGGATCTCGTGTGCGGGATTGACGTAGGAGTTGATGAGGCAGATCGCCACGCCGTCCACGCCGCAACGCGCGAGCACTTCGAGCTGTGTCCGCGCGTGGTCCTCGTCCAGTTCGAACAACGCCGAGCCGTCGGCGAGCAATCGTTCGCGGACGCCGCGCCGCAGGTACCTCGGCACCAGCGGCCGGTCGGCGTCGCCGAAGCTGCGCCGCCAGTGCGGGTCGAGCAGCGCTTCGGCGGGCCGCCAGACGCGGCCGATGTCGAGGATGTCGCGATGCCCTTCGGTGGTGAGGAACGCGATCTTCGGCAGCTGCCGGGTGATCACGGCGTTGAGCCCGTGCGTGCTCGCGTGGTTGAAGATCCGCGCGCCCGAGACGCCGAGCAGTTCCGCGCCGGCCAGCACCGGGCGGCACACCTCGGCGTAGTCCGTCGACACCTTCGCGGTGAGGATTTCCCCGTCCCGCAAGGCCACCACGTCGGTGAACGTCCCGCCGACGTCGACGGCGATCATCCCTGTGTCATTCATGAGGTCCGCCCTTACAGCGTGTCGGAGAGCAGATGGACCGGGCCGAGCCGGGACCACGGTTCGCGGTGGATCGAGTGCAGGCACTGCTGGCACTTCACCGTCAGGTACCACCCGCCCTCCGTGTTGACCGGATAGTGGGCGAGGTCCTCGGACCTGCAGTGCGGGCAGGAGCCTTCGACCGGTTTGCGTTCTAGGTATCGCCTGCGGCTGTCCGCCCGGCGTCGTTCAGTCATGGTTTTCCGCCTCCTGCCCCGCGATCGGTTGGCGCGCGGTCATTTCCCGGTCCCCACCACGAACGGGTCGCGGGCGCCGCTGGAGATGTCCAGCATCATGTTCTTGGTGGCCGTGTACTCGAGCAGCACGTCAGTGCCGCGTTCGCGGCCGTAGCCGCTTCGCTTGAACCCGCCGAACGGCGCGGTGGCGCTGATCGTCCGGTAGGTGTTGACCCACACGGTGCCCGCGGTCAGCTCCCGGCCCACCCGGTGCGCCCGGGCGAAATCGGTCGTCCAGATCCCCGCGGCGAGGCCGTAATCGGTCCCGTTCGCAATGGCGACCGCCTCGTCCTCGTCGGAGTACCGCAGCACCGCGAGGACAGGGCCGAACACTTCCTGTTGCGCCAGGCGCATTTCCGGCGTTACGTCGGCGAACAGCGTCGGCGCGGCGAACAACGTGCCTTCGAAACCCTCCGGGTTTCCGCCCCCGAAGACCAGCTTCGCCCCGTCTTCGGCCGCGGCCGCCACGGCCTCTTGAATGCGGGCGAAGTGCCCTGCGTGCGCGACGGGTCCGACCTGGGTCGCCGGGTCGAACGGGTTGCCGAAAACGATCTTCCCGGCCAGCTTGGCGATGCCGTCCACCACCTCGTCGTGAATGCTCTCGTGCACCAGCAGCCGCGACCCGGCCACGCACGTCTGCCCGGCGGCAGCGAAAATCCCCGACACCGCACCGGGAATCGCGCGCGCCAGGTCCGCGTCCGGAAAAATGATGTTCGCCGATTTCCCGCCCAGCTCGAACAGGCCCGGCACCATGTGCCGCGCGGTGTTCGCCGCGATCCGGCGCGCCGCCTCGATCCCGCCGGTGAACGCCACCTTGTCGATGCCGGGGTGACTGGTCAGCGCTTGTCCCGTTTCGGCGGCGCCGGTGACCACATTGACGACGCCGGGCGGGAAACCGGCCTCCATCGCCAGCCGGCCCAGCGCGAGTGCGCTCGCGCTGGTGAATTCCGACGGTTTGAGGACGATCGTGTTCCCTGCCGCGACTGCCGGCGACAGTTTGTTCGCGGCGTTCTGCAGCGGCGAGTTCCACGCGCTGATCGCCGCAATCACCCCGAGCGGCTCGCGGACGGTGAAGTCGATGACATCGTAGCTGTCCTGCGGCTTTGTCTCGCCGAGCACCTTGTCCGCCGCGCCGGCGACGAACCGCGTGTTCCGCGCGGCGAAGACGTTCTGGCTCCGGTGTTCGCGGAAGACCTTGCCGTTGTCGCGGGCGTCGAGTTCGGCCAGCGCGTCGGCGTCGCGCTCGATCAGCTCCGCGAGCCGGAACAACAGCGCCGCGCGGTCGTGCGCCGGGGTGCGTCGCCAGGCCGGGAACGCCGCGCGGGCGGCGGCGACAGCCAAGTCCACGTCCGCAGCGGAAGCGGTCGTCAGCTGAGCCCAGGGCTTGCGCAGGTAGGGATCCACCGACTCGAACTCGCCGCCCGACCCGGGCCGCCACTCCCCGCCCACCAGGTGCTGCCGGCAGTCTTCCACCAGGTCCTCCAGGTCACTTCTTGACTGTGTCGATATTGCCTGACATTTAGTGTGTCGGCCGCAGTACACCTCGTCCGAGCACACCCTGTCAAGCCTCTGGTGCCGGATGGATGGACCGGGTTCACCGAACCGGAAACCGAACGGAGCACCACCGTTGACGTTCTCCCGGACCACCCTTAAGGTGCGAATGTCAGACTTCAATCGATCAGTAAACTTTAGTGCATCGCAGGAAGGAAGGGGTCCGATGGGCAGCCTGAACGGACAGGTCGCGCTCGTCACCGGCGGCGGACGAGGACTCGGCCGGAGCGTCTCCCGCGCGCTCGCCGCCGAGGGCGCCGCTGTCGCGATCGACGACATCTACCGCGACGAGGCGGGCGTGAGCGCTGCCGAAGCCACCGCGGACGAGATCGAAACGACCGGCGGGCAGGCGCTCGCCCTGGCGGAGGACGTGACGACTTCCGCGGGAGCCGAGGCGATGGTGAGCCGCACCGTCGAGAAGTTCGGCCGGCTCGACATCCTGGTCAACTGCGCGGGCAACATGGTCCGCGGCCCGCTTCAGGAGCTCACCGAACAGCAGTGGGACTCCCTGATCAACCTGCACCTGAAGGGGCATTTCCTCAGCTGCCGGGCGGCACTGCCGCACCTGCTGGCGCAGAACAGCGGCCGTATCGTCACCGTCGCTTCGCGCGGCGCTTTCTTCCAGGTGCCGGCGAACAAACGCGAGCCGAGGGACCAGCGCCAGCCGCCGAGCACGCCCTACAGCGCCGCGAAAGCCGGGATCATGGGCCTCACCACGACGCTCGCCGTGGAGCTGTGGGACACCGGCATCACGGTGAACTGCCTGCTCCCGAGCGCGACGACCCAGCTGTTCCCGGAGAGCAAACCGCGCATGGTGGGCGGGGTGCCCGCGTCCACCTCGCTCGATCCGGACGACGTCGCGCCGTCCGTCGTGTTCCTCTGCGGACCCGATGCGGAGGACATCAGCGGGAGGATCGTCTACGCCTCCGGCGGCGACCTCATCCTCTACGGCGATCAGCTCGACCTGCGGGGCAGCCGGATGATCCGCAAACAAGGCCGCTGGACGCCGGAGGAACTCGCCGCCGTCGTGCCGCCCATGCTCGGACTGCCCGCCAAGGCCTGACCGTCCGGCATCCGCAAGAAAGGCGCGTCAATGACGACCGTAAGACCTCACCACCGGATCATCGGCGGTTCCATCGGAACTTTTGTCGAATGGTACGATTTTCTTATCTATTCGCTGTCGGCCCCGGTGCTGGCCCGGCACTTCTTTCCCGCTTCGAACGAAGTCGCCTCGCTGCTGGGCACGTTCGGCATCTACGCCATCGCGTTCTTCATGCGCCCGCTCGGCGGGCTCTTCTTCGGCCGCCTCGGCGATCGGCACGGGCGCGTCCCGATCCTCTCGGTCACGGTGCTGTCGATGGGCGCCGCCACGATGGTGATGGGGCTTCTCCCCACCTACGGCTCGGTGGGCCTGTGGGCAACGGCGCTGCTGCTGTTGTGCCGTCTCGTGCAAGGCTTCGCCGTCGGCGGCGAGACGAGCGGCGGAATGAGCTACGTCCTCGAGTCCGCACCGCCCGACCGCCGCGGACGGTGGGTCGGCGTAGTCGGCGCGACCGCGTTCCTTCCCGCCGCGGTAGCCGCGCTGTTCGTCCTGGCGCTGCGGAACGCCTTCGGGGATCAGGGTTACCTCACCTGGGCCTGGCGGATCCCGTTTCTCGCCGGCGCACTGCTCGCCGTCGTCGGCCTGTGGCTGCGCCGACGCCTCGACGATCCGGAGGAATTCCTCGAGGCGTCGCGCGAAGCACAACACGACTCGCCGGATCGGCCGAGCCGGAAACTCCGGCTGAAATCGATCACCACCGTCGTATTGCTGATTTCGGTAATGGCCGTCTCCGGTTATCTGCTCAGCAGCTATTTTTACACTTTCCTGGTCGGCACCGCCCGGCTCGGCGCGACAGCGGCCCTGTTGTCCAACGCCGCGGCCATCGTCGTGGTCTTCGTGCTTCTCCCGGTGGGCGGGGCGCTCTCCGACCGCATCGGCCGGAAACCCTTGCTGATCGGAGGAACGCTCTGGTTGCTGGCCGGCGCGTACCCGGCGATGAAACTCGCCAGTTCGGGAACTGTCGCCGGCGCGTTCGCCGGACAGGTCGTGCTCGCGATCGGAATCGCCTCGGTCCATGCCGGCGGATTCGTGGCCATGCTGGAACTTTTCCCCACCGCCACCCGCTATTCGGGCCACGCCCTGGCGTACAACCTCGGTTTCGCGGTCTTCGGCGGAACGACTCCGCTGATCGCTTCCGCCCTCGTGTCCGGCACCGGCTCGACGCTCGCCCCCGCGTTCTACCTGATGGCGGCCGCGGTGCTCGGCCTGCTGGTCGCGCTGCGGACACCGGAAACCCGGGGAGTGAGCCTGCGTTCCGCCGCCGATCGAGACCGCGACCGGGAAGCCCCGGCCGAACGCCTGTCCTCCGGAAACTGATGGGAAGAACGATGCCCGACCGCACCACAGCCCCGGCCCGCGGCATGCACGAAATGACGCCGCGGGAGATTACCGAAACCGTCCGCGCAGGTTTCGCGGGCGGAATCGGCATCGAGTTCACCGAGACGACCGGCGACGTGGTCCGTGCGCAATGGAAACTTGCGCCGTCAATGCACCAGGCACACGGAATAGTGCACGGCGGCGCCTACTGCACCGTGGTCGAATCCCTCGCAAGCATCGGCGCTTCGGTGTGGTTCGGGCCGTCCGGACGCGTAGTAGGGGTCAGCAACACCACCGACTTCCTGCGCGCCCAAGACGAAGGCATCCAGTTCGGCGAGGCTCTGCCCCTGCACCGTGGTCGCTCGCAACAACTGTGGCAGGTATTCGTCAACGACACGCACGGGATCCTTGTCGCGCGCGGGCAGGTCCGGTTCCAGAATCTGCGGAAGGCCGACAATGATCCAGCGTGAATGATCAGGCAGGCATGTCGCTTGAAGACTGTCACTCGGCAGACAAGCGCGATGCTGCGGACCATAGCGCTCCTGACCGCAGCACCGATCCCGCAGGCCGGCCAACCCCTACTGGTGCCGCAGCAACGCCGAAACTAGCGGCGCTGTCGAAGACGAGGCCTGCGTAAACGAAGCCCTCGAATGGCCGAGGTAAGCCATTCGGTCTCGGTATCCGGCAACGCCCCGGAGCTTCTCGACGAAGGAAGCGCCCGATCAGCACGGGGACACGAAGGCGGCGCGAGCAGCCGGCCAGATGCTCCAGAGAGCGAACCTGTTCACAGTGTCAGGATTCGACTCCGGACTCGCTCAACCCCGTCAGCCGCTCCCGGATGTCCGCGAAATGTTCGGTCATCGCGGTCCGGGCGAGGCGCGGATCACCCGCACGCAACGCCCGAACGATCGCCCGGTGCTGCTCGGCAGTGTGCGCGACGTTCTGCTCGTCCGTCGCCAGCGTCAGCGCGGACTCGGCCGCGTGGTAAGAGTCCCAGAACAGATCCACTAGCTGGCCTACCAGCGGATTCGCGAGGCCGGCGTACAGCGTGCGGTGGAACTCCCGGTCGACTTCCGGGTCCAGGGAGGTCCGGACCATCTCGTCGCACAACTCGTCTAGCCGCGCCAGCGTCCCGGCGGGCAGCGCGCCTGCCAGCGTGTCCATCGTGCCGACTTCGACGAGTTCGCGGATGTCGACCAGGTTGAGCAGACCGGCCGGTCCCCCGTCGGTCAGGGTCCGGAACACCAGCGACGGCGCAAGCACCGTCAGCGAACCTTCTCCGACGAACGTCCCGTGCCCGTGCCGGATGTCGACGATGCCCAGCGCCCGCAGGCCGCGGATCGCTTCTCGCACGGTGTTGCGCGATACCTCGAGATGGTCGATGAGTTCCAGCTCGGTGGGCATCGGGTCGCCGGCGCGCAGGCCGCGCTCGCGAATCAACCGCAGGATTTCGGCCGCGAGCGGATCCCCGCTCGCCGGACGCCTCCTGCCTGCCGTGGTTCGGGTCATCGCAACCTCTCTCCCGGAACTCGCCCTTTACTTGAGACCGAAGCGCCTCTACTCTACCTCACAACGTTGGACGTCCAACGTCCAACGTTGATCGGCCCTGGAGGAGCAATGACGCACACCGAAGTGCCCGCGCGGTGGTACCGCCAGATCGACCGCAGCCAGTGGAAGGCGTTCGCCGCCGCGTGGCTCGGCTACCTGCTCGACGGATTCGACTTCGTCCTCATCACGCTCGTGCTGACCGAGGTCAAGGACACGTTCCACCTGACCACCGCGGAAGGAGCCGCACTCGTCTCGGCCGCGTTCGTCTCCCGGTGGGTCGGCGGCCTGGTGATCGGCGCGCTCGGCGACCGGTACGGCAGGCGGACCGCGATGATCGCGTCGATCGTGCTGTTCTCGGCCGGCACCCTCGTCTGCGGGTTCGCCCCGTCCTACGGGGTGCTCTTCGCGGCCCGGCTGGTGATCGGTCTCGGCATGGCCGGGGAATACGGTGCCAGCTCCACCTACGTGATCGAGTCCTGGCCGCAGCACCTGCGCAACAAGGCCAGCGGGTTCCTCATCTCCGGCTACTCGATCGGCACGGTCGTCGCGGCCGGCGCATACGCGCTGGTCGTGCCCGCTTGGGGTTGGCGCGCGCTGTTCTGGATCGGGCTGGCGCCCATCGCCGTCGCGGTGTGGCTGCGGCGGAGCCTGCCCGAAGCCCGCGACTGGGCCGAGGCGGAGAAAACCGGCCAACCTACCGTGCTGGACATCCTTTTCCGCGGCCGTCGCGCAGCGGTCAACCTGGTGCTCGGCGCGGTCGCGCTGACCTCGCTCGTGCTGATCTTCACGCACATCGCGAATTCGGCGGTGCTGGTGGTCCCGCTCGCGCTCGTCACGGCCGCGGTCTTCGTCGCCTACATGGTGCAGTTCTCCGGAAAGCGGTGGCCGACCGGGATCACCGTGATGGTGATCGTGTTCTGCGCGTTCCTCTACTCCTGGCCGATCCAGTCGCTGCTGCCCACCTACCTCAAGACCAGCCTCGGCTACGACCCGGCGCATACCAGCACGGTCCTGTTCTTCGCCGGATTCGGCGCGGCGGTCGGCTGCTGGGTGGCCGGCTTCACCGGCGACCGCTTCGGCACCGCGCGGGCCTACTGGGTCAGCCTGCTGATCTCCCAGGTGCTGATCTTCCCGGTGTTCGCGCTCGGCGGACAGCGGCTCGTCCTGCTCGGCGTGCTGCTGTTCCTGCAGCAGGTGTTCGGCCAGGGCATTTCCGGGCTGCTGCCGAAATGGATCGCCGGGTACTTCGACGTCCACCACCGCGCGGCGGGACTCGGCTTCACCTACAACGTCGGCGCGCTCGGCGGAGCGGTTGCCCCCGTGCTCGGCGCGAGCCTGGCCACCCATCTGACCCTCGGGACCGCGCTGGCCGTCCTGTCGTTCTCGCTGACCTTCGTCGTCCTGATTCTCATCGCGATCGACGCCCCGACCCGGCTCCAGCGGCTGCTGCGCCCGGACGCGGCCTGGGCCACTGACGCGGTCGACGGCAGGACCCGCCCGGCCGCCCGGGCCAGCGCACTGAACCACCCGCTCTCGAACAGCAAGGAAACCCTGTGATCACCGCACCGCTGCGCGGCGTCGTTCCGCCGGTCTGCACCCCGCTCACCGCCGACTTCGAAGTCGACGTGCCGTCGCTGGAACGGCTTCTGGACCACCTGCTCGACGCCGAGGTCGACGGCCTCTTCGTGCTCGGCTCCACCAGCGAAATCGCGTTCCTGCCCGATGCGCACCGGCGCACTGTGCTGGAGGTGGCCGTCGCGCGCACCGCGGGTCAGGTCCCGGTGCTGGCCGGCGCGATCGACATGACGACGCTGCGCGTTCTCGACCAGGTGCGGGCAGCGGCCGCGGCGGGCTGCGACGGTGTCGTCGTCACCGCGCCGTTCTACACGCGCACCCATCCGGCCGAGATCGACCGGCACTTCCGGCTGGTCGCCGAGCACAGCCCAGTCCCGGTTTTCGCGTACGACCTCCCGGTTTCGGTGCACACGAAGCTGCCCGCCGACCTGCTGTGCGCCTGGGCCGCCGACGGCGTCCTGGCCGGGCTGAAGGACTCCAGCGGCGACGAGTCGGCCATGCGGTCGGTGGCGATCGCGACCCGGGATTCGGCACCGGCGTTCAGCGTCCTCACCGGGTCCGAGACCACAGTGGACACCGCGCTGCGGATGGGAGTGCACGGCGTGGTGCCCGGCCTCGGGAATGTGGATCCGCACGGCTACGTCCGGCTTTACCGCCATTGCGCGGCCGATGAATGGGACGCGGCGGCTAAGGAACAGGAACGGCTGATCCGGCTGTTCGACCTCGTCAACGCGGGAGCGACCGACCGGATGGGCCGCGGGTCGTCCGCGCTCGGCGCCTTCAAAACGGCGCTGCACCTGCTCGGCGTCATCGCCTGCCCGGTCACCGCTCCCCCGCAGATTCCCTTGCGCGCGGACGAAATCGAGCACGTCCGCATCCGCCTCGCCGAGAGCGGCCTCCGGTGACCCGGACCGCGGGCGTCGACATCGGAGGCACGAAAATCGCCGCCGGACTCGTCGACGACGGCGAGGTCGTGCGAGTCCTCCGGAGGCCGACGCCGGCCGGAGGGGCCGCCGCGGTGCTCGACCGGGTCGCGACGATGCTGGGCGAGCTGGCCGAACCGTTCGCGGCCATCGGGGTCGGCTCGCCCGGCATCGTGCGCGACGGGACGGTCGTCTCGGCAACGGATGTCGTGCCCGGATGGGCGGGAGCCCGCGTACGGGAACGGTTGTCCGCCCAGTTCGGTGTGCCCGTGGCGGTGGACAACGACGTACGCGCGATGGCATTCGGGGAATCCCGGCATGGTGCCGGAAGCCGGGATGGACTCGTACTGTACGTCTCGGTCGGCACCGGCCTCGGCGGTGCCCTGACCCGCCGCGGTGCCCTCGTGCACGGCGCGCACGGGAGCGCGGGAGAGGTCGCGCACTTGCTGACCCCCGTGCGCGGCGCGGTGCCGTGCGGCTGCGGCCGTTTGGATCACCTCGAGGCGATCGCCGCCGGACCGGCAATCGCGGCCGCGTACTCGACCCGCGCCGGGGGCGAACCGGTTTCCCTCCCGGAGGTCGCGACCCGGATGCGGTCCGGCGACTCGGCCGCAACCGCGGTCGTGACGGAGACGGGCCGGCTGCTCGGGCGAGTGCTGGCCGGATTCGTGACGGCCATCGACGCCGACGCGGTCGTCCTCGGCGGAGGTGCCGGACTCGGCCTCGGCGAGCCGTTCGTCCGCGCCGTCGCCGAGGCCCTGCGTTCAGAAGTGCGGCCGTCCGGCCGGCCCGTGGAAGTGCGACCGGCACTGCTGGGCACCGAGGCCCCGATCGTCGGCGCCGCGCTGCTGGCGCTGGAGCAAGGAGCAAGGTAATGCGATTGACCCGGGAAGAATTCGTCACCGCGATCGACGGCCGGCTGATCGTCTCCTGCCAGGCCCCGGCCGGGCATCCATTGCGGGACACCGAGGCGATCGTCCGGATGGCACTGGCCGCTGTCCGAGGCGGAGCCGTCGCGATCCGATGCGGAGGCGTCGGCGGTGCGCCGGACGTGGCCGCGGTGAGCGCTGCGGTCGACGTCCCGGTGCTCGGGCTGACCAAGGACGGTACCGAAGGCGTGTACATCACCCCGACCGTCGCGGCCGCGCACGCCGTGCTCGACGCCGGCGCGGCCGTAGTCGCCAGCGACGGCACGCAACGCCCCCGACCCGACGGTTCCGTTTTCGCGGACATCGTGCGCGCAGTCCACGATCGCGGCGGCCTCGTGCTCGCCGACGTGTCGACTGCGGCGGAAGGGATCGCAGCCGTCGAAGCAGGGGCCGATCTGGTCGCCACCACACTTTCCGGATACACCGCCAATTCCCCGCGCCGGGACGGGCCCGACCTCGACCTCGTCGCGGCCTTGCGGAAAGCGCTGCCGGACGAACCGATCATCGCCGAAGGCCGTTACCACACGCCGGATTCAGTAGCCGCCGCGCTGGCCAGCGGAGCGACCGCCGTGGTCGTCGGCACCGCGATCACCGACCCGGCATGGCTGACCGCGTCCTTCGCCGCGGCGGCATCCGGCCGAGGGTGACAGTGCCCGGATTCCGTGCGCCAGTCGGGTTTCGTCCGCGACGCCTTGGCAGCCCGTGACGCCAAGGCTGGTGATTGGGTCGCGCATCGACGTTTCCGCGTCGCCACTGCTTACCCGTTGCAGCGCGCTCGCGGCGCCGGACCGACCCGCCCGTCCTGAGTTCCTGGCTCGCGGAAGCCCTCGAGCCGCGCTGGAGGGCTGAGGGAGCAGGGCGAGACGTTGCCGGTGCCGCACCTACGCGGAACGCGGTTCCTGGGACCGCCGTCGTCGGATCGCTGAGTGCGGCCCCGACAACTGGGCGATCATCTGCACGTCTCGCTGACCTGGCTCCGAAGAGACCCGGCACAGGGAGCGCAGTCACGAGAAACTCTGGCTCGTACGCGAAGGAACGCTCACGCGAATGCGACCGCCGCATCCACCCATAAACTATGACACCAATTGCAGCGGGACACCACCGACCCTCCGGCCGAGGGACCCTGCTCAAGCTTCCCGGTCCCCGGACAGGACCTCGTCCACGTCCGGCCACAGGATCCGGCTTTCCAGGCTCGCCGGCTGGTCCTTCTGCAGTCCGTCCACCACCGACTTGATCATCACGTGCGTGATCGCTCGGGCGGACGCGCCGTCGCCCGCGCGGATTGCGGCCACTACGGTTGCGATCCGGTCGGTCAGCTCGTCGCGGCTGCCCTTCGGGAATCGCCACGGCACCGTCGTGGTCATCACCGCCAGCGCGGGCACGATGGCGGCCAGCACGTCGTTGTGCGACGCCTCCGCCACCCGCAGGTGGTAGCGCCCGCTGTGCGCGGCGAATTCCGGGCCGCGCCTGCGGCGGGCCGAGCGCAGCGACGCGACGGACTCGTCCAGCAGCTCCAGATCGGCGTCCTTCCGGTGCGCCGCGGCCAGCGCGGCGACCTCGGGTTCGATCGCCAGCCGCGATTCGAACACCGTGCGCAGCGTCGCCCCGCGGAACTGCACCACCATGCCCAGCGCGCTGCCGACTACCGATGGTCCGGGCGTCACCAGCCGCGGGCCGCCGCGCGGGCCTGCCTTGACCACGACCGCGCCCAGGAAAGTGAGCAGCCGCAACGCTTCCCGCAAGGTGCCGCGCGAGACGCCGTACCGCTCGATCAGCGTCGCCTCGTCCGCGAGCGCGGAGCCCGGTTCGAGCCCTCGCGCCAGGAAATCCCGCACGATCCGCCGTGCCGTGCTCGCGGGCAGCGAGCCCCGGCGGATCGTCGGCTCTGTCGCCGTCATGGCTTCCCTCCCCGCTCGCGCCGTGCCAACTAGTGTATCGATTACCCGCCCGCAGCCGGGGCGCCGGGCGCGACGGCGAGTCCGCGGGCGGCCAGGAACCGGGCGATCCGGCTCAGCCCCTCGGCGTGCGCGGGCAGGGTCGGCAGCTGCAGGAAGCCGTGCGGAGCCCCGGCGACCACCGCCAGTTCGTGCGGGACCGCGGCGGCGGCGAGCCGTTCGGCGAGCGAGCGGGATTCGCCGAGCAGCGGATCCTGGTCGCCGACGAGGACGAGGCTGGGCGGGAACCCGGCACAGTGGCGTTCGGGATGCAGCCGCGGATCGTCGAGCAGCTGCCGCGCGTCTTCGGGCTCCAGGTAGAGCTGCGTGTCCGGGTCGCGCCCGCCGACCAGATGCTCCACCACCGGCAGCGACCGCTGGACGTCGTAGATGCCGTAGCACAGCAAAGCGGCCTCGACCGGCCCCGCGGCGCCGGTCGCCAGTGCCGCCGCCGCGAGGTTCGCGCCTGCCGAGTCCCCGCCGAGCAGCAGCCGGTCCGGGTCTCCCCCGAACCTCGCCGCCGCCGAACGAGCCCAGGCGACGGCGTGCAGCGTGTCCTCGACCGCGGCCGGGAACCGGTGCCGCGGCGCGCGCCGGTAGTCGACGACCAGGGTCAGCAGGCCGAGCGTCGCGAGGTCCGCGGCGAGGCGCCGATGGGTGGCCGGCGCGCCCATCACCCACGCGCCGCCGTGCAGGTACACCAGGGTCGGGAACGGAGGTTCGCCCACCGGCCGGTACACGTCAGCGGTGACCTGCCACCCGTTCGCCTCGCGAAGGGGCACCTTCAGCTCGATCCCGCCGACCTCGGGCATGCCCTGGTTGGTGTAGGCGTCGAACGAGGCGAGGAGTTCCTTCGCGTCGCCCGCGGCGGGAGGCACGAGGGTCCGCTGGAACTCCAGAAGTTCCGGCGGGAGCGGGATTTCCGGCATCAGGCGGCGACCCGGATCGTCTGCCCGGTGACGTGCCTGCTGTCGGCCGAGGCGAGGAACAGGATCACGTCGGCGACCTCGGCCGGTTCGCCGTCGCGGCCGAGCGGCTGCACGTCGCGGTACGCCTGGACGTAGTCCGCCGCGACGGCTTTCGTGAGGCTGTCGTTCCAGATCAGGCCCGGCATCACCGCATTGGCCCGGATCCCGTCCGCGGCGCCTTCCTTGGCCAACGCCCGGGTAAGGCCGAGCACCCCGGCTTTCGCCGCGGCGTAAGCGACTTCGCCGAACGGCGCCGGGGATTCCGCGGCCAGCGAGGACACGTTCACGATCGCCGGGGCGGCCGACTGCCGCAGCAACGGCCACGCGGCGCGGGCGTGCAGGAAGTGCGCCGTCAAGGAGGTGGACAGCACCCGGTTCCAGTTCTCCAGGCTGGTGTCCGGAAACGGAGCCAGCTGGTTCAGGCCGACGCTGTTGACCAGGACGTCCAGCTGCCCGAACGTCTCGGTCACGTCGGCGAACAACGTCCGCACGCCCGCTTCGTCGGCCGCGTCCAGCGTTCGGGCGAGCACGTTCTCCTCGCCCGCCGCCGCGGTCAGTTCGTCCTGGAGCCGGTCCAGCCGCTTCGCGCTCAGGTCGGTGACGACCACGCGCGCCCCCTCGGCGAGCAGCCGCCGCGCGACGACCCCGCCGATCCCGGCGCCGGCCGCCGCGTTGACCATCGCCACTTTTCCGTCGAACCGCTTGCTCATCATCGTCCTTCCGCCGGACCGTCGATCCGGTAGTCCGCCAGGTCGGCTTCCTTCGTCATGCGCCACCAGTCGAGCACCCGCCACGGATTGCTCACCACGACCCGGCCGCGCGCATTGCGGTAGTAGGTCGTGATGCCCGGATGGGTCCAGATCATCCGCTCGTGCGCGGCGGCGACCTCGGCGTTGTACTTCTCGCTGACCTCCGGGCGGCAGTCGGCGACGGTCGCGCCCGCCCGGCCCATCCGGTCCAGCAGGCTCAGCACGTACCGCATCTGGCATTCGAGGTAGAAGATCAGGCTGCCGCCGTGCCCGGCCTGGGTGTTCGGGCCGTACAGGCAGAACAGGTTCGGGAAACCCGGGATCGCGGCGCCCAGGTAGGCCTGCGCGTCATCGTCGTCCCACACCTCGCGCAGCGTCCGCCCGTCCCGGCCGGTCACCTCGAACGACGCGAGGAACCGCACGACGTCGAAGCCGGTCGCGAAGATCAGCACGTCGAACTCGACCTCGCGGCCGGATTTCAGCCGCGCTCCGGTCGGCAGGATCCGCTCGATCGGGTCGGTGACCAGCTCGACGTCGTCCCGGCGCAGCGTGCGGTACCAGCCGTTGTCGAGCAGGATGCGCTTGCCGAACGGCGGGTAGTCCGGGGTGGCCTTCTCGATCAGGTCGGGACGGCCGGCGAGTTCGCTTTCCAGGTAGCGGGTGAAGAACCGGCGGTGCCCGTCGTTGATCGCGTTGATCGACCGCTCCGGATGCGGCCACTCCGGATCCCGTTGCAGGGATTCGTACAGCGTGTCGTTGAGCACCCAGGCGAGCCGTTCCCGGTACCAGAACCGGTAAAGCGGGACTTCGCGCAGCAGAAACCGGACCGGTTCGGGGATGTCCTGCTGGAACTTCGCGAACGGAGCCACCCAGTGCGCCGACCGCTGGAACAGCGTCAGCGACGCGGCCGTGCCGGCGATCGCGGGCACCACCTGCATCGCGCTCGCTCCGTTGCCGATCACGCCGACCCGTTTGCCCGCGAGGTCGAGCCCTTCCGGCCACTGCGCGGTGTGGCACGACTCCCCGGCGAACTCGGCCAGCCCGGGCAGGTCCGGCAGCTTCGGCGTGCCGAACGCCCCGACCCCGCTGATCAGGATGTTGGCCCGGAGCGTTTCCCGTCCTCGCGGGCCCTCGACCTCGACCGTCCACATTCGCGCCGATTCGTCCCAGGCCGCGGAAAGGACCACAGTGGACAGTCGGATGCGGTCGCGCAGCCGCCATTGGTCGGCGACGTCTTCGAGATAGTCGTGCAGTTGGTCGCGGGAGGCGTAGTAACGCGGCCAGTCCGCCACGACGGTCGAGTACGAGTAGAGATGGCTCGGCACGTCGACGCCGCATCCCGGATAGCGGTTGTGCCACCAGGTGCCGCCCACGTGGTCGTTCTTCTCCACGACCGTGCACTCCACCCCCGCGGCACCGAGCCGGTGGGCGGCCAGCAGGCCGGATATCCCGGCGCCGACGACGATCGCGGTGAAGCCCGCGGGCACGGCCGTTTCGTGGACCGGATCCTCGCCGCGCGTGGCGATGCCCAGGTCGTCGGCGATCATCGGGCCGTACTCGGCCGGGACGGACTCGCCCATGGCGACCGAAAGCATCCGGGTGAGCAGTTCCTCGCCCGGATCCGGCAGCGCCACGGGTTTCCCTTGGCGCCACGCGATGATCGCGTCGGCGGCGGCTTGCCGGATCTCGTCCCCCACCTGCTCGGGCAGGCCGCCGGTGTCGTTCTCGTCCAGTCCGCGCCCGCGGGTCGGCCGGTACGGCGCTTCCAGCCACCGCTGGTCGCCGGTGAGCTGCACCAGGACCATCAGCAGCGTGGGCACGTTCGCGTCCCGGACCGCCGCACGCACTGTCGCCGCGAACGTTTCGTGCATCGCGCAGCGTCCTTTCCCGTCGCCCGTCATCCGTTGACCAGCCGGTCGCGGCCCGCCCAGTACCGCGCCTTCAGTTCGCGGCGCATGATCTTCCCGGTGCCGGTCTTGGGCAGTTCGTCGACGAATTCCACCGTGCGCGGCCGTTTGTAGGCGGCGATCGTGTCGAGGCAGACCTGCTCGATCTCCGCCGCGGTCACCGCCGCTCCCGCGCGCGGGACCACGACCGCGCGCACCGTCTCGCCCCACCGGTCGTCCGGCACGCCGACCACGGCGACCTCCGCGACGCCGGGCAGCGTGTAGATCGCGTTCTCCACCTCGGTCGGGTACACGTTGAACCCGCCGCTGACGATCATGTCCTTCTTGCGGTCCACGATCCGCAGGAACCCGTCGACCATCCGGCCGACGTCGCCGGTCGCGATCCAGCCGCCGTCGAGGATCGTCTCCGCGGTCTCCTCCGGCAGGTTCCAGTACCCGGCCATCCCCGCGTCCCCGCGCAGCTGGATTTCGCCCGCCTCGCCGTCCGCGACCGGCTGCCCGGCGCCGTCCACGAGCCGCATCTCGATGAACGGGCTCACCCGGCCGGCCGAGCCCAGCCGGGGCGGCAGCTCGCCGCCGGGGTCGAAGAGATGGTCCTGTTTCGGCAGCCACGAGGACCACGGCATCTCGGTGAGCCCGTAGGACTGCACGAACACCGGGCCGAGCACGGCAATGGCGCGGGCGAGCCGGTCCGGCGCGATCGGCGAGCCGCCGTAGAGCACGGTGTGCACGCTCGACACGTCGTATTTGCCGGACTCCAGCACCGGGAGCATCAGGTTGATCATCGTCGGCACGAGCGGCAGTACGGTCACCCGGTGCTTCTCGACCAGCGCGGCGAGCTCTTCGGCGTCGAAGCGGTCCAGGGCGAGCTGGCTCGCGCCGCGCATGAAGTACGCCAGCATCGCGTAGCCGCTGAGATGGGTCAGCGGCGCGGTGTGCGCCAGGACGTCGGAACTCGCCGCGCCGGGCAGCTCCACCAGCACGTTCCGGATGATCGACAGCAGGCTCCGGTGCGTGTGCACCACGCCCTTCGGCTTCCCGCTGGTGCCCGAGGTGTATGGCATCCACGCGAGGTCTCCCGGCCAGACCTCCGCCGGTTCCGCCTCCCGCTCGGGGAAAAGGTCCTGGAACGGGACCGCGTCGCCGGCGGGTTCGTCGAGCGCGACGAGCGTTCCGCCGACCACCGCGCTGATTTCGGCGAGGCGCTCCCCGTCGACGATCACCGCACGGGCGCCGCAGTCCGTCACGATCTCGGCCACTTCGCGCGGATGCAGCCGGTAGCTCAGCGCGACGCGGACGAACCCGCCGATCGCCAGCGCGTGGTCGAGGACGAAGCATTCGGGCCGGTTCTTCGTCAGCACCACGACCCGGTCGCCCTTGGTCAGCCCGAGCGAGCGCAGCCCGCCGACCAGCCGCCGGGCCAGCGAACCCAGCTCGCGGTAAGACACGGTGCGCCCGTCGCGCTCCAGGATCGCAGGCAGGTCCGCGAATTCCCGGTGGCCGCGCAGCAGCACGGACGCCACCGTCGGTCCGCCGGAGGCTTCCTTCGGTTCGTTCACGTCGATACCTCCTCGGATAACTCTTATACTAATAAGCGCCGTCAGAGGAGGCTGTCAAGGCCGCTAACTATGATACTAATAGGGAGACGAAGGGAGCCTCCATGGGCACAGCCGACAGCGAAGTCGCACTCGTCACCGGCGCGGGAGGCGCGATCGGCGCGGAAATCTGCCGTGCGCTGCGCGCCGCCGGGATCCGGGTCGCACTCGCCGACGTCGACGAAGCCGCACTCGAACGCACCGTCGCGGACTTGGGCCCCGGCGACGACCTCGCGTCGTTCGCGGCCGACCTCGCCGACGACCGGAAGACCGCCGAACTGCCAGAGCGGGTGCGCGAGCGCTTCGGCGGACTGGACATCCTGGTCAACAACGCCGGGGTCCGCGAGGTGCTCCCGCTGCTCGACCTCACGCCCGACCAGTGGCGGCGCACGCTCGACATCGACCTGGTCGCGCCGTTCACGCTGGCGCGGGCGGCGATCCCGGGCATGATCGCCCAGGGCGGCGGGAAGATCGTCAACATCGCGTCGATGGCCGGGCTCGCCGCGTTCCGCGACCGAGCCGCCTACAGCAGCGCCAAGGCGGGGCTGATCATGCTCACGAAAGTGATCGCCGTGGAGTGCGGCGACCAGGGCATCCGGTGCAACGCCGTCGCCCCGGGCGTCGTCGAGACCCCGATGACCAGTTCGTTCTTCGGCTCCGCCGACCTGACCGCCTCGATCCGCGCGAACACCCCGATGCGGCGCTGGTGCGGCCCGGCGGAGATCGCCGAGCCGGTCGTGTTCCTGTGCGGCCCGCGAGCCCGGTTCGTCAACGGCGCCGTCATCCCGGTCGACGGCGGCTGGACCGCGGGCTACGTCGGAGCCGAACTCTCGCCCCGGCCGAAGGAGTCCTGACGTGCTGACCCACGAAGAACTCTCCGCGAAACAGGAAATCGCCGACCTGCTGCTCGGGTACTGCCGCGGCATCGACCGCTGCGACGCCGACCTGGTCAAGCAGGCGTTCTGGCCGGACGCCTACGACAACCACGGCGCGGACGCGGGCCCGGCATGGGAATTCGCGGACCGGATCGTCGCGGCGAAACTCGCGACCACGGAATGGACCACGCACGCGGTCACCAACCACCTCGTCGAACTCGACGGCGACCGCGCGTTCTCCGAAGCGATCGTGCTGACCTTCCAGAAACAGAAGGACCAGGACGAGATCAACGTCTTCTGCGGCCGCTACGTCGACCGCGTCGAACGACGCGACGGGAGCTGGCGCATCGCCTACCGGCAGATGATCCACGACTGGAGCGGTTCCACCGTGCTCGCGCCATGGGCGCTGGGCAGCGTCGCCAGCGGAGCGTTCGTCCAAGGCGCCCGCCGCGACGCCGATTTCGTGACCGGCCCCGGCCGTGCGGACCTGATGGGAGCGAAATGAAAGCCCGCGCCGCGGTCCAGGTCGCCGACCGGCGATTCGAGATCGAAGAATTCGACGTGCCCCGGATCGGCCCCGAGGAAGCGCTTCTGCGGGTGGACGCGTGCGGCATGTGCGGCAGCGACGTCGAACAGTACGACGGAGGATTCGCCGCGCTCGGCGTGACCTATCCGGTCATCCCCGGCCACGAACCGATCGGCACCGTCGCCGAAATCGGGCCCGAGGCCGCGCGTCGCTGGGGCGTGCGCGCCGGGGACCGGGTCGCCGTCGAACCGGTGCTCGGCTGCGGTTCCTGCCGGGCCTGCCTCACCGGTTCTTACCGCCGGTGCAAGGGATCCGGCAACGGCGCGGCGATCAACGCCTACGGCTACCTGCCGACCGCGCTGACGCCGAGCCTGTGGGGCGGCTACGCCGAATACCTGTATCTGCACCCGCGCACCGTGCTGCACAAGCTGCGCGACGATCTGCCCCTGGAACTGGCCGCGCTCTACCAGCCGATGGCCGCCGGGATCCGCTGGTTCGCCCACGATTCCGGGCTGCGCAGCGGAGACACCGTAGTGATCCTCGGTTCCGGGCAACGCGGTCTGGCCGGGATCGTCGCCGCGCGCGACGCCGGCGCCGGCCGGATCATCGTGACCGGCCTGGCCCGCGACGCGCACAAATTGGAGCTGGCCAAGCTTTTCGGCGCGGACGTCACGGTGGTCGCCGACGAGGAGGACACTGTCGCCGCGGTCGCCGAGCACACCGGGGGCGAAGGAGCCGACGTGGTCGTGGACGTCACCGCGGTCTCGACTCAGCCCATTGTGGACGCGATCGCCGTCGCCAAACCCGGCGCGACCGTCGTGCTGGCCGGGGTCAAAGGCTCCGGCGCGACTGTTCCCGGCTTCCTGCCGGACGCGGTGATCACCAAGGAGCTCACCGTGAAAGGCCTGTGGTCACAGGACATTCGCGCGTTCGAGCCCGCACTGCGGCTGATCGAATCCGGCAAGTACCCGCTGATGCAGATGCACACCCACACCTTCGGCCTCGGCTCCGTCGCACAAGCCGTGGAGACACTGGCCGGACGCGTGCCCGGGGAGGACGCGGTGCACGTGATGATCGCCCCGCACGCCGGCTAGGGACGATTGCGGATCAAGTAGGACAGCAGACCGGTCTGCGCGACGACGCCGTCCTGAGTCACCAGGTCGTACCGCACCCGGACGACCCCGGCGTCGCCGCGGCCGGTCCTCCGCGTGCCGATCACCCGCGCCCTCGTGTGCACGGTGTCGCCGAACCGAAGCGGCGCCTGGAATTCCCAGTTCTCGATGCCCAGCAACGCCAGCGCGGAACCCTCGAACGCACCGGTCCGCGAACTGAGGCCGAGGCACCACGACAATCCGAGCGCGCC
The DNA here is from genome assembly GCF_000411975.1 of Amycolatopsis orientalis DSM 43388. Taxonomy (GTDB): domain Bacteria; phylum Actinomycetota; class Actinomycetes; order Mycobacteriales; family Pseudonocardiaceae; genus Amycolatopsis; species Amycolatopsis orientalis_D. The sequence goes on from NZ_ASXG01000046.1 coordinate 84,336, forward strand.
GTGCGCGACCCGTTCGCCGAAGCGCCCTTCCGCCGCGGCGACCGCGTCGGTGTGCATCGGGTTGTAGTCCCCGGTCGTGGCGGCGAACGACACCACGTCCGCTTCGGTCACCGTGCGACCGGGCGAAACCAGTTCGTCGTCCTCCCCCATCGCCGCGAAATCCTCGAACCACAGCGGCACGGTGAACCACCTCCGGGAGGTACCGTACTTCGCTCCCGCGGGCGGCGTCGGATGCTCCTCCCCGTTCCGGAGCGAAACCGTCAGCGATCGGCTGCCGAACTGTCGGTGCTGGCGGCCCAGGAGGACAGCAGCAGCAGGCCGTCGTGGGACGGGCTGCCGGGTTCCGCGGTCCACACCACCAGCTGCTGCTCCGGGTCCGCGGCGCAGGTCAGCGCGTCCCAGTCGAGGGTCAGCTCGCCGGCGACCGGATGCTTGAGCACCTTGCTGCCGCGGTCGCGGGCAGTCACCCGGTGATCGCTCCACCAGCGGCGGAAATCCTCGTCCCGCAAGGAAAGCTCGCCCACCAGCGCGGCCATCCGCTGGTCGTGCGGGTCGCGGCCGGCCTCCATCCGCAGCATCGCCACCGCGGTGCGGGCCATCGGCTCCCAGTCCCGGTGCAACGACTTGAAGACCGGATCGGAGAACAGCAGCCAGACGTAGTTGCGCTGTTTCTCCGGCAGCCGCTCGAAATCGGCGAGCAGGACGGTGGCCATGCGGTTCCAGGCGAGCACGTCCATGCCGCGGCCCAGGACGAACGCCGGGCTGGTGGTCAGCTCGTCCAGCATCCGCCGCAACGCCGGCAGCACCTTCCGCGCGGAACGGCGCCGCGGGCGGGCCGCGTCCTTGCCGGCCAGCTCGAACAGGTAGGCGCGTTCCTCGTCGTTGAGCCGCAGCACCCGGGCGAGCGTGTCGAGCACCGGCGCGGACGCCTGCCTGCGGCCCTGCTCGATGCGGGTGTAATAGTCCGGGCTGATCGAAGCCAGCAGCGCGACCTCCTCGCGGCGCAGGCCCTTCACCCGCCGCTGCGCCCCGGTCTCGGGCAGCCCGACCGCGCTCGGGCTCACCTCCGCCCGGCGGGCCTTGAGGAACTGCCCCAGTTCGCTGTTGCCTTCGCTGCTCATGCCTTCAGTGTCGCAGCGGATCGGCCGGGTTGCCGCGGCCGATCCTGTCCCTGGGACAGCCCTGTCCCAGGCTGAAACCGGCCCATTGTCGGGTCCGTTGCCGCGCGGCATCGTCGAAGACAGCGGCCGGAGCATCCGACCCGGCCGAAACCCCTTGGCAACACGGGAAAGAAGACGAGAGACGATGAAGACGAACGTGCGCTTCCCCAGCGCCGGCCTCAGCCTGGCCGGCCTGCTGTTCACCCCCGACGACCACACCGGCGCCCCGCTTCCCGCGGTCGTCGTGTCCCACCCCGGCGGCGGCGTCAAGGAACAGACCGCCAGCATCTACGCCGAGCGCCTGGCCCGCGAGGGCTACGCGGCACTCGTGTTCGACGCTGCCTACCAGGGCGAGAGCGAAGGCGAACCGCGCGGGCTGGAGAACCCGTTCCAGCGCGGCGAGGACGTCCGCGCCGCGGTCACCTACCTGACCACCCGCGACGACATCGACCCGACCCGCATCGGCGCGCTGGGCATCTGCGCGTCCGGCGGCTACGTGCCGTTCGCCGCGCAGACCGACCACCGGATCAAGGCCGTCGCCACGGTCAGCGCGGTGGACATCCGCAGCCTGCTGGTCGAAGGCCTCGGCCGCACCCAGGGCCCGGAGGTCCTGCAGGCGATGCTGGACCAGGCCGGCGCGCTGCGCACCGCCGAAGCCCGCGGCGAAGCGCCGGTCACGCAGAACTGGGCGCCGGAAAGCCCCGAGGGCCTGGAAGAGGCGCCGACGCTGTACCGCGAGGCACAGGACTACTACCGCACTCCCCGCGGCGGGCACTGCAACTCCACGAACGAGTGGCCGCTGCGCAGCATCGACCAGATCGCCCAGTTCGACCCCTACGCGATGATCAAGCTGATCGCGCCGCGCCCGCTGCTGATGATCATCGGTTCGGACGCCGACACCGGCTACTTCAGCCGCGAAGCCGTCGAGAAGGCCGACGAGCCGAAGGAACTCTTCGTCGTCGACGGCGCGACCCACATCAGCCTCTACGACAAGGACGAGCACGTCACACCGGCGGTCGCGAAGCTGACCGGTTTCTTCGGCGAGCACCTCTGACCAGCGCCCTGGTGTGCGGGCGACCGGATCGCGCCCGCACACCAGGCTGTGTTGTACGGAAGGAACTCGGCTTGGCCGCTGGCTATCTCGGAGTTCGGATGTCCGTGCGGATCGGCCTCGACGCTCTGCGATCGCCTCCACGAGTGAACTGCGGCCGGGATCGGCACGAACTCGACCCGGTCGTCGCGGTCGAGATGCTCGCAGAACCGCTCGCCGCCCAGCACCATCCCCGCCTCCGGGGCGTCGGCGACGGCACCCTATCGGCGTGCGGGCCGACCAGCCAATCGCGCACCAAGCCCGCACCCGGAGCCCGGCCGCGAGCACCTGGAGCCGTACGTGAATCTTGACACCACCCGACACCCCGGATGATGGAATATATTATACTTGTTAGCCAGTCCCCCTGAGAATGGAGTGCGCGTGCCCGCGCCGAGCGTACGGAACGAGTTGGTGTCCTTCCACAGCGACGGTGTCCGCCTGGTCGGCGACCGCCGCGTCCCCGACGGCACCGCCCGCGGCACGGTGGTCTTCCTGCACGGAGGCGGGCAGACCCGGCACTCCTGGGGCAAGGCCGCCGAACGCGTCGCCCGGAGCGGATGGACCACCCTCGCCCTCGACGCCCGCGGGCACGGCGACAGCGCATGGGCCCCCGACGGCCGCTACACCCTCGACGCCTTCGTCGGCGACCTGCGCGCAGTGCTCGACGACCTGCCCGAAACCCCGGTGCTCGTCGGGGCCTCGCTCGGCGGCATCACCGCCCTGTCCGCCGCCGGAGAACACCCCGGATGCGCCGCCGGGCTGGTCCTGGTCGACGTCGCACCCCGCATCTCGACCGCCGGACGCGCCCGCATCATCGAATTCATGGCCGGTGCCCCCGACGGATTCGCCACGCTCGACGAAGTCGCCGACGCCGTCCACGCCTACAACCCGCACCGCCGCCGCCCCCGCAACCTCGACGGGCTCCGCAAGAACGTCCGGCAACGGGAAAACGGCCGCTGGTACTGGCACTGGGACCCGAAATTCCTCGACTTCGGGGACGAACCCAGCCGCAACACCGAAGCCAACCGGCTCGCCGACGCCGCCCGCGCCCTGCGAATCCCCACCATGCTCGTGCGCGGCAGCGAATCCGACGTCGTCACCGCCGAAAGCGTCGAAGACCTCCGCAAACTCGTGCCGTCGGCGCGATTCGAAGAAGTCCACGCGGGACACATGGTCGCCGGCGACGACAACGACGTCTTCACCACCCACCTCATCGACTTCCTCGCTACCACCTGAGCCAGCGGCGTCGGCAACTCATCCGGTTCGTGCGACCAGCAGAGAATTCAGCTCCCGCCGGCCGATCTCGATAGCCTCCAGCTCCGTGTTTTCGTCGTCCAGGTGGTCCACCAGCATGGCCAAGGATCCTGTCGACCGCAATCACGGTGCGATCCTGAAGTCCCGATTCTTCAAAGGGAACCCCCTCGTACGGCCGGGGATCGCCGAGGATCGCCGCTGCCACATGCGCCCCCTGGTCCAGCGCGTTCGACACCGCTTCAAGCCGCACCAGCCGACCGGTCTCGTCGACGGGAAACGCGGCGCAATCGCCGATCGCGTAGACATCCGGGGCGGGCGTCGCGAGGCGGCGATCGACGCAGATCCCGTTGTCCACCGGCAATCCCGCTGCTGCGGCCAGCTCCGAGTTGGGGACCACGCCGATGCTCGAAACCACCACGTCGGCGGCCAGGTGCGCTCCGTCGGACAGCTGTACCGCGCTCACGCGGCCGTCGTGGCCGACGTCGAACCCCACGACAGCGAGACCGAAACGGATCCGCAGTCCGCGCTCGACGTGGGCGTCTCCCAGCCGGACCGCCAGGTCCGGAGACACCGCGCGCGCCATTACCCGGTGGTCCATTTCCACGACATCGACGGTCAGCCCGAGATTCTGGGCCGCACAGGCCACTTCGAGGCCGAGGAATCCGGCGCCGATCACCACCAGCCGCCGAGCATGAGCCCGGTGCCGCACGCGAGTCGGCGTAACCGACCTCCGGTCGCGGCTTGCCATCCGCCGGAAGGCAAGCCGCCGTTCACTCCGAAAGTCTGCTCGGTGACCTGGTCAGGATGACCGAACCGCCGCGCGCGCCGACTAGATGCGGGCCAGCAACCGCTGCTCGCTCAGTTTGGAGAAGGAGTCATGCCCGCCAGATCTGGTCCCCCGCGCGAGTCAGCACCACGTTCGGCACGGCGGCGTGCGCCGACAGACGAGTGATCGCGAGCGTCAGTTCCGCGACATCCCCTGCGGTGAGCATCGCGTCGCGGGCGAGAGAGTCTCGTTTCCACGCCGTCAGATCGGTATCGACGTAGCCGGGACTGAGCGCGGTCGCGGTGACGCCGTTCGCGTGCTCCTCGAGGGTCACTGTCTCGCACAGCGAGATCAGCCCGGCTTTGCTGGCCCCGTATGCGGCGAGACCGGGCTCTCCCGCCACGCCGGTGATAGACGCGAGCGCGACAATCTTCGCGCCCGACGCCGGGTTGAGCGCGGCTGTCTCGCGCAATACCGGCAGGCACAACTGAATCAGCTGGAACTGGGCGCGCAGGTTCACGTTCAGCACCAGGTCGTAAGTCTTCATCGGCATCTCGGCGAGCGGGCCCTCCGCGCCGACGCCTCCGTTGAGGACGAGCAGGTCCAGCCGGTCGGCGCCGGACCGGTGCGCGTCGACGAGAGCGCGGAGATCGTCGTCGGACGCGAGGTTCGCCACGACAGGGGTAACCTCGGCGCCGGTTTCCGCTGCGATTTCTCCTGCGGTGCGGAGCAGCCCTTCTTCCCGGCGCGCGGAAAGGGTGAGCGCATAGCCCTCGAGGGCGAGCCGGCGCGCGATTTCCCGTCCGATGCCGCGGGAGGCGCCGGTGACGAGAGCGACGGGTCGGTTCATGCGAGTCCTGCTTTCAGGGTGTGGTGGCCCGATCGCACGAGGGCGGGCACGGCTTCGCCGACGGTGTCGAAGCCCTCGCCGACCGTCTCGCCCGCGAGGTGGCGCTGGTGGATTCCCTCGGCGATGACGGCGAGTTTGAAATAGCCCAGTGCCCGGTAGAACTCCAGGTCGGCGAGGGAACGGCCGCTCGCGCTCGCATACGCCGCCGCGAGTTCCTCGGGCGACAGGAAACCCGGGTTGGCACTGGGCGCGTGCCGGGCGCCGAGCACCGGCTCGCTGACCGGGTCCCAGTACACCAGCAACAGGCCGAGATCGGCCAGCGGATCGCCGAGGGTCGCCATCTCCCAGTCGACGATCGCCGCGATCCGGCCGGCGTCCGACCGGTCGAGGATCGTGTTGTCCAGCCGGTAATCCCCGTGCACGATCGCCGCTTCCGACCGCGCCGGCACGGCCGCGGCCAGCCGGTCGTGCAGTGCCGTCAGCTCGGGCAGGTCCCGGGTCGCCACCCGGTCCCATTGGCCGCGCCAGCGCCGCAGCTGGCGGTTCAGATATCCGGCCGGGCGGCCGAAATCGCCCAGTCCGATCTCCTCGCAGGGCACCGCGTGCAGCCGGGTGAGCGCTTCGACGAGCGCGATCGAGCAGCGGCGCGCCTCTTCGGGCTGCAGGACGGCCGCCTCGTGTCCGTCCTGCAGCGTCCGTCCCTCTACATAGGACACGACGGAGAAGGGGACACCGAGCACGTCCGGGTCTTCGCACAACGCGACCGCCTCGGCGACCGGCACCCCGGTGCCGGCGAGTGCGGCGACGACGCGGAACTCCCGGGCCATGTCGTGCGCGGTCGGGGTGAGAACGCCGAGCGGCGGGCGGCGCAGCACCCACCGCGCGGCACCGTCGGTGACCAGATACGTCAGGTTCGACTTTCCGCCGGTCAACAGGCGGAGGCTGAGCTTCCCCGCCGCCCCGGGCACGTGGGCGTCGAAGAACTTCCGCAGCGCGGGAAGGTCGATGCCGGGCAGCGTCACCGGCCCTCCTCCAGTCGGCGCTGCGCACGGCGAATCACGCGGCGCGCGATCGACCAGCGGTGGGTTTCCGACGGACCGTCGTAGATCCGGAACGGCCGGACCTCCCGGTAGAGCCGCGACAACGGGGCGTCGCCGGAGATGCCGAGCGCGCCGCAGACCTGCAGGGAACGGTCCACGACCCGGTTGACGGCCTCGGCGACGAACGTCTTGGCGATCGAGGTGATGTGCCCGGCGGGCGCGCCGGTGTCGATGTCCCAGCAGGCCTTGAGGATCAGTGCCCGGCTCGTCTCGATGTCGATCTCGTTGTCGGCGAGCAGCTGCTGCGCCATGCCAAGATCGCCGAGCCGGCCGCCGAACGCTTTCCGGGTGGCGGCCCGTTCCGCGGCGAGGTCGGCCGCCCGGCGGGCCGTGCCCAGCCACCGCATGCAGTGCGTCGTCCGGGCCGGTCCGAGCCGGACCTGTGCGTACTCGAACCCCTTGTCCGGTTCGCCGAGGACCGCGTCGGCGGGGACTTCCAGATCGGTGAAGCGCAGTTCCGCGTGGCCGGCGAACATGCTCTCGTCCAGGGTTTCGATGTCCCGCACCCGCGTGAAGCCCGCTGCGCCCGCGTCGACGAGGAACATCGTGGCGCCGCCGCGGGAGCCCGGCTCGCCGCTCGTCCGGGCCATCACGATGGCGAAGTCGGCGTCCCGGGCGCCGGTGATGAACCACTTGTGGCCGTTGATGAGCCAGCCCGCGGAGGTGCGTTCCGCGGTGGTCCGCAGCGCGCTCGGGTCCGAACCGGCGCCGGGTGCGGGTTCGGTCATCGCGAAGCAGGATCGGGCGGCGCCCGCGGCCAGCGGCCGGAGGTAGCGTTCGCGTTGCTCCGGCGTGGCCACCCGCTCCAGCAGATGCATGTTGCCCTCGTCCGGTGCCGCGCAGTTCAGCGCGAGCGGACCGAACAGCGAGTAGCCCGCCGCCTCGAAAACCGGCGCGCGGTCGCGCATGTCCAGCCCCAGTCCTCCGTATTCGGCGCTGACGTGCGGGCTGAACACCTTCGCCTCGCGGGCCGCCTCCTGCAATGCCCGGCGGACCGAGTCGGGGGCGTCGTGCGCGGACCCGCGGTGCTCGGTCTCCACCGGAAGCACGACGTCGCGGACGAGGTTTTCGATGCGGCGCACGATGTCCGCGACGTCAGGCGAGACGTCGAACTGCACTGGCACAGGTTCTCCTCAGAGGATTCGCTTGGTACACAGGGAAAGCGCCGCGGTCAGGTTCCGGCGCGCGCCGCGGCTCGCCGCGCGGCGAACTCGAGCGCGTCGGCCCAAGCGGCGCCTCGGGCAAGGAGAGCGCGGTACTTCATCACCACGGATTGCCCGTTCAGCGTCAGCACGCCGGTGAGCCGGTCGCCGCGGCGGTAGAGCGCGACGAACCGGTCTGTCTCGGGATCCCCGGACACCACCCGGACCTCGTCCGCGCCGGGCACGCCGACGAACTGGATGCGGCTCCCGTACCAGTCCGACCAGAAGTACGGCACCGTCGAATAAGGCTTCGCGTTCGCCGGATCCAGCGCGTTGCGGGCCGCGGCGGCGCCTTGTTCCGCCGCGCTGGTCCAGTGCTCGATCCGCATGACCTCGTCGAAGAGCGGGTTGTGCCAGCGCGCCACGTCCCCGGCGGCGAAGACGCCGGTCGCGCCCTCGGCGGCCAGCGACGCGTCGCACCGGACGCCGTTGCCGATGTCCAGTCCGGACCCGGCGAGCCACCCGGTAGCCGGATCGGCGCCGATCCCCGCCACCACCAGGTCGGCGGGCAGCACGGTTCCGTCCGCGAGCCGCACCCCGGTGACCTTCCCGGCCGTGCTCGTGATCTCCCGCACCGCCACGCCGCAGCGCAAATCAGTGCCGGCCCGGTGGTGCAGGCCAGCCACCGCCTCGCCCAGTTCCTCGCCGATCGCCCGGACCAGCGGCGTCGGCGCGGCTTCCACGATCGTGACCGGCAAGCCGCGTTTACGCGCCCCCGAGGCGACCTCGGAGCCGATGAACCCCGAACCGATGACCACCGTGCGGGCACCGGAGTCGAGAGCGGCGCGCACCGCGACGGCGTCGTCGAGAGTCCGAAGGGTGTGCACGCCGGCGATGCCTTCCGTGCCGGGCAGCCGCCGGGCCGTCGCCCCGGTGGCGATGACCAGTGCGTCGTACCGGATCTCGCCTCCCCCGGCCAGGACCGCCTGGTCGGCCGGGTCGACCGCCTCGGCGGGCGTTCCGAGCCGGAGGTCGACTCCGAGTTCGTCGCGCAGGTGGCGTTCTTCCCGGAAAGTCACGTCGGGCTTTTCGTCAGCGTCGAGGTACGCCTTCGACAACGGAGGACGGTCGTAAGGGAGGTGTTCCTCGTCGCCGATCAGCGTGACGGCGCCGGTGAACCCGGCTTTGCGGGCGCCTTCCACCGCACGCAGCCCGGCCAGGGAGGCACCGACGACAACCAACCGCTCGGTCACTGCTCGGCCAATCGGAGCGCTTCGGTGGGGCAGCCTTCGACGGCCGCGCGCACCTCGTCGAGGCGATCGTCGTCGACGGTTTCGGTCAGCAGCATCAGATCGCCGTTCTCGTCGACCTCGAAGACCTCTGGCGCCATGGCTTCGCAGATGCCGAGCCCGGTGCACTTGCTGCGATCGACAGTGACCTTCATGGCAAATCCCTTTCGTGGTGGCGATTCTGGGTCAGAGGCGTTCGATGACGGTCGCGTTGGCCATCCCGCCGGCCTCGCACATGGTCTGCAGGCCGTAGCGACCGCCAGTGGCCTGCAAGTGGTGCACGAGCGTGGTCAGCAGACGCGTCCCGGACGCGCCGAGGGGATGGCCCAGCGCGATGGCTCCGCCGCGCGGATTGAGCCGCTCGCCGTCCGCGCGCAGTTCTTGCTGCCACACCAGCGGTACCGGGGCGAACGCTTCGTTGACCTCGTACGCATCCACCTGGTCGATGGAGAGGTTCGCGCGGCGCAGGACTTTCTCGGTGGCGGGCACGACACCGGTCAACATCAGCAACGGATCGCTGCCGGTCACCGCGAAGGAGTGGAACCGTGCCTTCGGCCGCAGCCCGAGCGCGTTCGCTTTCGCCTCGCTCATGATCAGCACCGCGGACGCGCCGTCGGTCAACGGCGACGAGTTGCCCGCCGTGATGCGCCAGTCGATCTCCGGAAACCGTTCCGGCAACCCCGGATCGGCGAAGGCGGGCTTCAGCGCGCGCAGCCCCTCGGCGGTGGTGGCCGGGCGGATCGTCTCGTCCGCGACCGCGGCGGTTCCGTCCGGTCCGGGAACGGCGACGATCTCATCGTCGAACCCGCCTGCCGCCGCCGTCTCCGCGGCCCGCGCGTGGGACCGGGCGGAGAACTCGTCCAGCACGTCCCGGTCCAGTTTCCACCGCGCGGAGATGAGCTCCGCCGAAACGCCCTGGCCGACCAATCCGGCGGGAAAACGAGCGGCCATGGCCGAGCCGTACGGGTCCTGCCCGAGCGTGGCGGTGCCCATCGGCACCCGGCTCATCGACTCGACCCCGCAGGCGATCGCGATGTCGTAGCCGCCCGCGACGACGCCTTGGGCGGCGAACTGCGCGGCCTGCTGACTGGAGCCGCACTGCCGGTCCACGGTGGTGGCGGGAACGGCTTCCGGGAAACCGGCCCCGAGAACGGCGTTGCGGGTGATGTTGAGCGACTGCTCCCCCGCTTGGCCGACGCATCCGCCGATGACGTCGTCCACCGTCGCGGGATCGAGCCCGTTGCGCTCGACCAAAGCCCGCAGGACGTGCGCGAGCAGATCAGCGGGATGGACGCCGGACAGCTGCCCGCCCGGCTTTCCCTTGCCGGACGGCGTGCGCACGGCGTCGACGATCACCGCGTGTGCGGTCATGTGCTTGCTCCCTCTCGAAAACGGCGGCCCAGGGCCGGGATCACGACTGCGCGCCAGCGCCGGAATCGGCCGCCCACGCTTCCAGCACGGCGAGTTCCGGCAGTTCCGCGGCCAGCGTCGCGTCGTCGTCATCGGCGCGCGTTTCTCCGGCGCCGACCCGGCCGAGCCAGACTTCCCCGGTGGTGCCGTCCACGGTGATCTCGTCGCCGGGCCGGATGACCGGACCGTTCTCCCCGACCGTGACCGCGCCGTCCGCGAACCGCAGTGCCTCGGCACCGACCACCGCCGGGATGCCCCAGCCGCGGGCGACGACGGCCGCGTGGCTGACCAGTCCGCCGCGGCCGGTGAGGATGCCGGCGGCGACCGACATCGCGGCGACGTCTTCCGGGCTGGTTTCCGGCCGCACAAGAACGAATTCGCCCTCCGCGGTCATCGCCGCGTCGAGGTCGAGGACCGCCGCCCCGCTGACCCGGCCCGGCGAAGCGCCCAGGCCGACGGTCACCGCCGAGCCGTTTCCGGCGTTCCCGAGATTCGCCGCCGCGAGCACCTCGGCGCGCGCTTTGGCGCGGGTCTCGGCCGGCACCCGAGCCACCGCTTCGCGAGGGGTGAGCGCGATTTCCGGGTCTCGGGTGAGGGCGACCGCCGTGCGCACCGCCGCGACCGCGCCCCGCTTCCCGACGCGGGTCTGGAGCACCCACAGGCGACCGGACTCGACGGTGAACTCGACGTCGCACAGGTCCCGGTAATGCCGCTCCAGCGTCCGCAGATGACCGCGAAGCTCGGCGGCGACGCCGGGCAGCTGGTCGGCCAGCGCGGACACCGGCAGCGTGCGCGCGGTACCGGCCACGACATCTTCGCCTTGTGCCTTCGGCAGGTAGTCGCCGTAGAGACCTTCGTGCCCGGTCGAGGGGTCCCGGGTGAAAACGACGCCTGTCCCGGAGTCCTGGTCCCGGTTGCCGAAGACCATCGCCTGCACGTTGACGGCGGTGCCGAGATCGTCCGGGACGTTCTCGTGCTTGCGGTAGGCGCGGGCGCGCGGGCTCCGCCACGAACGGAACACGGCCTCGATCGCGGCGCGCAGTTGCTCGGCGGGGTCCGCGGGGACTTCCTGGCCGGCCGCCGCCGCGATCCGCTTCTTCAACACGACGACCTCGGCCCGAGGATCGGCCCCGTCGGTCGCCGCGCCCAACTGCTCGGCGGGAACGCCGAGAACGGTCGTGGCGAACATGCGCAGGAAACGCCGGTAGCTGTCCCAGGCGAACTGCGGGTCGCCCGACACCGCGGCCAGTCCTTCGACGGTTTCGTCATTGAGCCCGAGATTCAGGACGGTGTCGAGCATGCCGGGCATGGATTTCGGCGCGCCGCTGCGCACGGCGAGCAACAGCGGGTCGGCCGGATCTCCCAGGCGGCGCCCGACGTTCGCCTCCAAGCGCTCGCAGTGGGAGCGCACCGTGTCGTCCAGTCCCGCCGGCCAGCCCTCGCGCAGATAGGCGCGGCACACGTCGACGGTCAGCGTGAACCCGGGCGGCACCGGCAGGCCCAGCACCGAGGTCATCTCGGCCAGGCCGGCCCCTTTGCCGCCGAGAAGACCGGCGAGTTCGCGAGGCGGGCGGGAGTGGCGATGGTCGAACGCGTACGCGGCCGCCGAGCGGTCCGAAGCCGGTTCCACGGAGATCATGTCAGTCACGGGTAGCCGCCTCAATGTCCGTCCGTCGCGCTGCGATGCCTGCCGAGCGTGCTCATCAAGTCCTGGTGCAGCGCCATCCACACGTCGTGATAGCTGTCCGACATCGGCGCGGTGAACGCCCGCGCGTCGCCGTCTTGGATCCGCTGCCACGCCTGGGTCAGCCGCGGGGCGTACCAGCCGTACCGGGGAAGCGAGCGCGCCGCGTCCTCGGTCAGGCGGACCGCGGCGGTGTGCACGTCGGCGAGCTGCGCGAGCACGCGTTCGTCGTGTCCGGCGTCGCTGTGGTCGTTGGGCGAGCCGTCGCGGACCTGCCAGTCGGTGCACAGCTGTTTGAACGGCCCGTTCAACTCGACGAACCGTTCGTCGGCCAGCTCCACCGCGGCACGGGCGCCGTAGCGGTCGAGTTCGGCGGCCAGCTCGCCCTCGAGCCAGGCGCGCCCGGCCGGGGCCAGGACGTACCCGCTTATCCGGCCGCCCCGCTGGACGCACAGCCCGTTTTCGGCCGCCGCGGCCAGCTCGGCTTCCACCGCGTCGGCGTCGAGCCCGGTCCAGCCGGCCACCGCGGCCGGCGCGGCGAGCCCGACGATGCGGAGCACGTGCAGGCAGTGCAGCCGCGTCGTCTCCGGCGCGGTCGCCGGGCCGGCGGTTTCGGGGGTGCTCATCGGAAACCTCCTCGTCGAGATCCGTTCACAGCGATCAGCGCTCAGCCTCGGCCGCGGGCTGGCTCCAGTGCAAATGCGCGCGGTCGTTCGCGGTGCGCAGCGTCCGGTAGCCGTCGGACGCCGCGACGACCCGGCTGACCGAGGTGTAGTCGGGCTGGAAGAACATCGGCAGCGCCGTGCCGAGGATGTGCGCCAGGTACACGTTGATGACCCCGCCGTGGCAGACGACCGCGACCGTGCCGTTCGAGTGCGCGCCGACAATGCCTTCCAGCGCCTCCACCGCACGGCGCCGGAACGCGTCCATGTCGAACTCGTATCCGTGCCACTTGCCCCGCAGCAGGTCCTCCCACTGCTGGCGCCGATCGCCGGTGTAGTCCTCGGACGGGACGTACACCGGCGCGCCGTAGTCGAACTCCGCGACACCGCTGCGCTCCTCGACCGCCAGCCCCAGCCGTTTCGCCAGGGGCGCGGCGGTTTCCCGGGCCCGCGCCATCGGACTGCTGTAGACCGCCTGGATTTCCCGCGCCTGCGGCCGGGTCAGGAATTCGGCGAGCCGCTCGGCCTGCTGCAGTCCGCCGGGCGTGAGCCCGGGGTCGACCCCGCCGGTGTCCGAGGACGCCGGCACCGGCTGGGCGTGGCGGATGAGAAGCAGCTGCATCATCGGGTGGTCCTTTCGGAGGCGCCCGCGGCGGGCCAGTACTTGTCGCGCAGCGCGGCGACGACGACCTTCCCCGCGTCGTTGCGCGGCAGGCGTTCGGTGAAGTCGACCGACCGGGGGCATTTGAAGTGCGCCAGCCGGGCCCGGCAATACTCGATCAGCTCGCGTTCGAGCCCGGGTCCCGCGGACGCCGGGTCCCGGGGTTCCACCACGGCTTTGACCTGTTCGCCGAACTCGGGGTCCGGCACGCCCAGCACGGCGAGGTCGGCGACCGCGGGATGCAGGGCGAGCACGTCCTCGACTTCGCGCGGGTACACGTTGACCCCGCCGGTGATGATCGTGTGCCCGACCCGGCCGGTCAGATACAGAAACCCGTCGGCGTCGAGGTGCCCGAGGTCGCCGACGGTCCCCTCGGCGGTCTCCCGCACGAACCAGACCCGGCCGGTTTCCCCGGCCGGCAGCACGGTTCCGTCCTCGGCTCGGATCTCGATCCGGCCGGAAACCGGGGTGCCCACCGATCCCGGGTGCGCGAGCCACTCCGCCGGTCCGATCGTCGTGTGCCCATGCCCTTCCGAGGCGCCGTAGTACTCGTAGAGGACCGGCCCCCACCAGTCGAGCATCGCGCGCTTGACTTCCGGCGGGCACGGGGCGCCCGCGTGCACCGCGACCTGGTGCGAGCTCAGGTCGAACTCCCGGCGTTCGGCGTCCGGCAGCCGCAGCAGGCGCACGAACATCGTGGGCACCCATTGGCTGTGGCTGACCCGATGGCGTTCGATCGCGGCCAGCGCGGACCGCGGGTCGAACCGCTCCATCAGCACGACGGTGCCGCCCAGCTGGTGCACGGTCTGCAGAAAGGCGAAGGGCGCCGCGTGGTAGGCCGGCCCGGTCGAGAGATAGACGAGCGACTCCGGTGCGCCGACGTCGAACCGCAGCCGGCTCAGCAACGGGCCCAGCCGGACCGGAAGGTCGGCGGGACGCACGCCCGGCAACGGCTGCCGGAAGGGTTTCGGGCGGCCGGTGGTTCCCGAGCTAAACAACAATCGCGAGCCGGCGACGTCGTCCGCCGCGTCCTGCGGCCGCGCCGCGCTGAGCGCCGCGTCGTAATCGGCGACGGCCGGCAGGCCGGCGGAGTCCGCTTCGGCGCCAGGCCCGCCGACGACCAGCCACACCGGATCCCGGCCGGCCCGCCGCGCGGCTTCGGCGGCCCTCGGCAGCAGCGCGGACGACGTGACGACCGCCGCCGGCGCGGCGTCCTCGAAGAGGGGGACCAGTTCAGACGCGGTCAGGTGCCAGTTCACCGGGGCCAGCCACCGCTCGCTGCGCAGGCACGACCAGACGATCTCGCCCCATCGCACGTCGTTCTCGAGGCAGACCAGCACGACCTCGCCCGCCCCGACCCCGGCGTCGCGGAGCCAGCCGGCCAGCCGCGCGCTGTTGTCGTCGAGCTCGCGATAACTGCGCGATTCACCGCTGCCCGCCATCACCACGGCAAGGCGGTCGGGGCTGCTCGCCGCGTGCTGCGCTGGATACATCGACACCTCGGACTTCATCGGCCAGGAATGTGATTGGCAGTCACATTGACCCGGATAGCGAAGCACACCCGATGGGCCGCACGCAAGAGCGAAGTCGCCGAGAATTGCAGGTATGCAGCCTTGACAACCGCGATGTGGCGTGGGTCAATTACCGCCGTCACAGTCGATGGCGGTCCGATCGGGCCTCCTGAGGAGGTACAAAGTGACGACGAGTCGCAAAGAAGCTCTGGCGGACAGCAGTGCGGACCCCGCACCGGCCGGACTGGACGACGACGTCGCCGAGCTGTTCGGCAAGGGAGCGACCACCGAGCGAGGGGCGAAGACCCGCGCCGCGCTGGTGGCCGCGGCCACCACCTGCTTCGCCGAATTCGGGTACAACCCCACCCGCATCGCCGACATCGTGCAGAACGCCGGCGTCGCGCACGGCAGCTTCTACCGGCATTTCGCGAGCAAGGGCGAAATCCTCGTCGCGGTGGTCGAGCCGTGCGTGCGCGACCTGCTGGAGACCTCCCGCCGGTCCGAACCCGGCGAGGACGAGCGGTCCGCCCTCATCCGCGCGACGACGTCCTACTTCACCACCTACGCCCGGCACCGCCGGCTCATGCGCGTCACCCGGGAGGCCTCGGCCGCGGACCCGGAAGGATTCGCCGAGTCGTGGCTGCGCATCCGGGGCGAGTTCACCCGCCGCAACGTGCGCTGGATGAACTCGCTCGTCCGCCGCGGCCTGATCGACCCCGAGTGCGACGTGGAGATGCTCGGCGAATCGCTCGGCGCGATGGTCGACCAGCTCGCCTACGTCAAGATCGGCGTCCCGCAGGAGGCGCCCCGCGCCGAGCAGCTCGCGCGGATGGGCCGCACCGCGGGCGACATCTGGTACCGCGCCCTTCCTTTCCTGCCTTCCTGAACCACTGCCGCCAGGCCCCCTGCCCGCTTGAGACAAAGGAGTCCTCATGGTCCAGCGCTGGGTTGTCGACAACGACCCGAGTCCGAAGTTCCCGATCTACACCCGGGGCAATGTGGGAGAGGTGTTCCCCGACCCAGTCGCGCCGTTCTCGTGGACGATCTGGGGAATCCCGCACGCCGAGCCCGGATGGATCGAGGCGCTGGAACGGTTCGGCGCCGTCGACGCCGCCGAATTCACGCCCGGCGTCATGGAATCGCTCGGCGTTTTCGGCGGCTACGCCTACCTGAACGTCAGCATCACCCGCATCTTCGGAGCCCGCGTGCCGGGCCTGTCGCCCGAGGCCATTGACGCCACGTTCTTCGGGGCGGAAGCGGCCAGCGCACCGCCCTACGTGCCCGGGCCGAACGACGAAAGCGCCGAACACGCCGAACGCAGCGGCAAGACCCTGGAGTGGATCCTCACCGCCACCGAGGTGCCCGAACTGGCCGCGACGCGCGACCGGATCAGGAAGATCCGCGCCGAGCGGCCCGACCTCGCCACGCTGAGCGACGCGGAGCTGCTGGAGCGGACCCGGCACTTGATCAACACCTACTGGCGGGACCTGTGGGTGGACCACATCTTCATGACCCACTGCTCGCTCGTCGCGCCGGGGATCCTCACCGCGGTCGCGACGGAACTGGGCGATCCCGCGCTGATCACGAAGCTGATCTCCGGATTGGGAGAAGTGGACAGCGCCCGTCCGGCGTCCGCGCTCTGGGCGCTGTCGCGGACCGTCCGCGGTTCTTCCGCGCTTTCGGCCGCGTTCGACGCGGGGCTGGACGGGCTTCGCGAGCGAGTGGCCGCGGCCGGTTCCGAAGGCCCGGCCTTCCTCGACGCGTTCGACCAGTTCGTCTACGAGTTCGGCGCCCGCGGGTTCAACGAATGGGAAATGCGGTCGCGCACCTTCGAAACCCACCCGGAGCTGGCCTGGGCGGCGATCGACCGGATGCGCAACGCGCCGGACGAATCGGACCCCGCGCTCTCGCGCGAACGGCTCGCCGCCGAACGCGAGGCCACCGTCGAGCAGATCGCCGGAAAACTCGCCGCCAACCCGGAGGTCCAGGGCCAGTTCCTCGCCGGCGCACAGTCCGCGAAGACGTTCCTGACCAGCC
Source organism: Amycolatopsis orientalis DSM 43388 (assembly GCF_000411975.1). Classification (GTDB taxonomy): domain Bacteria; phylum Actinomycetota; class Actinomycetes; order Mycobacteriales; family Pseudonocardiaceae; genus Amycolatopsis; species Amycolatopsis orientalis_D. The sequence continues at coordinate 100,952 of NZ_ASXG01000046.1, forward strand.
GGGAGCGCACCAAGACGAACGTGATCACCCTGGTCCACGAAGGCCGGGTGGCGATGCGCGAGCTCGGCCGCCGGTTCGTCGAGCGCGGGCTCTTCGCCGAGATCGAGGACTTCGGCCTGCTGACCGACGACGAGTGGACGAAACTGCTCGCCGACCCGGATTCGGTGGCGCACCTGGTTTCCGAGCGCAAGGCGCAGCTCGGCGAACTCCTCGCGCTCGAGCCTCCGTTCATCGTGGCGGGCGAGGTGCCGCCGGTCGACACTTGGCGGCGGCGCACGTCGGACGTCTCGCCGGTCGTGCCCGGCGACGTCCTGCAGGGCGTCCCGGGATGCCCGGGCACGGTCACCGGCAAGGTGCGGATCGTCCGCGACCCGGCCGACCCGCGCGGGCTGGAACCGGGAGAAATCCTCGTCACGAGCATCACCGACTCGTCGTGGACCCCGCTGTTCGTCGCCGCGTCGGGCGTCGTGGTCGACCAAGGCGCGACGGTCAGCCACGCCGTCATCGTCAGCCGCGAACTGGGCGTGCCGTGCGTCGTTTCGGCCGCGGACGCGAGCCGGCGGCTGCGCGACGGCCAGACGGTGACCGTCGACGGCGCCACCGGCACCGTCACGATTGTGGACTAGGGGAAGCTGTGACTGGAACGACCACCGCCCCGCCGGGGACCGGCCCCGCTCTCGCCGACATCGACCTGATGGACATGGCGATGTTCGCGCAGGGCCGGGACGGCGCGGCCTTCCGGGTCCTGCGCGACCAGGCGCCGCTGTTCTGGAACGACGAACCGGACGACGGCCCGGGCTTCTGGTCCGTCACCCGGCACGCCGACGTGGACGCGGTCGCCAAGAACGCGGCCGTCTTCTCCTCCGCCGACGGCACCCAGATCCAAAGCCGCCGCGCCGAGGGCAAGGCGCATTCGCTGCACAACATGGACGATCCGCGCCATCTGCTGCTGCGCAAGATCACCATCGGCAGCTTCACCGCGAAGCGGGTGGAAAACTGGCGCGGGCGGGTCCACGAGGTGACCACGGCACTGCTGGACGAAGCCGCCGAGCGGGGGCAGTTCGATTTCGTCAAGGTCGTTTCCGAACGACTGCCGCTGCTGATCTTCGCCACCATGCTCGGCGTTCCCCGCGAGGACGCGCCGCTGCTGCTGCGCTGGACCAACATGATCGCCAGCGAGGACCCCGACCACGCGCCCGATCCGGACAGCCTCGCCACCGCCCGCACCGAACTGTTCGCGTATTTCCACGCGCTGGCCGAAGAACGCCGGAAAGACCCGCGGGACGACCTGGTGAGCCTCCTGGTCCACGCGGAGGTCGAAGGACAACGGCTGCGGCCGGACGAACTCGACCCGTACTTCCTGCTGCTGACCGTGGCCGGCAACGAGACCACCCGGAACCTGCTCTCCGGCTCGGTGGCGGTGCTCGGCGAGACCGACCAGTGGGACCGGCTCGCCGCCGAACCCGGCCTGCTCAAGCCCGGCATCGAGGAGATGCTGCGCTGGACCAGCCCGGTGATCAACATGCGGCGCACCGCGCTGACCGACACCGAACTGCACGGAAAGACCGTCCGCGCCGGGGACAAGGTCGTGCTGTGGTTCAGCTCGGCCAACCGGGACGAGCGCGTGTTCGACGAGCCCGACACCTTCCGGCTCGACCGGGACCCGAACCGGCACGTGGCGTTCGGCGCGGGCACGCACTTCTGCCTCGGCGCGCACCTGGCCCGGCTGGAGATCCGCACGTTCTACCAGGAGCTGCTGGACCGCGGCACGCGGTTCGAGCTGGCCGGCGAGCCGGTGCGGCTGCTGTCGAACTGGTTCCGCGGCATCAAGTCGCTGCCGGTCGAGGTCCGGCGGACGGGTCCGGCATGACCGCCGCCCGCCCGATCGGGGCAGATCTCTCCGGAGTACGGGACCGCGACCTGATCTACGTCGGCGGCTCCTGGGTCCGGCCGCACGGGCGCGGCGTCACCGAGGTCGAGAGCCCGTCCACCGAACAAGTCGTCGCCCGCGTCGCCGAAGCCGACGAGGCGGACACCGACCGGGCCGTCCGGGTCGCGCACCAAGCGTTTCCGGCCTGGTCGGCGACCCCGCCCGCAGAACGGATCGCGGCGGTCAGCCGGCTGGCCGCGGCCGTGGCCGCGCGGCGCGACGCGCTCGGCGGCCTGATCTCGACCGAAGTCGGCATGCCGCTGGAACAGGCGATCGCCGCGCAGGCGACGATGCCGGTCGGTGTCCTGGAAGCGACGGTGCGCGCGGCGAACGACTACCCGTGGGAGGAGAGCGCCGGCGCCGCGGCGGTGGTGCGGCAACCGGCCGGGGTCGTCGCCGCGATCACTCCGTGGAACTTCCCGTTGCACCAGATCGCCGCGAAGGCCGGGCCGGCGCTCGTGGCCGGCTGCACGATGGTGCTCAAGCCCAGCGGTGTCGCACCGCTCAACGCGTTCGCGTTCGCCGAATGCGTCGACGAGGCCGGGATTCCGCCCGGAGTGTTCAATCTGGTCTCCGGACGCGGCTCGGTGGTCGGCGAAACCATGGTCGCGCATCCGCTCGTGGCCGTGGTGTCGTTGACCGGCAGCGTCGAATCAGGAGCCCGGGTGGGCCAGGTCGCCGCGCGCGGCATCAAGAAGGTCTGCCTGGAGCTGGGCGGGAAATCCGCCAACGTCCTGCTCGACGACGCCGATCTCGACGCCGCGGTCCCGAGCGCGGTCGCGCAGGCGTTCGGCAACAGCGGACAGGCCTGCAACGCGCTGTCGCGCTTGGCGGTCCCGCGGTCCCGACTGTCCGAAGTGGAGGAAAGACTGGTCGCCGAGGTGGAACGGATCGTCGTCGGGGATCCGTTCGAACCAGGAGTCGTCATGGGCCCGGTAGTCAATGCGGCACAACGGGAATCAGTGCGCGGGCACATCACCGGGGCGCTGCGCGACGGAGCGCGCTTGCTCACCGGGGGAACCGAAGCCCCGGACGGCCTGAGCACCGGGTACTACCTGCCTCCGACCGTTTTCTCCGACGTCGCCTCCGATCTCGCGATCGCACAGGAAGAAGTCTTCGGGCCGGTGCTCGTCGTCCAGCCCTACGACGACCCGGACGACGCCGTGCGCATCGCCAACAGCACCCAGTTCGGCCTTTCCGGCGGAGTGTGGTCGGCAGACCGCGCCCGCGCCCTTTCGCTCGCCCGCCGCATGCGCACCGGGCAGGTCAAGATCAACGGCGTCCGCACCCGCGACCACTTCGACGCGCCGTTCGGCGGATTCGGCCTCTCCGGCCTCGGCCGCGAACTCGGCCGGTTCGGCATCGACGAGGTCACCGAGCCCACCGCGATCCTCGGCTGACCGCCGCCTCTTTTCGCAGTCCCCCTCAAGAGAACACCCGATGCTGTCGTGCCCGCACGACAGCCGACGAAAGGCAATGACGCCATGACGAACCGACTCGAGGGCAAGTCCATCATCGTCACCGGAGCCGCCGGCGAACTCGGCCGCGCCACCGCGGTCCGGCTCGCCGCCGAAGGCGCGAACCTCACCCTCGTCGGCAGCGGCCGCACGCCGCTGGACGAGGCGCAGGCCGCGGCGGAAGCCGAAGGGGCCAAGGTGATCGCCGTCGAGGCCGACGTGGCGACCAGCGAGGGCGTGCGCAGGTACCTCGACCGCGCCAAGGAAGCCTTCGGCCGGGTCGACGTGCTGTTCAACAACGCGGGCATCCAGGCCGCGATCGGGCCGATCGCGGAGTTCCCGGAGGAGGACTGGGACCGCGTCATGGCGGTGAACGTCCGCAGCGTCTTCCTGGGCATCAAGCACGCCGGGCCGATCATGGCCGAACAGGGCGCGGGCGTGATCGTCAACATGGCGTCGGTCGCCGGGGTGATGGGCGTGCCGCTGATCGCCAGCTACTCCGCCAGCAAGCACGCGATCATCGGCCTGACCAAGGCCGCGGCCGGCGAGCTCGCGGCCGCCGGCGTGCGGGTCAACGCCGTCGCGCCCGGCGTCATCGAGTCTCCCATGATGCGCACCATCGAAGAGGGCGCGGCGCCCGGCGCGCCCGACGCCGCCAAGCAGGCCTACACCGCGCTCACCGCGATGGGCCGGTACGGCACCCCGGAGGAGGTCGCCGCCGCGGTGGCGTTCCTGGCCAGCGACGATTCCTCTTACATGACCGGCGCCTATCTGCGCATGGACGGCGGCATGAGCGCGGGCAGCGCCTGACGTCCGCCGGTCCTCGCCAGCGGCCGTGGCGGCCCGCGGCATCCCGGGCCGCCACGGCTTTCCAAGGAGAAGAACATGACGCATGCGCATCCGGGCTCCGCGCTCGTGACCGGCGGGGCGGGCGGCATCGGCCGCGAGGTCGCCGCCCTGCTGGCCGGCCGCGGCCACCCGGTCGTGGTCGCCGACCTCGATCCCGGGGGACACCGGCTCGAAGACGAACTGGGCGTGCGATTCGTCCGCACCGACGTCCGGGACCCGGCCCAGATGTCGGCCGCCGTCGCCGCCGCCGAGGAGCTCGGTCCGCTCCGGTTCGTGAACCTCGGCGCCGGCCTCGCCCGCCCGACCGCGCGGCCGTTCGACCTCGACGAGTCCACAGTGGACCTGCTGCTCGACGTGAACGTCAAGGGCGCCTGGCACGGATTGTCCGCCGCGGTGCCGGCGCTGCGCCGGACCGGCGGCGGCCGGATCGTCGTCACCGCTTCCCTCGCCGGGCTCAGCCGGTGGCCGCAGGACGCGCTGTACACCGCCAGCAAGCACGCGGTCGTCGGGCTGGTCCGCGCGCTCGGGCACGAACTGTCCGGCGAGGGCATCGGCCTGACCGCGGTCTGCCCAGGATTCGTCGATACCCCGCTCGTCCCCGACGAGTTCCGCGCCGCCGGATTCCCGCTGCTCTCCCCCGCCGACGTAGCCGAAGCCATCGTCGGGGACCACTCCCCCGGCGCCGTTTACACCCTGCAACCCGGATCGCCGCTGACCCGTTACCGTTCGACTCGCATTCCCGAGGCCGTCGACCGCGACGGCACGCCGGTTCCGGTGCCACTGCTCGGAAACTGACCACTGTGGAGGACAAGATGACCGCGCATCCCGTCTTGGTCACCGGTGCGGCGTCGGGAATCGGCGCCGCCCTCGCCGCCCGGCTGGTCCGCGACGGCCGCCCCGTCATCGGACTCGACCGCGCGGATGCCGTGCCCGCCGGCGTCGAACCGCTCCGCTGCGACCTCGCCGACCCCGGCTCGATCGACGCGGCGATCCAAGCGTTGCCGCCACGCCTCGGCGGCATCGCCCACGTCGCCGGAGTCCCCGGCACCGCACCAGCCGCGACCGTCCTCGCCGTCAACTGGCTCGCGCCCCGAAAACTCACCGCCGCGCTCGCTCCTTCCTTGCGGGACAGCGCGATCGTCAGCATCGCCTCCCTCGCCGGCCATCACCCGGACTACACCGACCAGATCGACGAACTCGCCGAACTCGACGACGACGCGCTCCAGAGCTGGGCCGTACAGGAAGGCCTGACCGGGCCCAGCGCGTATGACCTGTCGAAGAAACTGCTGATCCGGTACGGGAAGGTGCTCGCCGCCCGACTGCTGCCGCAGGGCGTGCGCAGCAACACGATCAGCCCCGGCCCCGTGGAAACCCCGATCCTCAGCGATTTCCAGGCGTCGATGAACGGGTCCGTGGAACGCTCGGAGAACCTCGTCGGCAGGCACGCCCGCGACGAGGAGATCGCCGCGCCCGCCGCTTTCCTCCTGTCGCCGGACGCTTCCTGGATCAACGGCGTGGACCTGATCGCCGACGGCGGGCTCATCGCCGCGCGGACCGCCCCGGCGCGGTCTCAGACCTGAGTTGCGACGGCGGGTCGGCCTTGGGGCAGACTCATCGTGGTCGCTCGACTCGATCGCGGTTACGCCAGCGTGCGGCGATCCTTCATGGCTGAGTTGCCCCGAGTTCACGTGCTTCTGCGAGCGTCGCCCGCATGTCGCCTGAACCTGAGGTCCGCGCCGCGGCGAATACCGACGTCACCCGCCGCCGCCTGCTTCTGGGTGCGGGGTTGGCCGCGGCTGCGAGTGTCGCCGGGACAACCGCCTCCGCTGCTCCGGCGCCGATGAGTGGTCCAGGTGACAGGCTCCCGGGATCTCTGTCGGCGACCGACCCGATCAGCGTCCCGGCCGTCGCAGGCCTGCACCTTCAATTCGGCGCTGACGCGGCGCGCGAAATGGTGGTCTCCTGGCACACGCTGCAACCGGTCCGGAATGCTCGGGTGCTCCTGGGCGGGCCCGAAGGAGACTTCCACAAGTCCGTCGATGCGACGACGCGGAGCTACGTAGACGCCAAGTCGGGTCAGACGGTCTACGCCCATCACGCACACCTGACCGGGTTGCGGGCGCGGACCGGTTACCTGTACGGCGCGGTCCACGACGGGGCCACCCCTGAGTTCGGGACGTTCACCACCGGCCCGAAGGGCCGCTCCCGGGTCACGTTCACCAGCTTCGGCGACCAGGGCACTCCGACGATGCGCAAGGTCGACCGCGTCATCCAGAACCCGTTCGGCCTTCAGGGTGCGACGAAGACGGTGTGGACGAACGACAACAGCGGCTCGCCCGCCGCCGGCGACACGACGGCCGGTGTCGAACGCGTGCAGCCGATGTTCCACCTGTTCAACGGCGATCTGTGCTACGCCAACGTGGCTGATGACCGCGTGCTGACCTGGTGGGACTTCTGGGACAACAACTCGCGCAGCGCCCGCAACCGTCCGTGGATGCCCTCGGCCGGCAACCATGAGAACGAACTCGGCAACGGACCGATCGGCTACGCGGCTTACCAAACCTATTTCGAACTGCCGGCCCCGCCCGGGCAAAGCCCGGATTGGCGCGGTCTCTGGTACAGCTTCACCGTCGGCGCGGTGCGCGTGCTCTCGATCGCGAACGACGACGTGTGCTACCAGGACGGCGGCAACACCTACATTCGCGGGTACTCCAAGGGCGAACAAAAGGCGTGGCTGGACAAGGAACTGGCCGCGGCGCGGGCAAACCGGGACATCGACTGGATCGTCGTGTGCATGCACCAGTGCGTGATCAGCACCGCGAAGAAATTCAACGGCGCGGATCTGGGCATCCGGCAGGAATTTGTCCCGCTGTTCGACAAATACGGCGTCGATCTCGTGGTCTGCGGACACGAACACCACTACGAGCGTTCGCATCCGATCCGCGGCCAGGTGCGGAACCAGACCCTCACACCGATCACCGCGGACACCAACACCACGGTGATCGACACGACCAAGGGCACCGTGCACATGGTTCTGGGAGGCGGTGGCACGTCGCTGCCGTCCAACACGGTGTTCTACGACCCGCCGCAGTGCAACGTGATCGTCGGCCTCACTCCGCCGGACGCGGCAGGAAAACGGTCGATGATCTATGTCAACGACAGCGACGCGAAATGGTCCGCCGTCCGCGATGTCGCGCACGCGTACGGCTTCGGCGCGTTCGAGGTAGACCCGGGCGGTGCCGACGGCTACACCACGATGACCGTGACCTACTACAACGTCACCGCACCGGGCGGCCTCCAAAAGTTCGAAACGTTCCAGTTGCGTCGCCCGCGCCGCGGCCCCCTCTCCGGGGACTGACCCCGCTCGATCGCCTCGGCGGGACCAGCGGAGCCACCGCCAGGTGTTCAACGGCGGATCAGCGGGCTCCGCACGACGTTGGCGCCGCTGGCGCGGTCGGCGGCGTCGAAGAAGTCCTCCCGGTAGATGTAGCGAGGGAACAGGCGAGCCTTCATCAGCGCTTTCATGGTGTCCTCGACCATCGCCGGGCTGCCGCAGACGTACGCGACATGCCCGGACGCGCGGGGGAAGTCCGCCGCCATCAGCGCGGGTACTCGGCCGCGTCGGCCGCCGCAGTCCTCCTGCGAGACCGCGGGCCGGTAGTCGAACCAGTCGCGGGTCTCGGCCAGTTCCTCGTACCAGGCGCGGTCGTAGAGACCCTCCACCGTCGACGTGCCGTGGTAGAGGACGACCGGGCGTTCCCAGCCCTGCTGTTCCTCGAGGTCCAGGATGGTCCGCACGATCGCGGCGAGCGGGGCCAGGCCGGTGCCGGTGCCGAGGAGAAGCACCGGTTCCTCGCGGGCCGGGTTGAAGCAGAACCGGCCGTACGGTCCGGCCACCGCGATCCGGTCGCCGACGGCCAGGCCGGCGAAGATCCAGCCGGCGGTGGCGGCGCCGCCGTCCGTCCGCTTGACCTGGAGTTCGATCCGGTCTGCCTGGGACGGCGGGCTGGCGATCGAGTACGGCCGGGTGCCGCCGCCGGGCAGGGTCAGCTGGACGTACTGGCCCGCGTTGAACGCCATCGGCGTGTCCAGCGCGATGACCAGGCGGCGAACGCCGGGCGCGACGTCCTCCAGCACCTCGAGGGTGCCGGCGTAGTCGCGGACCGGGTGGATCTCGATCCCGTCCTCGACGTCGACCTCGCCTTCGATCACCAGGTCGCTGCGCGGCGTGGCGACGCAGATCAGCGCGGCGCCTTCGTCGCGTTCGCTCTCCAGGAGCGCGTACGGCGACGCGTCGCCCAGGTCTGCCTCGCCGTCCAGGATTTCCGCCTTGCAGGTGCCGCAGGTGCCGTGCGTGCAGGCGTGCGGCAGCCAGATTCCCTCGCGCAGGCAGGCGTCGAGGATGGTCTGGTCCGCTCGGCAGCTGATCTCGCTGCCGAGCGGTTCGACCGTCACGGTGTAGCTCTCGGTCATCGCACGCCTCACTCGGTCTGGAACTTCAGCAGTGCTTTGTGGCCGATCCCGAGTTCGGTCAGCGGCGCGTCCGGACGATCGGCCAGCGGTGCGTCGAACAGCTGCCAGCCGGTCACGGTCGCGGGGTCGAACTCGGGGTCGGTGGCCGCCCACGGGTGCACGACGCCGGTCAGGAACTCCCGGAACGGCATGGCTTTCGGCACCCGGAAGCACGCGGCGGAGCAGAACAGCGGGTTGCCGATCCAGTGGACGTAGACGAGCTGGTCGTCGCCGAAGACCTCGGCCCGGTCCGCGGAAGGGAAGTCGTAGTCGTACAGCGCTTTGACAGCCACGGTTTCACGCTCCGGTCTGGTCGGTCGGGTGGTCCGAATGCCACTTCAGCCAGTGCTGGTGGTCGAGCGAACCCTGGTACTCGCCGTTGTCGCCCTCCTGGATCCCGTACCACTCGAGGACTTCCGGCACGCTCGGCCCGCCGCAGTTGCCCTGGTAGATCTGGTGCACGGGCAGCCACGCCTGCACGAACTTCTCCGGCTCCCGCTCGAAGATCCACTGGCAGCCGTCGCTGCAGGTGTGGAACGTTTCGTCGCGGAAAGTCGAGCGGCGGAAGGAAATCCGGGCCGGGTCGCCGGGTTCGGTGAACGCCATCGGGATCTGGCAGACCTGGCACAGCTGCGGGAGGCCCTGGAAGAAAACGCGGCCGCCCCCGGCTTCGATCCGGGCGTGCTTCTCCCACGTCGGGCGGTAGTACTGGTCGAAAGTGTCCGGATACTGCTCGGAAAGCCACGCCAGGTGCTTCTCGTCCGGCGTTTGCGTGGTGAAGGACGCGGCGAAGGAGAAATTGTGCAGGATCCGGTAGACCTCGTGCGAGAGCTTGCCCTTTTCCGCGATCGCGTCCCGCACGTGCCGCGGCGGTTTGATGCCGTAGTACTCCAGGTCCGGGAACAGGCCGCCGAGCATCTGCTCCTCGAAGTACAGCTCGAACGCCTCCCGCCAGCTCATCACCGGTTTCGGCAGCATGTAGTCCATCATCCCGGCGACCAGCGCGGACATCCGGTACGCGCGCCAGAACCACTTGTCGATCCAGTCCTGGATGATCGGGACGTTGTCCTCGTCCTGTTCCAGGAGGAACTTGATCGCCTCCAGGCCGAGGGTCATGTGCCGGCTCTCGTCGGACTGCGCGGAAAAGCCGAACGACATCGTCGGCATGTCGCCGTTGAAGCTCGCGCCGCTCATGAACGGCACGAACAGCAGGTTCGTGAGCAGATATTCGAAGCTGAACGAGATCGAGATCAGGAATTCGAACGGGCCGGCCGTCATCGCGTCGTCGAACAGCGACTTCGGGACCGAGAGGTACCAGACCCGGTCGTGCATCTTCGACCAGGAATGGAAGCCGCCGTAGTACTTGTTGTAGTTGCTGATCGTGTGGATCTGCGTCTGGCAATGCCGCAGTTCGTCCACGCTCTGGCACAGCGCCGCGAAGCGCGGAGCGGGGCCTTCGAGATAGCGCGCCAGATAGGCGAAATGACGGTGCGCGGCGTATTCGAGCGGGGTCACGCCCTGGATGAACAGCTTGATCGAATTCAGGTACGACGCGTCCGAGAGGCTGAGGTGGCCCTGGCTTTGCGCGAAGGAATCGAGGACCGCGTACAGCCGCTTGTCCTTCTCCGCCTGGTACTTGTAGTACGCGTCGACGGTGAGCCGGAAGGGGTCTTCCCAGCCGTCCCAATCGTGGATCTTGATGCCCTCGTAGCTGGTGTAGGGGTAAAGGTCGGCCTTGTCGACGTAGGACGGCTCCCAGTCCAGGTCGCGGGTGAGCAGCGAGTAGCGCTCCTTGAGCGGCAGCTTGCGCGGCTTCTTGGCGACGGGCTGGTCCTGCTGAACGGACATGTCAGTGCTCCCACTTCACGAGGATTCGGTCGTCGTCCCATTCGGAGAAATTGCCGGCGTAGGACACGATGGCGAGCTGGAACTCTCCGGTTTCCCATTCGCGGCCGAGCTTCTCCTCGACCGTTTCCCGGTTGATCACGATCTCGCCGGGGGCGGACAGTTTCACCAGGCCGGGCAGATGGCGCAGGGTGAGCTCAGGGTTGTCCTGCTTGATCGCGTCGATCAAGGCCCGGTTCTCCTCCGATTCCTGGAGGTCGATGCCGACCGGCCGGGCGCTCACGCCGCCTGCCCTTCGAGCTCGCGCACGATCGCTTCGATCGGTGCGACGGCCTCCGCGGCGCGCGCTCCCCAGGTCTGCCCGATGCGCTCGAGGACTTCCTGGTTGGCGGTGCCGTGGTCGGGGTCGCGGGTCCACGCGGCGCGCAGCGCGTCGAGCCATTTCCGCTGGTCGGCGTACCAGGTGGTGAAGTGCTGCGCGACCAGGCTGTAGGCGCCCGCGCCGCCGAGCAGCGCGGCCTCGTCGAGGCCGGCGTAGAGAAGCGGGTAGACGAGCTTGTCCACGGCATCGACCGCGAGCAACGCTTCCGCCCAGTCGCCGAGCGCCATGACCTCTTCGACCAGCCGGCGCAGGGGCTGGAGGTGTGCGGCTTCGAGCCAGGCGTTCTTCGCGGTGCGCAGGATGTCCGCGGTGCCGCTGCCCTGCGCGAGACCGAGTCGGGAAAGCATTTGCGCGTTGCCGATCCGGTCGAACGCGGCATAGGTGCAGCACTGCTCGATCGAAGTGCCGTAGGCGAACCGCGCGCCGGCGACGCTGACGAGCTGCGCGCCGGACTCGAAGTGGCGCAGTGGCACGACGACCTCGGCGACGAGATGGTGCCATTGCCGAGGCAGCCGGCTGAGCAGATCGCGCTTCTCGAGGTACCCGATCGTCTTGCCGAACTCTTCGTGCGCGTTCGCCCGGTTCGTCACGTACGGGGTGTAGTAGTACTGCCGCGGGTCGAGGAAGTCGTACGGATCGGTGAGCCGCAGGGCGGTGTAGCGCGGGTCGTAGAGCTCGCGGTCCCGGGCCCAGGTCGGCCGGTAGTGGAAGTTCTCGCGGGGCTCGACGTCGAGCGTTCCCTCGAGGTAGCGGCTGGCTGGCTGGTCGCCGAGCCGGTCCGCGACGTTCTGGTAGGTCTGCCGCCGGGGTTCGATCACCTGGTAGCGCAGTTCGTACTGCATGGGATGGCCTTTCAGGAGTGTGCGATGAGGCTGAGCAGCAGCGCCTGGACCTCGTCCTCGCCGGCGAGACGCCGGCTGGCGCCGGTGGGCCTGCCGCCGATGATCAGTTCTGCTGTGGCGGTGCGGCCGGAGACGACCGTCTGCACCCGGGCCGTGCGGTCGGCCCGGCCCACGGTGAAGGCGAGCGCGCCGGGGCCGGTCTCGTCGACCAGCGTCAGCGGCTCGCGGCTGGGCCCGAGCACCGCGTTCGCCTCGCTGACGAGCTGCTCGGCGAGCGACCGCACGAGCACCTGGGTGTCGGCGGCGGCGGCCACCTTCTCCGGACGGGCCGGTTCGGTCGCCGGTTCCGGCGTCGCCTCGCCGTCCAGCAGTCCTTGAACCGAGAGCATGAAGGGAGTCATCGTCGGCGGAACCTCCTCGGGCCGATGCGGCGGCTGTGCTGCGCGTCACCGTAGGCAGGGCGTTGACCTGCGGCGATCCGTTTCGCGAAGGCTCTGGCCGGATTGCGCAACGGCCCGCGCGGGCGGCCGCGGGGTTGCTTTCCGGTGTTACCGTGAATGCGCCACACAAGGAGGTGCGGTGGCTACGGCAGATCTCGATGCGTTGTCCGGTGCGGTGGCCGCGGCCTATTTTCCGCACCGGTTGCGCGTTCGCGCGTTGCCGGCTCGGAAACCGGTCCTGCGGTCGGTGGACCTGGGCCCGGTCCGCCTCGCCCGGATCGGCTGGGGCGCCGATTCGGCGGTGGAGTCGGATCATCCGAGTGCATGGGCGATCAACGTGCCGCTGGGCGGCGTCCTCGAGGCGCGGGTCCGGGGCCGGGAGGTGTGTTCCCTGCCGGGACAGGCGACGGTCTGCCCGCCGGACATGACCACCACGATGTCTCGCTGGTCAGCCGATTGCACGATCATCGGCATGCGGATCGACCGGGACTACCTCAAGCGAGAACTGCCGCTGCTCGCCGAGCGGTCCCCGCGCCAGATGCCCGGGCAGCTCGACCTCCGCTCCGGGCCCGGCCAAGCCTGGTTCCAGCTGGTCTCCTCGGTCGGCTCGCTCCTGGTCGCGAACGAGCGCCTGGCCGGCGACCCGCACGTCGCGCGGAATCTCGGCGCTAGCCTGACCGCGGCGCTGGCGGCAGCCTGCTTCCCCGCGGAAGACGACCCCGGCCGGCTGCGGCCGCGGATCGTCACCCGCGTCATGGAAGCGATGGAAGCCGACCCGACGCGCGAATGGACCGCGGCTCAACTGGCCGAGGCGGCGGGCGTCGGGATCCGGCGGCTGCAGCAGGGTTTCCGCGAGTACGCGGGCACGACCCCGATCCAGGCGCTGCAGGACATCCGGCTGGAACGCGTCCACCGGGACCTCGTGCACTCCGAAAGCCCGACGGTCGCGGAAGCCGCCTATCGATGGGGATTCCGCCACCTCGGCCGGTTCGCCGCCGCCTACCGGGAAAAGTACGGAGTCACGCCGTCGGACACCTTGCGCGGCTAGTCCCGCGATCGCGTTCGGCGAGAGCTGATCCCGCGCGCGGACAGGCGTTTCCTGAGGCCAAACTTCGGCCAGCCACACCGTCGACCGCGATTCGCCCGTCCGCAATGCGGTGATGCCGCTATCGCGAGCGCTCAACCCGACGGCTTCTCGGCGAGGTCCGTCAGGGTGTGCAGCAGCACGTGCGCGAGGTTGTAGATCACCGCCCCCGGCGGGGAGCGCCGAGCTTGTTCCCGGGTGCCCACGATGCTCGTCATCGGCTTGCCCGCGGACTCCGCCGCTGCCGAGACCGCGGCGATCGCTTGCCCGACCGCGGGTTCCGCGGCGCCGCCGGGCAGGCCGAGCGCCACGGCCAGGTCGGCTGGCCCCACCAGAACCGAATCGATCCCCGGGAGCGCGAGGATTTCCGGGGCGGCCGCGCAGGCTTCCGGGGTCTCCAGCATGGGCACGACGACGGTCGTTTCCGCCGCCTTTTCCAGGTGCTCGGCGCCGCTGCGGGCACCGAACCGGCCGGCCCGGCTGTAGGTCGCGAACCCCCGCTTGCCGAGCGGTGGATAGTGTGCGGCCTCGACCGCGGCGCGGGCCTGTTCCACGGTGTCGACGTGCGGCACGATCACCCCGTCCGCGCCGAGATCGAGCACCCGCAGCACCAGCGCGGGTTCGTTCGCTCCCACCCGGACCAGGACGCCGAGCCCGTGCGCTTGGGCCGCGACGACGTGCTGCTGCAGCGGCACCAGGTCCGCGGGCCCGTGCTCGCAGTCGAGCACGACGAAGTCGAGCCCGGCCACTCCGGCCATCTCGACCAGTGTCTCGGCCGGCAGCCGCAGCAGCCCGCCGAGGAGCCGTTCCCCGGACCGCAGTCGTTGTTTCAGCGTGCTCACCGCGCCACCATCCCGGCCGACAGGTCGATGTCGGCCGCGCACAGGCCCGGCATCGCCAGCATCGCGAGCACCGCGGCGGCCACTTCCTCCTCGGTGACCATCCGGCCCAGCGCGGCACGGCTCGTGAACGCTCGCTCCGCCTCGTCGTAGCTGACGCCGGTGCGTTCTGCCTCCAGCCGGAAATTGCGTTCCATCCGCGGACCTTCGACCGGCCCGGGCGACAACGAGTTCACCGCCACGCCCTGCGGTCCGACCTCGCCGGCGAGCGTGGCCGTCAGGCCGAGCACGGCCATTTTGGACGCGCAGTACGGAGTGCGGCGCAGCAGCGGACGTTTCCCGCTCACCGAGGCGATGTTGACGACATCGCCCGTGCCCCGTGCCGCCATCGCGGGCAGAAACGCCCGGCAGACCAGGTAAACCCCGCGCACGTTCACGCCGAAGACCTCGTCCCATTCCTCCGGCTCGACGTCGACGAGCGGCTTGACCGGACCGGCGACCCCGGCGTTGTTCACCAGCACCGAGATCTCCTCGTCGGCGAGTTCGGCGGCGAGCGCGGCCACTGAGTCCGGATCCGCCACATCGCACACCGCTGCCCGGCCCGGCCCGGGCAGCGCCGCCACCGTTTCCTCGAGGTTTTCCTTCCGCCGCCCGGCGACCACCACGCGCGCACCGGCGTCCGACAGCGCGCCGGCGATCGCCCGGCCCAACCCGTTTCCGCCGCCGGTGACCAGCGCGGTGCGCCCGGCGAGCCGGCCCGTCACGCCGGGTTCCACGAAAGCTCTCCCCGCCGGAATTCGACGGCGCGCACGTCGCCGGAGCGGGCGTGCCCTTCGAAAAGCTCCACGCGCGCCGCGCGTCCGCAAACCTCGCCCAGCAACACGCTCGACTCGCTGCTCGTGACCTCCTGATAGGTCACGGTCTTCAAGTACTTCCCCACCCAAAGCCCGCCGGTGTACCGCGCCGCGCCGCGCGTGGGCAGCACGTGGTTGGTGCCGATCACCTTGTCGCCGTAGGACACACAGGTGCCCGGGCCTAGGAAAAGCGCGCCGTAGTCCCGCATCTTCTCCAACGCCTGACGCGGTTGCTCGGTCAGCACCTGGACGTGTTCGAACGCGTAGCTGTCCGCCAGCGCGAACGCTTCCTCGAGGTCGTCCACGACGTGGATCTCCCCGTGGTCGCGCCAAGCCGGGCCGGCGAAATCGCGAGTCGGCATCCCGGGCAGCAGCGCCTCGACGTGCTCCAGCACCTCGCGAGCGACGTCCTCGGAAGTGGTGATCAGCACTGCCGGGGAATCCGGCCCGTGTTCGGCCTGGGACAACAGGTCCACCGCGACGACGAACGGATCGGCCGTGCGGTCGGCGACGATCAGCACCTCGGTCGGACCGGCGAACAGGTCGATCCCCACCTCGCCGAACAACTGGCGCTTGGCCTCCGCGACATAGGCGTTGCCCGGGCCGGCGATGAGGTCGACGCGCCCGACGGTCTCGGTCCCGACCGCCATCGCGGCCACCGCCTGCACCCCGCCCAGGAGATAGATCTCGTCCGCTCCGGCCAGATGCATCGCGGCGACGGTCGCGTCCGGCACTTCCCCGCGGATCGGCGGCGTGCAGGCGGCGACCCGCGGCACTCCGGCCACCTTCGCGGTCACGATCGTCATGTGCGCCGAAGCGGTCAGCGGGTACCGGCCGCCGGGCACGTAGGCGCCGGCGGCGGCGACCGGAACGTGCTTCTGTCCCAAGTGGACACCGGGAAGAGTCTCGATCTCGAACTCCAGCAACGATTCCCGCTGCCGTCGCGCGAAGGTGCGCACCTGGTCCTGGACGAACCGGATGTCGTCGAGCACCTGTCCGGGAACGCGGGAGACGATCTTTTCGATCTCGTCGGCCGAGAGCCGGAACGACTCCGGCGACCACGCGTCGAACTTCGCCGAGCACTCCCGGACCGCGGCGTCCCCGCGTTCGCGAATGTCGGCGACGAGCGCGCGGACCCGGTCGCCGACGTCGGTGCGCTCGGCCGCGACCTGCTCGGCCGGGACAGCGGATTTCAAGGTCTTGGGCATTCAGGACTCCTTCGAGAGCAGGGAAAGACCGCACAGCCAGTCGCCCAGCACCGCCGCCGCGGCACCGGGAGCCTCGAACGTCAGCAAGTGCCCGGCTTCCGGGAGCACCCGCAGCGACGCGTTTCGCGCTCGCGAGGCGATCGAGCGGTGGAATCCGGGCGGGCACAAGCGATCCCGCTCCCCGGAAACCACGAGCATCGGACAGGACAGGCCCGCGACGGCGGCGTACGCGTCGCGCCGGGTCGCCTGCGCGGCGAGCTGGGCGCGGAACGCGGCGGGGCCGACGCGCCGCGCCATGGCGAGAAAACGCCGGTGCAGCGCCGGATCCGGGCCGGCGAACATGGTCGGCAGGATCTCGTCGGCGACCACCGAATCGAACTCGCCGGCGCGCGTGCGGCGGTCGAATCCGGCCCAGGCAGCGAGCTGTTCAGCGGTCGGCGCGGCGGCGTTGGTCGAGACGGCGCAGAATCCGAGGAGCCGCTCCGGCGCCCGGCGGGCGACCTCGAACCCGGCGATCGCGCCGAGGCTGAGCCCGGCGAACACGAACGGCCCCTCGACCGCGGCCAGGATCTGCTCGGCCATCCCGCCGATGTCCGGCGCGGTGATCTCGGCGTCGACCACCGGCCCCGGCAGCCGCGGCCGCACGTCCGCCCACGCCTCGGCGTCGCACAGCATTCCCGGGACCAGCACCACGGGCGGCCCGGTCACCGGCCGGCCGCGCGGGGCAGCAGATGCCACGGCGCGAGGTAGCCGTTGTGGTCCCGGCCCACGCCGGCGTCGGCCGCCGCCTTGACGACCTCGTCGTCCCAGTCGAGCCGGACCCGGCCGTCGCCGCCGTTGACCACCAGCAGCGTCGCCCGCTCGCCGGAGACGTTGCGGATGCTGCGCCACGCACCGCGCGGCACGGAAACCATGTCCCACGGGCCGAGGCGCACGCTCACCTCGTCGTGCCGGTTGAGCGTGACCTCCCATTCGCCGTCCTTCACCAGCAGCACCTGCGTCTCGTCGTGCCGGTGCAGGGGAACGCCCTCGCCCGGCTCCGCGCGCAGCCACGCGATGTTGTGCCCGTGCGGGTGGTAGACCCGCGGCTCCTGGTCGCGGTCCTCGGTCATGCCGAAGCCGATCACCGGGGCCAATTCCACGCGCCCGCCGGAGACCGCGGTGCCCAGCAGAGCGCGGCTCGACCACTGCAGGTCGTCGCTCGTGGCGACCCGGCGACGCAGCTTCGCCGCGTCGTAGGACGGCAAAGCCGCGATGTCCGCCGGGGCCATCGGCTGGATCAGCTCCGCCGGGTCGGGCACCTCTTCCCCGGCAAGGGCGTCGACCAGCTGGTTGTCCGCGGTGAGGTAGAGGCCGTGGCCCGCGGCCTCGCGCAGCACCGACGGACCCCAGATGATGCCGCCGGTGTCGTCGTGGCCGAGCACGGTGAACAGCCAGCCGTCGTCCGGGCCGATATTGGTGAACCCGCGGAAGATCCACGTCGGGATCGACGCGATGTCGCCCTCGCGCAGCACCAGTTCGCCCTCGTCGCCGTCCGCGCCCCAGCGGAGCAGGAACTCGCCGCGGAAGCACAGGAACACTTCCGCGGTGAAGTGCAGGTGCAGGTTGTTGGTGATGCCGTGCGGCATCGCGGCGGCACCGATGTTGAACCCGTGCGGCTCCCGCAGGTTCACCACCTGGCCGGGGTTCTGGGTCACCCCCGGTCCGATCATCGAGTAGTTCTCCTTGCGGTCCGACCCCGGCGTCCGGCAGTCGATGAACGCCTGGTCGCAGGACACGAAATCCGCCCGCCGGATCGTCCGGCGGGCCAGCTCGCCGGCCGGCACCGGCCCTTCGTCGGCACTCATGGCACCCCTCCGAAACCTGGTTGTTTATACGTATGCATACGACCATCGCGACGGATTCCTGTCAAGACGCTCCAGCGTCCGGCTTTCCGGGGAGCCGGTCGAGGCCGATTCGGAATTTCGGCTAGGATTCGTATGCACTGGCCGTTGCGCGGAAGAGGAGCCGATGCCGATCACGAGTCACGACGTGGCCCGGCTCGCCGGGGTGTCGCAGCCGACCGTCTCCCGGGCGCTGCGCGGGGACCACCGGGTTTCCGAGGCCACCCGGGTCCGGGTGCGCGAGGCCGCCGACGCGCTGGGCTACGTGCCGAGCGAAGCGGGCCGGAGCCTGGCCACCCGGTCGACGCACTGCGTCGGAGTGGTCGTCACGGACCTGACCAACCCGTTCTACCCGCACCTGATCGGCCCGCTGCACGACACGCTCGAACAGCACGGCTACCGGATGATGCTCTTCGCCGAGCGCAGCGAGGCCGCGCTGGAGACCGAGCGGCTGCTCGACCGGTCGATCGACGGGGTCGTGCTCACCACCGCGGTGATCGGCTCGGCGCTGCCCGGCGAGCTCGCCCGCCGCGGGCTCCCGTTCGTCTTCCTCAACCGGGAAACCGGCGGCGGCGACGCGGACGCGGCGGTCGTCGACAACGAGGCGGGCGGGCGGCTGGTCGCCGAAGAACTGCTGCGGCTGGGCCATTCCGACCTCGCCCTGATCGGCGGTCCGGGCGACACGACCACCGGACGCGACCGGGAGTTCGGCTTCCGGATCGCCCTTTCCGAGGCGGGCGTCGGCCTGCCGCGCCACCGGGTCCGCCAGGGCCCGTTCGACTACGGCACCGGGTACGACGGGCTGCTCGACCTGATGTCCGAGGGCCCGCGCCCCACCGCGGTCTTCTGCGGCAACGACGTCATCGCGATCGGCGCGATCAACGCGGCGCGCCGGCTGGGCCTGGACATCCCCGGCGACCTGACCGTGATCGGGTTCGACGACCTGCCGATGGCCGCCTGGGAGACGTTCGACCTGACGACGGTCCGCCACGACCTGGACGGCATGGCCAAGGCCGCGGCGGACCTGCTGGTCGAACGCCTCGCCGGCGCCACCGAACCCCCGCGGCGCAAGGTGTTCGCGCCGTCTCTGGTGCCCCGGGGAACGCACGCGCCGCGCTGACCTCCGCCGCCGGCGCACCGGCGGCGGAGGCCCGGTGGCTCACCGCGCGTATTTGTCCGCGGAGAGGTCGCTGCGGTAGGTCTCCTTCATGAACACCGTGATCACCACCAGCGCCAGCACCGCCGCGGCCGCGAGGTACGCCCAGACCGCGTAGATCGTGCCGAACTGTTCCACGAGCAGGGTCGCGACGAACGGCGTGATGCCCATGAAGATCGAGAACGAGCAGTTGTAGGCGATCGAGCTCGCGCTGAACCGGGTGCGGGTCGCGAACATCTCCGCCGCGCACACGGTGACGATGCCGGTCAGGAAGAACTCCGGGACCAGGTAGATCAGCTGGCTCGCCACCGCGGCCCCGAAGGTGCCGGCCTGGCCGACGCGGAACGCCAGCGGCACCAGCACGATGCAGCACACCGCCCCGGTGACGAGCATCGGCTTGCGCCCGATGCGGTCCGACAGCGCGCCGGCCAGCGGCAGCAGCGGGATCAGCACCGCGACCGAGACGGCGTTCGACAGCCAGGCGGCGGACTTCGACAGGTGCAGCGTTTCGGACAGGTATTCCGGATAGAACGTGACCCAGGCGTAGGACAGGATCGCGAGCATGATCGACGCGCCGCAGAACACCAGGATCGGCCGCCATTGGGAACGCAGCGCCTCGCGCAACGGCGCCTCGACCACGTTCGTCCCGTGCTCGGTGGCGGCGACGAATTCCGGCGTCTCGTCGAGCCGGCTGCGCAGCCACACCCCGATCGCGCACAACGGCAGCACCGCCAGGAACGGGATCCGCCAGGCCCAGCTGTGCAGCGCCGCGTCGCTGAACAAGGCACTCATCAGCGCGGCCGTGCCGGCTCCGGCGAGAATGCCGAAAAAGCAGCTGTTCGACGCGAACGACGTGTAGAACCCGCGCCGGCGCGGCTCGGCCCATTCGACCACGAACGCGACCGCGCCGACGTACTCGCCGCCCGCGACCATGCCCTGCAGCACGCGCAGCACCAGCAGGATCAGCGGAGCCGCCAGCCCGATCTGCCCGTAGGTGGGCAGCACGCCGATCGCCGCCGTGGACACGCCCATGAACAGCACCGTCCACAGCAGCACCTTCTTGCGCCCCAGCCGATCGCCCCACCGGCCGAGCACGGTCCCGCCGAACGGGCGGACCAGGCAGGCGATCGCGATCACCGCGTACGCGCTCAGCACGCTGGCGGTGTGATCGCTCGCCGGGAAGAACGAGCCCGCGAGCACCGGGGCCAGATAGCCGTAGAGCCCGTAGTCGAACTGTTCGACGAAGTTGCCGATACTGCCGGCGAGGATGACCCGGCGGATCTCCTTTCGACGTCCGGTCGCCTCAGCGGACGCGGCTGCGGTCGGCGTGACGGTGGACATGACACCTCCAGTGGCGTCTCACAACGGCTCGGCCGTCTGCATACGTATGGATGGCAACTTAAGTGGCCTCGGTCACCGGGTCAAGGCCGCCGCGATCACCAATTTTCCCGAGGTAGCGCCCGCAAGATCAGCCTGGCAGCGGATCCGGGCACCGCCCTTGCCGCCAGCAATGCATACGGATACAGTGCTCCCCGCCAGTCCCGCCGAGAAAGGAACCGCCATGCCGCTCGATCCGGTCGCCTACCAGCCGTACGAGGACCCGGACGACTTCATCCGCGAGGTCACCGACCGGATCTGGGTGCAGCGCGACATCTCCTACATCGTCGACAACTACGAACCCGACTCGATTGTGCACGGCGGCCTCGGCACCGTGACCGGGCGGGACGGCGTCATCGAGGGCAGCCTGATGCGGATCGCGCAGGTGCCGCAGCACGTGGGCCAGGCCGAGGACGTCGTGTGGGAAGCCCGCGGCGACGACGCCTTCCTCAGCTCGCACCTCGTCTTCTCCAGCGACACCCACGTTGTGGACGGCCGCCCGGTGCCGATCCGGAAACGCACCATCGCGAACTGCTTGTACCGGCGCGGGCGGATGGTCGAGGAATGGGTCGTCCGGGACGACCTCGCCGACTGCCTGCAGCTCGGGCTCGATCCGGCCGAAGTGGCGCGCGGGCTGCGCTTCCGCGGCTACGAAGGCTCGATGACGAAACCCGCGCCCGCCGACGTCCTCGCCGCGGGCGACAGCGGTCCGCGCGCGGACGAATACCGGCCCGAATGCGAAATGGTGCTGGAATTCGTCGACGAGGTCTGGAACGCGCGGCGGCTGCACAAGGTCGGCGAATACATGCACCGGGACCTGTTCCTGCACACCGTCGGCGACCGGACGGTGCTCCGGCCGGACGGGTACCAAAAGGACCTGCTCGCCCAGATCGCACCGTTCCCGGACGCCCGGTTCGAGATCCGCGACGTCCAGGCCAACCACGCCGCGCGCTACGCCGGGCTGCGCGTCGCGGTGCTCTGGGTGATGCGCGGCAGTTACCGCGGGGTCGCCGATTTCGGGCCGCTGACCGGCAAACCGGTCGAACTGCTCGGCGTGTCGCAATTCCTCGTGCAGAACGGGCGAATCGTGCGCGAGGTCCGGGTGTTCGACCAGATCTCGCTCCGGGCGCAGATCAACAGCCACGAGAGCTCCTTCGCCGACACCAACATCTACTGACCCCGCCGGCGGCGCCCGCTTAGGATCGGCCGATGGAGCAGGAGTCCCGGGACGGCGACCGGGTGACCTTGAACCAGCTGCGGGCGTTCGTCGCGGCGGAAAGCCGGGGCTCGTTCACCCAGGGCGCCGTCCAGCTGGAGATTTCCCAGGCCTCGATGTCGGAATTGATCCGTCGGCTCGAGGAAGAGCTCGACGCGGTCCTCTTCCACCGCGGCGCGCGCCGGCTGACGCTCACCGCGGCCGGCGAGGAGCTGCTGCCGTTCGCGCGCCGCGCGGTCCACGCGACCGACGAAGGCGTCCGGGCGGTGCGGTCGCTCGGCTCGCTGGGCGGCGGAACCGCCACTTTCGGGGTCCTCCGCAACGCGGACTACTACCTGCTCGGCAATCTCGCGCAGACCTTCCACCGCCGGTATCCGTCGGTCAAGGTCCGGCTGGTCGGGCAGAACTCCGCGGAGACCGCGGACGCCATCCGGGCCGGCGACATCGAGGCCGGGCTCATCGTGCTCCCGGTCGACGACGAGGGCCTGGACATCACCCCGCTGATGCGGGACGAGGTCCGCTACGTGAGCGCCGACCCGGCCGCGGCCGCGAAACCGGTCAGCATCCAGCAGTTCGCGGCCGCGCGGCTGGTCCTCTACGACGCCCGCTACGGCTGGCGGGATCCCACCCGCCGGCAGCTCGCCGACCGGGCGCAGCTCGCCGGCGTGCGGATCGAACCGATCTTCGAGATCGAGCACGTGGAAGCCGCGCTGAAGCTGGTCGCGGACGGGGCCGGCGACACGATCGCCAGCACCGCCGTGGTCCGCAGCGCGGCTTTTCCGCCGGGACTGCACACCGCGCCGTTCGAAGAGCCGCTCTTCGACACGATCGCGATCGCGCGCAAGCGCGGCCGGCCGTTGTCGCGCGCCACGCGGGAATTGGCCCGGCTGGCCGAAGACGCGGTCAGCGACGCCCGCGGCCCGGCCGCGCGCCCCAAACGTCCGCGCGGCTAGCACTGTCCGGTTTGGACGGATCGGCGCGCGGAGGCATCGGACAGCCCAATGGCTCGGTCAGGATCGCACCCTCTGGTCCGTTGGCTGAATCGCGCTTACCGTCTCGTGCCATGCAGATCACTCCCTCCGAAGCCGCCCAGCTCGGCCCGTTGACCTGGCTCAAGAAGCCCGCCGTGGACGGCCCGCCTGCCCAGCGCGACCCGCGCGTCGTCGAACGCGTCAGCGAAATGCTGCGCGACATCGAGCGCCGCGGCCTGACCGCGGTCCGCCAGTATTCCGAGGACCTCGACGGCTGGACCGGCTCGCTCGAGCTCGACCGGGACGAGCTGCGCCGCTCCGGCGACCAGTTGCCCGCCGACCTGCGCGCGGCCCTCGAACTCGGCTACGAGCGCACCAGCCGGTTCGCCGCCGCCCAGCGCGAACACCTGGCCGATTTCGAGATCGAACTGGCCGACTCGGTCGTCTGCGGGCAGCGCTACGTGCCGGTCCGCCGGGTCGGCGCGTACCTGCCCGCCGGCCGGTTTCCGTTGCTGGCCAGCGCGTTCATGACGGTCGGCGTCGCGAAGGCCGCGGGCGTGCCGTCCGTTCTCGCGTGCACTCCCCCGTCCGGCGAACACGGCGCGCACCCGGCGGTGCTTTACGGCGCCTACCTTTCCGGCGCGGACCGGGTTTTCGCCCTCGGCGGCGTGCAGGCGCTCGGCGCGATGGCGTTCGGACTGCTGGACGAGGCACCGGTGGACATGCTCGTCGGCGCGGGCAACGCCTACGTCACCGAGGCGAAGCGGCAGCTGTTCGGCCAGGTCGGCATCGACCTGCTCGCCGGACCGTCCGAAGTGGCCGTGATCGCCGACGAGACCGCCGACCCCGACTGGGTCGCCGCCGACCTGCTCGGGCAGGCCGAACACGGCCCCAACTCGCCGGCCGCGCTGGTCACCACGTCCGAGGAGTTCGGCCGCCAGGTCGTCGCCGCGATCGACCGCCGCCTGGCGACGCTGGCCACCCGCGAGGTGGCCGGTCCGGCGTGGCGCGACTTCGGCTCGGTCGTCGTGGCCCGCGACGCCGCCCAGGCCGCCGCGGTCAGCGACGTCTGGGGGCCCGAGCACCTCGAAATCCAGACCGCGGACGACGACTACTACCTGAAGACGCTCAGCAACTACGGCTCGCTGTTCCTGGGCCGGTGGAGCACCGTCGCCTACTCCGACAAGGGGATCGCGGGCACCAACCACGTCCTGCCGACCGGCAAGACCTCCCGCTACAACGCCGGCCTGTCGGTGTCGCGATTCCTCAAGCCGCTCACCTACCAGCGGGCCGCCAAGGAAGGCACCGCGGCGCTGGCGCCCGCCGTGGAACGGATTTCCGCCTTCGAGGGCCTGGCCGCGCACGAGGCCACCGCCACCCTCCGCATCGAGCACATCGGCCGCCACTCCGGCGCGTTCGCCGGCACTCCCGCCGTCGACCGGAACTGAGCACGTTTTCCCGGCCCACCCCGCCCCCTCCCGGGCGCCGAAACAAGACAGAGGCTGATGGACATGTCCGCACCCGCCAACGGAAACCAAGCCGCCGCACCGGAAAGACTGCGCCGAGAGCTCAAAGTCACGGACGCGGCCGCGTTCTCCGTGGGACTCATCGGCCCGGTCGGCGCCATGGCGCTGCTCGGGGTGGGGGCGGCCGGCCTGCTCGGCGAAGGCGCCACCTGGGCCTTCGTGTTCGCCATCCTCGGCGTCTCGCTGGTCGGCTATGGATTCGTCAAGCTCTCGCAGCACATCTCCCACACCGGGTCCGTCTACGCACTGGTCGGCCGCACGCTCGGCCCGCGCGCCGGATTCGTCGCCGGCGCGGCGCTGTTCACCGCGTACGCGACCATCGGCACCGGCTCGACCATCGAGATCGCGTTGTTCTTCAACAAAGTCCTCGGCCAGCTGGGCCTCGCCGGGGCCGGCGCGACCGAATGGATCTGGACCGCCTTGGTCGCGCTCGTGCTGGTGGTCGCGCTGTCGCTGAGCGAAATCCGCGTCATCACCCGGATCCTGCTGATCTGCGAGCTGGCCGGGGCGGCGCTGGTCGGCTTGCTCAGCATCGTGATCATCGTGCGGGTCGCGGCGGGCCACGGCCCGCACGGGCAGACCTTCAGCTGGAATTTCCTGCACCTGCCCGCCGGCACCGGAGTGGGCACGATCGCCGGGGCCGCGGTGTTCGGGTTCCTCGCGTTCGCCGGGTTCGAAGGCGCCGCGTCGCTCGGCGAGGAGACGATGAACCCGAAGCGGGAGATCCCCCGGGCGCTGAAGATCACCATCGTGGTGGTCGGCGCGTTCTTCCTGCTCGCCATCGTCGGGCAGGCCCTCGGCTACGGCACCGGGCCGGCCGGGGTGAAAGCCTTCGCCGCGGCCGAAGATCCGTACGGCGACCTGGCCGCGCAGTACCTCGGCAGCGCGATGGGCGTCCTGCTCAACCTGGTCGCCAGCGTGAGCCTGTTCGCGATCACTCTCGGCACGGTCAACGGCGCGGCGCGGGTCGGCTACGCGCTGGTTCGCGACGCCGGAGTGCCCGGTCCGGTCGTGCGGCTGACCAAACGCGGAGCACCGGTCGGCACGATCGTCGTGACGAGCCTGCTGATCCTCTGCTTCGCCGTCGGGCAACGACTGGCCGGGACCGGCGTCCTGGACGCCACCTTCTACTGGCTCACCATCGGAACCATCTCCCTGCTGGTCGCCTACGCCATGGCCACCGCCGGCGCGTTCCGGTTCCTTTTCCTCGGCGGCCGGCCGAAAGCACCCCGCTGGCAAGCGGTCGTCCCAGTGCTCGCCCTCGCCTTCATCGCGTACACGATCTTCAAGAACGTGGTGGGCGTGTCCGGCCCGTACCGGTTCTTCCCGTACATCATTCTCGCGGTTCTCCTCGTCGCCACCGTCGTCGTGGCCGCGGTTCCCGGTCTCGCCGACCGGGTCCGCACCCGGATCGCCGACCAGGGAGACAGCGAATGACCCGGATCGGCTGCGTCCAGCTCGCTCCGCGGGTCGGCGAGCTGGACGCGAACCACCGCCAGATCGTCCGCACGATCGCCGAAACGAAGGCCGATCTTCTCGTCCTGCCGGAACTGGCCACGAGCGGGTATGTGTTCGAGTCGGCCGCCGAAGCCGCGGAATGCGCGATTCGCCCCGACGACCCGAAGATCGGCGAGTGGGCCGCGGCGATCGACGGCGACTCGGTGGTGGTCTGCGGGTATGCCGAACGCGGCCCCGGGGGCGTGCTGTACAACAGCGCGGTTCTGCTCGACGCCACTGGCGTCGTGGCGAATTATCGCAAAACCCACCTGTGGGACCGGGAAAAGCTGTTCTTCACCCCGGGAAGCCAGCCGCCGCCGGTCGTCGCCACCCGCTTCGGCCGGATCGCGGTGATGATCTGCTACGACCTGGAATTCCCCGAGTACACCCGGCGGGCCGCCCTCGACGGCGCCGACCTGATCGCCGTCCCGACCAACTGGCCCGCCGTCGAGCGGCCCGAGGGGGAACGGCCGCCGGAAGTCGTCATCGCCCAGGCCGCCGCCCGCGTCAACCGGATCGCCATCGCCTGCTGCGACCGCTCCGGAACCGAACGCGGCCAACGGTGGACGGAGGGAACGACGATCGTCGGGCACGACGGCTGGGTCGCGGCCGTCGCGGGACCGGACGGCCGCGCGGAGTGGGACACCGACCTCGCTTCCGCCCGGGACAAGAACATCAGCACCCGGAACCACCTTTTCGGCGATCGCAGAACCGAGCTGTACGGGCCGTCGCGCTGAATGCGTGGCCGCCCGGCTACGCTCGCCGGCCGGCGGCGAGCAGGGCGCGGGCCGCGCGGTAGGTGTCGTCGCCGAAACCCGAGGGCTGGCCGAAGACCCGGACTTTGCCTGCCGTCCGCGGCCAGCCCGGATCGCCTGTCGTGATCAGGTTGACCGCCGCCCCGTGCACCTCGTCGGCGAGGTCGCGGGGCGGGTGCGGGCCGGCGACCGCGGCGACCCCCTCGGCGTCCAGGCAGTCGAAATAGAACGGGACATCGAGGCAGTGCACCGCTTGGCCGAACACCGGTGACGGCCAGGCGAAGCGGTACAGCCAGGTCGGAGCGTCGCCCCGGGCGTCGGCGACGTCGGCGACCGCCACGCCGAACAGCTGGTCGGTGACGTACCGGCCGAGCAGGTCCGCGGTGTCCAGCTCCGGATGAGCCGCGACGAACCCGGCGGCGTCCGGGACACCGGCCGCGGACAGCAGATCCGCGGCCGGGACCGCCGCCAGCCGGTCGCGGGCTCGGGCGAACCCGAACGCGAACTCGTGTCCGTCGCGCCGAGCACCAGCGGTTTGTCCGCGCCGCACCCGTCGCACAAGGAGTCCACAGTGGACGATTTGATCAGGTCGCCGTCGATGACCGGGCCGAGGGGCAGCCCGTCCGCCAGGCCGTTGACCGCGGCCACCGGGTCGGCGGGCGGCTCGCCCACCGGGGCCAGTTCGCGTTGTGCGGCAAGTACTCGCGCCTCGTCTGCTGTGGACAGACCGGCGCGAGTGGGCGGTACGCCAAGCCGCCCGGCCAGAGCCCGGCCGAACTTCTCCGCCTGCTCGGCCGTGATGTGCGCGACCGGCCCGGACAGGCAGTGCGCCGCGGTGAACAGTTCCTGCGCCGCGGGAAGCCCGAGCAGGGTGAGCACCGCGGCGCCCCCGGCCGACTGGCCCGCGATGGTGACCCGGCCGGGATCGCCGCCGAACGCGGAGATGTTGTCGCGCACCCATTCCAGGGCGCACAACCAGTCGAGCACGCCGCGATTCGCCGGCGCGCCGTCGATCCAGCCGAAACCGTCGAACCCCAGCCGGTAGGAGACGGTCACGGTGACCACGCCGTCGCGATTGAACGCTGCCCCGTCGTACCACGGACTCGCCGGCGATCCGGCGACAAAGCCGCCGCCGTGGATCCAGACCAGCACGGGAAGCCCGGCGGTGTCGGGCGAAGGCGTGCACACGTTGACGTTGAGCGTGGCCTCGCCGGGGACAGACGGTTCCGGGATCAGCGTCACCTCCGCCAGCTGACGGCGCTGCGGCGTCGCGCCGGGCCGGGTGGCGTCCCGCACGCCGTCCCAGCCGCGGTGCGGCACCGGAGCGCCGAACCGCCGTTCGCCCACCGGCGGCTCGGCGAACGGGACACCCAGGAACGCATACGACCCATCTGCGCGACGCACGCCGCGCAAGCGGCCCTGCGGGGTAACGATCTCGGTCATGACACTCCTCATCGGACAGTGCGGATCGGCGCGATGGCAAGGCTGGCCAGCAGCACCGCCGCGGCGGCGAAGACGAACAGGGCGGGATACCCGCCCAGCGCGGTGATCAGCAGGCCGGCGACCGCGGGACTCGCCGCCTGCGGGATGTTCGTGGCGATGTTGAGGATTCCGAGGTCCTTGCCCGCCGCGGCGCCCCCGCCCGGAAGCACCTCGGTCATCAAAGCGGTGTCGCAGGCCATGTACGCGCCGTACCCGAGGCCCTGGATCGCGCCGGACACCACCATTCCGGTCACCGTGGGGGCGATCAGCGGCACCAGCAGCCCGGCCGCGAGCGCCGCCGACGCCAGGTACACGAAGATCTTGCGCCGCCCCAGCCGGTCGGACAGCCAGCCGCTCAGCGGGATCGACACCAGCGTGGTCGCCAGGCTCGCGAGGCTGAGCAGCCCGATGGTCTTGTTCGCCGTCGCCAGCGGCAGGCGGATGTAGTCGGTGAGGATGTAGAGCTGGAAGCCGTAGACCACGAAATAGCCGAGAATGAACAGGAACCGGCCGGCGAACGCCCACGCGAAGTCGGGGTACCGCCGGGGATTCACCCAGAAGCCGGCGAGAAACTGCCGCCAGGAGAACGGTTCCCGGGCCGCGCCCCGCGTCGGCGCGTCCGGGTTGAGCAGGACGAAGGCACCGGTCGCCACCAGCACCACCACCGCGAAGACCGCGTAGCCGACGCCCACGTGCCCGGCGACCTGCCCGGCCATCAGCACGCCGCCGCTGACGCCCACCATGGTGCCGACGCCGACCATCGCGCTGGCCATGCCTCGCCGTTCGCGCGGGAACCGGTCGGCGACCACGGCCGACAACGGGCCCTGCAGCACGTTCAGCGCCACCTGGACGACCACCCAGAAGACCGCGATCCAGAGCAGGCTGTGCAGGCCGCCGAGCCCGAGCAGGAACCCCGCGCCGACGGCCGCGCCGCCGAGCATCCACGGCGCGCGGCGGCCGAGCCTGCTGCGAGTGCGGTCGCTCAGCGCGCCGGCGATCGGCTGCGCGAAGAGGGTGAAGACGAACGAAACCGTGGTGACCAGGGAAAGGTTCGCGACCTTGTGCGCCGGGTCCAGAGCGGCCACTTGGTTGGGCAGCAGCACCCCGATCAGCCCGGAGTAGGTGGCGAACAGGACCAGTGTGTTGACCGCGAGCGACGGCAGCAGCCGCGCCGGCGCGGTCCCGCGGGAGGAAAGGGCCGGGCCGGCGTGCGGCCCGGCTGTTCTGGCGGGGACGGGTGATTCGGGCATGGCTCTCCTCGCGTCCGGAGGCCGGTGCCGCTCGACATGAAAATCGAGTGACACTCGAAATTTGTAGTGAGTGCCAGTATGCGCGCGGACGCACCGGACGGCAAGACCCTGGCGCGACGGGCTTTCCGGCGAAAAAGGCGGGCCCGGCCGAAGCCGGGCCCGCCCCGAGATCGTCTTCTCAGCGCAGAGTCACGCGCTGCGTCAGCGGAGTGTCGTCCACCGACGTTCCGATGTGGACAGTGAACTCCCCCGGCTCGGTCCGCCAGCCGCCGTCCCAGTGCTGGAACGCGCGCGGCGGCACGGACACGGTCGCGTTCGCCGGTCCCGGCGGCGCGTCGACGAGCGCCCAGCCCGCCAGCCACCGCACCGGGCGCTCGACCGCGCTGCCCGGCCGGGACAGGTACACCTGGACCACCTGGCGCCCGGCCCGCGCGCCAGTGTTGGCCAGCCGCACCTCGATCGGCACCGGCTCGTTCGCGGGCGCCTCGGCGGGGACCCGCGCTTCGCGCAGTTCCCAGTCCGTGTAGCCGAGGCCGTGCCCGAACGGGTAGGCCGGGCGCTCGCCGTTGCGCAGCCAGCCGCGGTGTCCAATGTGGATGCCTTCCGCGTAGGTCAGGACACCGTCCGAAGGAACGCCGGACAGCACCGACTTCTCGGCGCCGGTCGCGGGCCAGCCCGCGGGCAGCCGCCCGCCCGGTTCGCGGACGCCGAGCAGCACGTCGGCGACGGCCTCGCCGAACCGTTCGCCGCCGAACCAGCCGAGCAGCACCGCCGCGACCTCGTCCCGCCAGGGCAGCAGGACCGGCGCACCGGAATTGACCAGGACTACCGTGCGCGGGTTGGCCGCGGCGACCGCGCGCACCAGATCGTCCTGGCGCCCGGGCAGCGCCAGCGACGTGCGGTCGAAGCCCTCGCTTTCGATGGTCTCGCCCGTTCCGACGACCACCAGCGCGACGTCCGATTCGGCGGCCAGCGCGGCGGCGGCCGCGATTTCCTCGTCCGGGTCGGCCAGTACGGTCGCGGCACCCAGGGTCACCGCGCGCAGCGGCAGGTCGGTGTCGCTGGTGAACCGCAGCACGATCTCGGAAGCGCCGCCGCCGAATTCGACCGCGGCGGTGACCGCGGGCGGGTCCAGGAACGCGCCACCGAGCAAGCCGCCTTCGGCCTCGGTGACCGTGTCGAGCACCTCGGTGCCGTCGACCGTCAGCACGAGCCTGCCGAGCGCGGCCGCGCCGACGTGGTGGATGCCCGCCGGAGCATTCCACGTCGTACGCAGTTCGATGGTCGCGGTTCCGTCCGGGACGTCGTCCAGCCATACCAGGGTCGCCGCCAGCCGATCCTGAACCGCCACTTCGGTCCCGTCCGTCGCCAGGAAGCGCACCCGCACGCCGCGCTCGCCGGTCACCGGATTGGTCAGGTCCGCCGAGTCGAAAGCGAGCACGCCGTCAGTCACGGTCGCCCCGACGCGGTGGCGGACCACGTCCGCGCCGAGCGCCGAACGCAGTGCGGCGAGCGGGGAAACCACCTCGCGCGGCCGTACGGTGGCGCTTCCGCCGCCCTGGATCCGGGCCCGCTGCGCGTTCTGGCCGAGCACCGCGACCGAGCCGAACCGCGCCGGGTCCCACGGCAACGCGTTTTCGTTGCGCACCAACACCATTCCAGCAGCCGCGACCTCGCGGGCCAGCGCGACGCCGTCTTCGGCCGGCGGCGGCTCCGGGATCACGGACGGCAGCGTGTCCAGCGCACCCACCCGCGCGGCCAGCCGCAGCAGCCGCCGCACCTTCTCGTCCACCGCCTCCTCCGGGACTTCACCGGCCCGCACCGCGTCGACCAGCTGTTGCCCCCACGGGCCCTCCGGGCCGGGCATCACCAGGTCCTGTCCGGCGTTCGCCGCGGCCGCGGTGCTGCGCACGGCCGTCCAGTCGGACACCACCACGCCGTCGAATCCCCAATCCTCCGACAGCGGGTCGCGCAGCAGCTCGTGCTCGGTCATCGTGGTGCCGTTGACGGAGTTGTAGGCCGACATCACCAGCCAGGCGCGGGCCCGCACGACCGCCGCTTCGAACGCGGCGAGATGAACCTCGCGCAGCGTGCGCTCGTCGATCCGGTTGTCGACGGTGAACCGGTCAGTCTCGGCGTCGTTGGCCGCGAAGTGCTTGGGCGTCGCAGCGACGCCAGCCGACTGGACGCCTTCGACGTACGCGACAGCCAGCTCCGCGGTGAGCAGCGGATCCTCGGCGAACGCCTCGAAATGGCGGCCGCCCAACGGAGTGCGCTGCAGGTTGATCGTCGGCCCGAGCACCACGTCGACCCCCTGGCGGCGGGCCTCGGCGCCGAGGGCCGCGCCGTAGCGGCGAGCGAGGCCGGGATCCCAGGTGGCGCCGAGCGCGGTGCCCGACGGCAGCGAAAGCGACGGGTCGCGCTCGTCGAAACTGCGCCCGCGCACGCCCGCCGGGCCGTCGGACAGCACCATCGCGCGGAGCCCGATCGCGGGCTCGGCGTGCGTGCGCCAGAAGTCGGCCCCGGTGAGGAGCCGCACCTTCTGGTTCAGGTCGAGTTTGCCCAGCAGGGCCTGGATGTCACGCTCCACGGCGTCTCCCGAGGGGTAGCAGGTGCGTCCACCGTACCTCAAAATCGAGTGACACTCGATTTTAGCCCTGGGGTAGGGTCCCGGCATGGCCGCATCCGGTCCCCGAGGCCCCTACGCGAAGGGCGCCGAACGTCGGGAGCAAATCCTCCGCACCGCCCTGGAAGTGTTCACCGAAGGCGGCTACCACGGCTCGTCGGTGAAGGAGATCGCACGCCGCGTCGGGGTCACCGAATCGACCTTGTTCCACTACTTCGGGTCGAAACAGGCGATGCTCGCGGCGGTGCTCGCCGCCCGCGACGAACGC
Organism: Amycolatopsis orientalis DSM 43388; assembly: GCF_000411975.1. GTDB lineage: Bacteria > Actinomycetota > Actinomycetes > Mycobacteriales > Pseudonocardiaceae > Amycolatopsis > Amycolatopsis orientalis_D. The sequence goes on from NZ_ASXG01000046.1 coordinate 133,201, forward strand.
ACCGCCGCGCTGCTGGACCACGGCGACCCGCTCCCCGGGCTGCTGGAGGTGGCGCGCCGGAACGCGCAGACGCCGGACCTGGTCCGCCTCTACGCGACAACGGCCGCCGAGGCCACCGAGCCGGGCCACGCCGCGCACGAGTGGGTCCGCGACCGGTACGCCCAGGTCTGCGCGGACATAGCCGACCGGCTCGCGGACCGCGCCGGCCCGGGCACCGACCCGGCTTGGGTGGCGCGCATCCTGGTCGCGGTCATGGACGGACTGCAGATCCAGTGGCTGCTCGACGACCGGGTCGACATGGCCGACGACCTCGAACGCTTGGCCGCCCTGCTGGTCGGCGACAAGTGACGGGGCGCCCGGGTCCCGATCGCGCGAGCCAGGACGGCTGATTCGCGCCGTTCCTTCCTGCTCGATCGCGCCAATCTTGGCGAGGACGCGTGCCGCCTTCTCGCTCCGTCACCCGTTGTCGCCGACCGGCTCGTGCCTGGCCCAGTTCGCGAGCCGGCGGGCGATGTCCGTACTCGCCGCCGCGCGGGAACGCCGGCGCGCTTCGGCGGGCTCGCCGGCTAGCACGGCGCGGAACCAGCTCGCGACAGTTTCCGGCGTGGGCACGGGGTCGCCCTCCAGCTCGGCCGTGATCAGCAGGTCCTCGCGGCAGCCGGTTTCCACCGCGAGCGCCCAGCCGCGCTCGGCGGCCCAGATCAGTGCCGCGTCCCGGCCGGGATGGCCGGGCAGCCGGTGGTCCAGCGCGAGGTAGGCGCTGGGGGCATCGGCCCACTCGCACCAGGCGGCTTCCGCTCCGGCGCCCACCGCGTCCGCGATCCGGGCGGTGTAGCGGCGCAGACCGCGTTCGGCCAGCTCCGGCGGGACCTCGTCGTTTCCGGGGCGGTCCGCGGGTTCGATCAACGGCATCAGGACCACGGCAGGTTCCGGACCGGCCGGGGCTTCCGCTCGCGCGGGCCGGGCAGCGAGGTTCGGGTGTTCTGGGGCCAGAGTCGCGGTCACTGATGTCCTCCGGGCGGGTTTTCTCCGTGGCGACGGGAAAGAGGTCCGCTCGGCGACCGCGCGGACCTCGCAGCTGGGCGGAACTCACGAACGACGTTTGCCGACGTTTCCGGCGGGCCGGTTCGAAGAATCGGACGCGGGAGCGCGGACCCGCCCCTCCGCCCACGCCGAAACACGATGCGGCGGAACAACTCCGGGACGATCCGCGCAGCCGACCCGCGAGGGCCGCCGGATCAGGCGTCGATCTCTTTGCGGGTGCCCTGCCCGCCGCTGATCTCGATCTTGCGGGGCTTGGCCTTCTCGGCGACCGGGATCCGCACCGTCAGCACGCCCGCCTCGTAGGCGGCCTTGATCTGGTTGGTGTCCAAGGACTCCCCGAGGAACAACTGCCGGGAGAACACGCCCAGGGGCCGCTCGGACACCTGCATCTCGACCGACTGCTCGGTCATCGCGGGCCGGCGCTCGGCCTTGACGGTCAGCACGTTGCGCTCGATGTTCAGCTCGATCGCGTCCGGGTCGACGCCGGGCAGATCGAACGCGATGACGAACTCGTCGCCGACGCGGTAGGCGTCGAGCGGCATCGCCGCGGGCCGCGACCAGGTCCCCGCGACGTTGGTGAAGGCCTGCTGGGCCAGCCGGTCGAACTCCCGGAACGGGTCAGTGCGCATCAACATGGCGTTTCCTCCCTGTCGTGTCAGCTCTGGTGTCGACGCACACCACAGATCTATCATGTCGTCGAAACGATGACAAGTAGGGTTGTCATTGAAAGGACGACACTGGGTCCGACACGGAACGGTGCCGGTTGCAATCGCGACAAGGGAGTGCTAAATCAGATTTAGCACTCTACGCAGTCGAGTGCTAACCGAGCGCCCGGCGCTCGCCCCGCCGACGGGCCGCGCATCCTGCCGCGATCCCGCCCGGCGCCGCGAACGCCGGCGGGAGGACCTGCCGACCCGCGCGACGCCAGCCGCTGCGACCGCCCCGGCGCCGCGTCCGAACTCCGCACCCCGGGAGTCTGTGATGACCGCAGTAGTCCTGTTCGCCCTGACCGTCGTCGGCTGCGTGGTCGCGACCCTGACCGCCGCGCGCCGCCACCACGTCTGACCCCCGCCCCCGCGACGAACGGAGGAACCCATGGGGCTCGACAAAGTCTGGATCCAGACGCTCAGCGACGGCCTCCTGCGCGCCGATCAGGTCGTCGGACTGACCTCGCACGCCACGCCGTCCCTGCCCGGCAAGGCACCGCGCTGGCTGCTGGACGCGACCGTCGCCGTCGCCGCGGGCAGCGGAGCCGGCGGAAGCACCTGGGACATCGGCATTCTGCACCGGACCCTCGTCCAAACGGCCGACGAACCGACCGAAGCGCCCGAAGCACTGGCCCGCATCCTCGCGCGACTGGACCAGCCGGGCATCGCCGGAATCATCACCCCGTCAGCCACCCGGCACGGCGTCGAGTTCTCCTTCACGTCCTTCGAGGAGGATCCGGCCGAACCGGGGTCCAGCACCACGGCGACCGAGAGAACCGGCTGAACCACACGGCCGGACAGGCCCGGGGCGGCCGCGGCTCCGGCGGATTCCCAGTCGCGGCAAGAGAAAACACCGCCGCGCCTCACGCACCGCGGCCCAGCCGCCTTGATCAGGCCGGCGTCGCATCTGCCGCAGGTGCCGGCCGCACCGACGACGAAACCCGCGGCAGCGGCGGCAAACCCGTCCTCGGCTGTCTGCTGCCGGGCCGGTTCGACTGCAGCCCCGGGTCGCGCGGCCGACGCCGCGGCCGCGCGACCCGGGTGCGTCAGTGCGCGACCAGGAGCGACGGAACCGCAGTCACGACGGCGAGGGTCAGGCTTGCCGCGCCCCACCTGATGCCGACGCGCTGCCACGGCCGGCCGGCGTCCAAGGCGAACCGGCCGGGTCCGGCGAAGGCCAGCGCGGCCGCGCTCATGAACAGGACGATCGCGAGCCCGGAGTTTTCCAAGGGTTTGTCGGCGACCGCCGCGAACGCGTTGATCATGACGCCCATCACCATCGCCGTGGCCAGCGGCATCAGCAGGCCGGACATCACCAGGAGCCCGCCGACGAATTCGCACGTGCCGCCCAGCAGCGCGAAGGGCAGTGCCGGGTGGTAGCCCATTTGCGCGAACGACGCTTCGGTGGCGGCGAGCCCGCCTCCGCCGAAGGCGCCGAACAGCTTCTGTGCCCCGAAGACGGCCAGCACGCCGAACGGGACGATCCGGACCAGCAGCAGGCCCACGTCGGTGTGCGACCAGCCGGCGTGGACGCTGCCGGTCGGGGCGGTCGGTTCAGCTGAGACAGTCGACATCGTTCTCCTCTTTCTGTTGGGATGTGCTGCTCGAGGCGTGGACGAGATCGCGCCGCCCGCCCGCCTCGTATTCGCGGATCACCGGGAATCCCGGTCCGTGCGGGGCCGGCAACCGGGCAGCCTCGTTCCGGTCCCGTCGCTACGATGACCGCGAGTTCCGTTGAAAAAGCGCGGTACTCGATCGGCCAACTCAGCGCCCGCCCGCAGGCTGTCGCGTACCGGCGATCGCGGCGGCCAGTTCCGCGACGCCGGGTTCCTTGAGCACCTCGTAGTGGTCGCAGGCGAGGTCGACGATCGTCGGCGGTGCGGCCGAATAGCCGGTGCGGCCTTCGATGAACGAGTAGTCGTCGCCGGCCGCCTTGAAGATCGTGATCTCCGTGTCCAGACGGCGTTGCGCCAGCTCGTGGAAGCTGTACTCGAATTCGTAGGTCCGCGCCACGATCCGGGCGATCCGGCGGATCGTCGACGGGTCCAGCGCCGGGCGAAGCTCGTGCACGAAGGCGACGAAGCTGTCCTCGTCCCGGGCACGTTCGAGGCAACGCCGGAGGTCCGGACCAGCGATCTTGCCGGCGAACACCGAGAACAGGATCGTGACGTAGGCGGGGTTGGCGTAGGAGGGCTCCCGGCCGAAGCGCTCCGGGTCCGCGCCGGGCACCGCCGGATTGCCGGGACAGATCAGCAGCAGCTGTTCGACGCGTTCTCCGAGTTGTTCCAGCTGCCAAGCGGCTTCGAACGCGACCCGCGCCCCGAAGGAATAGCCCCACAGCAGGTACGGGCCTTCGGTCTGGACCCGGCGAAGCTCCGCGACATCGGCGGCGGCCATCTCCCGGATCGTGGCGTAGGGCTGCTCGCCCGGGTTGATGCCGCGCGCCTGCACGCCGTAGAAGGGCCGTCCGTCGGCGGCTTCCCGGGCCAGCGCGCGGAGATTCATCGGATACCCGCCCAGGCCGGGCCAGCAGAACACCGGCCGTCCCGCCGCCGCGTCGCCGAGCCGGATCAGCCGGGACGACCGGTCTCCCGCTCCGCGCTCGATCCGCTCGGCCAGGCTCGCCGGAGTCGGGTGCTCGAAGATCGCCTGGAGCGGCAGCGCGGCGGCGAACTGCTTGTTGATCCGGTGGACGAGCGTGACCGCGGTCAGCGAGTTGCCGCCGGAGGCGAAGAATTCGTCCGCCATCGAGACCTCGTCGTACTTGAGCGTCTCGCCCCACAGCCGCGCGAGCACCCGCTGCGTCTCGGTGGCGGGAGCGACATACGGGCTCGCGGTGCGCGCGGGACGCACCTGTTCGGACGCGGCGAGCGCCGTGCGGTCCACCTTCCCGTTCGCGGTCAGCGGCAGCCGGTCGAGGACCAGCACGTGCTGCGGGATCATGTAGTCCGGCAGCAGCCGGGCCAGGTCGTCCTTGACGATCTCGGCCGGCCCCTTCATGTGGAGAACGTCTTCCGCCATGCCCTCGCTGCGGATCTGCTCCGCGCCGACCCGGCCGCCCACGAAGAAATACGACGGCCCGGAGACCTCGCCGGCGGCGGAGAGGATGTCGTCGACGCGGCGGGCCGCCGGCAGCGGATGGCCGGACTTGGAGCTGTAGCCCGACGACATGAGCCCGAGGCCGAGTCCGTTGCGCTGCAGGTGATGCAGCTTGGTGCCGAGCCGGAGGTACCGCAGCCACGGCTCTTCGGCGCGGCCGATCGCGGTGATGCCGAACGCCGCTTGGTCATACACCCCGCTGGTTGATGGCGATGACGTGCCGGGCCTGCACGAGCTCCTCGGAAATCTTCGTGAATTCCCCGTCGGCGTAACGGTAGTGCCCGGCCGGGAGACCGGAGACGCGGCCGGGATGGGCCTGGACGTAGAGTTCCGCGTCGTCCGGCCGCGGGCTGCCGTCGTCCGGCCGGATCTCGAACGTGCCGAGGTACTCGTCGCCGGCCGCGCCGCCGAGACTGTCCGCAATGGACGGATCGTGGCCGAGCGGCCGGATGTCCAGGCCGTAGCCGGCCAGCGCTTCCTCGAACACGCCGAGCATGTGCCCGGCCTCGAATTCGAGGACTTCGCTGATGTTGTTCCGGTAGACCGGTTCGATGGCCCGCTTCCGGCCGACGAAGTGGACCGCGAGGCCGGCGCCCGGCCATCGCGGGGAATCCCCGATCCGGACCAGGGCGTGGTCGACCGGGTGGTAGTAGTGAATGCCCGGTGCGACGCCCGCGATCCCGGTGGTGTCCAGGAACAACTGCGTGGCGTACAACGCGCCAGGCGAGGCGTAGGCGTACTTCGGCAGCAGCCGCTGGTCGCTGTGGAACTGGCCGAACCAGCGCAGCAATTCGCCCAGCTGCGCGAACGTCAGTTCGTCGAGCCCTCGCGCCCGGCCCCGCGGCGGCCGGTGTTCGAGCAGGTCGCGCAGTTCGTCCCGCGTCACCGGTCCAGGCTCGTAGTTGCGGTAGGTCTTGCGGGCGAAAACGGTGCGGCGCTGGTGTTCGGTCTCGAGCCGTCCCGGCAGCGGGACCGCCGCCTTTCCGGCCAGCTCGGCCGGTTCCCGCACCCCGGCGCCGGCGAGCTGGGCCTTGACCTGCAGCCGGCTCGACTTGGTCTGGTGGTGCGCGCCGTGGTTGCCCTGGTCCATCAGGGCCGCTTCCTTCGGGTTCAGCTCGATGCACGCGACGAGCGTGTCGAAACCGGTCCGCTCGTCGTTCGCGACGACCACCGCGGCCCGGCGGACCCAGGCGTGCTCCTCGATCGCCAGGCCGATCTCGTCGAGCTCGACCCGGTAGCCGCGCAGCTTGACCTGGTTGTCGGTGCGCCCGGCGAACTGGATGCTCCCGTCCGGGTTCCAGAAGGCCAGGTCCCCGGTCCGGTACAGCCGTTCGGTCGGCACGAACGGCGACCGCACGAACCGTTCCGCCGTCGCCTCCGGGCGGTTCAGGTACCCGCGAGCCAGCTGCGCGCCCCCGACGTACAGCTCGCCGACCTCGCCGATGTCGGCGGGCGAACGATTCTCGTCGAGGATGTAGCACTGCGTGTTGTCGACCGGGAATCCGATCGGGATCGAGCCTGGGCCGTCCCCGAGCGCGTCCGGGTCCACGAGATACGACGTCGCGTTGATGCTGCATTCGGTGGGGCCGTACAGGTTGATCAGCGACGCCGCGGGCAGCTCGCCGGTGATCTGGCGGGCCAGCTGCCGCGACAGGGCTTCGCCGCCGGAGAACACCCGACGCAAGGACGTGCACTGCCCGAGCTGCTCGGTGTCCACCAGAGCCTGCAGGAGAGTCGGCACGCCCTGCAGGGTGTTCACCTGGTGGCGGCGGACGGTGTCGAGGACGGCGTGCGGATCCCGGTGGATTCCCGGCTCGCCCATCACCACCTTGCCGCCGAACGCGGTCGCGAGGATTTCCCACTGGGCCGCGTCGAAACTCATCGGCGTCTTCTGCAGCACGACGGTGTCGCGGTCCAGATAGCCGACCGTGTGCAGCCAGCGCAGCTGCGACACGATGCCGGCGTGCTCGATCTGCACGCCCTTCGGACGGCCCGTGCTGCCCGAGGTGTAGATGACGTAGGCGAGATCGTGCGGAGACGGAAGCGGAACGGGTCCGGCGGCGCGGTCGCGGGCCGCCCGCGGAGTCAGGACTGTCGTGCCGGGCGGCGCGATGGCCGCGACCCGGTCGGCTAAATGCTCCTGGGCGAGGACCGTCTTCGTGCCGCTGTCGGAAAGCATGTAACGCAGCCGCTCTTCGGGGTAGTCCGGCGAGAGCGGCAGATAAGCGGCTCCGGCGCCGAGAATTCCCCAGACGCCGCAGACCAGATCCGCCGACGGCTCCGCGAAAAGCCCGACGCGGTCGTCCGGCCCGGCACCGGCCCGGCGGAGGCCGGCGGCGAGGCTCGCGGCCTCGCGGTGCAGTTCGAGACGGGTCAACGACCGTTCGGCCGAGACGACCGCGATCGCGTCCGGCTGGTCCGCGACCTGCCGGCGCAGCAGGCTGATCAGGTCGGCGCCGAGACGGGTGCCGGGTTTGCGGGTGCTGAGCTGGGTGGTTTCCACTGTCTTCCTCGCAGGCGAGCGTCCGGTCAGGACGACGGGGTGGGCAGGGACGGGGAGGAGGCCGGCCGGCTTTCGGCGGGCGGAAGCCGCGGGGAACGGGGCTGGGCGAGCGCGACGGCGACGACGATCAGCCCGGCGCCGGCGGCCTGGAGCACGGAAAACCCTTGTCCCAGAACGACATAGCCGAGCACCGCCGCGGCCAGCGGACTCGCGAACCCGAGAAACGACACGGCGAGGGCGGGAAGCCGTTCGATGCCGCGGAACCAGATCAGGTAAGCCAGCAAAGCGCCGACGAGACTGAGGTAGGCGAACCCGGCCAGGTTCGTACCGGAGACGTGCCCGGGCACTCCCTCGAACAACACGGCGATCGGCAGCACGGCGAGCCCGCCGACGGTCAGCTGCCATCCGGTGAACGCGAGCAGGCTCGCGCTTTCCGGACGCCCCCACCGCTTCGTCAGCACCACGCCCGCTGCCATGCACGCAGCACCGCCGAGACCGCTCAGGACACCGATCGCGTCCACGCCGGCGTCGGGGCGCAACACCAGCATCGCGACCCCGGCCGCACCCAGCACGCAGGACACGAGGTGCCGGCCGGAGATCCTGGTCTGCAACAACAACACCGACAGCAGCAGCACCAGCATCGGCTGTGCCGACACCATCAGCGCCGCGACGCCGCCCGGCAAGTGGTAGGCCGCGACGAACAACAGACAGAAGAACGCGCCGATGTTGAGCAGCCCGAGCACCACCGCACGCCACCACCAGATTCCCCGGGGCAGCACCCGGGTCGCCGCGAGCAGCACGAGCCCGGCCGGCAATGCCCGGACCACCGCCGCCAGCAGCGGCCGGTCCGGCGGCAGCAGTTCCGTGGTCACCAGGTAGGTGCTGCCCCAGATCGCCGGGGCCACCGCGGTCAGTGCGGCGTCCAGCACCGAGTTGGCCGATTTCATCCGGAATCATTCCCCGCAAAAGGTCGGGCACCGGCAGGCCGAACCGGAAGAAAACGCTTTCACGTTCTCCGCGAAACCCGCCGAAAAGGTCAGCTCATCGTCGAGCGCGGACCGGCGGCGGACAAGCAACACGCGGTTAATCGGCGGGCAACGCGACATGGCCGGGCCCCGGTCAGGGCGGCGAACGCAAGCCCCGCAGGCTATGCGGAGGCCGTCCCCGACGAAACCAATTCCAGGTAAACCGTGCGGCATTGCGCCTAACGGCCCAACAGGAATCCCGCCAAGAACGGCACAACGCCCAAAATCCGGGACAAAGCGCGCCCGCGACGCGGTGATCGAAACCGTCGCGACGCCTCCTGTGACAACCGCCACCGAGCTGCACCGGTTACCGTCCTCGGAAGAACGAGTTCACCGGCAGTACCGCTGGCGGTTTCCTTTCCGTGTTTGCATCCCCGCCATGACTACGCGACCGCGACCCGAGCGTGCGCTCAGCCCGATGACCGCCGTGGCCGGCCGGCTGCCGGTCAACCAGCGCGGCTGGGCATGGGAACTGAAGCAGGCGGGCGTCCGGGCGCTGGCCGTTCTCGACGAGCACGGACTGCGCTGGCAAGGTCGTGACGGCGCGCCGGCGCCGGACAGCCATCCCGCGCTGGCCCGGATGGCCGAGGACCTCGGCGGCCGCCGGCTGGTCCTCGACGGAGTCATCTCGCCACCCCGCGACGCGCCGTCCTATCGGGCTTTCGACGTGCTCCGCATCGACGGGCACGACCTCACCGGCGAGCCCTACGCCGTCCGCCGCAAACTTCTCCGCAGCCTCGGCCTCGGCCGCTCGCCGGTGATCGAAATACTCCCGAGCCACCGCGGCCTCGGACCGGCGCAGCTAGCCCAGCTGGCGCGGCAGCACAACGCCGCCGGAATCGTCGGCAAGCACCTGGCGTCCCCGTACCTGCCGGGACAAGCATCGCGAGACTGGATCGAACTCGACCTGCTGCGCGGATGCGAAGCGGTGATCGGCGGCTGGCAGCCGAGCCAGGACCACGGACCCGCGCACGTGGGCGCTGTCCTCCTCGGCGTCTACACCCAGGCCCGGCAACTCGTCTACATCGGCCGAGTCCACTCGGGCTTCACCAACGCGTCCCGGCGCGCGCTAGCGTCCGTCCTGGAAGAACTCGCCGCCGACGACTGCCCCTTCGCCGGCCGGGGCCCGACCGGCCGCGACCGGAACGCCCACTGGGTCCGGCCCACTCTCATCGCCGACGTGAACTACCGCGCCATCACCGCCGACGGCCGCCTCCGGCAACCGACCTGGCGCGGCCTGCGCACCGACATCGACCCCCAAGACCAAGCATGGAACGGATCACTGCGGCTGCGGCTCACCCATCTCGCCGACTAGCGCCAAACGGCCGCGGGCTCTCCGCCCCGTGACTCGATGCCCAGCTTCTGATCAGCCGTTGCCGAACACAAAGCGGATCAACGCAAACGGTTTCACCGGCGTCGGTGCCGCGGTCCGAGGTAGACCGCGCGGCCGTATCCGCGACGGCCTCTCGTAGGCTTCGGCCGCGTGGGCGAGCCAGCCTGCTGTCCTGGCACCCGGGGGTCGGCTTCGGGGTACCCCGGGTGTCCGAATACAGGCAGCTCAGGCAGTCAGTTACTGCTCTGCGCGGCAGCGGCTCTCACTGTCGCCACCATCGCCTTCGTTCCCGCCTGCGACGGTCTTCCTGGCGGATGATCATGCCGCAGCGATCCGTCGCGTCGATTTTCAAGCGACAAAACCATTGCTGCCAAGGCACAATCAGCCTCACCCAACGAAAAATGGAGACCACCAAGTGCCCAACCAGCTCAGACCCGCTGTTCCGCGCCGTGATGTGCGGGCCAGCTTCACAGACCAGACCGTCACCGTCTACCAGGCTTACTCGCGGCAAATCGCCGACGCAGCAGTCGAAGCCCAGACTTTTGTGGCGCCGTTCAAGCGCGAGCGGATGACCTGGATCAAGCCCTCCTTCCTGTGGATGATGTACCGGTCCGGGTGGGCGGCCAAGCCGGACCAGGAACGTGTCCTCGAAATCCAACTCACCCGCGACGGTTTCGAATGGGCGCTCGCGCACGCTGCCCTCAGCAGCTACGAGCCCGGTACCTACGCGAGCCAGCAACATTGGGCTGAACGCAAACGGATCAGTCCCGTCCGCATTCAATGGGATCCCGACCGGTCGCTCACCCTTGCCCCGCTCAGCCGGCGCGCCATTCAGATCGGGCTGTCCAGCGAGGCTGTCGACCGCTACCTCGATCAGTGGATCACCAGCATCACGGACGTCACCCCGCTCGCCACGCGCATCCACCGCCTGGTCAGCTCCGGTCATCTCGACGCCGCTCAGGAAGAACTGCCGGTCGAACAGGTTTATCCGGTCCCCGCACACATTCTCGGCCTCATCGGCGGCAGCGAGCGTGGCGGACTCTCGTCGTGATGGCGCTGTGGCAGCAAAAATGGCCCCATTGCCACCCTGCGTCGGCTCATCTGCTGAAGCACGTTTACCGCGAGCGATGGGTGCGTTTCCACAGCTTGCCTGAGTCCCGACGGTATCCCGGCACCTGCGCTGAGTACGGCATCCCTACGACGGAGGCGCGGACGTCCTGCTGCCGACCACCGCGGAACGCGACCAGCTGAAAAGTCGGCACGCCACCTGGCTTTCCGCTCATCACCTCGGTTTCTGAGCGCTCCATCCCCACCCCGGGGAATAACGACCTGCCGGAAGCGTTCCGCACCTGCGTGATCAATGTGCTCTGTTACGGCGATTCCAACACCTACGGCCAGCGTTCCGAGGAAGTCAGCCGCGGACGGTGGCCGGCAGACGTTCGGTGGACCGGGCAGCTGGCGGGCCTCCTCGGCAGCGGATATCACGTGATCGAGGAGGGACTCGGAGGCCGCACCACCGATCTCGATTACCCGGAGTCGATGAACCGGCCGGGACGCAACGGACGCACCTACCTGTTGCCCGCCTTGCTCAGCCACAATCCGCTCGATGTCGTCGTGCTGATGCTCGGCACCAATGACTTGAAGATCCAATTCGGACGAACGGTGCCGGAGGCGGCAGCCGCGATCGCCGGGCTGCTGGACGAGATCGCCGCATACGGGAGGACGGACGCTGGGCAGCCACCGAAGGTCGTGTTGGTGGCACCGCCCCGTATCAATGTGAGCGCACCGGACTTCGCGGACGTCAACGGAGCCTTCTACGACGCGACGTCCGCGGCCAAAGCGGCGCAGCTGGCCGAACCGCTCGCGGAATTGGCCGCGGCGCGTGGTACGGCGTTCGTCGACGCTGGCGTCGTGGCGGAGCCGGGGGCCGACGGGACGCACTTCAGCGTGCCCTCGCACGAACGGTTCGCCCGGGTGCTCGCGGATGAAGTGCGTCGAGTGGCTGGTTGAGCGATCTACCGCGGAGATGCGTCACTGCCGCATTCAAAACCGGATTCTGAGTGCGGCCGATGCCTCCGGTCCGTGAAGGACTCCTTGAGGGAATCAGATTCCCTCAAGGAGCCCTTCACGGACCACGGCTGCCTGCACGGGTCCGGGCGTGGAGAAACCCTTGCCAGAAGGGCGTCGAATGGTTCAGACCAGCAGAACCCGGCGTCCTCGGGTGTGTCCGGCCTGGCTGTCCGCATGCGCCGCAGAGGCTTCGGCCAGCGGGTAGGACTTGTCGACTGGGATGCGGAGTTTTCCACGCTCGATCAACTCGACCGTCTCGGTCAGTGCTTCGGTCATGCTCCCGCCCACTCCGGCGAACCGGATGCCCAGCATCGGGGCCTCCAGATCGGCGATGGTGAGCACCCGCGAAGGATCCCCGGTCAGCTCCAGCAAGCCGCGGATCACGCCGGTGCCGTTGAGGTCCAGCGCCGCATCGACCTGGCCGAACTGGCGTACCCGGTCGACCCAGCCCTCGCCGTAGGTGGTCGCGATCGCGCCCAGGCTCCGCACGTAGTCCTGGTTCGCCGCGCTGGCCGTGCCGATCACCTTGATTCCGCGGTCGCGCGCGATCTGCAGAACCGCTGATCCGACGCCGCCCGCGGCACCGCTCACCACCAGCGTCTGTCCGGTTTGGACACCGATCAGGCGGAGGACCCGAAGCGCGGTCTCGACCACCGACGGGTACCCGGCCGCCTCGGCGAAGCTGAGACCGGACGGCAGGGGCGCCCAGGAATTCAGCACCGCGAACTCGGCGTAGGTGTTGACGCCTCGGCCCAGCACCAGGTCCCCCACCGCCACGCCCGAGACGCCTTCGCCGACCTCGTCGACCACTCCGGAGGCGTCTTGGCCGACGCCGGCGGGCAGTTCGATCGGGCGGATCCGCTGGAACTGTCCTTCGCGAGTGCGCCAATCGTGCGGGTTCACGCCCGCCGCTCGCACGGCGACGCGGACCTGGCCGGGCCCGGCGTGGGGTTCGGGGACTTCGGCCAGCTCAAGGACTTCGGGGCCGCCATAGGCGGCGAAGCGCACGGCTTTCATGCCGCCCAGTTAACAACAACGGTTAGTGTTTTGCAACGGTTAGCATCATCCGGAGACTGGGCCCTCGCCTCGCCGGTGCAACCGGAACAACCCGCTACGGCAACTTCGCGAATCCCCAGAGCGGCAACCAGGGAAGCATCATCCGCGACGGCTGGGACTTGCCTCCCGGCAGCGATCCCGACGAGCACGGTGCCGCGCCGGGAGTACTAGCTCCGGGCAGTCCGCACCCGCACCGCGCTCCCCGCGCAGACGATCACCGCCAAGCCGCCCAGCAGGGTTTGCCAGGTCAGTTCTTCGCCCAGGAAGACCGCCGCCCACAGCAGGTTCAGCACCGGCTGCACCAACTGCACCTGGCTGACCTGCGTCATCGGCCCCAGGCCCAGCCCCCGGTACCACGCGAAGAAGCCCAGGTACATGCTCACCACCGCCAGGTAAGCGAAAGCCGCCCATTCGCTCACTGTCGCATGTGGAGGGTGACTGGCCATCGAAACGACGGTCAACGCGACCATCAACGGCGAGGCCACCACCAGCGCCCACGAAACCGTCTGCCACGCGCCCAATTCCCGCGCCAGCAACCCGCCCTCGGCGTAGCCGACCGCGGCCGCCAGCACTGCGCCGAAGAAAAGCGCGTCCGACCACTGCATTCCGCTGAGACCGCCGCCTTGCAGGACGGCGAAGCCGATCGCGGCGATGGCGCCGACTGCGGCGAGAGCCCAGAAAACCGCGGGCGGGCGTTCACGCGTGCGGAGCACCGCTACTACCGCGGTCGCGGCGGGGAGCAGCGCGATGACGACGGAGCCGTGGCTGGCCGAGGCAGTGGTGAGGGCGTACGAGGTCAGCATCGGGAAGCCGACCACCACTCCGCCCGCGACGACGGCTAGGCGGAACCACTGCGTACCGCGCGGAAGGCGTTGTTTCGTGGCGATCAGTGCGACGGTCGCGAGCACCGCGGCGACCGCGGCGCGCGCGGAGCCGATGAACATCGCCGAGAGCCCGCCGTTCTCCACCGCGACGCGGGTGAACGGCACGGTGAACGAGAACGCCACGACGCCGAGCAGGCCCCACCAGAGCCCGGATCGGGGTAGCGCCGGTGCGACGGGGAGAGTAGCGCTATCCTTCAGTTTCATGTCTGACGATAGCAGCTCCCGGATCGCTTCGACACTGCGCGAGTGGATCGCCACTGCCCCGGCCGGAGCGAAGCTGCCGTCGTCGCGGGAGCTGGTCGCGCGGTATTCGGCCAGTCCGGTGACGGTCCAGAAAGCACTGCGCAGCCTCTCTTCCCAAGGGCTGGTGGAAAGCCTGCCCGGGGTCGGCACGTTCGTCCGTGCCGCGCCCGCCGCCGGGTCCGGCGACTACGGCTGGCAGACCGCGGCGCTCGGCATCCCCGGGCACGGGCCGCTCAAGCAGCCCGCGTCCCTGCAGCCGGCATCCACCAGCTCGGTAGCGCTTCATTCCGGCTATCCCGATCCGGAGCTGCTGCCGGAACGCCTCGTCCGCAGTGCGTTCGCGCGGGCGGCGCGCACGGCGGCGCTGGTCGGACGGCCGCCGACCGCGGGTGTTCCCGAACTGCAAGCCTGGTTCGCCGCGGAACTGCGTGCGGCGACCCCCGCACAGGCCGCCCCGGCGACCCCGCGGGACGTGGTGATCACCCCGGGCAGCCAAAGCGGGCTGGTCACCGCGTTCCGCGCGCTGGTCGGTCCGGGACAGCCGCTGCTGCTGGAATCCCCCACGTACTGGGGCGCGCTTCTCGCCGCGACGAAGGCGGGCGTCGCGGTCGTGCCGGTGCCGAGCGGCCCGAACGGGCCGGACCCCGACGTGCTGGACCGGACGTTCGAGCAAACCGGCGCGCGGGCCTTCTACGCGCAGCCCAGCTTTGCCAGCCCGACCGGCGCGCTGTGGCAGCCCGATCTGGCCGACCGCGTCCTCGACACCGTCCGCCGGCACGGCGCGTTCCTGATCGAAGACGACTCCGCGCACGATTTCGGCATCACCGCGGAACCGCAGCCGCTCGCGGGCCGCGACGACGACGGTCACGTGGTCTACCTTCGCTCGCTCACCAAGAGCGTCTCCCCCGCGATCCGCGTCGCCGCGCTGATCGCCCGAGGCCCGGCACGCGACCGGATTCTCGTCGACACCCTGGCGGAATCGATGTACGTCAGCACAGTGCTGCAAACCGTCGCGCTCGATGTGGTCACCCAGCCCGCGTGGCGTACGCACCTGCGGCGGGTCCGGCACCAGCTCAAGACCCGGCGCGACCTGCTGCTCACCGGCCTCCGCGAGCACGCGCCCGCAGTACAGGTGGAATCCGTGCCGCAGGGCGGGTTGAACCTCTGGGCGCGCCTGCCCGGAACGGTCGACCTGGCGCGCGTGGTCCGCGACTGCGAGTCCGCCGGCGTGATCATCGGTCCCGGCGACGAATGGTTCCCCGCCGAGCCGACCGGCCGGTTCATCCGGCTCAACTACGCCGGACCGAATCCGGACGCGTTCGCCGACGCCGCGCGGGTGATCCAGGAGGCGGTGCTGGCGAACGCCTGAACGTCAGCCGTTTTCCGTGCGCAGCGCGGCCTTTTGCACCTTCCCGGACGGCGTGAGCGGCAGACTCTCGCGGAGCACGATCTGGCGCGGGACTTTGTAATCGGCGAGCTTGCCCGCGCAGAACTTCTTCAGCTCCTCTTCGGTGACCGCCGAATCCGGTGCCGGGACGACGTAATACCGGCCGATCTCCCCGAGCACCGGATCGGGCACGCCGACCCCGGCCGCCAGCATGACTCCGGGATGCGCGGCGAGCACGTTCTCCACCTCGACCGGGTAGATGTTGAATCCGCCTTGGACGAACATGTCCTTGGCCCGGCCGTGCAGCGTCAGGTAGCCGTCCTCGTCCGCCTGGGCCATGTCGCCGGTGTGCAGCCAGCCGTCCGCGTCGATCGCCGCCGCGGTTTCCGCCGGCAGATTGTGGTAGCCCGCCATCATCGACGGAGTCCGGAACAGCAATTCGCCAGTTTCCCCGGCAGGCAGCGCTTCTCCGGACGGCGAGGCGATTTTCGCTTCCACCCCGGGGAAAGGAACTCCGATCGAGCGTTCGGTCGCTTCCGTGCTGGCACCCCACGGCGTCATCACCACGGCGCCAGAGACCTCGCTCAGCCCGTACAGATTCATCACGGTCGCCTTCGGGAACGCAGTCGTAAGACGTTGCAACAGAGCAGGTTCCGCGTTCGCCCCGCCCGTCACGACTACGCGAATCGCGGACGTGTCGACGCCCGCGAAACGTTCGTGGTTCAGCAGCAGCGTATGCATGGTCGGCACGCCGACCCACAGCGTCAGACCAGCCGTGCGAAACAGCTCGGCGGCCGCACCGGCGGCAAAGGACGGCAGCAGGACCGTCCGGCTGCGCGCGACCAACGCGGACAGGACGGCGCAGGTGATGCCGCTGACGTGGTTCAGCGGAACAGCTACCGGCAGCACGTCGTCGGGGCTGAGTTGAAGATGGTCGGCTTCCGCGGCGGCGGACGCCAGCTGGCCGCGATGGGTCAGCGTCGCGCCTTTCGGACGGCCGGTCGTGCCGGAGGTGTAGATGATCATCACCGGGTCGTCGTTTTCGACTGCCGCCGAAGCCGCGGCCAGGGCCTCGGCGTCCGGCTCCGCCGAGCCCAGGTCGTCGAATGTCTCGACGGAAACGCCGGGCAGGTCGAGTTTCCCGAGCAGGGCAAGGAAATCGACGTCGCCCGCGGAAGGTTCGGTCACCACGACCCGCGCGCCGGAATCGCTCAGGATGTGCGCGAATTCGGTTTCCCGGTACCGCGGGCTCAAGCCCACCACCACGGCCCCGATCTTCGCCGCGGCGAAATACACCGCGAGCCACTCCGGCGTCGTGCGCCCGTTGACCGCGACCCGGTCGCCGCGCCGCACGCCCCGGCGCAGGAAATCGGCGGCGATCCGGTCCGACCAGGAGTCCATTTCGGAGAACCGGATGTCCCGGGAACCGGCCGTCCAGCCGACGGCGTCCGCCGGAGCGCTCCGGAGCAGGTCGTGAATACGCGTCATCGCTCGTCCTCACTGTTCAGGTGGACGGCAAGGAAGCCGAGCTGATCCGCGACGACCTTTTCGACCACAGTCGGATGGTAAACCGGGAAATGATCCGCGCCGCGATGCTTCGGCACCGCCCGGGGCGCTTCGTCGGCCACCGCGGCCGCGTCCGCCGCGTACCGGGCTCCTGCTGGAAATCGAACGCCAGCACGGCGAAATCCGCCTCGGAGAACGAGGTTTCGCACTGGTCGAGCGTCTTCTCGTTCGTCGCGCCGCCGCACTGCGCGAGCACCACCGCAGCGCAGCGGTCCGCACTCGTCGCGGCCCGAGCGGAAGCGGGTGCATGATCCCTCCATCAAGTACGTTGTACGTGAACTTGGCTGAACACGTACCTTGTACTTAATCAGGGAGCACCGTGCCCGCACCGCGGAAGTTCACCCGCGAACGCCTGCAGACCGCCGCGCTCGCACTGGTCGACGCCGCCGGGCTGGCCGGCCTGACGATGCGCAGCCTCGCGGCCGAACTGGGCACCGGGCCGATGACGATCTACAACTACGTCGACGGCCGGGACGGGCTGGAGCAGCTCGTGACCGAAGCGGTGCTGGCGGCGGCGACCTGGCCGGAGCCTTCCGGCGACTGGCGCGCGGACGTCCACGCGGGTCGCCGAGGGGATGTGGCGGGCGGTGCGGGCGCATCCGCACGCCCTCCCGCTGGTCCTGACCC
>NZ_ASXG01000047.1 GCF_000411975.1 Amycolatopsis orientalis DSM 43388
AAGTCCGGCTTGCGGCGTTCGCGGTGCGAGGCGAGGCCTTCGTGCACCTCGGGGCCGCCGAAGCCGTAGAACTCCAGGGCGAGCGAGGAGTCGAAGATCGCGCCGGCGAGCTGGCGGTACCAGAGGTTGAGGCTTTGTTTGGTCCAGCGGATCGCGGTGGGGGCGCCGTTCGCCAGTTCGCGGGCGATCTCGCGGGCGGTGGGCAGCAGGTCGGCGTCCTCGTCGACGCAGAGCGAGACCAGGCCGATCCGTTCGGCTTCGGCGCCGTTCAGCGGCCGGCAGGTCATCAGGTAGTACTTGGCTTTGGCCATGCCGCACAGCAGGGGCCAGCAGACCGCGGCGTGGTCGCCGGCCGCGACGCCGAGGCGGGTGTGGCCGTCGATGATTTTCGCGTTCGCGGTGACGACGGAGACGTCCGCGAGCACGCCGGCGACGAGTCCGGCGCCGACCGCGGGGCCGTGGATCGCCGAGACGGTCGGCTTGGCGCAGTCGATGACGTTGTAGACCAGGTCGCGGGCCTCGCGCATGGTGCGGGAGCGGGCCTCGAAGTCGGTGGCCAGCTTCTCGACCAGGTCGAACGACCCGCCCGCGGAGAAGCCCTTGCCCTCGCCGCGCAGCAGAACGGCTTTCACCGCCGGGTCGCGGTCGAATTC
>NZ_ASXG01000048.1 GCF_000411975.1 Amycolatopsis orientalis DSM 43388
GTCATGCCGGGCCTGGCGACCACGAACTCCTTGATCAGGAGCTACGAAAAAGGTAACGGGGGGAGCGGTGCGGGAGAAGTGTGCTTGAGCGAGTGGGGCGGCGGTCTCGCGCTTGAGTGGGGTGGTCCTCGGGCCGGTTGGGTTCCGGCGCGGGGGAGCGGTGCGGGAGAAGTGTGCTTGAGCGAGTGGGGCGGATGTCTCGCGCTTCAGTGGGACGGTCCCCGAGGGGCGGCGGGCGTCGCAGCGGGGGAAGGCGTGGGAGAGGCGTTCTTGACCCTGTGGGGCGGATGTCTCGAGCTTGAGTGGGGCGGTCCTCGGGTCGCGGAGGGTTCCGGCGTGGGGAAGCCGGGGGAGAGGCGTGCTTGAGCGAGTGGGGCGGAGGTCTCGCGCTTGAGCGGGGTGGCCTTCGGATCGCGGGGCTTCGAAGCGGGGGAAGCTGCTTGCGCGGGGTGCGGGGGCCGTGCGCTTGAGCGGGGCGGTCCTTGGTTCCACGGGTCTCCGACGTGGCGGAGGCGGCAAGGAGAAGCGAACTTCACCGGAGTGCCTCGGAAAACCTCGCGCCTGAGTACGTGAACAGCGGGTCCCCGGAGCGGGGAACCGCCATTTCTCGATGTCGGCGGGACGCGCCCCGCTAGCCTTCCGCCGGGGCGTCGGCGAAAGTCTGGTCGATGTCCGGAATCCAGTAGCAGATCTCGAGCGCCTTCAGCCGGGACATGTGCCAGACCTTCCGGCTGCTGCCCAATGCCCCGGTCGCGCCGAGCACCGAGAGGGCCGCGGCTCCGGCGGCGACCAGCCGATGCGGTCCGGTCGCGGTCTGGACGAGTGCGACGACCGCGGCCAGCGTGAACGCGAAGGCGATGTTGCGCAGCATCACCGACTGCGCACGCATCCGGACGATTTCTCCGGCGGCGTCCTTGTCGTGCAATTCCGCCGCGGCGACGAGCAGCACCGGGTTGGCTTTCACGTAAGCACGGTCCCGTGCCTGCGGAATCTGCGCGACGAACTCCTGCCGGGCCTCCTCCGCGTCCCGCCGGGGGCGCACCCGCTCCAGCTGCGCGGCCAGTGGGTGGAAGAGATGTCCGAGCAGATAGCTGGCCACGACCGCACCGGCGACCAGGAGCGCTCCCGGGGCGGAAGTCAGCGCGGCGACGTGCAGGATCCCCAGCCGGTCGAGCACGTAGACCAGCAGCGACAACTGGACCGCTCCGGGCACGGCGAAGCTGAACAGGTCGAAAATGCCGACTGCGAACGTCACGAATCGCCTCCAGGCAGGGGTTTCGGGGACAGGGATCGTCCCACAGCCTGCCCGCGCGCGTACCGCGTTTCGCGTCTCCCCACGAGTGGCGGGCAGCCCCGCTACGCCTCGGCAGCCACCGCTTCCGCGGCGATCATCGCGGTGTCCCCGAACACCTCCCGCGGCTCCGGGAACACCTTCACCAGCACCGGATACGCCACCGCGGCCGTGCACAGCGTCACCACGAGGCTGATGTCCACTCCGCCCGCGATGCCCGCCAGCGGGCCGGTGATCATCGGGGTGTTCGCGCACAGCAGTCCCAGCCCCGTAGCCGGGATCCAGGCCGCCATCGCGCGCCAGTTGACGCCTCGGTGGAACCAGTACCGTCCGCCGGTGCGGCCTTCGTTGAAGACCTGCAGATCGGCCGGGTCGTAGTAGCCGCGGCGTTGCACGTAGCCGATCATCATGATCACCATCCACGGCGACGTGCACAGCACGATCAGCGTCGCGAACGCGTTGATGCTGGACACCATGTCGAGCACGAAATTGCCGACGAAGATGAACAGCACGCTCAGCGTCCCGATCAGCAGCGTCGCTCGCACGCGGGACAGCCGCGGGAAGATCGAGCTGAAGTCCAGTCCGGTGCCGTACAACGCGGTGGTGCCGGTGGACAGTCCGCCGATCAGCGCGACCACGATCAGCGGGATCGCGTACCAGAGCGGGGAAATCGCGGTCAGGCCGGTGACGTAGTCGGCGGGATCGGCGACCAGGGTCGCGGTCGCGATGCCGAAGCCGAACGGCAGCAGCGTCGCCAGTTGCGCGAGGAACGGCGCGGCCAGCAGCGAGCGCCGCGAGTGGGCCGCGGGGATGTAGCGCGACCAGTCGCCCAGGAACGCGCCGAACGAGATCGGGTTCGCCATCACGGTCAGCACGGCGAGGATCCACGTCGGCCAGAAACCGCCGAGGGCGAAATTGCCGCTGCCGGCGAACGACGGATCGAACGAACCGCCGTAGGCGAAGATCCCGAGCAGCATGATGAGCGTGCCCAGCGTCACCGCGACGCGGTTGACCAGCAGCATGAAGCGGTAACCGTAAATGCACACGACGAGCACGGCGATCGCGATCACGCCGTACGCGACCGCGCGCAGCGCCGGGCCGCCGTCGATGCCGAAAAGCCGTTGCGCCGCACCGGCTACCGCGTCGCCGCTCACCCAGACCGAGATCGCGAAGAAGGTGATCGCGGTGAGCAGCGACAGGAACGAGCCGACGCACCGGCCGACCACGCCGAAGTGCGCGCCGGACGAAACCGCGTTGTTGGTCCGGGTGACCGGGCCGAACAAGGCCATCGGAGACAGCACCAGCGCGCCGAGCACCACGCCGACGACGGTCGCCGCGAGCGCGGCCCAGAAGCTCAGCCCGTACGCGATCGGCAGCGTGCCGAGGATGATCGTGGCGAACGTGTTGGCCCCGCCGAACGCGAGCCGGAACAGGTCGCGCGGCCGCGACGTCTGTTCGGCGGGCGGGATCGGCGCGATGCCGTGTTGCTCGACCTCGGTGACTTTGTCGCTCATTACTCGAACCTCGTCATGACGTGCTTGACGCGGGTGTACTCGGCGAACGAGTACGCCGAGAGGTCCTTGCCGTGCCCTGAGTGGCCGAACCCGCCGTGCGGCATCTCGGCGGTGAGCGGGCCGTGCGTGTTCACCCACACGCAGCCGAAATCGAGGTCGCGCGACACCCGCGCGACGCGGGCGACGTCGTTCGTCCACACCGAGGAAGCGAGGCCGTACGGGACGCCGTTGGCCAGTTCGAGCGCTTCGGTCTCGTCAGCGAACGGCTGGACGGTGATCACCGGCGCGAAGATTTCTTCCTGGACCAATTCGTCGTCCTGGCGGAGGCCGGAGACGACGGTCGGCGCGAGCTGGAAGCCCGGTCCGGTCGCGGTGCCGCCGGTTTCGACGCGGGCGTGCGACGGCAGCCGCTCCAGCAGGCCGAGCACGCGGTCGAGCTGCGCACGGCTGTTGAGCGGGCCGTAGTCGACGTCCGGACGGCGGGTGGCTGCCGTTTTCGCCAGTGCGGCAACGAATTCGTCGTGGATGCTTTCGTGCACCAGCACGCGGCTGCCGGCCGTGCAGTCCTGTCCGGCGTTGTAGAACGCGGCGTCGGCGATCCGCTCGGCGGTGTCGGCGAGGTCGGTGTCCGGGAAGACCAGCAGGGGAGCGTTGCCGCCCAGTTCCAGGTGGGTGCGCTTGAGATCGGCCGCGGCGACGGTGGCCACGTCGATGCCGGCGCGCGTCGAGCCGGTGATGGACACCAGGTCGGTGTGCGGGTGCCGGACCAGCGCACGACCGGTTTCCCGGTCGCCGCACACGGCGTTGAACACGCCCGGCGGCAGGAATTCCGCCGCGGTTTCGGCCAGCAGCACCGCGGTGGACGGGGTGGTCTCGGCGGGCTTGAGCACCACGGTGTTGCCCGCGGCGAGCGCCGGGCCGATTTTCCAGACAGCCATCATCAGCGGGTAGTTCCACGGCGCGATCTGCGCGCACACACCGATCGGCTCGCGGCGGATCACCGACGTGTGCCCGGCCAAGTACTCGCCCGCGCCGGTGCCTTCGAGCTGCCGGGCGGCGCCCGCGAAGAACCGCAGCGTGCTCACGCACTCCGGGATTTCCTCCTCCAGCACGACCGAACGGATCTTGCCGGTCTCGCGGACCTCGGCGTCGGCGAACTCCTCCGCGCGGGCTTCCAGCGCGTCGGCGATCTTGAGCAGGGCTTCCTGGCGCTCCGCGGGCGTGCCGCGCCGCCACGACCGGAACGCGCGCGCGGCCGATTCCATCGCGAGGTCGATTTCGTTCCGCCGGGAAACGACACTGGTGCCGAAGACCTTGCCGGTGGCCGGGTCGGTCAGTTCGAGCGTGGCCTCGGTGTCGGGCGTGTCGACCAGGGCGCCACCGACGAAGTTGCGGACGTGGGTCACGAGTGCTCCAAGTGGGTCGGGGCGAACATCTTCAGCAGCGCGGGAAGCACGACGACGGACGGTCCCGGGGTGCGCAGCGCGTCGGCGAGATCGGTGCGGACAGTGTCCACAGTGGTCTTTCGCGCGGGGATGCCGAACGATTCGGCCAGCGCGACGAAATCCGGTCGCGGCAGTTCGGTCGCGGTGGTCTGGCCGAACGCGCCGGTGAGGTATTCGCGCAGGATGCCGTAGCCGCCGTCGTCGATCACCAGCCAGGTCACGTCGAGCCGGTGCTGCACGGCGGTGGCCAGTTCGGCCAGTCCGTACATCGCGCCGCCGTCACCGGACACGGCCAGCGCCCGCACCCCCGCGGCAGCGGCGCCGAGCGCGCCGGGGAGGCCGTAGCCGAGGCCGCCCGCCCCCTGCGCGGTGTGGATCGGCGCGCCGTCCGGATTCCAGGCCGACCACGCCCAGTAGGCCGCGATGGTCATGTCCCAGAAGGTTTGCGTACCCTCGGGAAGCGCGGCGCGGATGTCGTCGATCAGCTTCCGCTCCAGCGCGAGCGGCTGACTGTCCAATCTGGACTCGACGCGGGCGAGCAGATCCTTCACCGCGGCTTCGGCGCGGCCGTCCGGAGTGCGCGGGGCGAGCTGAGCCAGCACCGCGCGGAGGGTGTGCCGGACGTCGGCGTGCAGCGCGAGCGCGGGATAGTTCGACTCCAGTTTGCCGAGATCCGCTTCCACCTGCACGATCCGGCCGCGCGGCGCGAACTCGCGGTAGTTGCTGGACAGCTCGCCCAGCCCGGAGCCGAGCACCAGCAGGACGTCGGCGGCGGCGAGGAATTCGGTGGTGTGCCAGTCTTCCAGCCACGATTGCGCGGAAAGCTCGTGGTCCCAGGCGAAAACGCCCTTGCCGCCGAACGTCGACACCACCGGCGCGCGCAGGGTTTCGGCGAGCTGCCGCAGCTCGTCGTGCGCTCCGGACCGCAGGGCGCCGCCACCGGCGAGAATCACCGGATTCTTCGCCGTGGCGAGGAGCTTCACGGCTTCAGCGACCAGCTCCGGCAACGGTTCGAGCGGTGCCGGAGCGGCGGTCACCGAGGTCAACTGCGGCAGGGTGGTTTCGGCGAGCAGCACGTCCTGCGGGATTTCCACCCACACCGGCCCGTACGGTGCGGTCGCGGCGGATTCCCACGCTTCGCGCAGCGCGGTCGGGATCTGGCTGATCGAGCGGACCACGTGCACCGACTTCACGACATCACGGAAGCTGGCCTGCTGGTCCGGCAGTTCGTGCAGATAGCCGTGCCGTCCGCCGCCCAGCCCGGCGACCGGGATCTGGCTGGAAATCCCGAGCACCGGCACCGAAGCCGCGCGCGATTCCTGCAGCGAGGCCAGCGTGAGCAGCGCGCCGGGGCCGGTCGACACGATCATCGGCGTGACCGGCACCGGGCCGTGCGGATCGGCGGCGAGCCGGGCACGCGCGTGGCCGTCCGCGGCGAAGGCGAGGTTGTTCTCCACTCGCGAGCTGACCACGCGCAGGTCCTCGGCCCGGCGCAGCGCTTCGAACAAGCCGAGCGCGTGCTGCCCAGGCAGGCCGAACACGGTGTGCGCACCGAGCGCCCGCAGCGTCTCTACGACAACGTCGCCGCCGATCCGGGTCATGCGCCGCGTCCCAGCGCCAGCAGGCTGACCAGGTCGTAGGCGACGTGCGAAGCGGCGACCGCGGTGATCTCGGCGTGGTCGTACGCCGGAGCCAGTTCCACGACGTCCGCGCCGACCAGGTTGAGCCCGCGCAGGCCGCGCAGGATCTCCAGCAGTTCGCGGCTGGTCATGCCGCCCGCCTCAGGGGTGCCGGTGCCCGGCGCGTGCGCGGGGTCGAGCACGTCGATGTCCACGGACACGTAGAGCGGACGGTCGCCGATGCGCTGCCGAAGCGCGTCCACGGTCTCGTCGATGCCGCGGCGCAGTACGTCGCCGGAGGTGACGATGCCGAAGCCGAGGCGACGGTCTTCTTCAAGGTCGCGCTTGCCGTACAGCGGGCCGCGCGTGCCCACGTGCGACACGGCGCTGGTGTCGAGGATGCCTTCTTCGACTGCGCGACGGAACGGCGTGCCGTGCGTGTACGGCTCGCCGAAGTAGGTGTCCCAGGTGTCGAGGTGAGCGTCGAAGTGAAGCAGCGCAACGGGACCGTGCTTCTTCGCTGCCGCGCGCAGCAGCGGGAGCGCGATGGTGTGGTCGCCGCCGACGGTCACCAGCTTCGTCTCGCCCGCAGTGAGCGCTTCGGCTTCCTGCTGCAGCTTCTCGATCGCTTCGCCGATGTGGAACGGGTTGACCGCGATGTCGCCGGCGTCCACCACCTGCTTCTCGGCGAACGGCGAAACGTCCAGACCGGGGTGATACGGCCGCAGCAGCCGGCTCGCCTCGCGCAGCGCCGAAGGGCCGAACCGCGCGCCCGGGCGGTAGGACACGCCGGAGTCGAACGGCACGCCGACCACGGCTACGTCGGCGCTCGGCACCTCGTCGATCCGCGGCAGCCGCGCGAAGGTCGCGAAGCCGGCGAAACGCGGGATCTGCGACGAGTCGAGCGGGCCGACCGGACGCTGTTCACTCACTGGGGCAACTCCTGTCGGATTTCAGATGCGCTGAGATCTTCAGCGGCTTCGGAGCCGTGGAGACGTTGGGTCCACACGGAAAGAATGCTGTCCGGCGTACGCGGTGTCGCGAGGCTGACGCCGACGTACACGATCAGGCTGACCCCGAGGCCCCAATAGATGGGACTGTTGGCCGCGACTCCGTCGATGATCATGAAGGCGATCACGGACACCGTTCCGGCCACCATCGACGCGTACGCGCCTTCGCGAGTACCGCGCTTCCAGAACAGCGCGCCGATGATCGTCACGAGAAGGCCGCCGACGAGGATGTCGTACGCGATGGTGAGCGCGTTGACGACGTCGTCCACGAGCATTGCGATCCCGATGGCCACGATGCCCAGCACAAGTGTCGTCACTCGGTTACGCAAGACCTCGCCACTCTTTAGGCCGACCTTGCGCAACAGGTCCGAAGTCGTCGTGGTGGCGCACGCGATCAGCGCGCCGCTCGAAGTCGACATCAGCGCGGACAGCGCGGCAGCGAGCACGAGACCGCGTACGCCGGTGGGCAGGAGCCGTTCGGCGATGGTGGCGAAGGCGTCCTGAGCGCTGCCGAGATCGGGGTACAGGACCTTCGCCGCCGTACCGATCAGCGCGCCCGCGATGCCGTAAACGAGGCAGTACACGCCGGAGATGACACCGCCGCCGGTCGCGACGCGCGGGGTGCGCGCGGTGAACACGCGCTGCCAGATGTCCTGCCCGATCAGCAGCCCGAAGGTGTAGATCAGGAAGTAGGTCAGGATCGTCTCGCCGCCGATCGAGGTGAACTCGAAGTACGACGCGTCCAGCTTCTCGGCCATCCCGCTGAAGCCGCCCGCCGAGACGAGCGCGACCGGCAGGAGCACGAACAGGATGCCGACGGTCTTGATCACGAACTGCGCGATGTCGGTCAGCGTGATCGACCACATGCCGCCGAGCACCGAGTACAGCACCACGATCGACCCGCCGATCGCGATCCCGGCCCAGCTCGGGATCGAGAACAGCACCTTGAAGATCGACGCGAACGCCAGCGTCGAGGTGACCGTGAGCATCAGCGTGTAGCCCCACATCACCACGCCGGACACCGCGCTCGCGCGGCCGCCGTAACGCAGGTCGAGCATCTCGCCGACGGTGTAGACGCGCAGTTTCACCAGCCGCCGTGCGAAAACCGCGTGCAGCACGAGGATCCCGGCGCCGATCGTGATCACCAGCCACGCGCCGGAGATGCCGTAGGTGTAGCCGAGCTTCACGCCGCCGACGGTCGACGCGCCGCCGAGCACGACGGCCGACATCGTGCCGGAGTACATGAACCAGCCGAGCCGCCGTCCGGCGACCAGGTAGTCGGATTTGGTCTTGGCCAGCAGGAGGCCGATCCAGCCGACCCCGATCATGCCCGCGATGTACAGCGCGATCACCGCATAGTCGCCGCCCACGGGTCCTCCTTGAAACGGGGTGGGTTCTTGCGGGACACCGTAGGGTCGGGCGGCCCCGCGGCGGCATGGGACGATGTATCCAGGAATTCGTCGGAGATTGGTTGAAATGACCCACCAGGACGTGCTGTTGCCCGCAGAGGTGACAGTCCCACTACGCACCGTCGCGGGCAACCCGGAGCTGGCGCTCGACGTCGTGCCCGAAACGCTGCGTCCAGGCGCGCTGGACCGGCCGGTGCGGTGGGCGCACGTGAGCGAACTGGCCGATCCCGCGCCGTACCTGGTGGGTGCCGAGCTCGTGCTGACCGCGGGCGTGAACCTGCCGAAAGATGCCGACCGGTACGTCCGCGGGCTGTGCGACGCGGGCGTCACCGCGCTGGGCTTCGGCCTGACTCCGACGGTCTCGGAAACCCTGCCGGCCGCGCTGCGCGACGCCTGCGCGGAGCACGGTCTGCCGCTGCTAGTGGTGCCGCCCGCGACGCCGTTCCTGGCGATCAACCGCGCCGTCGCAGTTGCGCTCGCCGAGGCAGGCCGGCATGAAGAACGACGGCTGGCCGAAGGTCGCGAAGCGTTGACGCGAGCCGCTGGCGGCGGCCTGGGGGAGTTGGTCGCCGCGCTCGCCGGCCGGTTGCGCGGGTGGGTCGCGATGGTCGGCGCCGGAGACGTGCTGGCGGCGGGCTACGACGCGCCGCAGCCGTTGCCGTCACCGGTGAAGGAACTGCTCGCGACGTTGCGCTCGCGCTCCGGAATCCGCATCGCCTCGACCGAATTGCCGGACGGCACGCACGTCGTCGCGCAGCCGGTCTATCCGCAGGCGACCGCCGCGCACCTGGTCGTGGTCGGCCGGGCGCAGCGGTTCCACAGCGGAGACCGGGCGATCCTGGCCGTCGGCGCGGCGCTGCTGGGACTCGTCGGCCGCGCCGGATCGGACAGCGCGGAACTCGGTGCCGCGGCCACCGCATTGCTGCTCGGCGGCCCCGGATCGGACGCGTTGGCCGGAGTCGTCGGCAGCGACCAGGCCCGGCTCGTCGCCGGAGTCGCCCACCGGCGGGGCCCGGACGCGCTGGCCCGGCGGCCGGACTGGCTGCGCGCCCGCCTCGACACCCCGCTCGTCCAGGTCCTGCCCGGCCCGCGCTTCTACGCCATCGCCGGCGAACTGGGCGACCTGGACGGCCTCCTCGACCACGGCTGGCTCGTGGTGGCCAGCACGCCGCATCCCGCCGAGGACCTGCCGGCCGCCGTCGCGGAAACCGAACTGCTGCTCGCGCGCGCCCGAGCATTGTCCCGTCCGCTGGCCGCCAGCGCCGATCCGCTCGGCTTCGACGAGCTGATCCCACCCGCCGCGGCCGGCGCGTTCGCCGAACGGCTGCTGGCCCCGCTGCGGGAACTCGACCGCGCGCACGGCCGCGAGCTGGTGCCGACCTTGCGGACTTGGCTGGCGCACCACGGAAGCTGGGACCGCACCGCGACCGAACTAGGGGTGCACCGCAACAGCGTGCGGCACCGGATCGGACAGGTCGAACGGGCGCTGGGGGTGCAGCTGGCCGACCCGGAAACACGGATGCGACTGTGGTTCGCGTTGCGCTGGGCGTGAACGCGAGTGTCCACTCAGGTCTCTCAGGTGTTCTCAGGAAACTATGGGATTGTGGTCTGGTGCGAGTTCTGGTAGTCGAAGACGAAGAGCCGTTGGCCGACGCGATCGCCCGCGGGCTGCGGCGGGAGGGCATGGCCGTCGACATCGCGCTCACCGGCGACGACGGGCACGAGAAGTCGTCCGTCACGCGGTACGACGTGGTGCTGCTCGACCGCGACCTGCCCGGGATGTCCGGCGACGACCTGTGCCGCGAGATCGTGACGTCCGGCGAGCTGACGCGCGTGCTGATGCTGACCGCGAGCAGTTCGGTGTCCGACCGGGTGGACGGGCTGTCCCTGGGCGCGGACGACTATCTCGCCAAGCCGTTCGCCTTCCCGGAGCTGGTCGCGCGCGTGCGGGCGCTGGGCCGCCGCGCGACGCCCGCCGCTCCGCCGCTGCTCACCGCGGGCGACGTCGAGCTGGACCCGGCGAAGCGGACCGTGCGGCGCGCGAGCGGGCCGGTCGAGCTGACCCGCAAGGAGTTCGGTGTGCTCGAGGTGCTGCTGTCCGCCGGCGGATCCGTGGTCAGCAGCGAGGAACTGCTCGAACGGGTGTGGGACGAGAACGCCGACCCGTTCACCACGACGGTCCGGGTCACCGTGATGACCCTGCGCAAGAAGCTCGGCGAACCGGGCATCATCGAGACCGTGGTCGGCTCGGGCTACCGGGTGTCGGTCGCCGGTTCGGAGTGAAGCTTCCCGGTGCCCGCAGCCTGCGGGTGCGCGTCACCGTCCTGGCGACCGTCCTGGTCGCCGCGGCGGGGCTGCTGCTGCTGTGGCTGGCGTGGACGCTCGTCGGCGACGCGGTCGACGCCGTGCCGCACATGCCGCCGGGCACCATCGTCCGGGTCGACGGCAACGACGTGGACGCGTCCACGCTCGCGCAGCATCTGCGCACGCACGCCGTCACCCGGGTGCTGATCTTCGGCTCGCTGGCGTTCTTCTTCGTGGTGGCCGCGGCGGCGATTCTCGCGTGGACGTTCACCTCCCGCGTGCTGCGCCCGCTGCGCGAGATCACCGGCACGGCGCAGCGGCTGTCGATCGAGTCGCTGGGGGAGCGCATCGGCGAGGTCCGCTCGCGGGACGAACTGGCCGAACTGGCCCGCACCTTCGACGACATGCTCGACCGGCTGCAGGACGCGTTCGATTCGCAGCGGCATTTCGTGGCCAACGCGAGCCACGAATTGCGCACCCCGCTGTCGGTGATCCGCACCGAATTGGACGTGACGCTGTCCGACGAACACGCCGACGAGGCCGAGTTCCGCCGGATGGCCGGGGTCGTCCTGGACGCGACTAACCGGGCGGGACAGCTGGTGAATTCATTGCTGCTGCTGGCGCGGACCGACGGAGCCGGTCTGGCGACGCGGGAACTGGTGGACCTGACGGTGCTGGTCGAGCGCGCGTGGTCCGCCGTCCGGGGCGAGGCCGAACAACGGGGTCTCCGCGCGGAGTTCGCGATGCAGCCGTCGCCCGCGATCGGGGATCCGGCTCTGCTGGAACGGATCGCCGGAAACCTGGTCGAGAACGCGGTACGGCACAACGTCGACGGAGGCTGGATCGAGGTGACGACCGAACCGGGCCCGCAATGGTCGACGCTGCGGGTGCGTTCGTCGGGCGGCCTGCTGGACCCGGCGGCGGTCCCGGAACTGTTCCAGCCGTTCCGCCGCGCGGGGGTGGCCCGCACGGCGCGTTCCGGCGCGGGGCTGGGATTGTCGATCGTGCGGGCGGCGGTGCAGGCACACGGCGGAACGGTGTCCGCGGAACCGGTGGTCGGAGGCGGGTTGTCGGTGACGGTGCGGCTGCCTGCTGCGTAGCTCACTTATTCAGAAGTTGCGACGATGGTTGTCGTGCCCCATTTCATTGGTCAGCGCGAGCTGCGCAACGACAACGCGGAGATCATGCGGCGGGTGGAGGCGGGCGAGATGTTCATCGTGACCCGCAACGGAAAGCCGGTCGCTGACCTGGTGCTGCACCGCGCCCAGGAAGAACCCCGGCGCAACCGGAGCCTCGGCGAGATCCAGGACGCCTTCCGCGGGCTTCCGCCGATGGACAGCGGTGAATGGCGTCGCGAACGAGAGGCCGATGACGCTGTCTTCGGCACGGACCGCCTGGGCGAGCCGGGGGAAGAACAGTGACAGCCCCGGCTCGGGTGCTGCTCGACACCTCCGTGGTGATCGATCTCGAACGCCTCGACCTCGGTTCGTTCGCGTCCTCGATCCCCGCGGTCAGTTCGGTGACCATCGCAGAGTTGGCCTACGGCCTCGCCACCAACGATCCCATCCGGCTTGCGGAACGGGTCGAGCGCTATCACGCCGCTCTCGAGCAGTTCGTCGTGCTGCCGTTCGCCATCAAACGAGGCCAAGATGTACGGCACAGCCGCCGCGCTGGTCCGCCAGTTCGGGCGAGACTCCCGTCCCCTCCGGATGGATCTGCAGATCGCCGCGACGGCAGCAGTGCAGCGGATTCCGTTGCTGACCAGAAATCCGAAGGACTTCATCGGCCTCGACCGACTGCTCACCGTCGTCGGCATCTGACTCTGATCCGGCAGGCGCGGCCGAAACCGCGCCTGCC
Source organism: Amycolatopsis orientalis DSM 43388 (assembly GCF_000411975.1). Lineage (GTDB taxonomy): Bacteria > Actinomycetota > Actinomycetes > Mycobacteriales > Pseudonocardiaceae > Amycolatopsis > Amycolatopsis orientalis_D. Next base: position 12,450 of record NZ_ASXG01000048.1, read on the forward strand.
GGAAGCAGTGCTCAGCAGACGTCCACGAACGTCGGATTCCCGTACAGCCAAAGGTCTTCGTACGGATTCGCCTGCCCGATCACGTCCATCGCCGGCTCGATCCCGCCCGCGACGTGCCGGTTCCCGTCCGTTCCGCGCACTCGCACGTAGAACGGCTCCCGCACGTTGCGGAACGTGTGCTGGAACGTCACCCGCCGACCCGCGTAACTGCGCGAAGGCGTGAACGACTCGACCACTCGCGTACCCGGCGCAGTCATCGCGTCGCGATCCGCCGCCGGGCCGGTGACCGGGCCGGAGATCAGGTCCAGCCGGCCCAGCCGTGGCACCGAACCCGATCCGTTCGGCCGGGATGCGGTCACCGCCGAAACGACGACCGTCACCGTCGAGCCGCGGCGTACGCGCAGGCGTCCGCCGAACGTCGCGCATTCGCCGCCGCCGGCGACGCCGACTTCCAGGTGCTGCACCAAACCGCCGTGGGCCAGCCAAATCCGGCCCGCGCGCAGGCCTTCCAGCACGCCCTCGAAGCCCGGCCGCCGTACGCCGACTACGGTGCGGCTGAACTCGCCAGGGTAGAAATCCGCGTACGGCGCGGACAATTGCGGCACCCCGCTGTCGACCGGGTCCGGGTACTTGCCGGTCTGCTCGTACCAGCCGTCCGGCACCGCCGGGCGCACGAGCCGGTCGCCGCGGTTGTAGTGCGAGTCGGAGTTCGTGGTGATCCACCACGGTTTTCCTTCGGCCAGCAGGGAATCCCAGAGCCCGCCGACCTTCGCGGCGGTCCAGTCCCAGCCGCCGAACGTGCGGTACGCCTCGGCCGGGAAGCCGGGCCACGAGTTCGTTCCGGGGTTGTTCGCGTACCCGCCCCGTGCGCCGCCATTGCCTTGCGGCTTAGGCAATCCGTCGGCTTGCGCACCGGGTGCGCCCTCCATGCCGAGCACGATCCCGGGCGCGGTGTCGCGGTAATTGCGCAGTTCGTGCGGCGACACCCGGCCGTTGCGCAGCGGGTGGTTGACCAGCACGACCGGCGCGTGGATCCGCCGCGTGCGTTCCTGCTCGGCGAGCCACCGCAAACCCTTGAGCGCCAACTCTTCGTGTTCCGGGCTCGAGGATTCGGAACCGGTCAGCCGCCAGTCGAAACTGCGCTCGAACTCGCGCAAGACAGCCGCCTGCTCGCGTCCGGCTTGGAAGAACAGCGTGGCGTGCTCCGCGCCCGGCACGTTCCACTCCACGCCTTGCCACAGCAGCAGATCCGGATGCCTCCGCTGCGCGGCGAGGACGTCGCGGCTGGTCGGTTCCACCGACGATTTCTCGTGCGTCGCGTGTCCGTGGTCAGTGAAGACGATCCACTTCGCGCCGTGCTCACGAGCGCCGGCCGCGATCCGGTCGACGGTGTACATCGCGTCGTACGAGTACTGGCTGTGCGTGTGGTGATCGCCGGCGACCCACTGGTAGCGGCGGCTGGACAACCAGTCGAGATCGAGGCCCGCGGCGTCGGCTCGGCCCGCTGCGAGCATCGGGGCTCCGGCCGCGACGGCGCCGGCCAGACCCGCGCGCTTGAAGAATCCGCGACGGCCGACGCCGCCCGGGTTCGTGCTGTTCATCCTGCTCCTGACCTGCTCCGACGATTCGGCAGGACGCTATGGGGCAGTGGTGAACGGCTGGTGCCCGGAAGATCACGAAGTGCTCGGTGTGTCCCGGTTCACGGCGGAACCGCCTCGGGCGAGGCGGCTCCGCCGAGGCATTACGCCGGAACCGAAGCGACCCCCTGGGAGAGGAACCGCTTGCCGTTGACGCGTTCGGACACGCCCGACCGGTCGAGGTACGGCGTGATGCCGCCCAGCCAGAACGGCCACCCCGCGCCGAGGATCAGGCACAGGTCGATGTCCTGGGCCTCCGCGACCACGCCCTCGTCGAGCATGATCCGGACCTCTTCGGCGATCGCGTTCAGCGCGCGGTCGCGGACCTCCTCGGCGGTCGACGGCTTGTCGCCCTGCTCCCACAGTTCGGCGACCTCCGGGTCGACCGACGGCTTGCCGTCCGCGTCCCAGGTCCAGACACCCTTCTTGCCCGCCTTCACGAACTTTTCCAGGTTCTCGCTGACGGTGAAGCGGTCCGGGAACGAGCCGTGCAGCGTCTCGCCGACGTGCAGCGCGATGGCCGGGCCGACCAGCTGCATCAGGTTCAGCGGCGACATCGGCAGGCCGAGCGGCTCCAGCGCGGAGTCGGCCACGTCGAACGGCGTGCCCTCGTCCACCGCCACCAGCACCTCGCCGAGGAAGCGCAGCAGCAGCCGGTTCACCACGAACGCCGTCGCGTCCTTCACCAGCACGCTCGACTTCTTCAGCTGCTTGCCGACCGAGAACGCGGTCGCCAGCGTCGCGTCGTCGGTCTTCTCGCCCCGCACGATCTCCAGCAACGGCAGCACGGCCACCGGGTTGAAGAAGTGGAAGCCGACCACGCGCTCCGGATGCTGCAGCTTCGAGGCCATCGCGGTGATCGACAGCGACGACGTGTTCGTGGCCAGGATCGCCTCGGGGGAGACGTGCTGCTCCAGCTCGGCGAAGACCTGCTGCTTCACGCCCAGCTCTTCGAAAACGGCTTCGATGACGAAGTCCGCGTCGGAGAACGCGGCCTTGTCGAGCGAGCCGGTCACCAGTGCCTTCAGCCGGTTCGCGCCGTCCGGCGAAACCCGCTTCTTGGCCAGCAGCTTGTCGATTTCCTCGTGGACATAGCCCACGCCCTTGTCGATCCGCGCCTGGTCGACGTCGGTGAGCACCACCGGCACCTTGAGGCGGCGCACGAACAGCAGCGCCAGCTGGCTGGCCATCAGGCCCGCGCCGACGATGCCGACCTTGTTCACCTTGCGCGCCAACGACTTGTCCGGCGCGCCGGCCGGCCGCTTGGCCCGCTTGTTGACCAGGTTGAACGAGTACAGGCCGGCGCGCAGCACGTCCGACATCAGCAGCTCGGCGAGCGCGTCGGTCTCCGCCGCGTAACCGCGGTCGAGGTCGTTCTCCCGCGCCAGCTCCAGCAGTTCGACGGCCTTGGTCGCGCCCCGCGACGCACCGTGCGTGCGACCGTCCACGATGGACTTGGCGCGCGCGACGGCGGCGTCCCACTCCGCGCCGCGGTCGATTTCCCGGCGAGCCGGGGCGATTTCGCCGTTGACCACCTTCGCCAGCCACAGCAGCGACTGCTCCAGGTAGTCCGCGGAACCGAAGACCTCGTCGACGATGCCGAGTTCGGCGGCCTTGCGCACGTTCAGCATCTTGTTCTGTGCCAACGCGTTCTCGATGATCACGGTGACGGCGGCGTCCGGGCCGATCAGGTTCGGCAGCAGCTGCGTGCCGCCCCAGCCCGGGAACAGGCCGAGGAACACCTCGGGGAACGCGATCGCCGCGGTGTTGTCCGACAGTGTCCGGTAGTGGCAGGACAGCGCGAGTTCGAGCCCACCGCCCATCACCGCGCCGTTGATGAACCCGAAGGTCGGGATCTTCGATTCGGTGAGCCGGCGGAACACGTCGTGCCCGGTCTGCGCGATCTCCCGCGCCAGCTTCGGGTCCGACACCGCCTCGACGCCGGAAAGGTCCGCGCCGACCGCGAAAATGAACGGCTTGCCGGTGACCGCGATGGCGGCGGGTTCGGCGGCGAACGCCTCGTCCAGCGCGGAGTTCAGCGCAACCAGACCCTGCGGGCCGAAGGTGTTCGGCCGGGTGTGGTCGTGGCCGTTGTCCAAAGTGATCAGTGCGACCGGCTTGTCCAGACCGGGAACCTTGACCAGGTTGGTGACCGCGTTCGTCACGACCTCGTCCGGGAACGCGGCCTTCGCCTCTTCCGCGGTGAAAGTCATTACTTCGCCCCCTCAGAGCCGTTGTAGGCCGGGTTCTCCCAGATCACGGTGCCGCCCATGCCGATGCCGATGCACATCGTGGTGAGGCCGTAGCGCACGTCGGGGCGCTCGGCGAACTGGCGCGCCAGCTGCGTCATCAGCCGCACGCCGGACGAGGCCAGCGGGTGGCCGCAGGCGATCGCGCCGCCCCACTGGTTGACCCGCGGGTCGTCGTCGGCGATGCCGAAGTGGTCGAGGAACGCGAGCACCTGCACCGCGAACGCCTCGTTGATCTCGAACAGGCCGATGTCGTCGATGGACAGGCCGGTGCGCTTGAACAGCTTCTCGGTGGCCGGCACCGGCCCGATGCCCATCACCTCCGGCTCGACGCCGGCGAACGAGTAGCCGACCAGCCGCATCCCGATCGGCAGGCCCAGCTCGCGCGCGGTGTCCTCGTCGGCGAGGATCGCCGCGGTCGCGCCGTCGTTGAGCCCGGCCGCGTTGCCCGCGGTGATCCGGCCGTGCGGGCGGAACGGCGTCTTCAGCTTCGCCAGCTGCTCGACGGTCGTGCCCGGGCGCGGCGGCTCGTCCTCGGTCGCGAGGCCCCAGCCGAGTCCATCCATGCCCCCGCCGCCGCCCTCAACGGAGGAGCTGCGCTCCGCGGGTTGAATCTTGGTGCGCGTGGCGACCGGCACCAGCTCCGGGCCGATCTTGCCGGTCTTGACCGCCTCGGCGTACTTTTCCTGGCTGCGCGCGGCGAACGCGTCCGTGCGCTCCTTGGTGATCTCCGGGAACCGGTCGTGCAGGTTCTCCGCGGTCTGGCCCATCACGAGCGCGGTCGGGTCGACCAGCTTGTCCGCGATGATCCGGGGGTTCGGGTCGACGCCCTCGCCCATCGGGTGGCGTCCCATGTGCTCGACGCCGCCGGCGATCGCGATGTCGTACGCGCCGAAGCCGATGCCGCTCGCGGTGGTGGTCACCGCGGTCATCGCGCCCGCGCACATCCGGTCGATCGCGAAGCCCGGCACGGACTTCGGCAGCCCGGCGAGCAGCGCGGCGGTGCGGCCGATGGTGAGGCCCTGGTCGCCGGTCTGCGTCGTCGCGGCGATCGCCACCTCGTCCACGCGCTCGGGCGGCAGCTCCGGATGCCGCCGCAGCAGCTCGCGGATGGCGTTGACGACGAGGTCGTCCGCCCGGGTCCCGGCGTACATGCCCTTGTCGCCGGCCTTGCCGAAGGGCGTGCGTACCCCTTCGACGAAGACGACATTGCGCACCCCTCGCGCGGTGGGCGCGAGCGGCGGCGTAGCTGGTGCGGCCACGAATGCTCCTGAGGTCGAGAGTGTTCCTGCCCGCACCCTAGCCCTTGTTACCCGCCGGTAACCAGGGGAGTGGCCCGGTCGAGTGGGGGACGGCACACTCCCGGGGAGCTGCCGGGCGCCGGAACGAGGACCGAACCGCTGGAAGGGCAGACTGTCCAAGTGGGACTCTTCCGCGCGAAGCCAGAGCCGGCTGACGAGGTCGCCGCGCTGCGGGCCGCCCTCGCGAAGGCACGCAACCCGAACTGCGTGCCGAACCTGCGCCGACGGCTCCTGCTGGGTCAATTGCTGTGCAAGGACGAGGACTGGCCAGCCGCGGAACAGCACTACGCGGATCTCATCCCCGCGTTGACGGATGTCTTCGGCCCGCGCGGGCCGAACACCCTTGCCGCATGGGCGAATCTGGCGCTTTGCCAGACTGCGCAGGGCCGTCCGGCAGAAGCGATCCCGGTGCTGGCACGGACCGCCGAGCTGTTCGCGGAAACGTGGGGCGCGCGCCAGGCCGCGACGTTCAAGACCCAGCTCTTCCTGGCGGAAGCCTATGGCGTGGCGGCGCGATACGAAGACGCGCTGGCCGTGCTGGACGCGCACGTCGACTACTGCGCGGCCGAACTCGGCCCGGCGCACTCGCGGACGAAAGCCGGACGACGTCAGAAAATCACTGCGCTGCGCGCGTTGGCCCGCTATGAGGCGGCCGAGGAACTGCTGTCGGACGAGGATGCGCTCTGCGAGACCGACGAGGATCGGGACGCGGTCCGCGGGCTCCGTTTGGTAGTGCAAGCCGAAACCGGAGACCCGGAGGCGGCGATCGCTTCGTTGCGCGAGTTGTTCGAGAAGGGGCCGCTACTGCGAGCGTGCCTGGCGACCGTGCTCCTGAAAGCAGGGCAGGCCGCCGAGGCAGCCGACCTGCTCCGCGAGCTCCTGGGCGGGCTCCGAGGCCGACGCGCGCTGGTCCTGCGCAGTGTCCTCGCCCGGGCCTGCGTGGAGAGCGGCAACCTGGACGAAGCTGAGCGCTCGGCACGGACCGTGCTGGCCGCGGGTGCCTGGCCAGCGGGACATCCGACAGTGCTCGGACTTCGGGCGACGCTGGCCCGGGCCGCAGCTCAACGGGGCGACCGATCGGGTGCCGCGGAAGAACTCGAGTCCGTGGTCGCCGGGCTCAGCGCAGTCTTCGGCGAGGCGCACCCACGCACCGTCCGTGCAGCTCGATGGCTCGAGGAATGCTGACGGCCGCGGGCCGGAACCCGCGGCCGCCAGATCACTCCGCCGAATCGTCGTCCGGACGCACCGGAACCGGTGTCCCGTCCCGCAAATGCGGTTCCCGCAGCCGGAAGATCTCCTCGAACTCCCGCATCCGCGCGGCCCGGTAGTCCGGCACCCCGGCCGGGTCGAAGCGGTAGAACCCGGCCCCGTCCTGGAGGCCTCGCCGCCGGCCGGTCATGTTCTCCTCGACGATCGCGGGCGCCTGGAACCGCTCGCCGAGTTCGCCGGTCAGGTAGCGCGAGGCGTAGTACAGGATGTCTCCGCCGCCCCAGTCGATGAATTCCAGCGGGCCCAGCACCGAAAACCGCGGGCCGAGCCCGGCACGGACCGCGAGGTCGATCTCGGCGGCGCCGGCCACCCCTTCCTCGACCATCCGCGCGGCCTCGTTCATCAGCAGCGCCTGCAGCCGCGGCACGATGTACCCGGCGGCCGGCCCGCACACCACCGGCACCTTGCCGATTTCGCGCAGCAATTCCACGAGCCGGTCGACCGCGGCGGGATCGGTGTCGTCGCTGCGGCTGACCTCGACCAGCGGCATCAGTTCGGCCGGGTTGAGCCAGTGCGCGTTGACGACCCGCTCCGGCCGGTCGGCGAGTTCGGCGATCTGCGTGACCAGGAAGGTCGACGTCGTCGAGGCCAGCACCGCCGATTCCGGCACCTGCGAGCCGAGCCAGCCGAACACCTCGCGCTTGATGTCCATGACCTCCGGCACGGCCTCGAACACCACGGTCGCGTCGGCGAGTTCCTTCGCCGAACGGTCGCCCAGTGTCAGGCTTTCCAGCGCGTCCGCGTGGCCGGACATCGCGCGCAGCCGGTCGGCGAGGCGCTTGCGGACCTCGTCGCGCCGGAGCTGGCGTTCTTCCTCGGTGCGGTCCTTGACGTCCGCGAGCAGCACCGGATGGCCGGCCGCGAGGAAGGCCAGCGCGATGCCCTCGCCCATCCGCCCGGCCCCGACGATGGCGATCACGACTGGACTCCGTTCCGCAGCAGTTCGGTCAGGCCGGCGCGGTCGAGCTCCGCCAGGCCGAGGTTTTCGAAGGTCCGGCCCTCCGCGTAGAAATCGCGGCCGGTGATGGCAGAGCCCAGCGCCAGCAGGCCTTGCGCGACCGGCGTCGGAACCCCGGCGAACCGGCCCGCGGAGACCAGCAGCGACAACCCGAGCCTGGTGTCTTCCACCATGTACCGGTGCGTGTGGAGGTCGATCTTCTCGCGCCAGTCGCCGCTGTCGGTGAGCCGTTCGTGCGCCGCGCGGCCGTACATCCATTCCTCGCCGTCGGTGGCGTAGTGGTCGGCCAGCGGGAAATGCGGCGCGCCGTAGCCGAACGCTTCGCGCAGCGCGACCCGCTCGGCGTCCAGCGCGTCGGTGACGCTGCGGATCGACGGCTGCGTGCCCTCGTTGTGGATGTCCCAGGCCGCGAAATGCTCAAGCGGGCCAGCGTTCATCGTGATCAGCGGCGGGTGGATGATCGGGCCCGCGTTCATCAGCGCTCCGCTGAGCCCGTCGCCCGCGTCCTCGACGCTCGGGTACGCCTCGCGCAGCGTCCGCAACGCGCTTTCCGCCAGCCGCAACGGGAAAACCCCGGTCGGCAGACGGGTCGCGTAGCCGCTGATCACCACTTCCGCGTCGCCGTGCCGGCGCGCGAGATACGGCAGCGTCCCGGCTTCGGCGAACGCGATCTCCGAGCTTCCGCCCGCCGCGGCGACCGCCTTGGCGAACACCAGCGAACCGAACGTGCCCGGCGGCAGGAACACCACCTGGCCCTCGGACAGCAGCGGGGCGAGCTGGGGAGCCAGATCGTCGTGCGTGGTCGACGGCAGCGGGATCACGACCAGCGCCGCGCCGCGCACCGCCTCGGCGAGGTCCGTCACCGGGTTGATCTGTCCGGCGCCGTCGCCCACCGGAACCGAGCGGGAACCTCGGTAGTCCCGGACGCCCACCGCTCCGGTCGCGCGCACTGCTTCCAGTGCCTCGGCATTCCGCCGCCACCAGCGCACTTCGTGGCCGTGCTCGGCGAGTTCCGCCACCGTGGCCCAGGAACCGTGTCCGCCCCCGAGAACCGCGATCTTCACTGTCATGTGCTCCTGTCTGGTTCTTCTGTCGCGCCGTCCGCACCTTCTCACGGCCGGCCAGGTCGTTCCCGGCCCGGCCGAGCCGCGCCCGCAGTGTCGCTTGCGCCGCGGTCCGGCCTCAATCAGACTTCCGCCACATGGAAGCCAGGCCCACCGCGGCGGCGCGGCTGCTGTCGGTGCTGGACTGCTTCAGCGCCCAGACCCCAGTGCTGTCCCTGACCGAAATCGCCCAGGCGGCCGGTCTGCCGTTGAGCACGGCGCACCGGCTGGTCGGCGAGCTGGCCGAATGGGGTGCGCTGACCCGCGACGACCACGGCGGCTACCACCTCGGCCTGAAACTGTGGGAACTCGGCTCGCTGTCGCTGGCCCGCGCGTCGATCCGCGAGATCGCCCTGCCGTACCTGGGCGATCTGTTCGACGCGACCGGCGAGAACGTGCACCTGTCCGTGCTGGACGGAACCGACGTCGTGTTCCTCGCCCGGCTGGCCGGGCACCGCTCGGTCGAGATCCTGACCACGACCGGCAGCCGTCTTCCGGCGACCACCACCGCCACCGGCCGGGTGCTGCTCGCCCATGCCGCCGCGGACCTCCGCGAGGCCGCGCTGACCAGCCCGATCACTGCGGAAACCCCGCACACCACGACCGACCCGGAGACCTTGCGCGCCGAACTCGCCGACATCGCCCGGACCGGCTACTGCGTCGCCGACCGTCAGCTCGCCGACGACGCGGTCGCCATCGCTGCCCCGATCCGCGACGCGTCCGCCCAGGTCACCGCCGCGGTCGCGGTCGTGGGCCGTCGGGAGACGACCTCGGTGGCCCATCTGGTGCCGGCGGTCGTCACCACGGCGACCGGCGTGGCCCGGTCGCTCGGATATCGCCGACCGGCTCGCCGCGGTTCGTAAAGCCGGCAGTTCGTCCCGAAGGTCTAAACCTCAGCTTGAGGTCTGAACCATCGTCCGCGGGTCAGGAGGCTGTGCTGTGTAACGCCTTGCTCAGCGCCGCCACGGTCAGCTCCACCTGCCACGGCCGCGCCCCGCCGGCGCGCAGCGCCTGCGCGACCGAGTCCTCCGAGACGTCGGCCGGCGGTCGCCAGCAGGTGCGCCGGACCAGATCGGGCAGCAGGAGGTTCTCCACCGGCAGCCTGCGGTCCTCCGCGATCGCGGCCAGGGCGGCCCGCGCGGCGGCGAGCCGGGCGGCGGCGTCGGGGTCCTTGTCGGCCCAGCGGTTCACCGGCGGCGGACCGTCGGACGGCTGGCTCGGGCTGGGCAGCTCGCTCGCCGGCAGCGCTTTGGCCGCCTGCAGATGCCGCAGCCAGCTGGCCGTGTACTTGCGCTGCACGCGTCCGCTGAACACCGGCAGCTTCTGCAGTTCCTCAACCGTCTTCGGGTCCGAGGTCACCGCGTTGACGATCGCGCTGTCGGGCAGGATCCGGCTCGGCGCGCGGTCGCGTTTGCGGGCCAGTTCGTCGCGGGCCTGCCACATCTCCCGCACCGCGGCGAGGCCGCGCGGGCTGCGGATCTTGTGCACCCCGGACGTCCGCCGCCACGGTTCGGCGCGCGGCGCGGGCGGGGGAGCGGTGCGAACGGCCTCGAACTCCTGCCGCGCCCACTCGAGCTTGCCCTGTGCCGCCAGCTCGGCCTCGAGCTTCGCGCGCAGTTCGTTGAGCAGTTCGACGTCGAGGGCGGCGTAGTTGAGCCAGTCCACTGGCAGCGGGCGCTTCGACCAGTCCGCGGCGGAGTGCCCCTTTTCGAGCGTGTACCCGAGCAGCAGCTCCACGAGCGTGCCCAGCGCGACGCGTTCGTACCCGGCCAGCCGCCCGGCGAGTTCGGTGTCGAACAGCGAGCGCGGGCGCAGGTCCAGTTCCGCCAGGCACGGCAGATCCTGGGACGCGGCGTGCAGCACCCATTCGGTGTCGTTGAGGACGTCCCGCAGCGGGGCGAGGTCGTCGGCGAGCGCGATCGGGTCGATCAGCACCGTGCCGGAGCCTTCGCGGCGCAGCTGGACGAGATAGGCCTTGGGCCAGTACCGGTAGCCCGACGCCCGCTCGGTGTCGACGGCGACGGCGCCCGTGCCCGCGGCCAGCCGCGCGCACGCCTCGGCGAGCGCTTCGGGATCGGCCACGACCGGTGGGGTGCCTTCCGCCGGTTCCCGGAGCAGCACCGGCGTTCGGGAGGCCCCGGAGTGGTCGGTGGTCTCGTCTCCGGTCCGCGCTCCGTCCGCCTGTGCAGTTCCCATGTCCGACGACCCTACGGGACGGGCGGACCGCGCCTGGTCCGCCCGCCCCGCAGGGACGTGGTTCGTCGTCGTCAGCGGATCACGCCGGCTCGCATCGCCAGCGCGACCATCTGCGCCCGGTCGCCCGTGCCGAGCTTGCGCCCGATGCGGGACAGGTGGGACTTGACGGTGAGCGCGGAGAGGGACAGCTCCTCCCCGATCTCCTTGTTCGACTGCCCGTCCGCGACGAGCTGGAGCACCTCCACCTCGCGAGCCGACAGCTCGCGCGGCGTGTTGTCGGTGCCCGCCACTCGCGTGCCGGTCGCCAGGACCGGGGCCACGCTCGGGTCGGCGTAGACGCCGCCTTCGAGAACCCGGCGCACGCCGTCGGTGACCACCACCGGCGACGCCGACTTCAGCAGGTACGCCTGAGCGCCGGCCTGGAACGCGGAGCGCACCGCGTACGGGTCGTCGGAGGATGCCAGGACCACCACGCGCGGCCAGCCGTGGCTACGGAGTTCCGTAACCAGCTCGATGCCGCTGCCGTCCGGCAGTCCGAGATCGAGGATCGCCAGGTCGCACGGGCCGGTGGCCTGTGCTCGCGCCCTCGCCTCGGCCACCGTGGCGGCCTCGTGGACGGTGCCCGCACCCATCTGTGCGAGTCGTGCTGCGATTGCCTCCCTCAACAGCGGGTGGTCATCGACCACCAACACGGAAAAAAGCTCTTCCCGCGGGTGCGGAACCATGCTCGCCGGCAAAGCGCCGGCTGGCGTGGATCGGACGGCCTGAGATAAGCCGACGGTAGCCACGTCACTACCTCCCTGGAGTCGGTCGTGCCCCCCGACCGGCACCGGGACCTTCGGCCGTTCAGCCGCGCCAGCTTTAGACCGAAAGTGGTGTCGTCCCAGGCACTGTAGCCGTCCGGACGCCGTTGCGGGGGGATCGAATGGGTATCTATCCGAAACAGTTCGTCACTCAGCGAGGTCGTTGTAACACGATCGGACTAACGATCGGAGTCTTGTTAACGACTGACGATCGGGCCGCGATGCACCAGAGTTACCGGCAACGAAACGGGCGTGCAGATGGCCCGTGCACCTGCGGGTGCTCGCGGAGCGGGCCCGCTGCCTCGACGGTGCGGGCCCGGAAATGCGCCCCGGCCGGGGCAAGATCATTTTCTTTCATGTTTTGCCGCGCGCGCCGTCCGATCGCCCGGACCCCGGTCGAGCGGCCGGAAACGGCTCCGGAACCGCGTCGGAGCTGGTTACCGGGGGTTCACGGACTGTGATCGCGCCCGGCCACGAACGTGCGGCAGCCGGAGCAACGGCCTCCGCGGTCCACGGTGGACGGTCGGCGGCGCCCCGCCGGAAGGCCCCGCCGAAGATCCCCGCCGGATGCTCGGAGGGCCCGGAAGCGCCCGCGAAGGCGCGTTCGTGCGCGTGCAACCGCCGCGAAGACGTTGCCCGACCGGGTGAACTTCGGAAATCAGGAGCTCTGGCGCTGCTCGAACAGCGTGACGCCCACCGGGGGCAGCCCCACGACGCTCGCCATCACCTGGCAGAACGCGAGCCCGTGCGGGCCGAGCGCGGCGTCGGTCGGGGTCCAGGACGCCCGCAGTTCGAGGTCGTCGGTGCGGGCCGGGCCGGAGATGTCGCCGAACCGGGCCGAGGACGTCTCGGTGACCGTGCCGCCGAGCGCCTTCCACGACGCGCCGGAGGCCTCCAGCGCGTCGGTGAGCCACGACCAGCCGACCGCGGGCAGGAACGGGTCCGTGGCCAGCTCCCGGTCGAGTTCGGCGCGCACGTACATGACCAGCCGCAGCACGCCGTCCCAGCCTTCTTGGCCGTCCGGGTCGTGCAGCAGGACCAGCCTGCCGGACGCCATCACGTCGGCGGGTCCGGAGACGTCGCAGCTCAACGCGTAGGACCACGGCGCGAGCCGCTGCGGCGCGCGCATCGTCTCCAGGCGGATCTCCGGGCGCGGCCGGACGGCTTGCAGCGCCGCGACGGCTTCGCGGAAGAGATCGGGCACTGGCGTCATCGCGGTCACGCACCGACTGTAGGGCGGCGACGCCCCGTTGCGGACGCAGGCGCGCCGAGCGAGACCCACCCGCGACCCGGGGAGCGACGCTCGCCGACCCCTGACGTTGCCTCCGCGCCGGGTTCGTCCTTCTCGACTCGCCGTCCACTGGTCCTCTCCGAATGCTTCCTTTGTCGCGCGCAGAGAACAATGCGTGGAGGTGCCGAATCCGGCGGCGAGACCAGACGGATGGTGCTGAATTCGCAGCACGCCGCGCGGCGCGAGACCGGGTCCAGGCGCCTTGGGCACGGGGCGGCCCGGGACTGTCGGACCCGCGTGGGACCATGGGGTTCGTGCCTCAGGTTTCGCCCGCGCCCGCCGGCGCCCCGTCCGTTTCGCCCCGTCGCGCCCTGCCCGGCTCGGCTTTCCTCGCCGCCGCGCGCGGGGAGCGGCCCGCACACGTCCCGGTGTGGTTCATGCGCCAGGCCGGTCGTTCGCTGCCGGAGTACCGCGCGCTGCGCGAGGGCGTGCCGATGCTCGACGCGTGCTTCGACCCGGAGATGCTCGCCGAGATCACCCTGCAGCCGGTCCGCCGGCTCGGCGTCGACGCGGCGATCCTGTTCAGCGACATCGTGGTCCCGCTCAAGGCGGCCGGCGTCGACATCGACATCGTCCCCGGCACCGGCCCGGTCGTGGCCTCGCCGGTGCGCGACGCGGACGCGGTCCGTGCGCTGCCGAAGCTCGAGCCGGAGCAGGTGGGGAAGGTCGCCGAGGGTGTCCGGCTGCTGGTGGAGCGGCTCGGCGAGACGCCGCTGATCGGGTTCGCCGGCGCGCCGTTCACGCTGGCCAGCTACCTGATCGAGGGCGGCCCGAGCCGGAACCACGAGCACACCAAGGCGTTGATGCACTCGCAGCCTGAGGTCTGGCACGACCTGGCCGCGCGCCTCGCCGACATCGCCGCGACGTTCCTGCGCGCCCAGCTCGACGCGGGGGTCGACGCGGTGCAGCTGTTCGACTCGTGGGCCGGTGCGCTGTCCGAGCGCGACTACCGCGAGTTCGTGCTGCCGCATTCGGCCCGGGTGCTGGCCGTGGCCGGGGAGTACGACGTGCCGCGGATCCACTTCGGTGTCGGCACCGGCGAGCTGCTCGGCGCCATGCGCGAGGCGGGCGCGGACGTGGTCGGCGTCGACTGGCGGATCCCGCTCGACGTCGCGGTCCGCCGGCTCGGCGGCGAGGTGTCGGTGCAGGGCAATCTCGATCCGGCGCTGCTGTACGCGTCGTGGCCGGTCCTGGAGGCCGAGGTGCGCCGGATCGTCGAAGAGGGCCGCGCTGCTCGCGGGCACGTGTTCAACCTCGGCCACGGCGTGCTGCCGGGCGTCGACCCGGATGTGCTCAAGCGGGTCGTCGACCTGGTGCACTCGCTGTGAAGCACGTCGCGGTCGTCGGCGGCGGAATCTCCGGGCTGACCGCGGCGTACCGGCTGCGCCGGCTGCTCGGCGACCGGGTGACGATCACCGTTTTCGAGAGCACGGCCGCGATCGGCGGGAAGCTGCGCACCGCGGAGGTCGGCGGCGTCAGCTACGACGTCGGCGCCGAAGCGTTCCTCGCGCGGCGGCCCGAGGTGGTGGCGCTGGTCGAGGAGGTCGGCCTCGCCGATCGCCTGGTGCATCCGACGAAGGCCCGCGCCAAAATCCACGCCGGCGGTTCGGTGCAGAGCCTGCCGCCGGGAACGGTAATGGGGGTCCCGGCGTCCGCGGAGTCGGTCGCGGGCGTGCTCTCGGAGGACGGACGGCGCGCGGTCGAGAAGGAACGTTCGCTCGGTCCGGTCGAACTGGGCGAAGCCGATGTGCCGCTCGGGCCGTTGCTGCGCACGCGCTTCGGCGACGAACTCGTGGATCGGCTGGTCGACCCGCTGCTGGGCGGCGTGTACGCGGGCGGTGCCGATGGCCTCGGCCTCCGCGCGACGATGCCCGGCCTGGCCACTGCGATCGAAGGCGGCGCGAGTTCGCTCACTGAGGCCGCGTCGTCGCTGCTCCCGAAAACCCCGGGCACCGCGCCGGTTTTCGGCACACTCACCGGCGGTTTGCGGGGATTGCTCGACAGGTTGCTGGAGCTGTCCGGAGCCGAGCTACGCACGTCGTCGACGGTCCGCGCGCTGACCAGGACTCCGTCCGGTTGGCGGCTCGAGTTCGGTGCCGCCGCGCCGTCCCACGCGCCTGCCGACAGCCCGGTGGACGCGGACGCGGTGCTGCTCGCGGTGCCCGCACCGGCCGCGCGGAAACTGCTCGACGGCGTCGCTCCGGTGGCCTCGACCGCATTCGGCGAGGTCGAACTGGCGTCGATGGCGGTCGTCGCGTTCGCGTTCCCGCCCGGCACGGAGCTGCCCGACGCCTCCGGAATCCTCATCGGCGCGGGCGAGCGGGACGCGGAAGGCGTGCCGTACGCATCCAAGGCGTTCACGTTTTCATCGAACAAATGGGCGCACCTCGGCGATGCCGGACCGGTGCTGGTGCGCGGTTCGGTCGGCCGGTTTGGCGAGCCCGGCGCGTTGAACGGCGACGACGATTCGCTGGTCGCGGCCGTCCGCGCGGACCTGGCCCGGCTCGCCGGCGTCACCGCGGAGCCGATCGACACCTTGGTGACCCGCTGGGGCGGCGGCCTGCCGCAGTACGGCACCGGGCACCTGGAACGGGTCAACCGGATCGAGACGGCCGTGGCGGAGGTCCCAGGCCTGGCCGTGGCGGGCGCCACGCTGCACGGCGTCGGCCTGCCCGCCTGCGTGGCCACCGCCGACGCCGCTGCCCGGCGGATCGCGGAGCAGCTCTTCGTGTGACGGAGCCCCATGGCGATCGCCCGACCGGCAGTGCCAGGATGGAGTCATGGCGCGGCTGAATTACAACGAACTCAACGACACGATCCGCTACACCATGTGGTCGGTCTTCCGGATCGAACCGGGGAAGTTGGGGGAGGACCGCGGCGCCGCCGGCCGCGAGACGGCTGAGTACCTCGACGGGCTCGAGGCCAAGGGCGTCGTCGTCCGGGGCGTGTACGACGTGTCCGGCCTGCGTGCCGACGCCGACTACATGATCTGGTGGCACGCCGAGGAGATCGAACAGGTCCAGGCCGCCTACACCGGGTTCCGCCGCACGCCGCTCGGCCGCGCGTCCACGCCGGTCTGGAGCCAGACCGCGCTGCACCGCCCCGCCGAGTTCAACAAGAGCCACGTGCCCGCGTTCCTGGCCGGCGAGGAGGCGCGCAAGTACGTCTGCGTGTACCCGTTCGTCCGGTCCTACGAGTGGTACCTGCTGCCGGACGAGGAACGCCGCAAGATGCTGGCCGACCACGGCAAGGAGGCGCGGGACTACCCGGACGTGCGCGCCAACACCGTCGCGTCGTTCGCGCTCGGCGACTACGAGTGGATCCTCGCCTTCGAGGCCGACGAACTGCACCGGATCGTCGACCTGATGCGCCACCTGCGCAACACCGAGGCCCGTCGCCACGTGCGCGTCGAAATCCCGTTCTACACCGGCACCAAGGTGCCGCCCGCCGAGCTCGTCGCGGCCCTGCCGTAACCCGTGCAGGACGTACTCGCCGGGGCCTGGCAGTCGCTCGCCGGGGAACCGCTGCCCGCCGTGTCGTTGACCGGCGACGAATCCGTGCTGCCCGGGCATTTCCGGGTCCCCGCCGCGGCGACCGCCAGCATCGCCGCGGCCACCCTGTCCGCGGGCGAACTGCTGCGGCTGCGGGGCATCGACCCGGGCACGGTGTCGGTCGACACCCGGCACGCCGCGGCCGCGTTCCGAAGCGAGCAGCTGCTGCGCATCGACGGCGAGCCCGGGCCAAGCCCGTGGGGCCGCATCGCGGGCGACTATCGCGCCGCCGACGGCTGGATCAAGCTGCACTGCAACACCTCGCGGCACGAAGCGGCGGTCTGCTGGGCGCTCGGCGTCCCGGCGACCCGCGAAGCGGTGACCAAGGCCGTGGCTGGCAAGTCCGCGGCAGAGGTCGAATCAGCCGTGGTGACCGCGGGCGGCGCGGCCGCGTTGATGCGCTCGCGCGAGGACTGGCTGGCGCACCCGCAAGGCCAGGCCGTCGCGGAACTGCCGCTGGTCGAGCTGAACCGCATCGGGGACGCGCCGAAGCGCATCCTGTTCGACTCGGACCGCCCGATGGGCGGCGTGCGCGTGCTGGAACTGACGCACGTGCTCGCCGGACCGGTCGCAGGCCGCGTGCTGGCCGCGCACGGCGCGAACGTCCTGCATGTCGGCGCCGCACACCTGCCGCGCATCCCGGTCCTGACCATGGACACCGGCCAAGGCAAGCGCTCCGCCTTCATCGCACTCGACACCGAAGGCGGCCGCGCGAAGCTGAAGAAGCTCATCGCCCGCGCGGACGTCCTGCTCCAGACCTTCCGCCCGGGTGCCCTCGCCCGCCTCGGCTTCGGCCCGGACCAGCTCGCCGAGCTACGCCCCGGACTCGTGGTGGCCGATGTGTCGGCCTACGGCTGGACCGGCCCGTGGGCCCGCCGCCGCGGCTTCGACAGCCTCGTGCAGATGTCGTCCGGCATCGCCGAGGAATACTCCACCGACGCTCCGGCGCCACTGCCCGCGCAAGCCCTGGACCACGCCACCGGCTGGCTGACCGCCGCCGCCATCATGACGGCCATCCGCCGCACCGTCACCGACGGCGGCACCTGGCACGCCCGCCTGTCCCTGGCCGGAACCGGGCGGTGGCTGGATTCCTTGGGCCGCAAGGACCCGGAACCGTCCGAAGTGGACTGTACGGACCTCCTGGAGACCGTCGACAGCGACTTCGGCCAGATGACCCGGGTCCGAATGGCCGGCGACCTGCCGGGCTCGCCGCCGCACTGGGACCACCCGTCGCACCAGCCCGGCACAGACACCGCAGTGTGGTCGCCGGTCGTGCCCCAGCCGGTCCCGTAAGCATCGCCGGTCCTGCGGCGGCCACGCCGCGCGGTCTCGCACGCGTCGGGTGCCGGATGCCGCCGCGCCGGGCTGGCCGCGTGATCGCCGCCGTGCAGGGCTGGTTGCGTGATGTCGCGGTGGGGCGCTGGTCGCGAGGATGCCGCTGTGGCGCACTGGTCGCGAGGTCGCTGCCCGACCCGGGTTGGTCGCGAGAGGCCGGTGTGTGGCGCTGGTCTCGAGGACGTTGAGGTGTTGGGGTGGCCGCGGGGCCGCCTCCATGCCGTGCTCGTCGCGGGGATGCCGCAGGGATGCGTTGGTCGTGAGCACGCTGCCGTGTTGGGCTGACCGCAGCGATTCGGCTGTGCCGTGCCGGTCTCGCCAAGGCCGCCGTGCTCGTCGATGCGGTCAAGCCAGGGCGGGGCCGTGCCGGTTCTCCCAGGACCGCCGAGTCACGTAAGCGCCGTCGGTCTCCCGTGCGCCGTCGAGGTCCCGCGTGGATGGCACCAGCCGCACGGACACCGCGCCGGTCTCGCGCGACGCCGCCGGCCAGGTGAGCGCGGTCAGGTTCCGCAAGCACCGCACGCGCCCACCTCGGGAGCGCCCGATCCGGGGCTGTCACGCCGAATTGGTACGCGCCGCCGGTCCGGTAAGTCCCGGGTCGGTTGCGCACGGCCAGTCCACTGAACGCAGCCTGCCTCCTGAGCATCCCGACGGTGGGCGTCCCGCCAGTCCTGTGGCACCACCGTCCCCGTGAGCACTACGCCGGGCTCATCGGTCGCGAGCCGCGTGAGTTCGGCGTCGGGCGCGCGGTCGGCACCCGCGGCCCCGGGCACGAGGCTCGTCGGACCACGAATCGCGTTAGCGCTGCGCAGGCCTCGCGTGGGCACCGTCGGCCCTCCGGCAACCCGAGCCAGTTAGGGAACTTCGGGACCCGCACCAACCCGGCGCACAGCCACCCCGCGGCTAAACCGGTATCAGACCTCCCGCGATCCGCTTGTCCGGATAAGCCGCCAGCCCGCCCACCGCGACGAGTTCGGCTGGTCCCGTGCCGCTGCCCGTGGCGGCCTGCTGTTCGGCCCGTGCGACGACCGTCGCCCCCGCAGTCGTCGGCGGTAGCGAGCTGACTTTCCGTTCGCCGAACGTCTTCGTGATCCGCTGACTGGCGACCAGGCAGAGCCAGAGCGTCAGCACGACCGCCGCGAAGGCGAGCAGCACCATCGGGTTCAGGTGAGACCGGCCCACGTCGTACGCCAGCCGGGCCACCCCGGCCGCCAGCACGACCACGGCGACCGTGGTCAGCGTGTACCCGAGGCCTGTCAACGGCCTGCGCCGGCTGACCAGCCGCCGCTGGACCAGATCGGTCTCGAGTGTCCGTATCGCAGGCTTGACCACGGATGAGCGCGCGACCCACGACGCGAGACGACCGCGCCCGGCCGCTTGGTGCACGGCTTGCTCGAGCGGCGACGCGGGCGGCGAGCCGGCGGCGATGATCTCGCCGTAAGACCCGACCTGCAGCTGCCCACGGGCGAGCAGAGCCGCGATCGCCGCTTCGACCGCCCGGGGCCGCCCGCCCGCCAGGTACGCGACGTCGTAGACATCGCGCGGCACGGCCGCCGACTCCGGCGCGGACGCCTGCTTGGCCAGTTTGTCCTTGCCGGTGGCCACAATGCTCACCAAGCCCGCGGCCATGGCCGCATAGACGAGCAGCATCGGGCTCAACACGGCCCAGAATCCGTTCACGACAGGTTCCCTCCCTCCCGGCTCGGCAGAGATCGGATAACGCCGCCGTAACCGGACATGTCGTCAGCGTAACCGGGGCCACCGACAAAAACCGAACAGGCTCAGCGCCGGAACCATCTGCGCCGAGGTTTGGGCAGGTCACCGCGGGCGATGAGCCACTCCGCGAAGGCGTCGGCGTACTCGCGCGCCCGAAGCGAAGTCGGCTTCGGACGCTCCGCCGCGTACTCGTCGAACAACGGCCGGTACCGCGAGCCGAGCGTCTCGGGCAGATCCGGGCGCAGGTACGCCACCAGTCGCCGTCGTTTCGAGAGCAAGACGTCTGCCTCGATGCGCAACCGCGAGGCCTCGAATCCGGACGGCGCCTCGGCTCCGGTCAGCAGGCTGTCCAGCAACGCAGCCTGCCGAGCCGCCAAGTCTTCGCGACTCACAACGTCACCGCAGTCCGCAACGCGACCAGCTCGGCGGCGAGTTCGGAATCGGTGGGGTAGTCGTCGTCGCGCTCCAGGAGAACGCCCGGCGGATCCGTGCGTCGACGCAGCTCGGCGAGCAGATCCAGCACCTCCGGCAACACCGGATGCGCGTGCGTGTCGTGGTAAACGCCGTCGCGCTCCACACCGCCTGCCATGTGCACGTACGCGAGCCGTTCCCAGGGAATCCCGTCCAGGAACGCCACCGGATCGGTGCCCACGTTGCGTGCGTTCGCGTACAGGTTCGCGACGTCGATGATCAGCAGGCAGCCGGTCCGTTCGGTCAGCTCAGTGAGGAATTGTTCCTCGGTCAGCTCGTTTTCCGGCCACTCCAGAAGCGCGGCGATATTTTCCAGCGCCAGCGGAACGTCCACAATGGACTGTGCGAGCCGGACGTTGTCCACCAGCACGTCCAGCGCCTCGCGCGTGCGCGGCAGCGGCATCAGATGTCCGGAGTCGAGCCCGCCCGCGCGGACGAAGCACACGTGGTCGCTGGCCAGCGGTGCGTCGAGGGCCCTGGCCAGTTCGGCCAGGTGCTCCACTCGTGCGGTGTCCAGCGGCTCGGCCCCGCCCAGCGACAGCGAGACGGCGTGCGGCAACACCGGCATCCCGCGGTCCTTCAGCGCCAGCAGGCTTTCCGGCAGGTGCGGAGCGTGCAGGTTCTCCGCGACCACCTCGACCCAGTCGACGCCCGGCAGCCGCGCGATCGACAGGTCCAGTTCCGGCCGCCAGCCGATGCCGATTCCCAGCCGGTCAGCCACCGCACCCACCTCCGCCTCCGCATCCGCCGCCCCCGCCGCACGACGATCCGCCGCCGGACGACGTTCCCGCGCCGCTCTTCAACGCCAAGCTTGTCGCATGGTCCGGGTACTGGGCGAACCCGCCCAGCGCGACCAGCGAAGCGGCGCCGGCCGGCAGCGCGCCGGACTGTGCCCGCTGCGCGACCGGGTCCGTCCGCACCGCGACGACCATCGCGCGCCCGGCCTTGGTCAGATGGACTTTGGGCCGCTTTCGGCTGGTCACCGCCAGGACCGTCAGAATCGCAGTCACTGCCAGCAGCACCTGCAACGCCGCGGTCGGCCGGTGCAGCGCTGATCCGTTCACCGCGCGCACCAGGCCGACTGCGAACAGGACTCCGTAGACCAGCACCACTCCGGTCAGGAAGCGAGCGGAAGCGACCGAGACCAGCCCTCGCCGACGCAGTTCGTTCCCGATGCTCCGCACCGGCGCGGCGACCGCTTCCGCCGTGCGCAGCGTCGAGGCCGTGTGGGGCCGCTTCCGCACGGCCTGGTGAATCGCCTGCTCAACCGGCTCCGTCGGAGCTCCGGAGACAGCGGTGAGCTGGCCCCGGGTGTCGACCCGCAGCAGTCCGCGCTCCAGCAGCGCGGCAATGGCCGTGTCGACCGTGCGGTGGTGGCCGCCGGCCAGGAAAGCGAGCTGGTAGACGTCGAGCGGCCGGTGCGGTTCCGCGGACGCGCTTGGCCCGATCCTCGGCCAGACCAGCTGCACCACGAACGTCAAGGCCAGTGCCGCCCCGTAAAGCGCAAGGAACTGCGGGCCCGAGATGCCCCACGGCTCGTGCACCGCGTCTCCCTCCTCGATCCGGCTGCGGGTTATCCGCCGCAGCCGCCCCCGCCGCAACTGCTGCCTCCGCCGCACGAAGACCCGCTGCTGCACGAGGAACCGCCGCCGCACGAGGAACCGCCGCTGCTGCAGGACGATCCGCCGCTCGAACCGCCGCCCCCGGCCCAGGTGCTCCCGCTGCCGCTGAGCAGCGCCGTGCTCATTTCGTCGTCCGGGTACAGCGCGATCCCGCCGAGCGCGACGACCGCCGCCGCGCCGACGAGCAGCGTTCCGTTGCCGCTCCGGTCCGGGGCAGCGAATTCCTCCGGCCGTTCCTCGGCAGCCTTCGCTTCCTCGCGGGCCCGCACGACGATCGCGTGCCCCGCGTCGGTCGCCTGGGACGTCTTCGAGCCCTTCCGGACCACGTAAGCGATCAACGTCAGGGTTCCGGCCGCGAAGAGCAACCCGATCAGCCCGCCGATCGGGCGGCCCAGCTGCGCTCCGTTGACCGCACGGACGATGCCGATCAGCAACAGCGCCGCGTAGCACACCACGATGCCGACGCGGAAGCCGTCCAGTCCGTCGCCGGTGGCGAGCAGCCCGCGCCGTTCGAGGTCTTCGCGGATCTTCTCCGTTTCCGGCCGGACGACCGGCGACCTGCGCACCATGGCCACCGTCGCGGTACCGCCCTGCGCGGCGTCGTGCACCGCGCGTTCCAGGCCCTTGCCGGTCGGTCGCTTGCCGATCGCGCTCAGCTTGCCCTTGCTGCTCACCCGGAGCCGATCCTGCTCCAGCAGCGTCGCGATCGCGGTATCGACCGCGCGGTCCGCTCCGCCGGCCAGGTAGGCGAGCTGGTAGACGTTCGGTCGCAGCGGCGCCTCGACGGCGGCGGGCGCGTTCCGCCGCCGGGACCGCGCGATCGGCGGCCAGCTCAGCTGCACGAGCAGCACGACCGCCAACGCCAGGCCGAAGACCAGCAGGAATTGCGGGCCCGAAATGCCCCACGGTTCGTCCACGGCTTCCCCCTCTTTTCCGCGTTGCCCGCACCTTAACCGGTAGATCGCCGGACGCTGTCGGCAGAACTGACGCACTCGATGTCCGGTTCGTTCCCCGGCTCAGCTGTTTCCGCCGCCGCACCCCCCGCCGCCACATCCGCCGCCGCAGCCGGACCCGCACCCGGAACCGCCGCATCCGGATCCGCAGCCCACTCCGCCGCATCCGGATCCGCAGCCCACTCCGCCGCAGCCGGATCCGCAACCCGCCCCGGCGGCCCAGTACCCCGCCGCTCCGCCGAAACCGCCCGCGGCTCCGCCCGCGATGCCCGCCCCGGTCCGCCGGGTCGCCGGAAGCCCGCGCTGGAGCGCGACCCGCAACTCGCGATCCGGGTGGTTCGCCAGCCCGCCGACCGCGACGCTTCCGGCCAGACCGGTGATCAGGCTCTGGTCCGACCACGCCGCTTCGGCCGCCACGCGTCCGGCGTCGGTCGGGCGGACCCATCGGGCCGCCCGGCGACGGGACAGCGCGGTGCACGCGAACCACGCGGGCAGCAGAACCGAAACCAGCACCCAACCGTTCAGCCCGGCAATGAACGCGGCCACCCCGGCAGCCGCCAGCACCGCTTCTCCGATGGCGGTCCATTTCCATGCCCGCTGCAACGCGTGACCGTCGACGACCAGGCCGCGCTTGGTGAGGTCGTCGACCATCTCGCGCACGGTCTCTCCCCAGACCAGACCGCGCAGCACGGTCGCGATCCCGACGCCCGTGCCGGTCAGCGCAGCCGCTTCGCGGCTCAGCGCGTCAGACGGTTCGGTCGGCGTGCGGTACAGCCTTCCCGTGGAGTCCGCGCGCAACTGCTCGCGCTCCAGCATCGAGGCGACCGTCGTCTCGGCCACGCGGGTGGGGCCGTTCGTCAACAACGCGACCTGGGCGGCAGAGGTCAGCCGGGTTTCGGGATGCCTGCCCCGGCGCAGCCGGGCGGCAGTCCGCCGCCCGAACCACCAGCAGACCAGCGCCAGCACGAGAACCAGCGCCGCCGGCAGCGCGCGTTCGATCGTCCAGTCCATCGCGGTCCCCCTCCGGATGAACAAACCACGCTACCCGCACGCCCGGGGTTGCCACCGGACGAAAAACCGCCCTCCCCGGGACGAAGAGGGCGGTTTCGGCGGACCCGGTCGTCAGTCGCCGGAGTCCTCGACGAGCTTCAGGGAAATCGAGTTGATGCAGTACCGCTGGTCGGTCGGGGTCGGGTAGCCCTCGCCCTCGAACACGTGCCCGAGGTGGCTGTGGCACGAGGCGCACAGCACCTCGATGCGCCGCATGCCCATGGTGCGGTCCTCGCGCAGCAGCACCGCGTCGGAGTCCGCCGGATCGTAGAACGACGGCCAGCCGCAGTGGCTTTCGAACTTCGTGTCGCTGCGGAACAGCTCCGCGCCGCAAGCCCGGCACTCGTACACGCCGGTGGTCTTGGTGTCGGTGTACTCGCCGGTGAACGGCCGTTCGGTGCCGGCTTGCCGGAGCACCGCGTACTCCTCGGGGGAAAGCTGCTCCCGCCATTCCTGCTCGGACTTCACCACGCGCGGAGTGGTGCCGACGACGGGTTTCATACCTTTCACCCTTCCCACGTTACCTGGACAGGAAATCGACCGTGTGCAGCGCGATGTCCCAGGCGGTGACCAGCAGCCCGAGCACGATCAGCGCCGCGACCAGCGCGGACACCCAGTAGCGGAGCCCGCCGGTGCGGTTGCTGGACTCGGCGAAGTCGGCGACCTGGTCCAGGCACGCCTCGACGGTGAAAGTCGGCCCGGTGCGCTCCATCCGGTCGAGATGGGCGGCGAACGCACGGGCCTCCGGGTCGTACGGATCCAGCCCGACCAGATCCTCGTGGAACCGAGGATTCCAGCCCGGCGGCAGAGCTCCGTTCTCGGCCATGCCTCAACGGTAGGCTATTCGCCCCGCTGTACCCACCTCTGCGGCGAGTGTCACTGAGCGGGAGTACCGCCCCCGAGGCGCGGGTCGCTGTTGATCATCAACGTGCCGTCCTCCGCGGCGATGACCTGGACGACCTTCGGCGTCGGCGCGCCGCCTTTCGGCGTGAGAGTGATCTGGACGTCGACGGAGCCGTCTGCGTTGTTTTGGTGCTTGTAAACGCTTGCGCCCTTGTAGGAAGACAGCCCGTTCTGCGCCCAGTAAGAGGCGAACGAGGCTTCATCGCCAAAAGCTGCCTGCGCCGACGGGGTCAGCATCGCCCAGGCGCCAGGCGACCCGGCACTCGAGTAGAAGTCCACGACCCGGTCGCCCGCGGGCCCCCACTGCACGTTGCCGCTGGACTTGACCGGCGGTGCCGACGAACTCGGCGTGGTCGACGGACTCGCCGGAGCGGAGGAGTTGCTCACCGGCGGCTGTGCGTTGTTCGTCGAAGGCCCGCCCTTGCCCTGGCTGCTGCTGAGCACCAGGAACACCACCAACGCCACCACGACCACCGCCGCGGCCCCGCCGGCGAGGAGCGCCATCTTCTTCTTCCGCGCGGCAGCAGGCGAAACCCGCTCCCCGGACCCGGCACCGGAGTAATTCGGCGCAGCAGCAGTAGGCGTCGGCCGCACCGCGGGCTGCGGGCGCGGCGGGGTGTTCGCCGGGGGAGCGGGACGCGAAGGCGAGCCCATCGGCATGAACGCCGCAGTCGGCGTGCGCGGCGGGTTCGACGGAGCCTTCGGGGCAGCTGCCGCAGCCGCCGGAGCAGCTGTCCGCGCCCACGGCGGACGCGACCCGTTGCTCCCGGGTGTGCGGTTGCCCGACAGCAATTGCAGCGGCGCGGCCGGTTCCCCGGACGCCAGCGCGGCCAGCCGCTCCCGTGCCTCGGCCATGGTCGGCCGCTCGGAAGCTTCGCTGCGCAGCAGGCTCATCAGCAATGCGGTCGCCGGGCCGGCCTGCGACGGCGGGTTGACCTGGCCGTTCGCCGCCGCGTACAGCAACGCGAGCTGGTTCGTGGTGTTGCCGTACGGGGTTTGTCCCTCGATCGCCTGGTACAGCGTCGCGCCGAGGGCGAAGACGTCCGAGCTGGGCACCGGGTCGGCGCCGCGGGCCAGTTCGGGCGCGAGGTAGGCCGGGGTGCCGCCGATCAGGCCGGTCTGGGTGAGCGTCATGTCGCCGGCGGCGCGGGAGATGCCGAAGTCGGTGATCTTCGCGGTGCCGGTTTCGTCGATGAGGATGTTGCCGGGCTTGACGTCGCGGTGCACGATCCCGGCGCGGTGCGCGGCCACGAGCGCCGCGGCGACCTGTTCGCCGATCCGCGCGACCTGGCCGACCGGCAGCGTGCCCTTCTCCGCCAGCACCGCGGACAGGCTCGGGCCGTTGAGGTACTCCATCACGAGGCACGGGTCGCCGCCGTGCTCGGCGATGTCGAACACCACGATCGCGTTGGGGTGCTGGAAGCGGGCGGCGTTCTTGGCCTCGCGCATGGCGCGCTGGCGCATGTTGTCGCGTTCGGCCTCGGAGACGCCCGGCTGCGGCAGGATCTGCTTGATCGCCACGGACCGCTCCAGGCGCACGTCCACAGCGCGCCACACCACGCCCATGGCACCGCTACCAATGTGCTCGACGAGGCGGTAGTGCCCCGCGATCAGCTGCCCGGTGTCGATGACGCCCGCTCCTGACGAAAGTCCCGTGATCGTGGTCGTGCGCAGCGCGGATACCCCTCGCGCACCCGAACGAGTGTAGCGGTCGGAAGTACCTGCCCGCCGTCAGCCAGCCGGTGCCGACGGCACGGGCGCCTCCGGTTCGGCGGCGGGGACGCGCTTCCGCAGCACCCGCACCAATCCTGCCGCACCGAGCGCCGCGAAGACCGCGTAGCAAGCCAGCAAGGCAGGCGGCGTGTCGCCGGTCAGCGCGTCCGCGAAAACGACCACCGCGACCGTCCCGGGGACGCTCCCGAGCGCCGTTCCGGCAAGGTACGGAAGGAGTTTCACGGACGAAACGCCGCAGAGGTAGTTCATCGCCGAAAACGGGACGACCGGGATCAACCGCAGCGACGTGATGGCGAGCACGCCGCCGTCGGAGAGCCGGTCGTTGACCGCCCGCACCGGCGCGCGGTGCAGGTGCCGCAGGATCAAGTCCCGGCCGAGCAGCCGGGCCAGCCCGTACGCGAGCGCCGCGGCGATCGTGGTGGCCGCCAGGGCGATGAACACTCCCGCGACGCTGCCGACGAGCAACCCGGCAGCCAGGTTGAACACCGTGCGCGGGATCGGCGCGACGGTGAGCAGCGAGTACGCGACAAGGAGCACGAGCGGAGTCATCGATCCGGTCGCCGCGGCCCAGGCGCGCAGCTGCGCCGGTCCCGGAATCGGCAGCCACAGCGCGGCGGCGCAAAGAAGAGCCAGCACGGCCAGGGCGACGATCAGCTTGGTTCTCCCGGACACGCCGCCACGGTACGGCACTCGCGGCTACGGTGGCGCCATGCCCAAAAACGGCGATCCGGTCGAGTACCAGGTGGGGGAGCGCACCGTCCGGGTGTCGAGCCCGGACAAGGTCTATTTCCCCGAACGCGGCATCACGAAGCGGCAGGTGGTCGAGTACTACCTCGCGGTGGCCGGCCCGTTGCTGCGGGCGATCGGCGAACGGCCGACCACGCTGAAGCGGTACGTCGACGGCGTCACCGGCGAATGGTTCTACGCCAAGCGCGTGCCCAAAGGCGCGCCGGACTGGCTCGAGACCGCGCGGATCACCTTCCCGTCCGGCCGCACCGCCGACGAGGTCTGCCCGACCGAGCCCGCGGTGTTCGCCTGGGCGGCCAATCTCGGCACTTTCGACTTCCACCCGTGGCCGGTCCGCCGCTCGGACGTCGACCGTCCGGACGAACTGCGGATCGACGTCGACCCGCCGGAACGCGCCGGGTTCGCCGACGCGGTCGAGGTCGCCGGCGTGGTCCGCGAGGTGCTCGCCGACGCCGGGCTCACCGGCTACCCGAAGACGTCGGGCGGCCGCGGCGTGCACGTCCTCGTGCGGATCCGCCCGGAATGGGACTTCATCGCGGTGCGGCACGCGGTGATCGCGCTCGGCCGCGAGGTCGAACGGCGGATTCCGGACAAGGCGACGGTCTCCTGGTGGAAGGAAGAACGCGGCGGCCGCGTCTTCCTCGACTACAACCAGGCCGCGCGAGACCGGACGGTCGCCTCGTCGTGGTCGGTGCGCGGCACGCCGCGAGCGACTGTGTCGACGCCGCTGACCTGGGATTTGCTCGCGGACGTCGACCCGGACGACTTCGACGTGCTGACCGTCCCCGATTTCCTCGCCAAGCACGGCGACCTGCACGCGCCGATGGACGAGGAGGCATTCGGTCTCGAGACGCTGCTGGATTGGTACGAGCGCGACGACCGGGACCTCGGCGGCGCGGAACTGCCGTATCCGCCGGACTACCCCAAGATGCCCGGCGAACCGAAACGGGTGCAGCCGAGCAAGGCCCGATCCGACCAGGCGTGACCGACTGGTCGCCGGTTGTGATCACTCTCGGTGATCAACATCGCGGTGGATTCCCCCGGTGTTTCCGCAGGTCGCACTCAATTTTTCGAGGTCGATTACCCTGGAGAGCACCGCTGGGTGGTAACGCGCTGGGGTCGAGGTGCGACTATTGCCGGGGCCGGAGGGGAGCCGGGACCGGAGGAGGGAGACGTCGTGGACGACCTGATCGCGTTCCTCGCCGCGCGCGTCGGACAGCGGCAGGCGCTGATCATGCAGGCGGTGCAGAAGGGCAAGTCCGGCGAACCGCTCACCCGCGGCGAAGCCAAGGTCGGGCTGGAGGAGCGGGTCCGCTCCCTCGGCGACCTCGAACTCGACGTGGTCAACCAGATGATCAACGAGATCGAGGCGACGCGGCGGATCATGCTCGCGCATCGGACTACGGTGTCGGAGAAGGTGCCCGGGTTCCCGCTGTACGGCAGCGAGTACTGGTGTGAGACCTGCCATGTGCCCGCGGACGAGGCCGGGTCGAATTGGTGCTTGACGCTTCGGCTGCTGGCGTTGCCGTATGCGGATCATCCGGATTACAGCGAGCGGTGGCGGCCGTGATCCTGATCCGGGGGTAGCTCGTCGGCTCGTCTCGTCGCCTGGCGGCGACATTGCGGGTGAGTGGTTGCGTGGGGCACCCCGAAGCTGATTGTGACGACGGCGCGGAGGTGCTTGTCAAGGCGGGAAAGATGCCTTGACAAGCACCTCCACGCCGCGTTTTTGGCTTCGTATCGGGGTGCAGGGCCGGGGCTGGGTGCCTCGATGGGTGGGTGCTTTGGCGGCGGTCGGTGCTTCGATGGGTGGGTGTTTCGGTGGCGGTCGCGTGATGGGACTAGCGGCGGCGGGGCGGTCGGGTGGGTGGTCCGTGAAGGGCTCCTTGAGGGAATCCAAGTCCGTGAAGGGGTCCCGCACGGCCATTGGCGGGGCGTGAGGGGAACCGTGAGGGAATCAGAGTCCGTGAAGGTGGCCCTCACGGGAGAGCGGTCTCGGGGCCAACCTGAGGGGCGTCGGGGCGGGAATTCAGCTTGCGCGGAAGGCGTTGCGGCAAGCGTGGACGTTCCGATTTCCGTGCTGGACCGGTCGCCTGTGCGGCGAGGGCGGGGGACCGCGCAGGCGATCCGGGACACCGTCGCGTTCGCGCGCGACATCGAAAAGCTTGGCTACCACCGGTTCTGGGTGTCCGAACATCACGGCGTGCCGGGCGTCGCCGGGTCTTCGCCTGCGGTGCTCGCGTCGGCCGTCGCCTCGGCGACCTCGCGAATCCGAGTCGGCTCCGGGGGCGTGATGCTCCCTAATCATCGGCCGCTCGTGGTCGCGGAGCAGTTCGGGATTCTGGAGTCCTTGTTCCCCGGGCGGATCGACCTCGGCATCGGGCGGTCGGTCGGGTTCATCGAGCCGGTGCGGCGGGCGCTCGGGCAGGGCAAGGACGCGGCGGACGGCTTCGACGGTCAGGTCCGCGAACTTCTCGCCTTCTTCCAGGGCGAGCACGACGGCGTCCACGCGATCCCGGCCGAAGGGCTGTCGGTGCCGGTGTTTCTGCTCGCGACCGGTGCGGGAGCGGATCTCGCCGCGGGATTGGGATTGCCGCTGGTGATCGCGCCCGCGCATGGCCAGCGTGCGATGGCGGAGGCGATTTCGCGGTACCGCGAAACGTTCCGGTCCGATGTGGACGATCCCTATGTCGTCGTGTCGACAGCCGTCGCGGTGGCGGACACCGCCGAGGACGCTCGCCAGCTCCTGGTGCCCGAGGCATGGTCCACTGTGTACTCGCGCAGCCATGGCGTGTTCCCGCCGCTCTCGCCCGCGGACGAGATTGTGGCTCTGCCGATGACCGACCGGGAACGCCGCCGGTTGGACGACACGTTGGCCGGGCAAATCAGCGGTACTCCGGACGAGGTCGGCGCGCGTCTCGCGGAGCTGGTCGCCGTGACGGGGGCGGACGAGTTGCTCGTCAGCACCAGCACCTACGACCCCGCCGCGCGCGTCGAATCGTTCGCTGCGCTCGCCGAGCTTGCTGGTTTGCCCGTAGCGGAACGGCTTTCGGTTTAGCCAAGGACGATCGGCAGCTTCTCCGCCAACGCGCCCAGCGCGGCCTTTTCCTCGTCCGTCGCGGCCCGGCGGCCGGTCGCTACCAGCAGCGCGCTTCGGTCGTCCAGCGACGACGGCAGCGGCGAACCCAGCGCCGTCTCCACGGTCCGTCGGGTCGCGGCCAGGCAGTCCGCGTCCGGGCCGTCCACTCCGGACAGATGCAGGACCAGGTCCAAGTGGTGCAACGTGGCTTCCACGACGTAGGTCTCGAAATAGTCCGCGACCGTCAGCACGTAATCGCGGGTTTCGACCCGCGCCGCCGGGTCCGCGAGCGCTGCGGCGCGTCCCGCTGCCTGGGCCAGGTCGTCGAAGTGGTGCACCAGCCCGGCCGGGGTGCCGTAGCTGACCGCCGCGCGGCGGGTGAACAGGCTTTCCGGCTCGGCGCCGGTCGGCAGGTCGTTGCTGAGTTCCCAGTATTGGGCGGCGGTGTGCGTCGGCTCCGCTTCGGACGGGGTCGCGAGCGTGATCAGGATGTCCTGCGCGTCTATGACCAGGTGGAACACCAGATCCTGCACCAGCCAGCCGGCGCAGCCGGACGGGGCCGCCCACTGCCCGCCTTCCAGCGATTTCACGGCATTCTGAAGTGCGTTCCAGGAGCGGAAGAAGAGATCCACAACGCCCACCCTAGCGAGCGCGAACCCCCG
This sequence comes from Amycolatopsis orientalis DSM 43388, assembly GCF_000411975.1. Lineage (GTDB taxonomy): Bacteria > Actinomycetota > Actinomycetes > Mycobacteriales > Pseudonocardiaceae > Amycolatopsis > Amycolatopsis orientalis_D. The sequence continues at coordinate 43,080 of NZ_ASXG01000048.1, forward strand.
CGGCATCCGGTTTTACAGCCGCAGCAACAGTTCGGTGAGCAGCCGCTGAGCGGGATCAGCCAGGTCGATCCCGGACACCTCCGACGCCCGCCGCACCCGGTAGCGCACGGTGTTCGGGTGGATGTTCAGCGAGCGGGCGGCGGTGCGGACGTCCCCGAAAGCGTTCAAATACGCCAGTACCGCGGGGATCAGAATGTCGCCGTGCTCGGCGTCGTGGGCGCGCAGTTCGGCGAGTCGCGGATCGCGCAGGCGGGGCTGATCTCCCAAGTAGGCCAACACTTCCGACAACAGCACGTCCGCCCGGACGTCAGCCAGCGACGCGACGTCGGACGGCCAATGCCCGCGCGTCATCGCCATCAGCACCCGGTCGGCATCGCCACGCGAGAGCGCTGCGTCCGACAGCCTCGGCACAATTCCGCCGAGCGCGGCGCGGACGGGCGTGTCGAGGTGTTTCCGTGCCGCCCCAACGATTTCCTTCGCCAACGCCAGCACAGCGGCATCCGAGTGCTCCGGCAGGTCCGGCAGCAGCGCGTACACCCGGCCGCCGAGCACGCTCACGAGCGCGGTCCGCCGGTAAGCCGCGGTGTGCACGGCAATCAGGTGCACCAGTTCAGCCCGGCGCAGCAAGCGGTCGGAAGCGGCGGCCGACTGCTGCCGCGAAAGCGTGAAGGCCAGAACCTGAGCTGGACGCGCCGGATCGGCGCCGATGTCGTCCGCCACGGACTCGGCGTCGACGCGTCCCTCCAGCAACCCGGCCAGCAGATCCTCGCGCAGCCGAAGCTGCGGATCGGGCAGGGTGCGCGCGCGGATCAGTTGCGGGGCAAGCGTTCGGCTGGCGCCGAGCAGGGCGACCTCGGCTTGCTCGGTCAGCGGTTGCGCGCCTTCCTGCACCCAGATCGTGCCGAGCGGCTGCGACCCGGCGTGGATCCCGGCGGCGATGCGGCGGCGAATGCCCAGCTCCGGGCGCTCCTCCACGCGCACGATTCCTTCGCCGGCCCGCAACCGCTGGTAGACGCCCCATTCGCGGAGGATCGCGAGGTACCGTTCCGGCCCTTCGCGGCCCAGGATCGACAAGCGCCGCAGCTCGTCGACCTCGTCTCCGGCTCGCGAATACGCCAGCACGCGGCTCGCGGTGTCTTCGATGCTGACCAGGCCGCCGGTGAGCGTCGCGACCGTCTGCGCGAGCGCGAACAGGTCGCCGAGCACCTCGCCGGTTTCCGCTTCGCCGCCCGCTCGGGCCGCGTCGACCACCCCTCGCGCCAGCGCTTCGACCTGCTCCCACCGTGCTTCCGCGCCGACGGTGAGCAGCGCGACGCCCGCGTCTGCCGCGACGTCTGTGCCGCCTTCGCCCTTGACCGCCACCGCGGTCGCCCCGGCGCGTCCGGCCGCCCGGATCGCGGCAGCCGCCGACCGTCCTCGCGCGCCGATCACCAGGACCAGGTCGCCGGGATGCGTTTCCGGCGGGTCCTCGGGGTCGAGGATCACCACGTCCTGCACCGGAACGCCCAGCCCGCGCGGCGCGACGAGCACCCGCACGAGCGGTTCGCCGAGCGTCGCGAGCACGTGCCGCAGCGAGGCCCCGGCGAACGGTTCGGCGGCCGTCATCGCGTAGGCCGATCGGACAAAATCATATGGGCGATTCTAGCCGTTCGAACAAACCCCTGAACGCTGCGCAGAGTTATCTTTCGGGCATCCGACGAGTAAGCCAACGAGGGAGCCGCCGTGGACGCCGTGACCCAGACCCCCGCCCCGAAGAACGAGCCGGTGCTGACGTACGCGCCGGGCAGCGCCGAGCGCGCCGAGCTGGAGGGTGCGCTGAAGAAACTGGGTCAGGCCGGTCCCGTCGACCTGACGGTCACCGTCGGCGGCGAGCAGCGCGCGGGCGGCGGCGAGAAGATCGACGTTGTTCAGCCGCACAACCACAGCCACGTCCTCGGCACCATCCAGAGCGCCACGAAGCAGGACGCGACGGACGCGATCGCCGCTGCCGCGAAGGCTGCTCCGGAGTGGCGCGCGCTGTCCTACGATGACCGCGCGGCGATCCTGCTGCGCGCCGCTGACCTGCTGACCGGCCCGTGGCGCGCGACGCTGAACGCGGCCACCATGCTCGGCCAGTCGAAGACCGCGACGCAGGCCGAGATCGACTCCGCGTGCGAGCTCGCCGACTTCTGGCGCTTCAACGTCGCGTTCGGCCGCAGCATCCTCGACCAGCAGCCGGTCAGCTCGCCGGGCGTGTGGAACCGGATGGAGCACCGTTCGCTCGAGGGCTTCGTATACGCGATCACGCCCTTCAACTTCACCGCCATCGCCGGCAACCTGCCCACCGCGCCCGCTCTGATGGGCAACACCGTGCTGTGGAAGCCGTCGCCGACGCAGAGCTTCGCGGCGCACCTGACGATGCGTCTGCTCGAAGAGGCCGGCATGCCGCCGGGCGTGATCAACCTGCTGCCGGGCGACGGCAAGGCCGTCTCCGAGGTCGCGCTGACGCATCCCGACCTCGCGGGCATCCACTTCACCGGCTCCACCGCCACCTTCCAGCACCTGTGGGGCACTGTCGGAGCGAACATCGCCGGCTACCGCAGCTACCCGCGTCTCGTCGGCGAAACCGGCGGCAAGGACTTCGTGCTCGCGCACCCGTCGGCCGACCTCGACGTGCTTCGCACCGCGCTCGTCCGCGGCGCCTTCGAGTACCAGGGCCAGAAGTGCTCCGCTGCTTCGCGTGCGTACGTTCCGCGCAGCGTCTGGGAGCAGCTGAAGGACGGCCTTGCCTCCGAGACTGCCGCGCTGAGCTACGGCGACGTCACCGACCTGTCGCACTTCGGCGGTGCGGTGATCGACCGTCGCGCCTTCGACAAGCACGCCGCTCTCTTCGAGCGCGTTAAGAACGACAGCGAGGTCGAGATCCTCGTCGGCGGCACTGCGGACGACAGCGTCGGCTACTTCGTGCAGCCGACCGTTCTCGTGTCGACGAACCCGAAGCACGAAATCTTCAGCACCGAGTACTTCGGCCCGATCCTGTCGGTGTACGTGTACGAAGACGCTGACTTCGATTCCGTGCTGCAGCTGGTCGACGAGACCGCTTCGTACGCCCTGACCGGTGCGGTCATCGCGAACGACCGCGCGGCCGTCGCGAAGGCTTCGCAGGCGCTGCGGTTCACCGCGGGCAACTTCTACGTCAACGACAAGCCGACCGGCGCGGTCGTCGGCCAGCAGCCTTTCGGCGGGGCGCGCGCCTCGGGCACGAACGACAAGGCCGGTTCGGTCTTCAACCTGCTCCGCTGGACGAGCCCGCGCTCGATCAAGGAGACCTTCGTGCCGCCGACCTCCGTGCGCTACCCGCACCAGGGCTGAGAAGGAGACACCGCCATGCTGCGTGCCCCGTTGCTCGCCGCCGCTCGTTCGCAGCGGATGCGTGCGCTGATCGAAGCGGTACCGGTCACCCGGTCCGTAGTGCGCCGGTTCGTGTCCGGCTCGACCACCGCCGACGCCGTGCGCGCCGCGCGGGAGCTGGCCGCCGACGGCCGGAAGATCACCATCGACCACCTCGGCGAAGACACCACCGACGCCGCACAGGCCACCGCCACCGTGCAGGCGTACGAGGAGTTGCTGACGGCGTTGTCCGAACAGGGCCTCGCCGAGGGAGCGGACGTTTCGGTGAAGCTGTCCGCGGTCGGGCAGTTCCTGCCGGGTGACGGCGAAGGCGTCGCGCTCGAGAACGCGCGGAAGATCTGCGCGGCCGCCGACGCGGTCAGGGCGACGGTGACGCTCGACATGGAGGACCACACCACCACGGACTCGACGCTCGGCATCCTGCGCGAGCTGCGCGCCGAGTACCCGTGGGTGGGCGCGGTGCTGCAGGCCTACCTGCACCGCACCGAGCAGGACTGCCGTGAGCTGTCCGGTCCCGGATCGCGAGTGCGGCTGTGCAAGGGCGCCTACGCCGAGCCGGAATCGGTGGCGTTCCAGGACAAGGCCGAGGTGGACAAGTCCTACGTGCGCTGCCTGCGGGTGCTGATGGCCGGACAGGGCTACCCGATGGTGGCCTCGCACGACCCTCGGATGATCGCGATCGCCGGCAAGCTCGCCGCCGACGCCGGCCGCACGACCGGCGACCACGAGTACCAGATGCTGTACGGCATCCGGCCCGAGGAGCAGAAGCGGCTCGCCGCCGAAGGCGAGACGGTGCGCGTGTACGTACCCTGCGGCGACGAGTGGTACGGCTACTTCATGCGACGGCTGGCCGAACGGCCGGCGAACCTCGCGTTCTTCCTGCGCGGGCTCGTCACCCGGTCCTGAACCACGGCGAAGGCCCGGCACCCTGGTGGGGTGCCGGGCCTTCGGGTGTTCCCCGGGTGGTGCGCCTGCGGTGGCTGGATCAGGCCTGCTCGGCCTCTTGCGCGGCGGCGGCCTTGCGCACTTCGTCCATGTCGACCTCGCGGGCCTGGCGGATGAGGTCCTCCAGCGCGGCCTCCGGAAGGGCGCCGGGCTGGGAGTAGATCAGGGTCTTGTCGCGGATCACCGCGAGCGTCGGGATCGAGCGGATGTCGAACGCCGCGGCGAGCTGCTGCTCGGCTTCGGTGTCCACCTTGGTGAAGGTGATGTCGGTGTGCTTTTCCGAAGCCTTCTCGAACACCGGCGCGAACTGGCGGCACGGGCCGCACCAGCTTGCCCAGAAGTCGATCAGCACGAACTCGTTGTCGGTCACGGTCTGGTCGAAATTGTCCGCGGTCAGTTCGACTGTGCTCATAGGCGGTCCAACGAACGAGCCAGGTGGGGAATTCCCCGGGGCCGGGTAGCGTCCTGGGGGAGTGTCCGACGCTTCCTTGGAGGTTGATGTGGCTGACGGGATCCTGGGGCGGATCGACGAGCTGATCGCGGAGGAGAAACAGCTGCGGGACCGGGCGATCGGGACCGGGCTGTCCTCGGAGGACCGGGAGCGGCTGCGCCGGGCCGAAGAAGAGCTGGACCAGTGCTGGGACCTGCTGCGGCAGCGCCGGGCCCGGGTCGAGTTCGACGACGATCCGGACCAGGCCTCGGTCCGTTCGGTGGGCGAGGTCGAAGGGTATCGGCAGTAACGTCTCGGCGGTGCCGAAGCTAACGGTTAGCTTTGAGTAATCGGTCGCATTTTGTGGCTGATAGCATCCGCGGATGACCGAGCCGTCGGGGCGGCGCGAGCGCAAGAAGGCCGCGACCCGTCAGAAGATCGCCGACACCGCGATGCGGCTGTTCCTCGAGCGCGGGTACGACGAGGTCGGCATCCGGGACATCGCCGCCGAGGCCGACGTCGCAGTGACCACGGTCTTTTCGCACTTCGCCTCGAAGGAGGCGCTGGTCTTCGAGCAGGACTCGAACTTCGAGGAGAGCCTGCGGGGAGCGGTCGAGCGGCGGGCGTCGGCGGAGTCGCTGATCCCGGCGTTGCGGAACGAGGTCCAGGCGCTGGTGCGGCACTGCACCGCGGAAAGCGTCGCGCCGGTCTGGCGGATGATCGACGCGTCGCCGGCGCTGCGGGAGTACGAGGAATCGATGCGGCTGCGGCACGCGGAGTCGCTGGCGGAGGCGATGGCGGCCGGCCCCGGGCTCGGCCGGACGCCGACCGCCTGCCGGGCGATCGCGCGGTTCGTGGTCGACGCCTATTCGGTGGCTCGCGAGGCGGCTGATCCGGAGGCCGCGGTGGACGAGGTCTTCCGGATGATCGAGGCGGCCTGGGCGGCTAGCAGTCCGGTTGGGTCCCGTTAGGACGGGCCGTTTCGGCTTGCGGTGGCTTTGCCGTGTTTTCTGGCTGCGAGTGGCGGGTTTCGGCCTGCGGCGGGGGTTTTCGGCACGCGCGGTGAACTTCTCGGTCTCGAATGGGGGAGCGGATCCCGCTGGGCCGAGTGATGAATTCTCGAACAGGTGTTCGAGATACTGGTGGGGTGTTCGAAACGACTTCGGCGGGACAGCCCCGGTCCCGCCGCCTCAGACCTCAGCGGGGATTGCTCGGCCGGATCAGTCAGCTGGTACGCGGCTGGTGGCGGCGCTGCCTCGGCGAGACGGAACCGTTCGACGGAGACGCCGCGGGACCTTCAAGACGCGGGCGGAAACGCTCGGCTGGTCGATCACTAGGCCGGGCAGAGCGTCCCGTTGTCCGGGACCTTGCCGTCGATCAGGAAGGACTGCGCGGCGGCAGTGACGCAGGAGGACTGGCCGACCGCCCCGTGCGCGACGCCCTGCCACGTGACGGTCACGGCGCTGGGCATCTGGTCCGCGGCGCGAGTGGTGCCGGCCTCCGGCGTCACCGGGTCGGTCGCGGTGGCGGCCACCAGGATGGGCGGCGCTCCGGGAGCGCCGGCGGGCGGCAGCGGCTCGCGGCGGACCGGCCAAGCGCCGCACCACGCGAGTTCCTGCGCGACTGCCGCGCCGAACTGCGGGTACTTCGCGCGCATTCCCGCCGCGGCGCGGTCCAGCTGATCGGCGGGCAGCCGGGTGGTGGAGTCGTTGCACCGGGTCGCGATGGTGCCGCCGATGCGCGACGTGCGGCCGCGGACGTCCGCGACGATCGGATTCGCGAAGCCGGCCAGCGCGGTGACGTCGCCGTTCTTCGCGGCGTTCAGCGCGTCGGCGAGCGCGGGCCAGTTCGCCCGGTCGGCGAGTCCTTGGTACACCGCGTAAGTCGCCACGCCCGGGCTCATCGTCACGCCGTCGTCAGTGTCCACAGGGGACGTACGGAGCCGGTCGGTCACGGTCTTCAGCGCGACCTTCGCATCGCCCATCGGGCAGTTGCGGGCGGCGCAGTCCGCGGAGAAGGCGTCGAACGTCGCCTGCGCGCCGGCGGCCACCGCGTCGAGCACCGCCGCTCGGTCGGCGCCCGGGTCCGGGATGCCGTCCAGCACCATGCGGCCGACCTGCGCCGGATAGCGCACCGCGTATTCCGAAAGCACCTTCGAACCGTCCCCGCGGCCGAGCGCGTTCAGCCGGTCCAGACCGAGTTGCTTGCGCAGCTGGTCGAGGTCTCCGGCGGTGCGCCAGCTGTCCAGCGCGGTCTGCGCGGTGTCGAGATCGAGCGCGCACTGCTGACCGGCCCGGCGGGCCGCGTCGAGCACCTCGCCGAGGCCGCCCTGCGCAGGGTCCGCGCCCAGCAGCTCGGAACGCACTTCGAGCGGCACGCACTGCACCCCGCCGGACAGCCCGGTGCCGCGCCGGTCCATGCCGATCAGCGAGAACTTCTTGAGGAATTCCGGCGGCAACCGGGTCGCCAGGCGCGCGGCGAACAGGGAGCCCGGCTCGCCGCCGACGTCGTTGACCACCACGAGCGGGATCGGGCCGTCGCCTGCCTTGAGCACGAGGATGCGGGCGAGCAGATGCTGCGTGTCCTCGGGCGCGTCGAGCGGGGAAGTCATGCGCGCACAGCTGACGTGAAGCGAATCGGGCAGTGCCGGAGCGGCCATCCGCTGCCGGGTGTCGGCATCGCAGTTGGCCCATCGCAGACTGGCATTCTTGGGCTCGGCCAGCGGGGGCAGCGGCACCGCGGCAGTGCTCGGCGGCGGCGCCGTGGTGGCAGGTCCGTCGTTGTCGATCACCGCCGGGCGAACCGAAGGCCCGCTGGTGCATCCGGCCAGCAGGAGCACTCCCAGCGTCGCCGCCGCCAGCCGGGCGCGCGTACGGAAACGGCTGGGGGAACGGCGGTGCACGGGCTGGTCCTCACGTCTGCTCGGCGGAACTCTCGGACGAGCTTGGCACGCCTGGTGTGGGAAGCCAGTGAGCGGGTCCGGCGGCGTGTCCGGTCCGCGCTGGCCAAGGCGGTCCAGGGCAGGTCAGCGGGTGCGCACGACCTCGCCTCGGAACACCGCCGACAGGTCGTACCGCGCCGGCTCGTCCAGTTGCGAGTAACCGCACGACGACGGCTCGCGGTCCGGCCGCCAGCGCACGAACTGAGCGGTGTGGCGGAAGCGCGACGGATAGCCGCCCTCCGTGTGCTCGTACGAGACCTCCACCACGCGCTCCAGCCGCAGTGGCACCCACGGCTGTTCTTTCGACCGCCAGCGCGTGATACCGCCCGGGATCCGCTGCCCTTCGCGCACCGCGTCGCCGAGCCACGGATGCCCTTCGCCGTCGGTGATCAGCGGGGCCAGCTCCTGCGCCAGCTCGCGGCGGCGGGCGACCGGGAACGACCCGACCACGCCGACGTGGTGCAGCAGCCCGTTGTCGTCGTACAGGCCCAGCAGGAACGAGCCGACCGCCTCTCCCGGTTCGCCGTCCACGTGCCAGCGCAGGCCCGCCAGCACGCAGTCCGCGGTGCGCGAATGCTTGTACTTGAACAAAACCCGCTTGCCCGGCGAGTACGGCTCGGTCAGCGGCTTGCCGATGACGCCGTCCAATCCGGCTCCCTCGAACAGTTCGAACCAGTGCCGCGCGGTCTCCGGATCGGTCGTCGCCGGCGTCAGCGCGATGCCCGGCAGAGACTCGAGCCGTTCGCGGCGCGCCGACGTCGGCTCGTCCACAAACGATTCGTCGCCCAGCGCGAGCACGTCGAACGCCACGAACTGCGCGGGCGACTGCTCGGCGAGCAGTTGGACACGGCTGTCGGCCGGGTGGATGCGCTCGGTCAGCGCGTCGAAATCGAGCTTGCCGTCGCGGGCCACCACCAGTTCGCCGTCGAGCACGACCCGCTCCGGCAAGGATTCCCGCAGTGCGGCGAGAACCTCCGGGAAGTACCGGTTCAGCGGCTTCTCCGCGCGCGACTGCAGGGTGATCTCGTCGCCGTCGCGGAAAACCAGGCAGCGGAACCCGTCCCACTTCGGCTCGAAGAGCAGGCCGCCGGAGTCGGGAATGGCTTTCGCCGGCTTCGCCAGCATGGGCTTGATCGGTGCCTGCACAGGGAGGGCCATGCGGGCATTCTGGGCGAAACGCGGAGTCAGCGCACGCGTGCCGGGCCGGTCGTGTCGAGTTCGAGCCGCACCGCGGTCGGCAGGGCCTCGACGCCGAGCGACTCCCGGGCCCGGGTCAGCACGTACGCGTCCAAGTCCTCCCACACCCGCCGGACTTCCGTGCCCTCGGCCAGCCAGAGCGTGATCCGCAAGGCCGGTTCGGCCACCGTGCCCACTGATCGGACCCGAGCGCGGGTAACCCCTTCAACGCTCTCCGCGTCCGTTTGCACGGCCCCGGCCAGCGCTCCGGCGGTGACGGTCAGCTCCTCGCCGATCGTCTCGTCGAGCTTCAGGTCCGGACGGCGTTCCGGGCGCAGCGAACGGAAAAACCACCACAGCCCGAACACGAGCAGCAGAACTCCGAGGACCACCGCGCCGATTCGCGCGTACAGCGCGTGGTCGCCGAGCCAGCCGACCGCGATCGGGTCGAGCACCGGCCGGTGCCCGCGGAACTGCCCGAGCCACCCCATGCCGACGACGAGTGCACCGGCACCCGCCAGCACCCCGAGCACGCCGACCACGGAGGTCAGCGTGCGCTCGGCACCGTACGAACGGCCTTGCGCGCGACGCGCCGCGGAAGCGCTCATGACCGGTCCTTCGGAGAGTCGACGACGACAGACACCTTCGGGCGACGCTGCAGCGGGAGGTCGTCCAGCACCTTCGCGACGGTTTCCAGCAACCGCGGTCGCAGCTGTTCCTCGGTTTCCAGCCGGCTTGTCGCGCGCACGCGCACCCGGCGGGCGCTGGCCGTCACGGAGGCTCCGCGCACGTTGTCCTCCGCGCGCACCGCCAGCCCGACCAACCGCGCGAGTGCTCGCGGGGAGGTGTTCACCGTGATGCCGTCGGCGGGGTCGGTCATCCGCACCGCGCGGTCGCCGGCGCCGAGCGCCAGCACGAGGAGCACCAGTCCGGCGAGCAGGGCGATTCCTGCGGCGATGCGCACCGGCGTGCTGGTCCAGTCGAGCTCGGCGATGGCGGACTTCCACCGCGGCCACGGCACGAGGAGCGGCGCCTTGCCGGGCTGCCACCAAGCCCACCCGACCTCGAGCGCCAGCAACGCGCCGCCGGCCGCGACAGCCAGGCCGAGCAGCGTGGACAGAAGACGGACGAGGATGCGCATCATCGCACCCTCGGCGGCACGTCCGGCAACAACGCGGTGACCGTCACCGCGACCGAACGCACGTGATAGGAGGTGATGCGTTCGACCTCTTCGACGACTTTCGCACGCACCTGCCCGGTCACTTCCCGAATCGGCGCGGGATACCGCAAGGCGAGATCGAGGGACAGTTCGACGTCGTTGTCCGAGCCGCCGACCTTGGCGGAGGCTCCGGACATCCCGGCGCTGACCCCCGCGACGCGGCGTTCGGCGAGCATTGTCCCGGGGACCTGGTCGGCGGCGTGCTGCGCGACCTTGCGCACGACGGAGTGCGCGATGGTCAGCGAGCCGCGTTCGGCGGGTTCCGGGAGGTCGCTGCGGGACGGCCCTGTTTCGACCGTCCGGGTCACTTGTCCCGGCCCTTTCCGAACAGGTCGCCGAGGTCGAGCTCGCCGTCGAGGACCCGGCCGACCACGAGCCCGATGATGCCGACCGCGAAGGTCACCAGGAAAGCGGTGAACCCCTGCGTGGCGGCCAGGCCGAGGATCAGCCCGGCGAGGATCCCGGTCTGCGTAGCGTTCAACGTGCGCCCTCCTGGGATGTGCGTGCTGCGCGGTTGAGGTGGTGCCTGCTCTGCGGTGTTCGGTCCGGGCGCTGGCGGCGCGCGCGGCGTGGCCGGGGCGGTCGCGGCCCTCCGCGGCGGTCAGGTCATTCGACCCGGCTCGACTCGGGTTCGTCCTCCTCGCCGGGCAGGTGGACGTCGTTGACCGCGATGTTGACCTCGATCACCTCGAGCCCGGTGATCTGCTCGACCGAGGCGATGACGTTGCGCCGCACGTCGCGGGCGACTTCCGCGATGCGGGCGCCGTACTCGACGACGACGTCGAGGTCGATCGCGGCCTGCTTCTCGCCGACCTCGACCGCGACGCCCGCGGTGGAGGTCGCGCCCGAGCCCGGGATCCGGTCCCGGATGGCCCCGATCGCCCGCGACACCCCGCCGCCGAGCGCGTGCACCCCGGCGACCTCGCGCGTCGAGAGCGCCGCGATCTTCTGCACGACCAGCGACGAGATCGTGGTGCGGCCCGCGGTGTCCGTCTGGTCGGCCGACGCCAGCGCGGCGGACGGGACAGCGGTGGGCACATCGGGCCGGTTCGTGCTCGGCATGGTTCCTCGCTCCCTGTGTGCGGACGTGGCGCGTCCAGTGTCGCCGCGAGCGGCTCGCGGCGCCGAGGACATGCCCGTTCGGAAGACCTCCCGACCGGGCGAAAACTCACGCGGCATCACTCGAATGGGTGAGTCGGCGGGCGGTCGGCGCGGGCAGCCGGTGCGGTCGGGGACTTGACCGGGGACAACGGGGGCGAGCCGTCGTGTGATGGCGGCAGTGCCGCGAACCCGTACGCCGGATGATCGGCCCGTGCGGGTCTGGTCAGCGGCTCGCAGGGGCTGGCGGCGGTACGGCGTGACCGGCCAGTCCGCCTCGGCGCGTGCGCACGGCCTGAGCGGCCGGCTGTCCTTGGCTGAGTGGTTTCGGGTCAGCGGCGCTTGCCTTTCAGCGCGACGGCCGGTGAGAGTCGCCACACGTGCCTGTGCCCGTTGGCGCTGGACGAGGCCGAAGGCGGCTCCGACCGGGGGATTCGCGGTTCGCGGCCGCGCTGAGGCGTGCCGAAGAGGGCGGGGCCGTCCGGATAGGCTCTCCGACCATGCCCGCGCCTGCGCTGACCGACCGGTTTCCCGAGCTGGGGGCCGACGAGCTGATCGCGTCCCTCGTGCCGCCGCCGCGGTTCGGCGAGGCTCGGTTCTCCACCTACCTGCCCAACCCGGACGAGCCCAGCCAGGCGGCCGCGGTCGAGGCGTGTTCGGCGTTCGCCGCGCGGATCGGCGCGGCCAAGGCCAAGAAGTCCCGCCTGCGGTCGCTCTTCGGCGGCGGCGCGGCGATCCCGGACGGGCCGATGGGGCTTTACCTCGACGGCGGGTTCGGCGTCGGCAAGACCCACCTGCTGGCCTCGACGTGGCACGAGACTCCGGGGCCGAAGGCGTACGGGACGTTCGTCGAGCTGACCCACCTCGTCGGCGCGCTGGGGTTCGCCAACGCGGTTTCGCGGCTTTCCGAACACCGGCTGCTGGCGATCGACGAGTTCGAACTCGACGATCCCGGCGACACCACGCTGGTCAGCCGGCTGCTGCAGGAACTCACCGACGCGGGCGTCTATGTCGCGGCGACCTCCAACACCTTGCCGGACAAGCTCGGCGAGGGGCGGTTCGCGGCGGAGGACTTCCTGCGCGAGATCCAGGCGTTGTCGCGGCGGTTCGGCGTCGTCCGCGTCGACGGGCCGGACTACCGGCACCGCGGGCTGCCGGAGGCCCCGCCGCCGGTCGGCGACGACGAGATCGACGCGTCCGCGGCCGCGCACGAAGGGTCCACTGTGGACGAATTCGGCGCGTTGACGAAGCATCTCGAGCGGCTGCACCCCTCGCGGTACGGGAAGCTGCTCGACGGGGTTCGGCGGGTACACCTCAAGCACGTGACGCCGGTGCCGGACCAGATGGTCGGGCTTCGGCTGGTCGCGCTGGCGGACCGGTTGTACGACCGGGCGATTCCGGTGGTCGTGTCCGGCGTGCCGCTGCCTGAGTTGTTCAGCGAGGAGATGCTGAACGGCGGCTACCGCAAGAAGTATCTGCGGGCGATCAGCCGGTTGACGGCTCTCGCGCGCGACGCGGTGACAGCGCCGCCCGCAGCGCGGTAACCACGGCGGCTGCGAAGCAAACTGCGCCGACGATGTCGGTGAGGTAGTGGTAGCCGAGGCCGATCATGCCTACCGCTGCGCAGCAAACCAGCACCGCGCCCACCGCGACGGCGACAGCCTTGAACCGGACCAGCAGTACTACAACGGTGAGCACGGCTACCAGGCTGACGGTGTGCCCGCTCGGGTAGACGAGGGTGCCGCCTTTCCAGCGGTCGAAGGCGGGTTTCAGCGCCCAGCTGTTCAGCGCGATGGCGACGAGCGGGCCTGCCACGGCGAGTAGGGCGTCGAGCCGGTTCCGTCGGTAGAGGCAGAGCGCGGCGATGACGACGATGGCCGGGATGAGCACGTACGGCTCGGTCGGCAGCACCAGCGCATTGAGCAAGCCTGGGTTCAGCGTCGAGGCAGACCGCTCGGCCCATTGGTCCACCGAGCCGGGTGCGTAGGGCGCGACGAGCAGTCCCAGCACAAGCGTGGCGAGCGCGCAGAGCGCCGCGAAGAGGGCGAGAGTTCGCCTGGCGGTCACAGAGCGAAGCCTAGCCACCTTCGGGACAGTGCGCGGGTCTCCCTTTCGGCACCGACGATCGGAGGGCTGACGGGGGACATCGAGATTCACGGGACTGTGGCGAACGGCTTCGAGACGGTCCGCGAGGAGTTCGGCGCGGTGGCCGGGGCGAACGCGGGCGTGCAGGTAGCGGTTCGTGTACCCGGTCGGCTGGTGGTCGATCTCTCGGCGTGCGAGGTCACGGGGGATACGTTGACCGGTGTCTATTCGTCGACCGAGGGGCGACCGCGCTGGTGGTGCAGGCCTGTGTGCTGGACGTGCCGGGCGCGCGCCACTGGCCAGTGTTCGCTGTCGCAGGCAAGGGCGGGAGCACGGTTCACGACGTGCTGACCCACCGTCCCGGCGTGCTCGGGGCGGATGGCGGACTGCTGCGAAGGAACTCGCGGACGACCGGGTGATTGCTCGACGGCTGGTCGGGTAGGGGCCGTTCTGGCGGCCGGGATCTGGTTACGGTTGCAGCGGATTCGCCGGTTCTCGATCGTGGCCGAGGTGGTCCGGCGGGTACCGGGCAGTCAGTGCAGGAGCATTTCGAGACCCGAATCCGCGAACCGTACGGTCTCGAGTTCTCTCTCGGGCTGCCGGAGCAGGAGGAACCCCGGTACCGCGAGGTGCTGGCGGGGCAGGTGAGCGCGGAGGAACTCGCGGCGGTCCAGGCGTCCGTGCCGAGTCCGTAACAGCTTGGCCGACATCGGCTACGGGCTCGGTTCGACCCCGCCGCACGACCAGGTCGCCTTCGCCAACGGGCGCCCGGCCAGGCTTCGGCAGCGCGCGCTGGCCGGGCTCTACGCGGCCGCGGCGTCCGGTTTGGACGGACGGCCGCCGTTGCTCGAACCGCGCACGCTCGACGAGTTCGCCATGCTCCGTTCCACCGGTCGCGACCTGGTGACCGGGGATGCGGGACAGTACGCGCTCGAGTTCCAGGCGAAGGGGTCGCGGGAGTGCGAAGGCGTTCGGGCACAACGGGTCCGCCGGTTCCGAGTCCTTCGTGGACCCGCGCAGCGGCCTCGCGTTCGGCGACCCTCGGCGGAAGTTCTCCTCGTATCCGGAACACGACCGGCTGGCGGCGGCGCACGCGGCGGCCAGCCGGTGAAAGCCAGCCGTCCGGGGTGATGCGATGCTTGCCGCATGTCGTTGTTCTCGCGCCGTCCGGCCGAAACCCCGTCCGGCAGCTTCCGTTTCCGGATCTCCGAGATCTACCAGATCCCGATGCGCGGAGTCGTGGTCACCGGCACGGTCACCGACGGCACCGTCCAAACCGGTGCGAACGCCGTGGTGCGGCTGCCCGGCGGGGCTCGCCAGGCCGTGGTGACGAGGATCGAAACGGCGCGCCGCAAGAGGCAGTCCGCGGAAGCCGGTGCCGAGGCCGGGCTTTACCTGTCCGGTCTGAGCACCGACGACATCCCCACCGTTCCGGCCGGCGACGGGCAGCAGCAAGACAACACCGCGCTCAGCGGCGTCGAAGTGGTCTCGGCCTGAACTGACAGCATTCTGGCAGCGGCACACCGAGTGCAGTAAGCAGATGAATCGGCATCAGCCGCACCATCGTGGCGGCAGCGTCGCGGTCGATGCGTGGCCGCTCCGCAGGGCATGCGGTTCGTCCAGCAGCACGGTGTTGCGTGCCGCGCATCGAGCGGACCGCTTCGCGGCACGGTGCGACGGTCACACCCGGTGACCGCCGCCCGAAAAGACGGCGGTCACCCAGCCAGTCAGCCGCGCACGACCTGAGCGATCGCGTCGATCCCGCGGTCCAGTTCGGCTTCGGTGATCACCAGCGGCGGCGCGACGCGCAGCGTGCGGTCGTGCGTTTCCTTGCACAGCACGCCCAACTCGGCCAGCGCTTCGGACGCCGCTCGTCCGGTCGGGCCGCCCGGCTCGATGTCGACGCCCGCCCACAGGCCGCGTCCGCGCACCTCCGAGACGCCGTCGCCGACCAGTTTCGCCAGCCGTTCGTGCAGGTGTGCGCCGAGTTCGGTGGAGCGCTTCTGGTACTCGCCGGTCTGCAGCATCTGCACCACGGCGCGGCCGACCGCGCACGCCAGCGGGTTGCCGCCGAAGGTCGAGCCGTGTTCGCCCGGCTTGAGTACGCCCAGCACGGCGCGGCTGCCGACCACGGCCGACACCGGGACGATGCCGCCGCCGAGGGCCTTGCCGAGCGTGTACAGGTCCGCGCGGACGCCTTCGTGCTCCAGCGCCAGCACAGTGCCGGTGCGCGCGAGACCGGACTGGATCTCGTCGGCGATCATCAGCACGCCGTTCTCGTCGCACAGCCTGCGTACGGCGGCGAAGAACCCGGCGGGCGGAACGATGACGCCTGCCTCGCCCTGGATCGGCTCCATCAGCACCGCCGCGGTGCGCGGCGTGATGGCTGCCTTCAACGCTTCCGCGTCGCCATACGGCACCTGGACGAAGCCCGGGGTGAAGGGGCCGTAGTCGGCGCGCGCGGTCTCGTCGTCGGAGAACGAGACGATGGTGGTCGTGCGGCCGTGGAAGTTCGACCCGGCGACCACGATCTCCGCGGTGCCCGCCGGAACGCCCTTGACCTGGTAGGCCCACTTGCGCGCGACCTTCACCGCGGACTCGACGGCCTCGGCCCCGGAGTTCATCGGAAGCACCATTTCGGTGCCGGTCAGCTCGGCGAGTTCGCGGCAGAACAGGCCCAGCTGGTCGTGGTGGAACGCGCGGGACGTGAGCGTCACGCGGCCCAGCTGCTCGGTCGCGGCGGCGATCAGCTCGGGGTTGCGGTGGCCGAAGTTGAGCGCGGAGTAGCCGGCCAGGAAGTCCAGATAGGACTTGCCGGCCACGTCGGTCACCGAAGCGCCCTCGGCTTCGGCGATCACGACCGGAAGCGGATGGTAGTTGTGCGTGCTCCATTGCTCGTCGAGCGCGATGAAGCCGTCGGAGGTGGTGGGACGCGCGGTGCCGGCAGGCTGGACGGACGCTGTCATGCGTTCAGGCTAGAGGCCGTTCGCGGGGAGTTCAGCCGGGAAACGTTGCTTTCCCCCGTCGTTCGTTGCGCAATCGAGGGGGCGGACCGGCGAATCGCTGCGTCGCTCGCTCGACTGGATGACAACCCGCCAGGACCGCGGCACGGTCCCGGGGATCGCCGGCCGGTCCGGTTATCGTCCCGGGATGGCGAAGAAGCAGCAGAACGGAAACCGGGTCCGCGACGCGCTCCGGGCGGGCGACGAGCTGCCGGACCCGGCTTCGTCGCCCGTGGGGCCGGGGAAGAAGGCGAAGGGCGGCAAGAAACTCGAGTCCGCCGGGGAGCAGCTCGCCGGGTTGCAGGAGGCGCTGTACGCGGAGGGCATCGGGGGCGGCAACCGCAGCGTCCTGCTGGTGCTGCAGGGCATGGACACCTCCGGCAAGGGCGGCACGGTCGGGCACGTGCTCGGGCTGGTGAACCCGATGGGCGTGCAGTACGCCGGGTTCAAGAAGCCGACGGCCGCCGAACGCAGGCACGACTTCCTCTGGCGGATCCGCAAGAAGCTCCCGTCGCCGGGCCACCTCGGCGTCTTCGACCGCTCGCACTACGAGGACGTGCTCGTCCCGCGCGTGCTCGGCCAGCTCTCCGCGGCCGAGCGGCGGCAGCGCTACACGCAGATCAACGCGTTCGAAAAGGAGCTGACCGACAACGGCACGGCCGTGGTGAAGGTGTTCCTGCACATCTCGCCGGAGGAGCAGCTCCGCCGGCTCACCGCGCGGCTCGACCGGCCGGAGAAGCGCTGGAAGTTCGACCCGTCGGACGTCGAGGCGAGGCGGCAGTGGCCCGCGTACGAGAAGGCGTACGCCGACGTGCTGAAGCGCACCTCGACCGCGCACGCTCCCTGGTACGTGGTGCCCGCCGACCGCAAGTGGTACCGGAACTGGGCGGTCGCCGAGCTGCTGGTCGAGACGCTGGCCGAGATGGACCCGAAGTTCCCCGAGCCGGCCTACGACGTCGAGGAGCAGCGGGCGGCGCTGCAGGCTGTTGGCGTGTCCGCCTGATCATCTGAAAGAGTGCTGGTCGTGACCGATTCTGCACTCGACGACGTTCCGTTCCTCCGCCGGCAGGCCCGCACCCAGCGGTTCACTCTGGGCGCGCCCAAGCAGTTCCGGGTCGCCCCGGACGGTTCGCGGGTGCTGTTCCTGCGCAGCGCCACCGGCGCCGACCCGCGGCACAGCCTGTGGTCGTTCGACCTCGCGACCGGCGAGGAGACGAAGCTGATCGACGCGGCCGAGCTGGTGTCCGGCGACGAGGACCTGCCGCCGGAGGAGCGGGCGCGCCGCGAACGGGCCCGGGAGACTGGCGGCGGCGTGGTGGCCTTCGGCGTCGACGACGCGTTCACCGTCGTCACCTTCACGCTGTCGGGCAAGCTGTACACGCTCGACCTCGCGAGCGGCGAGACGCGCATCCTGGTCGACGGGTCGGTGATCGACCCGCGGCCGAACCCGACCGGCACGCATGTCGCGTACGTGCGCGAGCGCCGCCTGCACGTGATCGAGCTGGCGACCGGCGAGGACCGCGTGCTCGTCGGCGAGGACAACGAGGACGTCACGTGGGGGCTCGCGGAGTTCATCGCGGGCGAGGAGATGGACCGCACTCGCGGCTACTGGTGGGCGCCGGACGGGCGCAGCCTGATCGTGGAGCGCGCGGACCGCGGTCCGGTGCCGCGCTGGACGATCGGCGACCCGGCGAACCCGCAGCAGCCGGCGAACGTCGTGGCGTATCCGTCGGCGGGCTCGCCGAACGCGGACGTGTCGCTGGCCGTGCTCGGCCTGGACGGCAGCCGCGTCGATGTGGCCCGAGGTGACTGGGAGTACCTGGTGACCGTGCATTGGTCGGCGGGCGGGCAGCCGCTGCTGGCCGTGCAGCCGCGGGACCAGAAGCGGCTGACCGTGCTGGCGCTGGACCCGTCCGACGGTTCGGTCGCCGAGGTGCACACCGAGACCGACGAGCACTGGGTCGAGATTTTCCAGGGCGTGCCCGCGTGGACCGCGGACGGCAAGCTGGTGGTGGAAAGCGCCGCGGACGGCGACCACCGGCTCCTGGTGGACGGCAAGCCGGTCACGCCGCCCGGGATGCAGCTGCGGATGGTGCTGCACGTCGCCGACGAAATCCTCTTTACCGCTTCGGAAGACGACCCGACGCAGGTGCACCTGTACCGCACCGAAGGCGACACGGTGCGCCGGTTGTCCCCAACGGACGGCGTGCACGTCGGTTCGGGCAGCGCCGCGCTCACCGTGCTGTCCTCGTGGAGCCTCGACCACAGCGGGCCGAGGGTGACCGTGCTGCGCGACGGCATCGAGATCGGTTCCATCGCATCGTCCACTGTGGACCCGGAGATCGTGCCGAACCTGACCTGGCTCACGCTCGGCGAACGTCGGCTGCGCGCCGCTTTGGTGCTGCCGCGCGGGTACGAGCCGGACGAGGGCAAGCTGCCGGTGCTGCTCGACCCGTACGG
This sequence comes from Amycolatopsis orientalis DSM 43388, assembly GCF_000411975.1. Lineage (GTDB taxonomy): Bacteria > Actinomycetota > Actinomycetes > Mycobacteriales > Pseudonocardiaceae > Amycolatopsis > Amycolatopsis orientalis_D. The sequence continues at coordinate 61,826 of NZ_ASXG01000048.1, forward strand.
GGGGCCGCACGCGCAGCGGGTTCTGCAGAGCCGCAACGCTTTCCTCACTCCGCAGTGGCTCGCCGACCAGGGCTTCGCCGTGCTGGTCGTGGACGGCCGCGGGTCGCCCGGCCGAGGACCGGCTTGGGAGAAGGAGATCGCGGGCAAGCTCGCCGACGTCACGCTGGCCGACCAGGTCGACGCCCTGCACGCGGCGGCCGAGACGCACCCCGAACTGGACCTGGAGCGGGTCGCGATCCGCGGCTGGTCCTACGGCGGCTACCTGTCCGCGCTCGCCGTCCTGCGCCGGCCGGACGTGTTCCACGCGGCGGTCGCCGGCGCGCCGGTCACCGACTGGTCGCTGTACGACACCCACTACACCGAGCGTTACCTCGGCAAGCCGGACGACGAACCGGAAAGCTACGAGCACAACTCGCTCATCGCGAGTGCCGGTTCGCTCGAGCGGGCATTGATGATCGTGCACGGCCTCGCCGACGACAACGTCTTCCCGGCGCACGCGCTGCGGCTGTCTTCGGCGCTGCTGGCGAAGGGCCGTCCGCACGTCTTCCTGCCGCTCGCGGGTGCGACGCACATGACGCCGCAGGCCGAGGAGGTCGCGGAGAATCTCATGCGGCTGCAGGTCGAGTGGATCCACCGGGAACTGGCCGCGGCCGGGAAGGAGAGCTGATGTCCCGCTGGGGTTTGACCATTCCGCTCACCGGCGTCCCGCTCGTCGAGCACCGGGCGCTGATCGAGGAGCTGCCGGATCTCGGCTACACCGACGTCTGGAGCGCCGAAACCGCTGGTACCGACGCGTTCACGCCGCTCGCGCTGGCGTCGCAGTGGGCGCCGCAGCTGCGGCTGGGCACCGCGATCGTGCCGGTGTACACGCGCGGTCCGGGACTGCTGGCGATGAGCGCGTCCACCTTGGCGGAACTGGCACCGGGCCGGTTCGTGCTCGGCATCGGAGCGTCGTCGCCGGTGATCGTGGAGAGCTGGAACGCGACGGAGTTCAGCGAGCCGTATCAGCGGACGCGCGACACGCTGCGGTTCCTGCGCTCGGCGCTGGCGGGGGAGAAGGTGACCGAGGAGTACGAGACCTTCTCGGTCAGCAAGTTCCGGTTGGAGCGGGCGGCGGATCCGGCTCCGTCGATCATGCTGGCGGCGCTGCGGCCGGGCATGCTGCGCTTGGCCGCGGGGGAGGCCGACGGAGCGATCACGAACTGGCTCGCCGCGTCGGACGTGCCGAAGGTGCGCGAGGTCGTCGGACCGGACGCCGAGCTGGCGGCCCGGATTTTCGTGTGCCCCACGGAGGACGCGGCAGCGGCGCGCGGGCTCGGCCGGATGCTGATCTCGTCGTACCTCACGGTGCCCGCGTACGCGGCCTTCCACGACTGGCTCGGCCGCGGCGACCAGCTGCGCCCGATGCACGAGGCGTGGGCCGCGGGCGAGCGGAAGAAGGCGAACGAGGTGATCCCGGACGAGGTCGTGGACTCGCTCGTGCTGCACGGCAGCGTCGAATCGTGCCGCGAGCAGGTGCAGTCCTATGTGGACAACGGACTGACCACGCCGGTGCTCGCGGTGCTGCCGACCGGCGGCGACGTCTTCGAACAGGTGCGGGGGCTGGCTCCGCCGCGCTGATCTTGTCCCGAAACGGCCGGTGCTCCCGCGGTGGAGCACCGGCCGTTTCGCGTGGCGTGGCTGCCAGTGGGTGTCCGTCCTGTTGCGCAGGGTAAGGTAAGGCAAGCTTACCCTAAGAAAGGCGGTTCCATGGCGGATGCGCCCTCAGCGCCGGCGGTCTCCGAACCCGGCGTGGCCTCGGCGGAGTGGCTGGCCGGCGGCTCCGGCGGCGCGGACCGGCTGGCCCGGTTGCTTCCCGCGGCGTTGCGCGGACTGGCAGCGGGCACGGCCGAACGCGGCGGTCCCGTTCCGGCAGGCGGCCCGGCCGCGGTGGCGGCGGCCCTCGCCCGCGCCCAGTCCTCCGGACTCGCACGGCACGGCGTCGGCGCCGACCAAGCCCTGGAGGAGCTTTCCGCCCTGCTCGCCGCCGGGTCCGCCGATCCGGCCGACCCGGCGTGTGCCGCGCATCTGCATTGCCCGCCGCTGGCCGTTTCCGTCGTCGCGGACGTCGTCGCCTCCGCGCTGAACCCGTCGATGGACTCGTGGGACCAGGCCCCGGTCGCGAGCGAGATCGAGCGCGAGTTCACCGCCGGAATCGCCCGGCTCTGCTACCCGGACGCGGCCCGTCCGGACGCCGTCATCACCTCCGGCGGCACCGAATCCAACCTCCTCGGTCTGTTGCTCGCCCGGGAATCCGCGGTCACGCGGCCGGTGTGCGGAGCCAATTCGCACCACAGCGTCGCTCGTGCGGCGTGGCTGCTCGGGCTGCCCGCGCCGGTCGTGGTGCCGTGCGCGGACGACCGGATGGTTCCGTCGGCGCTGGCCGAGGCGTTGGCTCCGCTCGGTGCGCAGGCCGTGGTCGTCGCGACCGCGGGCACGACGAACACCGGCCGGATCGACCCGCTCCCGGAGATCGCCGAAATCTGCCGCCGGACCGGAGCGCGGCTGCACGTCGATGCGGCGTACGGCGGCCTCGCGCTTTGCAGCGAAAGCCTCCGCGCTCGCGTCGCGGGTCTGGAACTGGCTGATTCGGTCGCGCTTGACCTGCACAAATTCGGCTGGCAGCCAGTCGCTGCTGGCGTCTTCGCCGCGCGCGCCGAGACCGATCTTCAGGCCTTGACTGTCCGTGCCGAGTACCTCAACGCCGACGACGACACCGAAGCCGGGCTGCCCGATTTGCTCGGCCGTTCGCTGCGGACCTCCCGGCGGCCGGACGCCTTCCGGATGGCAGTGACGCTGCGCGCCCTCGGCATTTCCGGGATCGGCGCACTCGTGGAACGCTGCTGTGCCAACGCTTCCGGCGTGCACGCGATGGTCGAAGACCACGCAGCGCTGCGGGCCTGGGGCGAGCCGGAACTGTCCACAGTGGTCTTCCGTCCGCGGGTGGCGGACGAACTTCCGCGGACGGCGGGAGACGACCTGGTTGCGCAGGTGCGTCGCACGCTTCTGGAGGACGGCACCGCGGTGATCGGTCGCGGCGCACTGCCGACCGGACCGGACGGCGAGGCGCAACTGTGGCTCAAACTCACGCTCCTGCACCCGCACGCCAAGCCCGCCGACTACCGCGCGCTGCTCGACGCGGTGGCCGCGGTCGCGGCTGGTCGGCGCGCGAGCCTGCTGCGGGAAAGCCCGGTCGCGTCGTGAGGCGATACGACCTCGCCGGGGTGGGCATCGGCCCGTTCAATCTGTCGCTGGCTGCCCTGGCGGATCCGCTCGACCAGCTGGAAGTCGTGCTGTTCGACAAGCGTCCCGAGTTCCGCTGGCACCCCGGGCTCCTGCTGGACGGAGCGACGCTGCAGGTGCCGTTCCTCGCCGACCTGGTGACGCTCGTCGATCCGACCAGCCGCCACTCTTTCCTCAACTACCTGCGCGAACGCGGCCGGTTGCTGCCGTTCTACTTCGCCGAGCGCTTCCATCCGCCGCGCGCCGAGTACGACGACTACGGCCGCTGGGCCGCGTCCCGGCTGCCGTCGTGCCGGTTTGGGCACGAGGTCACCGGATTGCGCTGGATCGACCGGGAAGAGGCGTTCGAGCTGACCGTCGACGGTGCGGATCCGGTGCTCGCGGCGGCGGTCGTACTGGGCGTCGGCACTCAGCCGAGCGTGCCGGAACCATTGCGGCCCTTAGTGTTCGCGCCCGATGTACTCGCTCTGCACTCCGCGGATTACCTCACGCATCGGTCGGAACTGATCGCCGCGGATTCGGTGACGGTGGTCGGTTCGGGCCAGTCGGGTGCCGAAGTGGTCCTCGATCTGCTCCGTGCACGCTCCACTGTGGACGCCCTGCGCTGGCTCGCGCGGACGCCGGCGTTCGCGCCGATGGAGTACTCGAAGCTCGGGCTGGAGCAGTTCACCCCGGACTACACGGCGTACTTCCACGGCCTCCCCGAAGCGGTGCGCGACCAGCTTCTGCCGACGCAATGGCAGCTGTACCAAGGCATCGACGCCGAAACCATGGCGGAGATCCACGACGAGCTGTACCGCCGGAGCATCGGCGGCTGGCCGGGTGCCGTGCTGACACCGGGTGTCGAGGTGGTGTCCGCGGCCACCGGTGACGGGATTGAGCTGGGGCTGCGACACGTCCAGCAAGGAACGACCGCGACACACCGGACGGCCGCCGTGGTGGCTGCCACCGGCTACGCGGAAACGCCGACGGGGCCGTTGCTAGCTGGTCTTGGCGACGCGGTCCGCCGTGATGCGCAGGACCGGCTCGTGATCGGTGCCGATTATCGCGTCGAACTCGACGTGCCGGGGCCGTTGTTCGTGCAGAACGCGGAACGGCACACGCACGGCCCCGGCGCGCCGGATCTCGGGCTCGGCGCGTGGCGGGCGGCCGCGATTCTCAATGCGGTCTGCGGAAAACCAGTGTACGACCTGCCCGAGCGGACGGCGTTCACCACATTCGGCCTCAACCAGACGGAGAAACAGTGCCCCTGACCGACGATGCCGCCTGGCGCGCCGCTGGTTCGCTTGTCACGCACAAGATGCTCGGCGAGCTGTCCTACGAAGCGATGCTCGTGCCGGAGCCCGGTGAACCGACCCGCGCGGGACACCGCAGCTGGCACCTCGATCTGCCCGACGACGTTTCGTATCGCTTCGAAGCACGCCGAGGCGCGTTCGAGTCGTGGACAGTGCTGCCCGGCAGCGCGGTCCGAATCGCTGGCGGTGTGGAGGCTCCGGCGGACGACCCGCGCACGTTGGTCGTCGACGCGCGCGAACCACTTGGACTCACCGGTCTGCGGCTGGCCGACGTCCTCGCCGAACTGACCTCGACAGTCGCCAACGAGGCAACCCGGCTCCGGCGCGCACCGACCGCCGCCGCACTGTCCACGATGGACTACAACCTCGCCGACGGGCACCTCACCGGCCACCCCCGGCTGGTGCTCAACAAGGGCCGGGTCGGGTTTTCCGCCCGCGACCGCGCGCGTTACGCGCCCGAGTCCGGCGTGGACATCCGGCTGCGCTGGTACGCGGTGCACCGCGATCTCGCCCAGTTCCGCAGCGTGGCCGGTCTCGACGCGGAAACCCTCCTGCGCGAGGAGCTGGACGACCGCACTCGGGCCGAGTTCGCCGCCTGCACGGCGCAGCTCGGCGCGCTCGCCGACTACGTCTGGGTGCCGGTGCACCCTTGGCAGGCCGACGAAATCCTCGGCACGCTCTACGCCGCCGAGCTGGCGACCGGCCGGATGGCGGAACTGGGGGAGAGCGGCGACGTCTACCGTCCGCATCAGACAGTGCGGACCCTCGCCAACCGCTCCCGCCCGGACCGGCGCGACGTGAAAACCGCGGTCTCCGTGCGGAACACGCTCGTCTACCGCGGCCTGAACTCCGCTGCGACGCTCGCCGGGCCGTCGGTCACCGAATGGCTGCGCCGGATCGACGCGGCCGACCCGCTGCTGTCCGAGAAGTACCGCTTCGAGTTGCTCGGCGAGGTCGCGAGCGTGTCGGTGCGGCATCCGCTGTTCGGTTCGCTGGAAGAGCTGCCGTACCGGTTTCACGAAACGCTCGGTGCGTTGTGGCGGGAGCCGCTCGTCGCCCGGCTCGTCGAGGGCGAGCAGGCGATCTCGTTCGCCGCGCTGCCGTACCGCGATGGGGCCGGCGAGACCGTGCTGACCAGGCTGATCATGCAGTCCGGTGAAGGCACGGAGGCATGGCTGTCGCGGCTGTTCGACCTGCTGCTCACGCCGCTGCTGCACTGGCTGCTCCAGTACGGCGTCGGATTCTGCCCGCACGGCCAGAATCTCGTGCTCATCGTGGACTCGGACGGTCGTCCGCTGCGCATCGCGATCAAGGACTTCGCGCAGGGAGTCGACCTGCTGGACGAGGAACTGCCCTGCTACGCGGACCTTCCGCCGGACGCCGCCGCCGACATGCTGCGCTGGCCCGCGCACCTGCTCGCGCAGTCGCTGTTCAGCTCGGTTTTCTCCGGGCAGCTGCGGTTCTGGGCGGAACTGCTGCTGGACGACCTCGGTTTCGCGCGTGGCGGCTTCTGGGCGCTGGTACGCGAGGTGGTCGGCCGCTACCGCGTCGAAAACCCCGAGGTGGCGCATCGGTTCGACGCCTGCCGGCTGTTCGCGCCGGACGTCGAGCGGGTCACGCTCAACCGCGAGCATCTCGCCGGCGAGGGCTTCGACAAGGTGGAACGCGACGACGAGTTCGACGTCCGCTGGGGCCGCGTGCCGAACCCGCTGCACGCGCCCGATCCGGACGGTGCCTGGTGAGTCCATTCGACCGTCCGGTCGGCCCGCGATCGCTGGCCGTGCGTGCCGAAGCGGGCTGGGCAGCCGCGGAAGTGCTGCGTCGAGCGCTGGCCGAGGACGGTGCTCGGCTGGTGCTTCTGGTTCCTGATCCGCATGCGCGGTTCGCGGCGGTCGAGCTGGCCGCGCCGTTCGCCGCCGAAGTCCTGGACAGCGGATACGGCGTGTGCAGCTACGTTTTCGCCTGGACGCCGGAGCGCGAGCCGCTGCCGGAGGCCGGCCCGCTGAAGCCGTATCTCGGCGGGTTCGGCGACCTGCGCGTGCGGCTCGATGCGGCGACAGCGTTTCCGCTTGGCGACCGGACGTGGGCGGTCGTCGGGGACGCGGAGTTTCCGTCCGGCGAACCGGCTGGGCTCGCGCCGCGGACCGTGTTGCGGAGCAAGCTGGCGCGGTTGGAGGAGCACGGCCTGGTTCCGTCGATCGGGATCGAGCACGAGGTGGTCTTCCGTACCGCACAAGGAGAACCGCTCACCGGGCACGGCGTGGACTACGCTCTCGGCGGCACCGAACGCCTCGCGCCGCTCCTGGCGGATCTGCGGGACGCGACGGCCGGTCTCGGCGTGGAATCGGCGCGGGCGGAGTGTCATCCGGGCCAGTACGAGGTCGTCCTGCGGCACCGGGACGCGCTCGCGGCCTGCGACGACGCGTTGCTCCTGCAGATGCTGACCCGCCGGGTGGCCGCGCGGCACGGTGCGCAGGCCGACTATCTGGCCGCGCCGGAATCCGGGCAGGGAAATTCGTGCCACGTCCATCTGTCCCTGTCCACTTCGGACGGTCTGGCCGAGTTCGCGCTGGGAGCTTTTCTGGCCGGGGTGATGCGGGACGCGCGTGCGTTGTCCGCGGTGTGGGCGCCGACGTGGAACAGCTACGTTCGGCTCCGCACCGCACCGTTCTCGCCGCGTGAACTCCGCTGGGGGCCGGACGACCGGACGGCCTCGATCCGGTTGTGCGGGAAGTCGCGGCTGGAGTTCCGCTTCGCCGGCGCGGACGCTCAGCCGCATCTCGTCGTGGCCGCGTTGCTCGCTGCCGGTACCGCTGGCCTGGCCGAACAGTTGAAACCGCCCGAGGCGGGTGCGCTGTGCGGGCAGCTGGCGTCGTCGCCGTGGGAAGCACTGGAGCTGCTCGAGGAGGGACGGGTCGCGGAGTTGCTGGGGGAGGACGTCGCCGGGCAACAGGCCGCGTTGCTGCGCGAGGAACTCGACGCCGCGCTCGGATCGGTCACCGAGCTGCACCGCCGCCGGGGCGCGTTGCGCTCGTGAAGACTTGCGCTGACCGGCGGCGATGCGCAGGCTCAGTGCCGTGAGCGAATACGAGTACGACCTCATCGTCATCGGCTCGGGCCCGGGAGGGCAGAAAGCCGCCATCGCGGCGGCCAAACTGGGGAAGAAAGTCGCCGTCGTCGACCGGCAGGAGATGGTCGGCGGCGTGTGCGTCAACACGGGCACCATTCCGTCCAAGACACTGCGCGAAGCCGTGCTGTACCTGACCGGGATGAACCAGCGCGAGCTGTACGGCGCGAGCTATCGGGTGAAACAGGACATCACGATCGCCGACCTGATGGCACGTACGCAGCATGTCATCGGGCGTGAAGTGCAGGTCGTGCGCGCGCAGCTGCTGCGCAACCACGTCGACCTGATCAGCGGCGTCGGCTCGTTCGCCGACCCGCACACCGTCCTCGTCGACGGCAAACACCGCGGCGACCGGCGCACGATCACCGGCGACTACGTCGTGATCGCGACCGGCACCCGTCCCGCGCGTCCGGACCACGTCGATTTCGACGCCGCGCGGGTGCTCGATTCGGACGAGATCCTGGCGATGGAGGAGATCCCGTCCTCGCTGGTCGTGGTCGGCGCGGGCGTGATCGGGATCGAGTACGCGTCGATGTTCGCCGCGCTCGGTTCGCGGGTGACCGTGGTCGAGCAGCGCGACCAGATGCTCGACTTCTGCGATCCGGAGATCGTGGAATCGCTGAAGTTCCAGCTGCGCGACCTCGGCGTCACGTTCCGGTTCGGGGAGAAGGTCGCGAACGTCGCGGTCTCCGACGACGCCACCGTCACGACCTTGGTCAGCGGCAAGCGGATCCCGGCGGACGCGGTGATGTACTCGGCCGGCCGGCAGGGCATGACCGATGCGCTGGCGCTGGAGAACGCGGGCCTCTCGGCGGACCGGCGCGGCCGGCTGGAGGTCGACGAGCACTACCGGACGTCGGTCGAGCACGTGTACGCGGTCGGGGACGTGATCGGGTTCCCAGCGCTGGCGGCGACGTCGATGGACCAGGGCAGGCTCGCCGCGTACCACGCGTTCGGGGAACCGGCGAACGACATCGGGGCGTTGCAGCCGATCGGGATCTACACGATTCCGGAGATCTCGTACGTCGGCGCGACCGAGGCGCAGCTGACGTCGTCTTCGGTGCCCTACGAGGTCGGCATCTCGCGCTACCGGGAGCTGGCACGCGGCCAGATTTCCGGGGACAGCTACGGGATGTTGAAGCTGCTGGTGTCGACCACGGACCGGAAGCTGTTGGGAGTGCACGTCTTCGGCACCGGCGCGACCGATCTGGTGCATATCGGCCAGGCGGTGATGGGCTGCGGCGGCACAGTGGATTACCTGGTGGACGCGGTCTTCAACTATCCGACGCTGTCCGAGGCGTACAAGGTGGCCGCTCTCGACGCGACGAACAAGATCCGCGCTCTGGAGCGGTTCGCCGGTTAGCTCCCGCCTCGCTCGTTCGAGCGGTGTTCGAACATATGTTTGACAGTGCTTTAGAACATGTGTTCGACTGTAGGGGTGCGTTGGGAACAGTTGCGAGCGGGGAAGGAGGAGCCGGCACTCCCCGGTCTCGGTGCCTTCGGGGACGTGGTGCGCTCGGTGCGCGCGCCGGAGTTCGGCGGCGTCACCTTTCACGAGGTGCGCGCCCGGTCCGTGCTGAACCGGGTGCCCGAATCGTCCGCGGTGCCGTTCCGGTGGTCGGTCAATCCGTATCGCGGGTGCTCGCACGCGTGCACGTACTGCCTCGAGGGCGACGCGCCGGTGCTGATGGCCGACGGCCGCGCGAAGCCGATCGCGGAGCTGCGCGTGGGCGACCGGATCATGGGCACGCGCGGACACGGCGTCGCACGCCGGCTCGTGCCCACCGAGGTGCTCGCGCACTGGACCACGGTGCGCCCGGCGTACCGCGTCACGCTCGACGACGGCACCCGGATCGTCGCCGGGCCGGATCATCGATTCCTCAGCGCACGGGGTTGGAAGTACGTCACCGGCAGCAAACTCGGCACCGCGCAAAGGCCGCACCTCGAACGCGGTACGGAACTTGTTGGCACCGGCCGCTTCCTGCGCACGCCGGACGACACGCTCGGCTACCGCGCCGGATACCTGTGCGGAATGCTGCGCTCCGGCGGTTTCGCCGCGGAATCGGACGCCGCCGCGCGGGCCCTGGCGTACCTGCCCGATTTCGGCTCTTCCGTGGGCTTCATGCGGATCCCGCGCGAACCAGATGCCCATTGGGCGCGCGGATTCCTGGCCGGACTCTTCGACCTCGCCGGCGGCTACCGGCGCGGCACGCTCTCCATCGCGCACGACGAGAACGAAGTCGTGGACATGCTGTTCGCCGCGCTGGACCGGTTCTCGTTCAGCTACGACACCGTCGGCCACCGCGAACATCCCGGTCGCAGGCAAGCGAAACTCACCGGCGGAACCGGCGAGGTGCTGCGCTTCCTGCACCTGGTCGACCCGGCGGTCGAATGGAAACGCTCCCTGGACGGCACCGTGATCGGCGGAGTCCGGCGCACAGTCGCGAGCGTCGCGCCGACCGGGCTGGAGCTGCCGCTGTTCGACATCACGACGGGCACCGGCGACTTCATCGCCGACGGGATGGTGTCGCACAACTGCTTCGCCCGCAACACGCACACGTATCTGGATTTCGACGCGGGCCGGGATTTCGACACCCAGGTCGTGGTCAAGGTCAACGCCCCGGAAGTACTGGCCGCGCAACTGAAACGGCCGAACTGGCAACGAGAACCGGTCGCGATGGGCACGAACACCGACCCGTACCAGCGCGTCGAAGGCCGCTACCGCCTGATGCCGGGGATCATCCGCGCCCTGGCCGATTCCGGTACGCCGCTGTCGATCCTCACCAAAGGCACCATGCTCAGCCGGGACCTGCCGCTGCTGGAGTCGGCGGGAAGGGAGGTCCCAGTACACCTCGCTGTGTCGCTGGCCCTCCTGGACGGCGACTTGCAGCGTCGGCTGGAACCCGGCACCCCGACCCCGCGAGCCCGGCTGGATCTGATCCGCAAAGCCGCCGCAGCGGGTCTGCCGTGCTCCGTGATGGTCGCGCCGGTGCTGCCGTACCTCACGGATTCGCCGGATGCCCTGGACCCGCTTTTCTCCCAACTCGCCGACGCCGGGGCGACCCGGGTGACGGTCCTGCCGCTGCACCTGCGACCAGGCGCGCGGGAGTGGTTCGCCGCGTGGTTGAAACGGGAGTACCCCGAGCTGGTCCCGCGATACCGACGCTTGTACGCGAAGGGAAGCTACGTCGACCGCGGCTACCGAGAACGGCTGGCCACAGTGGTCGCCCCGCTGCTTCGACGGCACGGCCTGGACCCACGGGCACCTCGTGCGCATGCGGAAACCCGGACGGAATCGGTTGCGCCAGGGGAGACGGATACGGAGGTGCCAGAGCAGCGAATGGAGGAGGCGGAACAGTTGCAGCTCCTGTGACGTGCCTGCTTCGGCGAGTCGGAACGGGCGAGGCTGCCTCGGGAGCCGGGAGCCGGGAGCCGGGAGCCGGGTGCCGGGTGCCGGGTGCCGGGTGCCGGGTGCCGGGTGCCGGGTGCCGGGTGCCGGGT
>NZ_ASXG01000049.1 GCF_000411975.1 Amycolatopsis orientalis DSM 43388
ATAAGGCTTCGGCCAATGAATCTGACCGCCGTGAAAATGTCCTGAAAGAAGATAGTCAAAGTGAAATTCCTGCATATCAAGCACAACGTTCGGATCATGCGTCAATACAAGGTTGTAGCCCTCTTTAAGCCCTTTATATGAACCGGCAATATCGCTTCGCTTCGTGCTGTAATCATCAATCCCGATAATGTTGAGTGTCTCGCCTTCCACTTCAATGGAGACATGCTGGTTCTGTAGGGTGATGCATCCGTTATCTTCCAGTACACGTTTCAGCTTCCGAAAGTGTTCGTCTTTCAATAGGTAGTCATGGTTGCCGAATACAGCGTACATCTCGTATGCCGTCTTCTGCTTGAAAAAAAAA
>NZ_ASXG01000050.1 GCF_000411975.1 Amycolatopsis orientalis DSM 43388
GCTGGTGTTCCTGGCCGCGGAGACCGCGCCGGTGCTGCGCGACAAGCTCACCGAAGCCGTCCTGGCCGCCGCCGGTCACGCCCATGCCGGCATGGGGACTCCGGACGTCGACCAGCACGAACCGGCGAGCCCGGCCGAACCCGCCGAACTCCCCGCCGACGACGAGTTAGCCGCGGCCAAGCCGGTGCGCAAGCCCGCCCGCAAGACGAGCAAGGCCAAGGCCAAACCCGCCGCCCGCAAGCTCCTGGCCGACTACGTGGCCGACGCCCGCGCCGCCTGGACGCCCGGAACCGAGATCACCCCGGCCTGGGTCCGCAGCGTCACCGACTGCGCTCGCGGCACCTCGTCCAACGTCGCCACCGCCCTGGCCGCCGAACTGACCGACACCGCCCCGGCCAAGCCGGAGCCCGCCAACGACGAAAGGCAGGCCGCGTGATGTCCACGCCCAACGACCACAACCCCTTCCCGAACCACGAGGGAGACCAGTCTGTGAACACCCCCGCCGAACCGTCCGTGAACACCCCGGCCGACACCGCCGTGAACGCGGCTGTGAACGCCGATCCGGCGGCCACCGAGGTCGCCTACACCCGGTCCGGGAACGTCGTCCCGATCCGCCCGGACACCGCCCGCAGCGCGGAGGAAATCCCGGAGCAGGGCGCGGCGGAGCGGGACGCCCGCGCCGGTGACGTCATCGACGCCGCCGACGCGGACGAGCCCGGCGGCGTCGCTCCGGCTGTGCCGGTCGACCCGCCTGTAGTGACGCGGTCGTGGTGGGAGAACGCCGCCGACGCCACCGCCCGCCCGCTGGTGGCCAAGTGGCTGACGTCGGCCGAAGAGTTCAAGACCCGCGTCCGGTTCGTTGTCCGCTACGCCGCCCACGCCACGGCGTTCCACGCGCTGCGGGTGCCGCTGTACGTGCCGACCGCGTTCCTGCGCTCGTTCGGCGCGGTCGGCCGTCTGCTGGGCCGCTTGCGCCACTGGGTGTTCGACGGCGAGTCCAAGCCGGTGCGGA
>NZ_ASXG01000051.1 GCF_000411975.1 Amycolatopsis orientalis DSM 43388
GGCAGATTCACAGCAAATTCCACGAGCTCGCTGCTACTCGGGAACACCACCAAGACCTACGACGACAGCTTTCGCGTACGGGGCTCTCACCCACTCCGGCCGCCCGTCCCAAGGCGTTCCGCTAACCATCGCGTACATCCGGAGAAATGTCAGTCTCTCCAAGGTGGGTCCCACAACACCGCCTGCACAACGCCTGACAGCTTGACATGCAAACGGTTTAGCCTCTTCCGCTTTCGCTCGCCACTACTCACGGAATCACTTTTGTTTTCTCTTCCTGCGGGTACTGAGATGTTTCACTTCCCCGCGTTCCCTCCACACCGGCTA
>NZ_ASXG01000052.1 GCF_000411975.1 Amycolatopsis orientalis DSM 43388
GGGGTGCGCGGGTGGTGTGTCGCTTGGCGTCGTGTGGTTTGTTGATCGTGGTGCCGGGTGGTGGTTGGGCGGGGTGTCGGGTGCGTGTTGGGCGGGGGGTGCGCGGGTGGTGTGTCGATTGCCGTCGCGCGGGTTCTTGACCACGGTGCCGCGCGGCGGCTGGGGCCGGGCGTCGCGTGCGCGTCGGGCAACGGGTGCCCGCGTGGTGTGTTGCCGTTCTGGCGGGCAGCGTGCTGCTTCGCCGCGGCGACAAGATCACTTGCCCGCGTGAGCGGCGGCAGTCGGCCGGGTCAGTGCGCGTTATCGGATGTTCCGGGGTGACTGGGCACCGCGCGAGCGTCCGGCAATTAGCAGCGCTCGCGCGGTGCGTCGCCAACATCGTCTACCGGTGCGAAACCTCCATGCTCATCCCAGTGCCCACAGGCGTGCGTAGTGGCCGTTCGCGGCGATCAGTTCGGCGTGGGTGCCTTGTTCGACGATGCGGCCGTGGTCGAGCACGACGATCCGGTCCGCCTTCGCGGCCGTTGCCAGGCGGTGGGCGACTACGAAGGTGGTGCGGCGGCGGGCTAGGTGTTCGGTGGCGCGCAGGACCGTGGCTTCGGTGGCTGGGTCCAGGGCGGCGGTGGCTTCGTCCAGCAGGAGGACGTCCGGGTCGACCAGTTCGGCTCGGGCCAGTGCGACGAGCTGCCGTTGCCCGGCCGACAGCGAGCGGCCGCGTTCGCCTACTGGTTGGCGGAAACCGGCGGGTAGTGCGGCTACTCCGTCAAGGGCGCCGACTGCGCGTACGGCGGCCTCGACTTCCGCGTCGGTGGCCTCGGGGCGGCCGTACCGCACGTTGTCCGCGACGGTGCCGGAGAACAGGTGCGCTTCCTGCGGCACTACGCCCATCCGGGCGCGCAGCGCGGGCAGGTCGTACTCGCGGACGTCGACGCCGTCGATCAAGACCGAGCCGCCGGTGGCGTCGTAGTAGCGCGCGACGAGTTTCACCGCGGTGGACTTGCCCGCGCCGGTCGCGCCGACCAGCGCGACGGTTTCGCCTGCCGCGACGTCGAGGGTCAGGTTCTCCAGCGCTGGCTTTTCCGCGCCGGCGTAGGAGAAATCGACGTCCTTGAAACGCACTTCGCCGGACAGGCGGGCGGGCAGCTCGACCGGCTGCTCGGCCGGCGGCACCGACGTCGGCGTGCGCAGCAGGTCGCCGATGCGGCTCAGGCCGACGCGGGCCTGCTGGTAGCCGTCGAACACCGACGACAGCTGCTGGATCGGCGAGAAGAATTGCTGCAGGTACAGCAAGAATCCGAGCAGCACCCCGGCTTCGAGCGTGCCGCCGGCGACGCGGTGTGCGCCGACGACCAGCACGGTGGTGGTCGCCAGATCCGACAGCAACGAGACGAGCGGGAAGTACGTCGCGATGTACCGCTGCGCGCGAAGCCGCGATCGCCGGTAGTCGTCACTGCGCGACTCGAACACCTTCGCCGAGCGCTCCTCGCGGGTGTAGGCCTGGGCGACCCGCAGGCCGCTGACGTTTTCCTGCATGTCCGCGTTGACGACGCTCACCTTCTCGCGCGCCTCGCTGTATGCCCGCGAGGCGACTCGCCGGAAGATCAGCGTGGCGACGAGCAGGATCGGCAGCATGGCCAACGCGTACCCGGCCAGTGCGGCATCGGTGACCAGCAGCGCGACCGTGATGCCGACCAAGGTGAGCGCGCTGACGACCGCGGTGGCGAGGCCGGTCTGCAGGAACGTGGACAACGCGTCGACGTCCGTGGTCATCCGGGTCATGATCTTCCCGGACAGCTCGCGTTCGTAGTAGTCCAGCCCGAGCCGTTGCAGGTGTGCGTAACTGCGCACGCGCAGCGAGTACAGCACGGTCTCGCCGACGCGCGCGGTGAGCCGCGTCTGCCAGCGCACCACCAGCCAGTCGGCCGCCACGACGAGCGCGCCGATCCCGGCCAGCAGCCATACGACACTCGCCACGCCGGGCAGCACGCCGTGGTCGACCCCGCGCTGGTACAGCGCGGGCAACGCGAGCGAGGCCAGCGCGTCGGCGGCGACCAGCGCGATCACTCCGATCAGCGGCCACCGCACCGGGCGCAGGATCCGGGACAGCCGGAAGCCCGGGTCCGGGGCGGTGACGTCCACATCGGACAGTCGCGGGCGGTCGGTCGCGGGCGGCAGCCGCCGGACGCCTTCCAACAGTTCCGGGGTGGGCGGCACGTCCGCGCCGCCGCTGCCCGCGAAACCGCTGCCGCCACCGGGCGTGCCGCCGCGGGACTGCGCGGCCTCGGCGAGGGCGTCGACCTCGTCGCGGTCGTCGTCCGGCCACAGCACTGCCGTGGTGCCGTCCGCGCCGGGCTCGAGGTTGTCGCAGCGGTGCGGCTTTTCGACGTCGTCGCCCGGCCCGGCGACCAGCTCGCGGAACAGCTCGCACCGCGCCAGCAGTTCCTCCTCGGTGCCGACATCGACCACTCGGCCCTGATCCATGACCGCGATCCGGTCGGCCAGTTGCAACGTCGACCGCCGGTGCGCGATCAGCAGCGTGGTGCGCTCGGCGGTGACCGCGCGCAGCGTGTCGTGGATCGCGGCTTCGGTGACGGTGTCGATCGCCGACGTGGCGTCGTCCAGGATCAGCACGCGCGGGTCGGTCAGCAGAGCCCGGGCCAGCCCGAGCCGTTGCCGCTGCCCGCCGGACAGCGTGAGCCCGCGCTCGCCGACCTCGGTGGCGTACCCGTCCGGCAGCGCGCGGATGAACTCGTCCGCCTCCGCCGCGCGGGCGGCCGCGAACACCTCCTCGTCGCTCGCGTCCGGGCGGCCGTAGGCGATGTTGTCGCGCACCGAGGTGGAGAACAGGAACGCTTCCTCGAAAACCACCCCGATCGCCTGCCGCAGGTCCTTCAGCGGCACGTCGCGCACGTCCATCCCGCCGACCCGCACCGAACCCGTGTGCACGTCGTAAAACCGGGGCAGCAGCAGGGAAATCGTGGATTTGCCGGAGCCGGCCGTGCCCACCAGCGCGAGTGTTTCGCCGGGGCGCGCTTCCAGCGTGAGCCCGTCGAGCACCGGGTCGCTGCGGGTGTACCCGAACTTCACGTCGTTCAGTTCGACGCCCAGCGTGCCGGGCGGCAGCGGCCGCGCGTCGGGGCGGTCGGTGACCTCCGGCTGCGCGTCGATCAGCTCGTACACCCGCTCCGCGCCGGCCCGCGTGAGCTGCGCCTGCACGACCAAGCCGGACAGGAACCGCGCCGGGCCGATCAACGCGGCGAGATAGGTAGCGAACGCCAGGAACGTGCCCAGGCTGATCTGCCCGTTCAACGCCAGCATGCCGCCGATCGCCAGCACCGCGACCTGACCCGCGGCGGGCAGCGCCGACGTGGTCGCGGTCGGCAGCGCGGACAGCTTCGCCGCGCGCAGCCGCTCCGCGAAAAGCTTCCGTGCCGTCCGCTCCAGCCGGGCAACCTCGCGCGCCTCCTGCCCGAAACCCTTCACCACGCGCACGCCGGTGACGGTTTCCTCGACGTGCTGCGCGACATCCGCCGCGCGCTGCTGCGCCGACCAGGTCGCCGGGAACAACCGCCGCCTGCTCAGCGCCACGACAATCCCGACCGCGGGCGCGACCACCAGCGCGATGAGCGTGAGCAGCGGCGACATCCACAACATCGCGCCCAGCGACAGCACCGCGAAAATCACCGACCCCGCCGACAGCGGAACCTGCATGAGCAACCCGGTGACCAACTGCAGGTCCGAGATCGCGCGCGACACGACCTGCCCGGTGCGCAACGCGTCCTGCTTCCCGCCGTCCAGCCGCGAGACCGCGCCGAACACCCGGTTCCGCAGATCGTGCTGCACGTCCAGCGCCAGCCGCCCGCCGACATACCGGCGCAGGAACGCCGACCCGAACGCCACCAGCTGCAACGCCACCAGCGCCACCGCGAGCCCGGTCAGCTGCGCCGTATGCCCGGCCACCGCGTCGTCCACCGCCGACCGCACCAGCAACGGACTCGCCGCCTGCACGCCGACGCTCAGCACCGCCGCCGTCATCGAGAGCACGACGACACCGCGGTGCTCCCAGCAGGCAGCGGACAACCGGCGCACCCAGCCGACCGGCCGGGGCGCCGTCTCAGCAATCGGACGGTCTTGACGCGCGGGCGTCGCAGTGGTGGTCACATCACAAGGTTAGGGAGCGGCACCGACAATTTATTCCCCAGCGAGGCCGCCGCCCGGACCAAACGGGCACAACCGGCGCTCGGCCCGGCCGGGGTGACGAACGGCACGCCACCGGGTTCCGCGGCGCCCCGGAAGCCCCGTGGAGCAGGGAAACCCTGGTCCCGCCAGCAAACGTGAAAGGTTGAACGTTCACCTGGTCACCGGGAAGAACCCCGGCGAAATCCACCCCCGAACGAGCGCACCCGCCCAACGTTCTTTAAGCTAGTACTCGGCGACCCGCTCCCAGTGACCCCCAGGCTGGTTGAGCGGGTCGCCCCTTCTGGCCCTTCCCTACACGCGCGTGGCCGCGCTTCGTCGGTGAAGGGGCGTCGTGATACCCGGGGGGCCGAGCCCCCCCCGGACCCCCGCGGTGCCTTCGGCTGCGGTTGGGTGGGGCGTGGGTGGAACAAAAAGGCTTGGTGCATAAGAGAAGCGGCGAGGTCCGGTGGGCCTCGCCGCTTCTCTTATGTGGTTGTTAGGCGAGTGCGGTTTCGATTGGGGTGTGGGGGAGGTTGTGGGCGGTGGCTACGGGGGCGTTCGTGAGCGCGCCTGCGTGGGTGTTCAGGCCCAGGGCCAGGGCGGGATCGGCGGAGAGGGCTTGCTTCCAGCCCTTGTCCGCCAGCTGCACCGCGTAGGGCAGGGTCACGTTGGTGAGACCGTAGGTGCTCGTCCGCGGGACCGCGCCGGGCATGTTCGCCACGCAGTAGAAGACCGAGTTGTGGACCGTGTACGTCGGGTCGTCGTGCGTGGTCGGGCGGGAGTCGGCGAAGCAGCCGCCCTGGTCGATGGCGATGTCCACCAGCACGCTGCCCGGCTTCATCCGGGAGACCAGGTCGTTGGAGACCAGCTTGGGCGCCTTCGCGCCCGGGACCAGGACCGCGCCGATGACCATGTCCGCATCGAGGACCGACTCCTCCACCGACAGGCGGTTGGAGGTCACGGTGCGGATCCGGCCGCCGAAGTCGTTGTCGATCTGCCGGAGCCGGTCGACATTCGTGTCCAGGATCTCCACGTCCGAGCCAAGGCCCAGCGCGACCCGGGCGGCGTTGAGCCCCGCCACTCCGCCGCCGATGACGACGACGCGAGCCGGGTGCACGCCGGGAATGCCGCCGGGCAGGACGCCGCGGCCGCCGCTCGGCTTCATCAGCGCGAACGCGCCGACCTGCGGGGCCAGCCGGCCGGCGACCTCGGACATCGGGGCCAGCAGCGGCAGCGCGCCGTTCGGCTTCTGCACCGTCTCGTAGGCGATCGCGGTGGTGCCCGCGGCCAGCAGCGCGTCGGTCAGCGGACGGTCCGCGGCGATGTGCAGGTAGGTGAACAGCACCAGATCCTTGCGCAGCCGCGGATACTCCTCGGCGATCGGCTCCTTCACCTTCAGCACCAGCTCGCCCTCGGCCCACGTCTCCTCCGCGGTGGCGAGCACCTTCGCGCCCGCGGCGACGTACTCCTCGTCCGTGATGGACGACCCGGTCCCGGCACCCGTCTCGACGAAGACGTCGTGCCCGCGACCGACCAGTTCGTGCACGCCTGCCGGGGTCAACGCGACCCGGTACTCGTGCTTCTTGATCTCACGGGGAACGGCGATGCGCACTGCTTGCCTCCTGGCGGCGGTTCTCTCGAAGGTGTTGCCACTCACGGTGATCTACCCGGACGGCGGTGTCATCATTCCGCCGACACAGTCTTGCGCGGGGCCGATAGTGCTGCCAGGACAATGCGCTTGACCTCGACCGCACTCGAGGTAGTTGGCTGGTCGCCGGCGGAGACTTCGAGGAAGGGCTTACATGCGAGCGGTGTGGCTGCGGGAGTTCGGCGGGCCGGCGGTGCTGGAGGCGGGGGACGCGCCCGACCCGTCCCCCGGTCCGGGGCAGGTGCTGATCGAGGTGGCGTTCGCCAACGTCACGTTCGTGGAAACGCAGTTCCGGGCGACGGGGACGGGGCCCTTCGGCGGCACGCTTCCGATGGTGCCCGGCAACGGCGTCGGGGGAGTGATCAGCCGCGCCGGGGAGGGCGTGAACCCGGCGCTGGTCGGGAAACGGGTGGTGACGTCGACCGGCGGCAGCGGCGGTTACGCCCAGCGCGTGGTCGTGGACGCCGGGTTGGTGTTCCCGGTGCCGCACGCGCTGAGTCTTGACGCGGCTGTCGCGTTGCTGGCCGACGGCCGCACGGCGACCGGGCTGGTGCACGCGACCGCGGTCGCGCCAGGGGAACGGGTGCTCGTCGAGGCTGCCGCGGGAGGGGTCGGCAGCCTCTTGGTGCAGCTGGCGAAGGCCGCTGGCGCGGAGGTCGTGGCGGCCGCGGGCGGGCCGGAAAAGCTTGCCCACGCCCGGGAATTGGGCGCGGACGGGGCGGTCGACTACACCGATCCGCAGTGGACCGCGGAGGTCGGGGAGGTGGACGTGGTGTTCGACGGCGTGGGAGGCGCGGTCGGCACCGCGGCGTTCACGCTGGTGCGCCCCGGCGGACGGATGGCGATTTACGGCCTGGCAAGCGGTTCGTGGACGGAAGTGTCCGAAGAGGACGCTGCCGCGCGCGGGGTGAAACTGGTCCGGTCGATCGGCGACGCGGCGGCGATGCGGGGCTACACCGAATCGGCACTGGCGGCTGCCGCGGCCGGACAGCTCACGCCGGTGATCGGGCAGCGCTTTCCGCTGGAGCGCGCGGCCGACGCGCACGCGGCGATCGAGTCTCGGGGGACTATCGGGAAGACGTTGCTGGTTGCGTGAGGCGGGGTTTCGCTGCGCGCCCATCGTGCGTGGGGCACCCCGAAGCCTGATTGTGCAGGGAGGCTTCGTATCGGGGTGCAGGGCGGGGGCTGGGTGCCTGGATGGGTGGGTGCAGCGGCGGCGGTTGGTCGTGGTGGGGAGTTGTTGCGCGAGCGGAGTGCGCGGGCTGGTCTCGGTTATCGAGATAGCTTCCGGAATCGTTGCGTGCCAACGATCTCAGCTACCGGATCAGCTCCACCGCAGTGCGATCAGCTGGGTGAGCAGGGCGAGCCGGACGTCGGGGTCGTCTAGGTTCAGCGGGACGAGTTCCAGCAGCCGTTTCATTCGGTACCGCAGCGTGTTCGGGTGGATGCGCAGCCGTTCCGCGGCGGCGCGCGGGTCGCCGGGATGGCGGAGCCATTCGTAGAGAGTGTCGACGTATCCGGCGTTGCTCGCCTCGTCGTGCGCGAGCAACACGCCGAGCGGGCCGAGTTCTGATACCTGCGCCGCCGCTGCTCCGGCGGCGGCGCGGTGCAGAACCAGCGCGGTCCACGCCTCGTCGTACGCCACGACGCGGCCCTCGACCAGGCCGGCCCGCAGCAGTCCCAGTGCTTCGTCCGCTTGGGCTCGAGACGCGGCCAGCGCAGTCGGATCGCCTGGCGCACCCGCGGCCGCGCGCGGAAGGCCGCCCCGGCGGGAAGCGGGTTGGGCGAGCAGTGCCTCTCGCAGTTCCGGCCAGCCGCCTTCGCCGGGGCGATCCGGCACGACGACGTACAGCAACCCGCCCAGATCGGCGGCGACGGGGCGGCGTCCGAAACCCTGCGAAATCCGTTCGAGCAACGCCAGCAACAGCCCCTCGGCGTCCCGGCTGTCGCCGCCGCTGACGTCCACGACCACGACTCGGTGCGGCTCGTCGGACAGGTCCAGTTCGGCGACCACCCGCCGCGGCGGGACCTGTCCTTCCAAGACCGCGCGCAGCAATTCGGCCGACGCCCGACGCTGCGCGTCCGTATGCGCGCGCCGTCGCAGCAGGTGCAGTGCGACGACCGGGGCCGCGTCCGCGAAAGCCGCCGCGCGTTCGTCCGAGACCGGCCCGGGGACGACAGCCCACATCGAACCCAGCAGTTCGCCGCCCATCCGGATCGGCACGATCAGCCGCGGCAGGGTGCCGTCGCGCTGGGCCGGGACGAAGATCGTCTGCCTGCCGCGGGAAAGCTCGCGGAACACGCCGCGCGACCGGAACCGGGCCAGTACGTCGTCCGGGATGCGGCGGCCCATGATCGTCGCGACGCGCGCCGGGTCGGTGAGATCCTGGCGCGCGGAGTAGGCGAGGACGCGCGAGTTGGTGTCCTCGATCGTCACCGACGCGTCGACCACCGCGGCGACCGCGTCGGCGAGCCGGAAGAGGTCGCCGGAACCCGGGTCGCCGCCTTCTTCGAGTGCTTCGGATTCGTCGGCGAGCGCGTCCAGCACCGTGCGCAACAGCCAGACCAGCTGGGCCCACGACGTCGCCGCGTGCACCTGGATCAGCGCGATTCCCGCCGACTTCGCCGCCCGCCGCACCGACTGCTTCGCGGCCAGCGGCGGTTTCAGCAGCACCGCGGCCGCACCTCGCCCGGCGCTCACCCGGACGAGTTCCGCAGCATCAGCGGCCTCGATCGTGGCGACGCCGAGCACCAGGTCACCCGCCGCGATGGCGGATTCCGCGCCGGGCTCGGCAATCACCACGTCGCCGACCGCCGGGCAGCCTTCCGGCACAAGAAGCGCGTGGAGCAGCGTGGGACCGACCCGGTCCACGACGCTGCGCACCGAGACCACAGCTACCTCCAGCACTTCGGACGTCCTTGCTGGAACGGTAGAAGACTGCCCCGGTTTCGCCACCCGCGGCACTCGGTTAGGGCGATCGGGACAGAGCGGAGGGCCGGATGGGCCTGCCTCGGTCAGGGGAGCCAGCCGGAGCTGCCGACCGAGCAGCCGTGGGGCTGGTGAGCGATGTTCACCGACTCGGAAGGGAATCGGTTCGCTCTGCGGCAACGCGAGTGAACACCTTCGGCCAGGGCTTGAAATACGACACCAGCGTCGCCGCCAAAAGCAGCGTCAGCCCGACGCTCATCGCACCCGTCCCCGAAACCGCGCTCGCGCCGACGATTTCACCGCGCGCCGCCTGTTCGCCGTGGGCGACGAAGGAGGGGACCACGAGCAGGTTTCCTCCGCCGAAAAGGGCGAGCGTCGCCAGCAGTTTCCACAGGACCCAGTGGTAGCGCACCAGCTTCCACTTCGTGCCGAGGCCGAGCACGACCCCGGTGGCCAGCGCGAGCAGGCTCGCCGGGAAATAGAGCGTGCCGGCGAGCACGCCGGCGATGACGTTCGCGCTGCGCGTGGTGACCGGATCGAAGTCGGCGATCGCGAGAACGCTGCAGATCAGCACCGCGAGTTCGGCTCCGATCCAGCCGACCGACGTGACGACGTGGCCGAACAGGAACCACTTCCGGGTCGTCGGCCGCATTCTCCAGTCCATGCGGTCGAGGGTGCGCGACCGGGCGGGGTCGCGTCGTCCGTCAGCGCTCGGCACTTGTTCCTACGTCCGGGTGCGTAGGGCTCTCATCCCGTGAGAGCGGTTGGGCGGTTCGTCCGGCCTGGTTAGCGTCGCCGCCAGCCGACCCGTTCACGAACCGCGAGGAGCGAGCACATGCCGGAAGACACCACGAGCTGGTCCTTCGAGACCAAGCAAATCCACGCGGGGGCGGCGCCCGACCCGGCCACCGGGGCCCGCGCCACGCCGATCTACCAGACCACTTCGTACGTCTTCCGCGACACGCAGCACGGGGCGGACCTGTTCAGCCTCGCCGAACCGGGCCACATCTACACGCGCATCAACAACCCGACCCAGGACGTGCTGGAGCAGCGCGTCGCCACCCTCGAAGGCGGCGTCGCCGCGCTCGCGTTCGCTTCCGGTTCGGCGGCGGTCACCGCGGCGATCCTGACCCTGGCCAACTCCGGCGACCACTTCGTCACCAGCCCGTCGCTGTACGGCGGCACCTACAACCTCTTCCACTACACGCTGCCGAAGCTCGGCATCGAGGTCACCTTCATCGATGACCAGGACGACGCCGAGCAGTGGCGGGCCGCGGTCCGGCCGAACACCAAGCTGTTCTTCGCCGAGACGCTGGCCAACCCGAGCAGCGCCGTCCTCGACATCCGCAAGGTCGCCGACGTCGCGCACGAGGCCGGGGTCCCGCTGGTCGTGGACAACACGGTGCCGACGCCGTACCTGGTGCGCCCGATCGAACACGGCGCCGACATCGTCGTGCACTCGGCGACCAAGTACCTCGGCGGCCACGGCACCACGGTCGCCGGCGTCCTGGTCGACGGCGGCACGTTCGACTTCGGCAAGGACCCGGCCCGTTTCCCGGGCTTCACCGAGCCCGACCCGAGCTACCACGGTCTCAAGTACTGGGAGGCGCTCGGCCCGGGCGCGTTCGCGGCCAAGGCGCGCGTGCAGATCCTGCGCGACACCGGCGCGGCGATCGCTCCGCTGAACAGCTTCCTCATCCTGCAGGGCATCGAGACGCTGTCGCTGCGCGTCGAGCGGCACTCCGCCAACGCGCAGGCGCTCGCGGAATGGCTCGAAGAGCGCGACGAGGTCGAGAAGGTCTACTACGCCGGTCTGCCGTCGAGCCCGTACCACGCGGC
This sequence comes from Amycolatopsis orientalis DSM 43388, assembly GCF_000411975.1. Lineage (GTDB taxonomy): Bacteria > Actinomycetota > Actinomycetes > Mycobacteriales > Pseudonocardiaceae > Amycolatopsis > Amycolatopsis orientalis_D. Next base: position 10,596 of record NZ_ASXG01000052.1, read on the forward strand.
GGCGCGGAAGTACCTGCCGCGCGGGGTCGGCGCGGTGCTGTCGTTCGAGCTGCGCGGCGGCGTCGAGGCGGGCCGGAAGTTCGTCGACGGCACCGAATTGCACAGCCAGCTGGTGAACCTCGGCGACGTGCGCAGCCTGATCGTGCACCCGGCGTCGACCACGCACAGCCAGCTCGGCCCGGACGACCAGGTCGCCGCCGGCGTCACGCCCGGTCTCGTGCGGCTCGCCGTCGGGCTGGAAGGCATCGAGGACCTCAAGGCCGACCTCGAGGCGGGCTTCCGGGCCGCCAAGGCGGCGCTGTGACGGATCCCGGCGCGAGTCCCCCGCCCGTCACCGGCGCGTGGCGGGCGGGGGACCCACCCGGCAGGCGGCAGTGGTTCACCGGCCCCGGCGCGCTCGCGCTGGAGGCCGGCGCCACGCTGCCCGGCTACACCCTCGCGTACGAAACGTGGGGAACGCTCAACTCCGACGGATCCAACGCGGTCCTCATCGAGCACGCGCTCACCGGCGACAGCCATGCCGCCGGTCCCGCCGGACCCGGGCATCCGAGTTCCGGATGGTGGGACGGACTGATCGGTCCCGGCAAGGCTTTCGACACGGGCGAACTGTTCGTCGTCGCCCCTAACGTGCTCGGCGGCTGTCAGGGGTCGACCGGCCCCTCGTCACCCGCTCCGGACGGCGAGGCGTGGGGCAGCCGGTTCCCAGCCCTGACCGTCCGAGACCAGGTCACCGCCGAAGCAGCCCTCGCGGACGCTCTCGGGATCGAACGCTGGGCTGCCGTCGCGGGCGGTTCGATGGGCGGGATGCGGGCTCTCGAATGGGCGGTAAGTCAACCCGATCGGGTTGCCTCCGCGCTCGTTCTCGCTTCGACCGCCCGCGCGTCCGCCGAGCAGATCGCCTGGGCGGCGCCGCAACTCCACGCGATCCGAGGCGACCAGGCTTGGCATGGCGGCGACTACTACACCGCGGCCGAAGGCCCGTATCGCGGACTGGGCGTGGCGCGGCGGATCGCGCACATCACCTATCGCTGCGAACCCGAATTGGAGACGCGTTTCGGGAACCGGCCGCAGCAGGACGAGGATCCGCTGACGGGCGGGCGGTTCGCCGTCGAGTCCTATCTGGACCATCACGCGGACAAGCTCGTCCACCGGTTCGACGCGGGGTCCTACGTGGTGCTCACCGAATCGATGAACACCCACGACGTCGGCCGCGGCCGAGGCGGGGTCGCCGCCGCGTTGAGCCGGGTCACCGCGCGGACTGTGGTCGCCGCCGTGGACAGCGACCGGCTGTACCCGCCGTACCAGTCGCACGAGATCGCGGCGGGCATCGGCGGCGAGGCCACCGTGCTGACCTCGCCGTACGGCCACGACTCGTTCCTCATCGAGACCGAGCAGATCGCCGCGCTGGTCAAGACTCTGCTGGGCTGACCTCGCCCGCCGGACGTTCCGTGAAGGGCTCTTGGGGTCATGGGGTTGTTGCAACACCGTCTGGTTGGAGGGGGGTTGTG
>NZ_ASXG01000053.1 GCF_000411975.1 Amycolatopsis orientalis DSM 43388
CCACCGCAGCAGCGGCCTGAGAAACAGTCAGCTCCGGTGTCAACCGAAGCCTGGGCAGACCCAGCCGCAGTCCACTTCGGACTCCGCGCAGACGACCGTGAGGGGCCCCTTCACGGCTTTTGGACCGGCGCCGAGAGGTCCGTGAGGGGAACCTTCACAGACCCTCATTCCCGCAAGGAGCCCCTCACGACCACCGGCCCGCCGTGAGGGAGCCCCTTCACGGACTTAGATTCCCTCAAGGAGCCCTTCACGGCTTCCGGTGGCGTTCGGGGTTTGTGCGTGAGGCCCACCTTCACAGACCCTGCCTCCCTCAGGGAGCCCCTCACGACACGGCCCGCGCGCCCCCGCACCCTCCGGCCCGCACGGGATGCGCCCCAATGTCGCATTGACTGCGCCACACACCGATCGCCACATCGGCTGCATCCCACGCCCCCAACACCACATCGGGGCGCAAGCCCCACCCACCCCAAAACCCCCGC
>NZ_ASXG01000054.1 GCF_000411975.1 Amycolatopsis orientalis DSM 43388
CAAGGTAGCCGTACCGGAAGGTGCGGCTGGATCACCTCCTTTCTAAGGAGCACAACACATCCATGTCCCCGGGATACCCGGAACCAGGGCATGGAGTGGCTGGAGCTTAGGCCTCGAATGCAGGTCTGTTCTGGTTGCTCAAGGAATTGTGGAACTACTGGTTAAGGCTCATCGCGGTGGTGACATCGCTGGTTAGTACTGCGGCTGTGCCGCGTGGAAGTCCGGCTGGTTGATCCGGGTGGTGGGTTGTTCGCTGCGCACTGTTGGGTCCTGAGGCAACACAC
>NZ_ASXG01000055.1 GCF_000411975.1 Amycolatopsis orientalis DSM 43388
CGGCGGCCCTGCTTACTATATGGAAAAGGGCTTGAAAAAACGCTGGATGGGCGCGGTTTTTGCCGTCTTGATCACATTGTCCTTCGGGATCGTGTTTAACGCGGTCCAGTCCAATACAATAACGGTCGCTTTTGAAAACTCGTTCGGGACAGACCGTCTCACACTGGGAATTATCATCACGATTGTTTTCGGCATCATTACATTCGGGGGAATCAAACGGATCGCCAAGCTGTCCGAATATATCTCGTATGCCG
>NZ_ASXG01000056.1 GCF_000411975.1 Amycolatopsis orientalis DSM 43388
CCCGCGCCCGGCTCCGGGAACGGCCCGGAGCCGGGCGCGGGAAGCCGTCAGCCCGCGATGCCGGACCAGCGGATCGGCCCGTTCGGCAGCGGTGCCGAGGTCTTTTCGCCGCCCGCCGTGACGACCAGGTTGGGCGTTTCGACGAGCTCGATCACCGGCACCTGGGTGTCGCCGATCCGGGCCAACTGCTTGAGCAGGTCGGTGCGCTGGGCCGTCTGGTCCACCGGAGTCCCGGCCAGCTGCTGCCGCACGCTGTCGTAGGTCGGATCCGAGAATCCGGTGGTGTTGTTGGGAGAGTTGGAGAATTTGATCCAAGCCAGGTACGCCGGATCGGCGATCACGACCGGTTCGCCGTACAGGACGGCTTGGTAGGCGCCGCCGAGGACCGCGGTGGAGAAGTCGGTCGGGCTGGCCATCGGCCGCAGCGTGACGTTGATGCCGACGTTCTTCAGCATCGACTGCACCAGCACCGCCGTGCGCTGTGCGACGGGGCCCGGACGGGTCGGGCTGTAGGTCAGGGTCAAGTCGAAGCCGCGGGGATAGCCCGCTTCTGCCAGCAGCGCTTTCGCCTTGGCGGCGTCGAAAGTGTAGGTGTCGCCGAAGGTGCCGAGATTGAAAGCGGCATTGAACGACGATTTCGCCGGCTTCGCGTAGCCGAAATAGGCGCCGGTGACGATTTGCTGGCGATCGATGGCCATCGAGATCGCCTGCCGCACCCGCACGTCGTTCAACGGCGGTTTCGTCGTCGACAGCATCAGGTTGTCCATGTTCAGCCCGGGACAGTCGTGCACCTTGACGTTCGGTTTCGCGGCCAGCGCCTTGTACTGGTCGTACTGGAAGCCGCTGGCGACCTGCGCCTGGCCGGACGCGACGATCTGGCTCCGGGTCGCGTCCGTCGGCACCGCCTGCACGGAAAGCGAGTCGATGCCCGGCTTCTGCCCGCCGTAACCGGCCACCGCCGACACGCTGAGCGCTTGGCCGGGCGTGAAGGAATCGAGTTTCCAGCCGCTGTAGTCGGCGATGTTCTTGGCCAGCCAGTCGTGCCCGATCGGGTCCGCGCCGGTCGCGTGTTTCTTCGCCTCCGTGCTGTCGTACACGTACGCCAGCGGGTTCTGCAGCATTTCCTCGGTGTAGGAGTTCCATTTCCGGACGTTCAGCGAAACCGTGTGCGGATCGACGACGGACACCAGGTTCGACGTGTCGTATCCGGCGATTTCGAAGGTTTTCTTCAGCACCGGCTGCGCCTTGAACCCGTAGGTCTCGAACGACCATTTCACGTCGTCCGCGGACAGCGTGTTGCCGGTCTGGCTCTTCAGCGGGCGCAGTTTCACGGTGATCGCCGTGTGCGCCGGGTTCACCTCGATCGAATCGGCGATCAGGCCGGTCACGCCGTCCGGCGTGGAACCGCAGCCGGTGGCGGTGTCGCCTTGTTTGTAGGTCGCGAGCTGGGAACCCAGTCCGGACAGGACCAGCTGCGACGCCGCCCCGCCCCACGGGGCGATGGTGAGCGTGTCGGGCAGGCTCTGGACCGCCATCACGACGTGGCGGCCGCCGCTCGCTTGCTGGGTTCCGCCGCCGCAGGCGGTGATCCCGGCGGCCAGGAGCAGAACCGCTCCCGCGGCCGCACCGTGCACAGGCCTCATTGTTCGCTCCTTGCTGACGAGCGCGATCAGGACGGGGGTCCGGGAAGGGGACCCGGAGGGAAGCAGAGCCGGTGAAGGTTCCCCTCACCGCGGCACCGCGACAGGTGATTCAGGCGCGGTAGGCCTGTTTGTGCCCGGCTCGGACGATCGGCAGCACGTCGAGCAGGTCGGTGATGACGTTGCCGTGCGTGGGGCACACCAGTTCCGCGCCCAGTTCCCGGGCGAGGTCGGCGACCCCCGCGTACCGTTCGTCGGCGTCGTCGACGAAACGGGAGAAATACAGCGCGCTGCCGGTGAAGAACGCGGCGTTCTCCACCGCGATCGGCCGGCGCAGTTCGCCGGTCGTGAGCCCGCATTCGCCCGGCAGGTGCGCCGGGTCCTCGTCGTCCAGCTCCGGCCGGTGCATGTAGCAGAATCCGTCCGCGGTGAAAAGGCTTTTCGCCCGCGGCGCGTAGCCCCATTGCGTGTTCGGCAGATCGCGGATCATCGCCTCGACCACCAGGAATTCGTGCCCGCCGCCGAGATCGAACCGGTCGCCGGGCCGGGTGGCGCGCAGGTTGGGCACGACCTCCGGATAGAACAGGTGGTAGTCGCGGACGTCGCCGATCACCTGGAGATCCGGGTACTTTTCGACGAATCGCGGCAGGTTGCCGGTGTGCGGCAGCTCCGGGTGCGTCGCGAACAGATAGGTGAGGTCGCGGCCGCCGAGCACCCGCTCGACGACCTCCTCGATCGCCCACCAGCTCGACGGCGCGCCGGTGTCGACCAGCACCGAACCTTCGGCGCCCTGCACCAGATACGCCGAGTTGTGCCCGTGGATGAGCCGTCCGTCCACTTCGAACGGAAGGCAGGCGCCGATCCACGTCACCCCGTCCGCGACGAGCCGGGGCAGGTCGCTGCTCAGCTCGTGCGCCATCGCGTCCAGGTCGAGGTCTTCGATCCCGCTCATGCGCCCACCGTCCGCAAAGCCTGGAGCATCAACCGCAGATGTCGTTCGACGACCGGGCGGCCGCGCAGCACGCAGCCGCGCGCGGGCGCGATGATTTCCGGCTGCAGTGCGGAAAACCGGTCCTCCAGCCATTCGCACAGCCGGTTGGTCGTCGCTTTCCGCAGCCATTCGTACTTGGCGACGAGATGCCCGACGACATCGTCCACAGTGGTCGGGTCCGCGGTGGACGGATCGATCACCCGCGATGCCGCCGGATCGCGGACGACCCCGTGGGTGAACACATCGGAGGTGAAGAGCGCGCCGGTTTCCGCGTCCCAGCCCCAAAAAGTCGGCAGCAGCCGCAGCAACGGGGATTCGATCTCCAGCGCCCGCCCGCCGGCGCCGACCTCGAGCCGCGGTGCGCGGGGCATCGAATCGCCGCCCTCGCTGCGGGTGTCGATCTGCTTGCGCCTTCCCTGGTACCGCATCCGGTGGACGTCGTCGAAGGCGTCGAAGGGATTGACGACGCCGCCGGTGAAGAGCGCGGAAATGTCGAACTCCCGGGAAATCGGCTCGAGATTCGACACGCAGTCCATTTCGCCGCGAGTGAAGAAGACGGCGAGTTCTCCGCGACCGCCGAGCGAAGAACGCAACCCGTCGAGCACCTCTTCGCGGTGCACGGCCAGCCCGGAGTCGACCAGCAGCGCCCCGGAGTCCTCCGTGAGCAGATAGCAGTTCGACGGCTGCCAGCCCTCCGCCGTCGAAGGCACCCAGCTGACCCGACCGTCGATCGGGATCATCCCGCCCAGGGCGGTGAGCTTGCCGGGGATCAGCGTTGTGGTCACGCCTTCATCGTGATGAAGAGCCATCAATATGTCAAGGATCAGTGTGCGCCGTTCGGCCGCGCCGAGTAGCCCGATCCTGGTCCGGCCGCAGGGGGAAGGGAAGAGTCCGGAGTGGACGGCAGTTTCCCACCGGTCATGCCGCCGACAGAGTCGAAGAATCACCGATCCGGCGCTGAGCGCGCGAGAATCTCGTTGTCCGGCTTGAGGATCCGTGGTCAGGCCCGCGGCGCGGCCTTCGACGCCCTGCGCGGTACCCGGCGCCCGTCGGCGCGCAGCATCGGCCCGAACCGCGACCGTGCCTCATCCGCCAGTTCGGCGCCGAGGTCCGCCTCGTACCGGCCCGCGCCGGCCGCGATGCGCAGCCGATCGCCTCGCCCGCCGAGACCGGTGATCCGGTTCCGCGCCACGGCCAGCAATTGCACCCCGTGCGTCAACGGCCGCCGGCCCAGCACATGCCGGACCACGACCAGTTCCTGCCGGGTCAGCACGACGAACGCGGCGGGGCGGGATTGCTGCCACAGCCAGCGCCGCGGGAGTTCCGGTTCCGCGCCGAGGTACCGCGCGTGCCGGGGATGCCCGAGTGCGACCAGAGGCGACGCCGGGAGCCGCTCCCAGCCGAGCGTCGGCGGGCCCGCGTGCGCCGGTTCCGGCGCGCCGGGGCGGTGCGCACGCGACCGCGCGTGCGTCAGCAGGTCGGCCACCGTGGGCCACGCCCACGAGCGGTAACGGAAAACCAGTGTCGCGCGAGCACCGGTTAGCACCAGGCACGAATGCTTCCCGGCCATCGCGTGCTCGACGGCGATCAGCTCGGGGTACGGGATCGCGCCGACGATGCGCGGGTACGGCAGGTCGTCGACCCACAGCGCCACGCCGCGCGTGCCCGCGCCCAGCGCCTGTTCGGGCGTCCACACCACGCCGCGCGTGCCCGCGCCCAGCGCCTGTTCGGGCGTCCACACCACGCCGTCGCCGGACGGGCGGGTCGCCGACGGGGCCAGGACCACCTCGCCCGGGCCGACCAGGTCCGCGAGGTCGTCCGCCGCCGCGCCCGGGCGCGACCAGCGGGAGGGGGGCTTGGTGTCGAGCCGGTCGGCGAGGTCGCGGCCGACCTGGATCTCCCACGGCTGCGCCGCGGCGCTGAGCGCGGTCCGCGCCGCACCGATGCCGGACATGCGAGCCTCCTGCCTCCGCCGGAGCCGGGCCGGGCGCCTGTGCTTCCAGCGTATACACCGCCGCGCGGGCGATTCTCATTCCCGGAGTCCGCCCGGGTGGGACCGAGATCACCCGATTGCCGCAACCCGCTTCGACGATGCGCCCGCGCCCGCCCCGCCCCTAGAATCGGCGAGGCGGCACCGTGGCCACACCGTCCTTTGTGGACACAGCGCCGCGCGGTCAGCCGTCGACCCTGGAGGGAAGCCCGTGTCCGCACCGGAATCCGTGCAGATCGTCACCGCCCGGCGGATCGTGACCATGGCCGGCGCCGAGCCCCCGGCGTTCGCGATGCGCGGCGAATGGGTCGTGGCCCACGGCAGCGTCGCCGACCTGCGCGGACAGTTCCCGTCGGCCGAGGTGCACGATTTCGGCGACGCCACCGTCGTCCCCGGCTTCAACGACGCCCACCAGCACCCGACCGTCGTCGCCGCGCAATCCCTGCAGGTCGACCTCTCGCCGTCCCGGATCCGCTCGACCGCCGACCTCGCCGCGGCCCTGCGCGACCGAGCCGCCGCGACGCCGCCCGGCGAATGGGTGATCGGCTGCGGCTACGACTCGTTCCGCAGCAACGGCGGCCGCGAACTCACCCGCGCCGAACTGGACGAGGCCTGCCCGGACCACCCGGTCCTGGTCGTGCACGTGACGCTGCACGCGGGCGTCCTCAACTCCCGCGGCCTCGCCCTCGCCGGGCTCAGCGACGCCAGCGAACCCCCGCCCGGCGGCCACCTCGGCCGCGACGCCGCCGGCCGCCTCGACGGCGTGATCCACGACCAGGCCCTCTACGACCTGGCGTTTCCCGCCTTCACCCCGCGCCCGACGATCGTGCGGGACCCGCCCACCGAGGTCTTGGCCGCCGCCTTCGCCCGGCACGCCGCCGACCTGCACGCCGCGGGCCTCACCTCGGTCGGCGACGCCCTGGTCGGACCCACCGAATGGCAGGTCCTCCGCCATCTCGCCGACCAGAATCAGCTCACGCTGCGGGTGAACGCGCTGGCCGCCTACGACCATTTCGACTACTTCCGCGCGCTGCCCGAGGAGCCGGTCACCGCGGAAACCCGGCTGCGGCTCGGCGGGGTCAAGACCTTCGCCGACGGTGCCGTCAACGGCGGAACCTGCCTGGTCGAACAGCCCATCGAAGGCACCGACAGCTACGGGCTCGAGCGGGTCAGCGCCGCCGAGCTGGCCGATACGGTGCGGCACGTGCACGACGCCGGCTGGCGAGTCTGCGTGCACGCCAACGGCGACCGCGCGATCCGCCGCGTCCTCGACGCCGTCGACAAGGCGCAAGCCGCCAAACCGCGGCAGGACCCGCGGCACCGCATCGAACACTGTTCTATCATCGACGACGAGATCCTGAAGCGAATGCGCGAGCACGGCATGATCGCGGTGCCGTTCGCGAACTACGCCGCCGCGCACGGGGACAAACTCACCCAGTACTACGGAGCGGAGCGGGTCGAGCGAATGTTCGCCCACCGCTCGATGCTCGACGCGGGGGTGGCGGTAGCCGGTTCGTCCGACCACCCGTGCGGGCCGTTCCCGCCGCTGTACGCGCTGCGCAGCTGCGTGACGCGCCGGGCTCCGAACGGCGAGCTGTTCGGACCTTCGCAGCGAATCAGCATCGAGGCCGCACTCGGGGTGTACACGACGGGGTCGGCATACGCGTCCGGCGAGGAAACGACGAAGGGCCAGCTCGCGCCGGGGTTTTTGGCCGATTTCGCGGTGCTGGCGGAAGATCCGTTGGAGGCGGACCCGGAGACGCTGGACCGGCTGCCGGTACGGGAAACGTGGGTCGGCGGGGAGCGGGTCTGGTCGGCTTAGCGGTTTTGAGCAGCGAGCGGGCCACTTTTATGTCAGAAATCGATATTTGCGAAAGAAATCGAATCGGCTGACGCTTTCGGAACGAAAGCTGTCACACCAACCTCCTCCATCCGGAGACAGTGATCGGCGACTGGAAAGCTTGCGCGTCGGCCCGGCGCATCGCGAAACCGGCGTCGCCACGGCGTTGACGGAAGAATTCTTCGTGTGGACGGTCGATCTGCCGCGGTGCGATCAGCCGAGGTGCACGGTCTCCGCCCCGATCGCCGGTTCGACGTGCACCGCCGCCGCGGTCAGCCGGGGCACTGCGGCGGTCAATTCGTGTTCCAGGCTGTGCGCCAGTTCGTGCGCCTGCTCGACGGTGAGCGTGTTGGCGACCTGGACCGCGAGTTCGGCGCGCAGGCTGTGGCCGATCCAGCGCATCCGGACCTCGCGGACGCCCTCCACGCCGGGCACCGCGGCGGCCGTTCGTTCGGCCAGTTCGACGGTCGCCGGGTCGACGGCGTCCATCAGTCGCTGGAAGACTTCCTTCGCCGCGTCGCGCAGGACGAACAGGATCGCGACCGTGATCAGCAAGCCGATCACCGGGTCGGCGGCCGGGAAACCGAGGGCGACGCCGATCGCGCCCAGGACCACGGCCAGCGAGGTGAAGCCGTCGGTGCGGGCGTGCAGGCCGTCGGCGACCAAGGCGGCCGAGCCGATTTGCCGGCCGACGGTGATGCGGTATCGCGCGACGAGTTCGTTTCCGGCGAATCCGACCACTCCCGCCGCGGCGAGCACCCAGAGCTGCTGCACGGGATGCGGGTGCAGCAGGCGGTCGACGGCCTCGTAGGCGGCGAGCGCGGCCGATCCGGCGATGATCAGCACCACGACGACTCCGGCCAGGTCCTCGGCGCGGCCCAGCCCGTAGGTGTAGCGGCGGGTCGCGGCGCGGCGGCCCAGCGCGAAGGCGATGCCGAGGGGCAGGGCGGTGAGGGCGTCGGCGAAGTTGTGGATGGTGTCGCCCAGCAGCGCTACCGAGCCGGTGACCGCGACCAGCGCCAGCTGGATGACGGCGGTGCCGAACAGGGCGGCGAACGACCAGGTCAGCGCCCGGATGCCGCGCTGGCTGGTCTCGAGGGCGGTGTCGAGGCGGTCGGCGCTGTCGTGGCTGTGCGGGGTGAGGAAGTGCTTGACGCGGTGCCGCCAGGTCGCGAAGTCGCCGTGGCCATGCCCATGGCCGTGCTCCGGGCCGTGGCCGTGACCATGCCCGGTGCCGTCCCCTGGCTGCGAACGGTCCCGGCGCAGCTCCGCCATCAGCAACTCCCGGATGCTCGAACACTTCGCGACCGGGCGATCGCGCCCGTCGAGGTCAGCATACCTGCGCAGATGCGCATATAGCCAAGAAGGGACGGTAGCATCGGGGCATGCACTCCTCCCTGCCGGACTTCGACATGCCCACCGACGAGCAGGTCCACCTGGCCGCGGAAAGCTTCCGCCTGCTCTCCGACCCGACGCGGATCAGGGTGCTGTGGGCACTGCTGCAGGGAGAATCGTCAGTGGCCTGCCTCGCCGAACTGGCCGGCGCCGCGCCGACGGCGGTCAGCCAGCATCTGGCCAAACTCCGGCTGGCGGGCCTGGTCAAGGGCCGCCGCGAGGGGACGTTCGTGTACTACTCCGCCGCGGACGAGCACGTCCGGGGGCTGCTGGCCCAGGCGCTTCACCACGCCGACCACGTGGACCGGGACATCCCGAGCGAACCCGGCAGCCATCCGCAGCCGCATCGGCCGCGGATGCGGAACGCCTGAGCAGTCAGGTCGCCGCAGCCCCCGCCGATCATCCACAACGGCACCGGCCGCGGACGCGAAACATGGACTGCGGGGCGGCCTCAGCCTCCGCCAAGCGCAGCAACGATCGCCAGCAGCCCCACCTCACCGCCACCCGCGCCATTCCGGCCGCAGATGCGGAACACTGAGCAGTCAAGCCGCCGCAGCCCGCCGAGCGGCACAACGGCCCCTGGAGCACCCAACCTCGCCGATCACCCCAGAGCAGCACTGGCTGCGGATGCGAAACAGCGGGCAGGGGCAGCGGGGCGATCTCATCCTCCGCCCGCAGATGCGCAACGCCCGACCACCGCCGCAGCCCAACCAAACGCCGCAACCCCCTCGCAGCAGTTCGCAAACCGCACTACCACTCGCAGCTGCATCGGGCGCGGAACCCTGGGCAACGAGCGGCCGATCCTCCACCAAGCACGCACCGATCCAGGCGGCACCTCCGAGACCTCACCCATCCCCCGAGCCGCATGCGTAACAGCAGTCAAGCCGCCGCAACCCCCACCAACCGCCGCAGCGGCACCGGCAGCGTCTCCCACACCTCGTCCGCCACCTGCACCGTCTCGCGGCCCAGGACGTCCAGCACCACGCCCGTCCGGTGCACGGCTTCCGGTTCGGTCAGGTGCGCCGCGCGCGCGATCCGTTCGACGAATTCCTCCAGTTCGAAGCGTTTCCCCGCACCGCCGCCCGGGCGGAGGTCTTCCGCCAGTTCGGCCGGCAGTTGCACCGCCAGGCTTGCCGCCGCTTCCGGGGAAATCCGTTCGGACAGCGTGCGCAGCACCGCGTGCGCGACCCGTTCGGCGTCGCGGGGCTCGGGCAGGCAAGCCCGCCTCCGGATCAGTTCGACGATCTCGTTCATCGTCCCCGGATACCCGCACCGACCGGCCGCAATCCCTCCGGTTAGCCGTGCGACCACCGGGTATCAGCCGTTCCATGGACCATTCAGCGACGTCTCCCGCACCGGCCGAGCAGGCGCAGACCGCGCTGCGCCGGCTCCGTCGCGAAGCCGGTGCCGGCGGCTACGACTCCCCCGCGGAGCTGTACCGGACGCTCGGTTTGCTGAGCCTGCTGGCCGACGACCTTTCCGAGCTTCTCCCCGACCTGTCCGGCCAGCTCGAAGAAGCCCTCCTCGCCGGGCGCGTGCGGCATCTTTCCGACGACGCCCAGGCAGCCTGCGACGCCGTCGCCTCGGCCGCGCACAGCGTCTCGGTCGCCCGCTTCACCGCGCTCCTGGTCGGACAGGAAATCCAGAAGGCGCAGGCCGCCATCCGCGACCTCGCCGCGGCCTGAACCCCGTTTTGTCCCGTTCCGGCCGGGTATCCGACCGGGAAAGCGCGGTAGCGAGAAGGGAGCGCAATGGCCGACAGCGACCCGGCTGAGCCCGAAACCCTCGACCAGTCCGAATCCCTCGACGAGGACGAACTGCGGGTCGACCCGCTGGAAGGCGGCGTCGAACCCGCCGAACGCTGGAGCCCGGCGACGCGGCAGGCCACCACCCCGGCCGAGGCGCGCGAAGGCGAACCGCTCGGCCGCCGGCTCGCCGAGGAGCGGCCGGACGTCCAGCCGGTGCCGAACCCGCCCGACGACGAAACGCTCGCCCGGGCGGAGGCGGCCCGGGCGGCGGCTCCGGACGAGGATCTTCCGCAGCGCCGGGCCGACCCGGATCCCGGCGAGCAGGCCGACGAGGCCGGCGGTTCCGTCGCCAAGTCGCTGCGCGAGGAGTGACCCGGAAGCTGTTGCGCGGCAAGGGAAGTACGGCCGCAAGGGAAAGGAGTCCCCCATGCCGACGGTCATCGCCCGTTCCTGGGCCCGTCCGGTCGTCGCCGTGCTCGGACTGATCTACCTGGTCCTCGGCGTCGCCGGGTTCTTCGTGCCCGAGACCGCGCACGGCGGACACGACACCACTCGCGTCGTCTGGCTGTTCAGTTCCAGCACAGTGCTGAACATCGTGCACACCGCACTGGGGTTGCTCGGCCTTCTGGCCGCCCGCAAGCTTTCCGGCGCTGTCGCGTACTGCTGGGTGCTGTTCGTCGCGTTCACCGGATTGACCGCATACGGGATCCTCGCGACGGCGTTCAGCACCGCACGCGAGGACCCGGTGAACCTCAACTGGGCGGACAACTGGCTGCACGGGCTGACCGCACTGGTCGCCTTGGTCGTCGCGCTCAGCGGCAGCCGCGCCGAAGAGGCTTAGGGACGGCGCCAGCTGTGGTCCGGGAACGCTGTCCCGGCCTGCGCGCCCATCCGGATCAGCCCGCCGTCGACCACCAAGGACGAACCGGTGATGTACCCCGCCGCGGGGGTGGCCAGGAAAGCCACCGCCGCGGCGACTTCGCGGGCGTGCCCGGGGCGGCCCAACGGGATTCCGGGACGGTCCTGGTCGCGCGGATCCGCGTCGGCCTGGCCGGTCATCGGGGTGGAGATTTCGCCGGGCGCGACGGAATTGACCGTGATCCCGTGCTCGGCGAGTTCGAGCGCGAGCACCTGCGTCAACGCCCCCGCACCGGCTTTCGCCGCGCAGTACGGAGCGGCGCCGACCCTCGGCACGTGTTCGTGGACGCTGGTGATCGTGATGATCCGGCCGCCGCGGCCGGCGTCGATCATGTGCCGCGCGGCCCGTTGCGAGCACACGAAAACTCCGTGCAGGTCGACGTCCACGACGCCGCGCCAGGTGTCGAAGTCCATGTCCGTCACGAGTTCGCTGCTGCCGGTCCCGGAGCAGTTCACCAGCACGTCGACGCCGCCGAGTTCGCCGGCGAGGTCGTCCACGACGCTCGCCGCGGTGGGCAGGTCGGTCAGGTCGAGGTGCCGCACGTGCGCGGCCCCGCCCTGGTCCCGCGCCTCGGCGGCGGTCTCCTCCGCACCGGTTTTGTCGGTGTGCCAAGTGATTCCGACGTCCACTCCCCCGCCGGCCAGCGCGACGGCCACGGCCCGGCCGATGCCGGAATCCGCGCCGGTCACGACCGCGGTGCGCGGTCCGTCGGTCTCTTCGGGCAACGGTGCTGGGTCCACCGTGCTTCTCCTTTCCTTGCGGTTCAAGCGGTGATCCGGCGGCTCGGCGCCTTGGCCAGTTCCTCCACCGCGGCCACGACTTCCGCCGGGTCGATGCCGTCCAGGCACGGATGCCCGGGGACCGGGCACGTCCGGGCGCGGCTCCCCCGGCACGGCGCGTGCTGGTCGCCGAGCAGCGCCGCCGGAACCCCGAACGGAGCCCAGCGCGCGGCCGGCACCACCGGCGAGAAAAGCGACACCACCGGAGTTCCGACCGCTGCCGCCAGATGCGCCGGTCCAGTGTTCGGAGCCACGACGGCTTCCGCCCCGGCGAGCACCGCGGCCAGCTCGGGCAACGTGGTGCGACCGCTCAGATCGACGTCGGCGCGCATCCCCTCCGGTGCCGCACCGGTCACCACCACGCGGTGGCCGGCTTCGGCGAGCGCGTCCGCTATTCGTCCACTGTGCACCGGAGACGGGCTGCGCGCCGGGACCGAAGCTGTCGGGTGCACCACGACGTAGTCTCCGATTCCGGTCAGCGCGGAAACGTCCGGCAATGGGCGGCGGACCGCGAGCCGTCCGTCGTCGCCGGCGGGCAGCGAGTACCCGGCGGCTTGGACGAGCGACAGCATCCGCAACGCCTCCGGCGGATCGCCTGGCACGCGGTGGCGCAGGTCGAGGAGGCTGCCCGGATAGTCCTCGCAGATCGCGCCGATCCATGGCACCCCGGCCATGCGCAGCACCAGCGCGAGCGGCAACGGCGACTGGTGGAAGGACGTGAACACGAAGGCCTCGTCGAATCCGGCGAGCTGTCCGGCGAGGGCCTCGACGGACGCGCGGGTCAGCGGCGGCGGTTCGGGGTCGATCCACGGTGCGCGGAAGACCCGCACCTCGTCCACCCCGGGCAGCAGTTCGCCGGCGGCCGCGCCGTGGGGTCCGGCCAGCAGCGTGACGTGCGCGGTGTGCGCGGCGATCGCCCGGATCGCCGGGCCGGCCAGCAGGACGTCGCCGAGATTGTCCTGCCGGGCCACCAGAACGCGCTTCACCGGACGACCCCGGCCTGCCGCAGTGCGTCCGCGAGATCCCGGGCCACCAGCGCGTCGCGGCGCGCGCGAGCGATCTCGGCGGGCAACGTGCGAGCGGTCGGCACCAGCACGGCGCGGGCCCCGGCCGCGAGTCCCGCTTCGACGTCCGCGCCGGTGTCGCCGATGACGACGCAGCGCGCGGGATCGACCTGCAACTCCTTCGCCGCCCGCCGGACGAGTTCCGGCGACGGTTTCCGGCAGTCGCAGCCGTCGCCGGCGTCGTGCGGGCAGACCTGCCAGGTGCCGAATTCGCCGAACAACTGCTCCACGCGGGCGTTCACCGCGTTCAGCTGACTCGGTTCGATCAGTCCTTTCGCGACTCCGGACTGATTGCTCACCACGCCCACCCGCACGCCGTTGCGCCGGAGTTCCCGCACGAGGCCGACGGCTCCGTCGACCGGCCGGACCTGCTCCGGATCGGACAGATACGGGACGTCGTGGATCAACGTGTCGTCGCGGTCGAACAGCACCGCCTGCGGCCGGAGCGTCCGGCGGGCGGCGATTTCCCCGCGGAGCCGGTGATAGCAGGCGGCGGGCGGGATCAGCACGCTCGTCACGAGCATGCGCGCGATTTCGCCCGGCGTGGCAGGTCCGGAACGGATGCGTTGCGCGGCGAACGCTCCGGTCAATCCGGCCCAAGCCGCCAAGGCGAGGCGGCGCCTCTTCGGCGCGAGCGCGGCGACCGCGGCGGCGACGGTCACCGCGTGCCGTCCCAGCATCCCGCTGCCGGCGCCGGTTCGCTGCCGCCACAGGACGCCGTGCTTGTACCGCATCCTGGCGTTGTCCGCGTTGCCTCGTTGGGCTTTTACGCTGGCGAAGAACCCCGAACGACGCGCTGGATGGGTCGTGACCCGCTCGCCGCGCTCGATGCGGTGTCCCTTGAGCACCACGCGCAGGGCCAAGTCGGAGTCTTCCCGGAACGCACGCGGGAAGCGCTCGTCGAAACCGCCGGACTCGACCAGCGCGGTCCGGCGGTACGCCATGTCCGCGGTGATCCACCGCGCCGTTTCCAGCCCGGCGGTGCCGCGTTCGTCGTCGGTGGGTTTCCGGTCTTCCGGCAGCGGAACGACGATTCTCGCCTGCGACGCGGCGGTTTCCGGCGGCAAGCGGGCGAGGTCGGCGACCAGCTGGGCGGGCCAGTCGGGGGCGAGGACCACGTCGTCGTCCACGAAAGCGATCCAGCCGGACTTCGCCGCGCGCCAGCCGACGTTGCGCGCGGCGGCCGGTCCGCGTCCGTACGAGCGCAGCACCCGGACGCCCTCGGGCACCTCCAGGGCTGTCCCTTGTGGACGGTCGTCGACCACGATCACCTCGGCCGGGCCGGGGCCTCCGGCGGTCGCGAGCGTGTCCAGCAGGGTGCGCAGCGCGGGGCGGCCGGTGGTCGGGATCACCACGGTGTAGTCCGGGAAAGTGGTCACGTCGGCCGGTTTACCCGGCATCGGCGCGGGCAAACGGGACGCATGACCGCGCGGGCGCCGGGGTATCCGCAGCGCGAGGCGACTACAGGAGGTGCGATGACCACGCTCGACGACCGGGCCGCCGCGCTCGCGATCACCGACCCGGCCGACGGGGGCCCGGTAGGCGCGGTCCCGATGGCCAGCCCGGACGAACTCGACGCCGCGCTGGGACTCGCGCACCGGGCGCAGCCGGGCTGGGACCGGACCCCGGCCGCCGAACGCGGCGCGGCGCTGCGGGCCGCCGCGGACCGGCTGCGCGCGCACGCGGACGACCTGGCCGAGATCAACCGCCGCGAAACCGGCCGTCCGCTCGAGGAAGCCAAGGCCGGGGTGCTCGCCGGAGCCGGCACCCTCGGCCAGTACGCCGAACTCGGCCCGGTGCATCGCGGCCGCACCCTCCTCGGGGATTTCGCCGCCACCGACCTGATGGTCCCGGAGCCGCGCGGCGTGGTGGTCGCGCTGACGCCGTGGAACGACCCGGTGGCCGTCTCGTGCGGGTTGATCGGCGCGGCCGTCGTCACCGGGAACACCGTGGTGCACAAGCCGAGCGAACGGTGTCCGCACACCGGAACGCTGTTCGGCGAAGTCCTCGCCGGGGTCTTTCCCGAAGGCGTGCTGCAGACCGTGCACGGCGACGGGCGGATCGGCGCGGTGCTGGCCGCCCGGAGCGATGTGGACGTTCTCGCGCACGTCGGCAGCACCGCGACCGGCCGGTCGATCGCCGCCAGCGCGGCGGCGACCGGAGCGAAAGCGCTTCTGGAGAACGGCGGCAACGATCCGCTCGTGGTGGACGAGGACGTCGACCCGCGCTGGGCCGCCGAGCAGGCCGCGCTCGGCTCGTTCGCGAACTCCGGGCAGATTTGCGTTGCGGTGGAACGAATCTACCTGCACCGCGCGATAGCCGAGGCGTTCACCGGCGCGCTCGTCGAAATCGCCCGTGAGCAGACGCTCGCGCCGCTCGTCGACACGCGGCACCGCGACCATGTCCATTCCCACGTGGAGAACGCCGTGTCGCTGGGTGCCGAAATCCGTACCGGCGGCGAAATCCCGTCCGGGCCGGGCGCGCATTACCCGGCGACGGTGCTCACCGGCTGCACCGGCCAGATGCGCGTGCTGCGCGAGGAAACCTTCGGTCCGGTCGCACCGGTGTGCGTGGTGGATTCCTTCGAACACGGGCTGGCCGAGGCCGCGAACGACGACTACGGGCTCGCCGCGACGGTGCTCACCGCGTCGATGGAACACGCGCAGCACGCTTGGCGGGAGCTGGCGGTGGGAACGGTCAAGGTCAACGCCGTCTTCGGCGGTGCCCCCGGCGGGGCGGCTCATCCGCGGCGCGGCAGCGGGTCCGGCTACGGTTACGGGCCCGAACTGCTCGACGAGATGACCCAGACGAAGCTCGTCCACCTGGGCGCGCCAGTACGCGCGTGAGGCCCGGACTCGATCGCAGCCCGCTGGGCTGGGCGGCTCGCGCGATCCGCGTCCCGGGCAGCGAGCGACGCACTGCCCTGCAGGCGGCCAAGGCGACCGTCGCCGCCGTGGCCGCCTGGCTGCTTTCCACCCAGGTGCTCAGGCTGTCCCAGCCGTTCCTCGCGCCTTACGCGGCGGTTTTCCTCGTGGAAGCGACCGTCTACCGGAGCCTGCTCGGCTGGGCGCAACAGGTCGGCTCGGTCACGCTCGGGGTGCTGCTCGCCGCCGGCGTGTCGCAGCTGGTGCCCGAGCAGACGGCGACGCTGGCGATCGTCGTCTTCGTCGGGCTGCTCGTCGGTTCGTGGCGGCGGCTGGGCGCGTCCGGCGTGTGGGTCGGGGTGACCGGGATGCTGCTGGTCACCTACGGGACCGCGCGGAGTTCGGAACTGCTCGGCGACCGGCTGCTGGAGACCGCCCTCGGCGCCGCCATCGGGCTGGCGGTGAACGTGCTGATCTTCCCGCCGCTGTACGGCGAACGCGTCGCCGCCGCGGCCGACCGGCTCGCTTCCGCGCTCGCCGGATTGCTGGAGAACACCGCCGAGCTGGTGCGCGGCGACGAGCCGCCGGAGGAGCTGGACGAATGGCTCGGGCAGATCAGCGACGTGCGCAGTCTCGCCCGGGCGGCCGAGGACGCGTCGGTGCTCACCCGGGAGGGGCGGTTTCTCAATCTGCGCAAGCGAAGCCGGCATTCCGGGGTGCAGCACGAGCGCTCGCTGCGGACGCTCGGGGCGTTGTGGCCGCCGGTCGAGCAGCTGGTCGAGGCGGTCCGCACGACCTCGGAGGGACGCGAGCCGTTCGTCTACCCGTGGCCGCGCGCCCGGGACGCGGTCGCGGACCTGCTGCGGGAACTCGCCGCCGCGGTGCGGGACACCGCGGTCCCCGGCCGGGAGGTGGACCTCGAGCGCTGCCGATCGCTGGTCTCCCAGGTCGAGGACCGGCTTGTCTCCTCGCAGGACGGCGTGACCGCGACCCTCGGGCTGGGCGCGATGGCGCTCCCGGTCCGGCGGCTGCTGCGGCAGCTCGACCAGCAGTGATCGGCCCGCAGTGATTGGCCCGGGCCAGCCCGGGTACTCGGCCCCGATGACTTCCCGGCGGATCGCAGTGACCGGCGCCACCGGCAACATCGGCACCGCGACAGTGCGCGCCCTCGCAGCCGAACCCGAGGTCGAGGCGATCACCGGCCTCGAACGACGTCCGGCGGGCATTCCGCCGCCGAAGACGGAGTACGTCGGCGTCGACGTGGCGCACGACGATCTGACGCCAGCGCTGCGCGACGTCGACACCGTCGTGCACCTGGCGTGGCTTTTCCAGCCGACCCATCGCCCGGACATCACGTGGGAGGCGAACGTCCGCGGCTCGCTCCGGCTGTTCGAGGCCGCCGCGGTCGCGGGAGTGTCGACGCTGGTGGTGGTGTCCTCGGTCGGGGCCTACTCCCCCGCTTCGCACGACCGCCCGGTCACCGAGGACTACCCGACGCATGGCTGGCCAGGTGCCGCGTACCCGCGCGAAAAGGCTTATGTGGAGCGGCTTCTGGACTCCTTCGAACAGAAGCATCCGGATCTCCGGGTGGTGCGGGTCCGGCCCGGCTTCGTCTTCCAGCGCGCCGCGTCGACCGAGCAGCGGCGGTTGTTCGCCGGGCCGTTCGTGCCCGGCAGTCTTCTCCGGCCGGGTCTGGTGCCCGTCGTGCCGGACATCCCCGGCTTGCGGTTCCAGGTCGTGCACGCCGACGATCTCGCCGACGCCCTCTGCCGCTGCGTCGGGCGACCGGTGTCGGGGGCGTTCAACATCGCCGCCGATCCGGTGGTCGACCCGCGGTTGCTGGCGCGGATCCTGCGGGCGCGGCGAGTGCCGGTCCCCGCGGGACTGGTCAAGCCCGCGCTCGCGGCCGCTTGGCGGATGCGTCTGGTGCCCGCGACGCCCGGGCTGTTCGACACGGTGCTGCGGCTGCCGGTGATGGACACGACCCGAGCGCGGTCCGAATTGGAGTGGCAGCCGCGGTGGTCCGCGGAGGCGACGATACGGGAATTCCTGCACGGGCTCCGCCGCGGCGAGGGCGGAGACACCCCGCCGCTGGCCCCGGACGGGCATCGCGGGCACGAGATCGCGACCGGGGCCGGGCAGCGGCCGTGAACCCCTCGGCCGGGCTGTTTCCCGGCCGAGGAGCAGCGTCACGAAGCCGGGTACTGCTGCTTCCCCAGCAGCTCCGCCAGATGCACCGCGTTCCGGACCAGCGTCGCGTTCGTCGAAGCGACTGCCTCCGGGGTCTCGTCCAGGTCCTGGTAATCGCCGCCCCGCATGGCTTCGCCGTTCCAGTACGTGCCGCCCTGGGCCGGGATAGTGAAGCCGATGTCGTTGAGCGACTGGAAAAGGTCCGCGGTGATCTTGTGCGCCCCGTCCTCGTTGCCGACCACCGCCACGACCCCGACCTTGCCGAACATCCCCGGCCGGCCCTCGTCGTCGGTCTCGGACTGTTCGGCGTTCAGCCGTTCCACCACTCGCTGCGCGATGCTCGACATGTGCCCGACCCAGGTCGGCGTCGAGATCAGCACGATGTCCGCGGCGGCCACCTTGCGCCGGATCTCCGGCCATTCGTCGCCGTCGCCCGCGTCGGCGACGACGCCCGGGCGCACGTCATGGTCGACCACCCGGACCAGTTCGCCGGTCGCCCCCCGCTGCGCGAACAGGTCGAGCAGCTGCCGGGCGATCAGGTCGCTGCTGGAGCGGTCCGGCGAGCGCTTGAGGGTGCAGCCTAGGGCGAGAACACGCATCGGGTACCTCCACGGGAGTGCCGACGCCGATCCGGGAGAACCCGGCCTCGGCGAGCACGGTCGGATCGAGCAGATTGCGGGTGTCGACCACGACCGGCCGGTCGGCCGCCTCGGCGAGCCGCCGCCAGTCGAGGCCGCGGAACTCCGGCCATTCGGTGAGCACGGCCAGCGCGGCCGCGTCTTTCGCGACCAGATAGGGATCGTCCACGACGGTCGCTCCGTCCAGTTCGGACTGAACGGCCGGGTCGTGCGCGGTGACCTCGGCGCCGCGGCGGACCAGGTCGGTCACGACCGCGACCGCCGGGGAATCGCGCACGTCGCCGGTGCCGGCCTTGAACGCCAGCCCGAGCACGCCGATCCGGACGCCGTCCAGCGAACCGTCCGGACGCCCGGTCGCCGCCGTCCGGATCGCGCGGACCATCCGCGTGCGCTGCCGGGCGTTCACCCGCACCGCGTCGCGCAGCAGGCCGAACTCGACGCCCGCCGAATCGGCCGCCCGCAGCAGCGCGCTGGCGTCCTTCGGCAGGCAGGACCCGCCCCAGCCCGGGCCGGGCGCCAGGAAATGCGGGCCGATCCGCGGGTCGAGGCCCATCACCGCGGACACGTCGCGCACGTCCGCGTCGAACTGCTCGCACAGTTCGGCGAGGGTGTTCGCGTACGACGCCTTCACCGCGAGGAAGCCGTTGCTGGCGTACTTGGCCAGCTCGGCGCTCGCGCTGCTCGTGCGCACGACCCGGGCTTCGGTCGGCGCGTAGAGCTGCGCGACCCGGTCCGCGGCGGGCGAATCCGGCGGATCCGCGCCGACGACGACCCGGTCCGGGCACCGGAAATCGTGCACGACATGACCTTCGCGCAGGAATTCCGGGTTGCTGACCACCGGAAGGTCAGCGCGGCCGAGGTACTCCGGGATCCGCCGTGCGGTCCCGACCGGCACGGTCGACTTCGTCACCACCACCGTGCCCGGCGCGAGCACCCGGCCGAGGTCGCCGAGTGCGCTGCGGAGCGCGCGCAGGTCCGGGGTGCCGTCCTCGCCCGGCGGGGTCGGCAGGCACAGGAACACCATCGTCGATCCGGCGACGGCGGCGTACTCCACGGAGAAGGCCAGGGTGCCCTCCCGCAGTCCTTCGGCGACCAGTTCCGCCAGCCCCGGTTCGGCGAGGTCGACTTCCCCGGCCCGCAGCCGGGAAACCTTGGTCTCGTCAATGTCTACAGTGGACACTCGATGGCCCATCGCGGCGAAACAGGACGCGGTGGTGAGCCCGACGTAGCCCGCGCCGAGCACGCCGATCCGTTCAGCCATGCGACACCCCCTGCCGCAGCACCGACTGAGCCGCCGCCAGCACCCGGTCCGTGCTCAGCAGCAGCAATCCGGAGTCGGGTTCCGTCCCGTGCGGGTCGCCGACGTCGCCCACCCACAGCACGACGTGCTGCGGAGCGTCCGGCGGCGGGCCCCAGCACCGGGGCGGCGTCGGGCCGAACAGCAAGACGGACGGCGTGCCGAACGCGGTCGCGAGGTGGCCGACTCCGGTGTCCCCGCACACCACCAACACCGCTTCCGCGACCAGCGCGGCCAGCTCGGCCAGTCCGGTCCGCCCGGCGAGCACCGCGTCCGGGCCCAGCCCGGCCCGGCCCGCGACTTCCTCCGCCAGCTCGCGTTCGGCCGCCGCACCGGTGATTGCCACCCGCTGTCCGGCGGCGGCCAGGTCGCGCGCCACCTCCGCGAACCTCTCCGGCGGCCAGCGGCGCGCCGGGAACGCCGCACCCGGGTGCACGACGACGGCCCCCGGCGCGGGACTCGGCCCGGGCGGCGGGGAGATCCGCAGGTCCCGGCGGTCGGCCGGGCATTGGCCGTACTCGACCAGGCGGCACCAGCGGTCGACCTCGTGGATGCCCGGCGTCCAGTCGAGGCCGGGGATCTCCGGGACCGCCGGGTTCCGGTGGGTGAGCAGGGTGTCCGGCAGGACGGCCATCAGGTCGCGGATGCTCTCCGGGCCGTTGCCGTGCAGATTCACCGCCAGCCGCGGCGGCGGGCCCGGCCAGTCCAGTGCGCCGAGCCCGGGAGTGGGCAGCAGCTCGTCGACCGCGTCGACCAGCTCGGCCAGGTCCCGCAGCCATTCCGGCGCGGCCAGCACGAGGCGTTCGCCGGGATGCGCTTGGCGCAGGCCGCGCAGCGCCGGGACCGCGGTGAGCAGGTCGCCGATGCCGAGGGCGCGCAACGCGAGCACGGTCATGGCCGGATCCCTTCCGCCGGCGCGGGATTCTCTACGGCACAGCGCCCGGCAGGCGCGGCGGCTCCGGGCCGGCTCATGGCCACGACCCCTCCTCCGACGCGCACACCACCAGCTCCCGCACCTCCGCGTCCGGCGGCTGGCCGAGCGCGAACGCGATCGTCCCGGCGACGTGCTCCGGCCGGTTCAGCTTCGCGTCCGCGGGCGGCCGGTACTGTTCCGTGCGGTCGTCGAAGAACCGGGTCCACATCCCGCCGGGCACGAGCAGCGTCACCCCGACCCGGCCGGCCAGCTCCGCCGCGAGCGCGCGCGTGAACCCGACGACGCCGAATTTCGAAGCGCAGTACGCGGTCGCGTCGCTGACCGCCTTGATGCCGAGCGTCGAGGACACGGTGACGATCCGGCCGTGCGACTGCTCCAGGTACGGCAGCGCGGCCCGCACCACGGCGACTGTGCCGAGGAGGTTCACGTGCACGACCCGTTCCCAGTCCTTCGCCGGGACCTCGCCGAGCGGACCGCACGCGTCGATCCCGGCCGCGGTCACCACCCCGTCGAGCCCGCCCGCTCTTTCGGCCACCTCGCGGACGGCTTCCTCGGCGGCAGCCGAGTCCGCGAGGTCGACCTGCACGCATTCCACTCCATCCGCGGGCCGCGCGCGGTCCAGCACCCACGGGGTGCCGCCTTCCGCGCGGACCGCCTCGGCCGTCGCGGCGCCGAGACCGGACGCGCCGCCGGTGATCAGGACATTGCCCAGAGAACGCATCAGACTCCCTCGAAGCTTTCACTGGCCGGCCGCGGCGGCGACCAGCCTCGTCGTCGAATAGCCGGGCAGGGTCGGCACGAGCACGACTTCGCCGCTGTACCGCTCGACCACCGTCCGTTCGGGCAGCTCCGCCTCGGCGTAATCGCCGCCCTTCACCCAGACGTCCGGCCGCAGCCGTTCCAGGATCGCGACCGGGGACGATTCCTCGAAGATCGCCACCGCGTCCACCGCGGACAGCGCGGTCAGCAGACGAGCGCGGTCCTGCGCGGACAGCAGCGGACGTCCCGGTCCTTTCAACCGGCGCACGGAACTGTCCGAATTCACGCATACCACGAGTGCGTCGCCGAGGGCGCGCGCCTGGCGCAGCAGGCTGACGTGCCCAGGGTGCAGCAGGTCGAAACAACCCCCGGTGGCGACTAGCCGCCCGCCCGCCGCGCGGACCCGTTCCGCAACCGCGAAAGCGTTGCTCGCGGCGAAATCCGGCCCGGCCGAGTCCTTAATGGACTCCACGGCGGGAGCCTCCTTGACCGACAGTGCGCTCGCACCGCCCGCGGCGACGAACCGAGCTGCCGCCTCGACCGCGACCCGCACCGCCTCGGCAACCGACGCACCGGCGAGCAATCCGGCCGCGGCAGCCGCCGCGAACCGGTCCCCCGCGCCGCAGGTGTCGGTCGCGCTTCCGCTGACCTGTGCGCCCTCCGGCACGGAAATCCGGCGTACGGACTCGCCGTCGTCCACCAGCGCGCCGCGGGAACCGACAGTCACCGCGATCGCGTCCGCGTTCCAGCGTTTCCGCAGCAGACCGGGCATCTCGAGCGCGTCCGGGACCACCGCGGAAGCCTCGCTGGCGTTGGGCGTGACCAGCCGCGTCCCCGGCACCGGCTCGGCGCCGCGCGGATGCGGGTCCCACACCACCGGAATCCGGGCCGCCAGTTCGGTCAGCACCTCCCGCAGCCGCGGGTTCCTCGTGACCCCCCGGCCGTAGTCGGCCACCAGGATCGCCCCTGCCCCGCGCAACGCCTGCTCCGCCCGTTCCGGCAAGCCGTCGGCGGACGCGGTTCCCTCGCCGGAGTCCAAGCGCACCAACGATTGCCCGGCCGCGCGGACCCTGGTCTTCGACACCGTGCTCCCTTCCAGCGGGATCGGCACGAGCGTCACTTCCGGTTCGAGCAACCCGGCGAGAGTACGGGCGGAAGGGTCGTCGCCGAGCGCGGCCACGAGAACCACCTCGGCCGCCGAC
The DNA here is from genome assembly GCF_000411975.1 of Amycolatopsis orientalis DSM 43388. Lineage (GTDB taxonomy): Bacteria > Actinomycetota > Actinomycetes > Mycobacteriales > Pseudonocardiaceae > Amycolatopsis > Amycolatopsis orientalis_D. The sequence continues at coordinate 22,251 of NZ_ASXG01000056.1, forward strand.
CGGGCCGCCAGGACCGCGGCGAGACCCGCTCCGCCGGCGCGCAGCCACCGGCTGGTCACGTCGACCACCGGGACCGGCGCGTCCGGGCAGAGCCGCTCCGCGACCCCTTCGGCGTCCACGTCGAGGAACACGTCGCCGACCACTGCCAGCGGCTTCACGCGGGCACCCCGAGAGCGTCGTCCAAGGCTTCGCACAGCGCGTGCACCAACGCCAAGTGCAATTCCTGCACGGTGGCCACGCTCGGCGCGTCGACCGCCACCGCGTCGTCGCAGAGCGCGGCGAGCGGGTTCGGAGCCGGGCCGGTGAACGCCCAGGTGGCCACGCCGATTTCCTGGGCCGCCTTCGCCGCCGCCACCACGTTCTGGCTGGTGCCGCTGGTGGACAGGCAGACGAGCACGTCGCCGGGCCGTCCGTGTGCGCGGACCTGGCGGGCGAACAGTTCGGCTTCGTCGTAGTCGTTGCCGATCGCGGTCAGCGCCGAGGTGTCGGCGTGCAACGCGATCGCCGACAGCGGGCGGCGTTCGCGGCGGAACCGGCCCACCAGTTCGCCGGTCAGATGCTGGGCTTCGGCGGCGCTCCCGCCGTTGCCGCACGCGAGCAACCGCCCGCCGTTGTCGAAAACACTGGCCAGATGAGCTCCCCACGCGGCAATGCGCGGGGCGGCGAACCGCATGCGCCGCGCGGCCGAACACAAGTCGGCGAAGTGGTCTGCCATGCCGGCACCTCCTCGTAAAATCAGCGGTTCCGGCGGCGCCGGACCACGAACGGTCCCAATGCCAGAACGTCCACCGGAGCCGAACCGAAACACTCCAACGCGTCGCGAGGAGAATCGACCATCGGCCGCCCCGCGGTATTCAGGCTGGTGTTGACGACCACCGGAAGCCCGGTCCGGTCCGCGAACCCGGACAGCACGCGCGCGGTCCGCGGATCGTCGGCCGGGTCGACGGTCTGCACCCGGGCGGTGCCGTCCACATGGGTCACCGCGGGCAGCCGCGCGCGCCACCCGTCGGCGACGTCGTGCACGAAAAGCATGTAGGGGCTGGGAAACGGGCCGCGCGAGAAGATCTCCTCCGCGCGGTCGGCGAGCACCATCGGGGCCACCGGGCGGAACTGCTCGCGGCCCTTCACGTCGTTGAGCCGCTCCAGGTTCCCGGCGCGGCCGGGATGCGCGAGCAGCGACCGGCGCCCGAGCGCCCGCGGGCCGAACTCGGCGCGGCCTTGGAACCAGGCCACGATCTGGTCGTCCGCCAATGCCTCCGCCACCGCGTCCGACACGTCGTCCGGACGCTCGTAATCGAGTTTCGCCTTCCGCAGAACGGATTCCAGCTCGGCGTCGGTCCACTCGCGACCGAGTGCGGCACCGGTCATCGGCTCGATCCGTTCGCCGGCGTCGGCCGCCAGCTGCAGCGCCGCACCGAGGGCGGTCCCGGCGTCTCCGGCGGCGGGCTGGATCCACACGGACTCGAACGGGCCTTCCGCGTGCAGCCGGGTATTGGCCACGCAATTGAGCGCGATGCCGCCGGCCAAGGTCAACGTGCGCTGCCCAGTCCGGTCGTGCAGCCATCCGGCGAGGTCGAGGAGCACTTCTTCCAGTACTGTTTGGACACTGGACGCGAGATCAGCGTGCCGCTGCGCCGGTTCCTCGCCCGGAGAGCACTGCGGCGCGAGGGCGGACCAGTCGATCAGCTCGGTGCGGAATCCCCCGTCGCCGGTCGCGTAGACGCGCTCCCGGAGATAGTCCAGATGCACCGGGCCGCCGTAGGACGCCAACGCCATGACTTTGTATTCGTCGCTCGACCGGGCGAACCCCAGATGTTCGGTGAGGTCCTCGTAGAACAGCCCGAGCGAATGCGGAAGCTTTTGCGCGGCAAGCTCTTTGAACCGCCCGTCGCGGTACTCGCCGGCCAGGTACGACGTGCTTTCGCCGCGTCCGTCCGCGACCAGCACCGCGGAGTCGCCCAGCGGCGCGGCGAGCGCGGCCGACGCGGCGTGCGCGACGTGGTGCCGGACGAACCGGACCTTCTTCTGGTCCAGCCCGGGCAGTTCGCTGGCGAGGAATTTCGGGGCGCGGCGGGCGAATTCGGTCCGCAGTTCCTCGCCGCTCGGGTCGTGGCCGGCGAGGCCGGGCTCGACCAGGTCCGGATCGTAGGAAAACCCGACCGCGTCGAGGTCGGCCGCGGTCAGCCCGGCCCGCTCCAGGCACCAGCGCGCCGCCCGCCCCGGCTGTTCCCACGCCGAGAACGGCACCGCCTGCTTGCCGTGCTTGCGCCGGCTGAACCGCTCTTCCTCGGCCGCCGCCACGATCCGGCCGTCGACGACGAGCGCGGCGGCGGGGTCGTGGAACACCGCGTTGATTCCCAGGAAGCGCACCCGCTCACCCCTTCTGGCTCCGGCGCGGACCCGTCCGGTCCGCTGTCCCGGGAGCACTACCCGGCGAAGTCGGGGATAAACGAATCAGCCGGAAAAGCCCAGGACGTCGCTACTCCGCGAAGCGACTCTCCCTTTCCCGCAGCGGCCCGGCCACCCAGCGAACCCTCCGGGGCCTGCCTCACGCGGCCGCCGCCCGGCGCCCGGCGAACCACTCCGCCGTCCGCCGCAAGCCCTCCCCGGCCGGAACGCGCGGCCGCCACCCGAGCGCCCGGCGCGCCAGCGAAATATCCGGACACCGCCGCTGCGGATCGTCCACCGCAGCGTCGACGTGCACGATCCCCGACGCCGACCCGGTGATCGCGATCACCCGTTCCGCGATCTCGCGCACCGGAAGTTCGTCCGGATTCCCGAGGTTCACCGGTCCGGAATGGCCGGACCGCGCCAGCGCGAGCAACCCCTCGACCGTGTCGTCCACGAAACACAACGACCGCGTCTGCCGCCCGCTTCCTTCGACGGTGAGCGGTTCGCCCGCCAGCGCCTTGGCGATGAAGGACGGCACCATCCGCCCGTCGCCGGCTCGCATTCCGGGCCCGTAGGTGTTGAAGATCCGCGCGATCCCGGTGTTCGCGCCCTCGGTGCGCCGCATCGCGCTGGTGAGCGCCTCCGCGTAACGCTTGGCCTCGTCGTACACGCTGCGCGGACCGATCGGATTCACGTTGCCCCAATAGCTTTCCCGCTGCGGATGCTCCAGCGGATCGCCGTACACCTCGCTGGTCGACGCGAGAACGAACCGAGCCCCGCGCGCCGCGGCGAGGGCGTTCTCGGTGCCGGCCGACCCCACGCGCAGCGTCTCGAGCGGCAGCCGCAGATAGTCCCGGGGAGACGCTGGAGAAGCCAGGTGGAACACGACGTCGACGGCCCCGGGCACCGGGATCGGCTTGGTCACGTCGTGCTCCAGCAACTGGAACCGCGGATGTCCGGCGAGCGCGTCCAGCGCGCCGGGGCGGGCCGTCGCGAGATTGTCCACCGCGGTCACCCGCGCGCCCGCTTCGAGCAGTTTCGCGCACAGCCGCGCGCCTACGAATCCGGCTCCGCCGGTGACTACCGCGTGGGAGAAAACCATGCCGCGCCGGATACCCGCGCAGCGCCGCGTTAACCCCCGGGACTGCCGGGTAACCGCCGGGCATGCGAGTACTCCTGACCGGCTGGGCGAGCTTCCGGCACGGCGAGGCCACCGCGGGCGACGTGCTGAGCCTGCGCGCGGTGAGCGATGTGCTGACCCAGTCCGGGGTCGACCACCTGACCGTGTGGAGCCCGGCATTCCACCCCGAGGGCCCGCATTTCGACGACGCCCCGCCGGACGCCTTCACCCACGTCGTCTTCGCCTGCGGGCCATTGCGCGGCACGCAACTGCGGGAACTGCACCAGCGCTACCCGCGGTGCCGGCGGCTGGCGATCGGCGTGTCCGTGCCCGATCCGGCGGACCCCGCGGTCACCGGGTTCGACGTGGTTCTCCCCCGGGACGACGGCGACGCCTGCGCCGCCGACCTGTCTTTCGCCTCCTGGGTCGAAACGCCGCCGGTGGTCGGCGTGGTGCTCGCGCCGGGCCAGCCCGAGTACGGCGCGGACCGGCGGCACGACACGGTGCACGCGACGCTCGCCGAATGGCTGCGCGACCTCGACTGCGGCCGCGTCCCGCTCGACACCCGCCTCGCCACCGACGACTGGCGGCACTGCGCGACGCCGGACCAGTTCCTCAGCACGCTGTCCCGGCTGGACGTGGTGGTCAGCACCCGGCTGCACGGGCTGGCCCTCGGGTTGAAGGCCGGGGTCCCGGTGCTCGCCGTCGACCCGGTCGCGCACGGCGGCAAGGTCACCGCGCAGGCGGCCGCGCTGCGCTGGCCCGCCGTCCTGCCCGCGAGCGCCACCCGGGCGGACCTCGACACGTGGTTCGAGTGGTGCTGCTCGGCGGAAGCCCGCGCCCGCGCCGCCGCCGAACACCCGTTTCCCGGACCGCTGGCCGAACTCGTCGGTGCACTGGAGGAAACGCCGTGAGCCGGACCACCGTCGTCGTCGCCACCCGCGACCGCGCCGACGAGCTGGCGCGCACGCTCGGCCAATTGTCCACAATGGACACACTGCCGCCGGTGATCGTGCTGGACAACGGCTCGACGGATCACACCGCCGAGGTCGCCGCCTCGTTCGAGCGCGTCCGGGTCATCCGGAGCCCGCGCAATCACGGGGCCACCGCACGCAGTCAGGGCGTCATCGCGGCGCGGACGCCGTACGTGGCGTTCAGCGACGACGATTCCTGGTGGGCTCCTGACGCGCTTCGCCGTGCCGAGCAGCTCTTCGACACGCACCCCCGGCTCGGCCTCCTCGCCGGACGGACGCTGGTCGGCCCGGAAGAACGCGAAGATCCCCTCACCCCGGCCCTGGAACACAGCCCGCTGGGCACTCCGCCGGACGCGCCCGGTCCGCTCGTGCTGGGCTTCCTGGCCTGTTCCGCGATCGTCCGGCGGTCAGCCTTCCTGCAGGTCGGCGGATTCGACCCGATGCTGCATTTCGGCGCCGAGGAACAACTGCTGTCCTACGACCTCGCCGCGGCGGGCTGGCAACTCTGTTACGCGAAAGACGTGGTCGCGCACCACCACCCGTCGCCGTCCCGCCCGTCGCCGGGCTGGCGGCAGCGCGCCGAGGCACGCAACCAGCTGCTCATCGGCTGGCAACGACGACCGGCCGACGTCTGCGCGGCACAGCTGCGCCGGCTGCTCGCCCGGGCCCGGCGGCAACCGGGCCTGCTCGCCGCGCTGGCCGCCGCCGCGGTCCGGCTGCCGCGGGCGCTGGCCGTCCGCCGGGTGCTGCCCGCCGCGATCGAACGCCAAGCCCGGCTCACGGAGGGATGACCATGGACCGGACGTCCGTCGTGGTGATCACGCACAACCGCCGCGACCAGCTGCGGGAAACCTTGAAGCACCTGGTCGCGCTGCCGGAGCGACCGCCGGTTTGGGTGGTGGACAACGCTTCTTCCGACGGCACCGCCGACCTCGTCGCGCACGACTTCCCGCAGCTGCGGCTGATCAAGCTCGACCGGAACCTCGGCGCGGTCGGCCGCAACCTCGCGGTGCGCGAGGTGACCACGCCGTACGTGGCGTTCTGCGACGATGACACCACCTGGCAGCCGGGTTCCCTCGCCCGCGCCGCCGACGTGCTGGACGCGCATCCCGGCCTCGGTTCGGTCACCGGCCGCTGCCTGGTCGAACCGGAGCTGCGGGAGGACCCGATCACGCCGGAGATGCGGTACTCGCCGGTGCCCGGCCCGGACTGGCTGCCCGGCCCCGCGCTGCTCGGGGTGATGGCCGGGCTGACGATGTTCCGGGTGCGGGCTTTCCACGACGTCGGCGGCTTCTCGCCGCGGATGTGGCTCGGCGGCGAGGAGGAACTGCTCGCGCTCGACCTCGCCGCGCTCGGCTGGCGGATGTGCTGGCGGGAGGACGTCGTGATCCACCACGCCCCTTCGAAACTGCGCGATCCGCGCCGGCGGCGGGGGCTCGGGATCCGGAACACCTTGTGGACGTTGATGTTGCGCCGCCCGTGGAGTTCGGTGGTCCGCCGGGGCGCCGCGGTGCTGGCTTCCGCACCCCGGGACCGGACGACGCTCGCCGCGGTCGCGGAATGCCTGCGCGGCCTGCCGTGGGTGCTCCGCGAGCGGTCCGTGGTACCGCCCGAAGTCGAGCACGGACTGCGGCTGCTGGAAGAACCGCAGCGAAAGTCGGACGCGCGCCGATACACCGGATAGCGGTTCGTGAGGGGAACCCTGACGGAAGCAGCTTCCGTGTTGAGTCGCAGCTGATGTGACACAGTTTGTGTCTCTCGGCATGTGACGCACCCGGGT
>NZ_ASXG01000057.1 GCF_000411975.1 Amycolatopsis orientalis DSM 43388
AGCCTCCCTGCGGTCTTGGGGTGCTTGTCAAGGCATCTTTCCCGCCTTGACAAGCACCCCAAGACCGTCAGCACAATCAAGCTTCGGGGTGCCCCACGCCACCAGACCGGGCGCAATGTCGCCGCCAGGCGACGAGCCGCCCAGCCACCCATCCGTCCACAATGGACCCAACCCCCATCAGCTATGCTACCCCCGTGGCAACCCCGGCAGGCAGCAAAGGAATGCCGCGCCCGGAACGGGAGCGGCTGATCCTCGACGCCGCCGTCCAAGAATTCGGCACCCAGGGCTACGCCCACGCCTCGGTGGCCGCCATCGCCCGCCGCGCGGACATCTCCAAACCCCTGGTCTACGGCTACTTCGAATCCAAAGACGGCCTCTACCTCGCCTGCCTGCACCGAGGCGCGGCCCCGCTGGTCGACGCCGTCACCGAAGCCCAATCCGGCACCGGCCTGACCCGCGCGCTGGGCACCCTCGAAGCGATCTTCCGCACCCTGGAACCCCGCCGCCTGGACTGGGCCGTCCTCTGGGACCCGACGCTGCCCCCAGGCTCCGCGGTGGACGAAGCTGCCCGCTCCTACCGCCGCAAACTGTCCGCCCTCGGCGCGGAAGGAACCCAGGAAGCCTTGGCCTCCGCCGGTTTCGCCGACCCCGCCGACGCCTCGCTGTTCGCCCGCATCTGGTACGGCGCGGTCGCCGCCACTGTCAGCTGGTGGCTGGAGCACCCGGAGGAACCCGCCGAAATCACTACCCAGCGTTGCGCCCGCATCCTCACCGCCTTGCGCGGTTGACTTCGCAATCCACCCACTCGAAATACCCGCTCCCCGACACCGGCCGTCCGCGAAACGCACCGGAGTACGTGTACGCGCCGACATAACCGCGGCCATGGCCATACCGCAGCGGACTGTCCACAATCGCCTCCACCGCCACAATTTCCTCCCCGCCATCGCGCACGATCCACTTGAACCGCTCCGGCACCCGCATTTCCCGCCCTCGCGGATCAACCTCGGGCTCAGCCCGATGCCGCACCTCGACCCGCACCTCCCGGTACACCGCGGCGGCACCGTCCAGCGTGCGCAGATGCGCCAGCCGGCAAGCCGTCGCTCCGGCCGCGCGGACATCGGTCAGCAACAACTGCGTCCGGTCATCGAGATTGATGATCTGATAGGTGAAGAAGTCGACCGGCAGCTTGAACCGCGGCGGCAACGGCGAACGCCGAAGCGCTTGCGGCGAAAGCGATCTCGCGTACTCGACGGTGCAAAGGCCGCCGATCTCGGTCTCGCCGGTGTCGTCGGTGATCCTCCCGGTGAAGGTGGCGAGCAGGCTCAAGTGGGCATAGGCCGGATTGCGCACGAACCACGAAACCCGTGGCGTCGCGGTGATCGCCAAGTCCGCCGAGAAACCGTCGTAACGCGCATGGACCTGATAGGACGGATGCGCCGCCTCGATAGCCAGGTCCGAATCCCACTCCAGCCGAGAACTGTCCTCGGCGAAGCGGCATTCGGCGCGGGAATCGTAGGCCTGGTAGTGATGGTGCCCCGGCGCGGCGGTGGACGAGAGGACGGTCGTGGTGCGGCGGGCGTCGGAGGCCGCGAGATAGTCGTTGTCGAAACAGACCGCGCCGGTGCTGCCGATCAGGGTCATGGTGTTGAGGTAGCGGTGCGGCCGCGGCAGTTCCGGCACGAAGATGCCGTAATGCGTCCACGCCCAGGTCCGCGAATCCGGATGCGGCCGGAGCAGGCCGGGCCGGTCGAACGGCTTCGCGGACTCCTCGATCCGCTGGTCGAAGCGAGGGAGCAGCTTGTTCACCACGAACGGGGCGGCGGCGGTCAGCACGCTCATCTTTCCTCCTCCAGGCTTATTACCCTAGAGTAAGTTACTCTAGGGTCAATTCGGAAGGGAGCAGACGGATGACACGGTCCTGGTGGGGTTGGGGCGAGAGACTGAGCAAGCGCTGACCGCCGAAGAATCCGAGGCACTGGTCGCCCGAACGGCCGCCTTCCTGCCCGAGCACGACTTCACCGACCACGCTCCGCCCTCGCCGAACGACCTGCCAGTACCGCCGTCCCGGCTTCGCCCGCCCGCCCCGCTGGCCCGGCTGTGTTCGACCGACCAGACCGACCGGCTGTCGCACGCGCGCGGCAAGGCGTTCCGCGACGTCGTGCGGAACCTGGAAGGCCGGGTCGAAGCGGTGCCGGACGTCGTCGCGCGCCCGGAGTCCGAGCAGGACGTGCTCGACATCCTGGACTGGTGCTCCGCCGACGGCACGCCGGTAATCCCCTACGGCGGCGGCAGTTCCGTCGTCGGCGGCATCGAACCGCGGTTCCCCGGGCCCGCGGTGTCGCTGGACCTCAGCCGTCTCGACCAGGTCGTGGAGATCGACCGGACGAGCCGCACCGCGCGCATCCAGGCCGGGGTCTACGGGCCCGCGCTGGAGGACCAGCTCCGCCCGCACGGCCTGACGCTGCGGCACTACCCCCAGTCGTTCACGCATTCCACGCTCGGCGGCTGGCTCGCGACCCGCGCCGGCGGCCACTTCGCCACGCTGGCCACGCACATCGACGACCTCACCGAATCCCTGCGCGTGGTGACCCCAGCTGGGGTCAGCGAATCGCGGCGACTGCCCGGATCAGGGGCCGGACCGTCACCGGATCGGTTGTTCCTGGGCTCGGAAGGCACACTCGGCGTGATCACCGAAGCCTGGATGCGCCTGCAGGAACGTCCACGCTGGCAAGCCAAAGCGTCGGTGAGCTTCACCCGGTACGCCGACGCGCTGCGCGCCACCCGGGCAATCGCCCAGTCCGGCCTGTACCCGGCGAACTGCCGCCTCCTCGACGCCGCCGAAGCCTTCCTCAACACCGGAGTCCAGTCAGACGGCTTGCTGCTGCTCGCGTTCGAGTCCGCCGACCATCCGGTGGACGCCTGGCTCGACCGCGCGCTCGAGCTGACCGCGGACCACGGCGGCACGGTCACCGCCCGCCGCGGCGAGTCGGGTTCGGCATGGCGCTCGGCGTTCCTGCGGATGCCGTACCAGCGTGACGCGCTCGCCCGCCGCTCGATGGTGGTGGAGACCTTCGAGACCGCTTGCCCGTGGGACGCGTTCGAGCCCCTGCACGAAGCGGTCACGGCAGCCGCGAACGCGGCGATCGCCGAAATCTGCGGCGCGGGCGTGGTGACCTGCCGGTTCACCCACGTGTATCCGGACGGCCCCGCGCCGTACTACGGCATCTACGCGACCGGCCGCTGGGGCAGCACCGTCGCGCAATGGGACGAGCTGAAAACCGCGGTGTCCGAAGCGATCCTGGCCAACGGAGGCACGATCACCCACCACCACTCGGTCGGCCGCGACCATCGCCCGTGGTACGACCGGCAACGCCCCGGCCCGTTCGCCGCCGCCCTCTCCGCAGCGAAGGACGCCCTCGACCCGGCGGGGATCCTGAACCCGGGCGTCCTTCTCCGCTGACCCGTCACCGGCGCAGATACCGCAACGCCCGCGCCGCCGCGTGGCTGCCGCACATTCCGTGCGCACCCGGCCCCGGCGGCGTGGCCGCGGAACAAACGAAATGTCCCGGAACACCCACGTCGTACGGCTGCAACGTCGGCCGTGGACCGAACACCAGCTGCCGCACGTCCTTCGCGCCGGTGAGGATGTTCCCGCCGACGAAATTCGGGTTCGCCGCGGCGAATTCCGCCGACGACGTGGCCACCGAACCGATGACCCGCTCCCGGAAACCCGGCGCGAACCGTTCGATCTGCGCGGTGATCGCCTCGGTGGCGTCACCGGCATATCCGTGCGGCACGTGCGCGTACGCCCACACCGGATGCACGTCACCGACCGAACGCGACGGGTCAGCCAGATACTGCTGTCCCAGCAACACAAACGGCCGCTCCGGCATCCGTCCATTGTGCACTTCCCGCTCGACCGCGACGACCTCCGCCGCCGGTCCTCCCAAATGGACAGTCCCGGCTACCCGAGCTTCCGGCGAGCGCCACGGAATTCCGCCCTGCACGGCGAAGTCCACTTTGAACGCACCGGGACCGTAGCGAAACCGCTCGTACGCCCGCCGGATCCGCGGCGGCAACCGGTCGCCAAGCACCGAAGCCAGCGTCTTCGGCCCGACGTCCCACACCACCACGTCCGCCCGCGGCACCTGCGCAAGCGACTCCACCCGCACGCCGGTCTCGATCTTCCCGCCGAGGTCGGCGATCAACGCGGCCAAGGCGTCGCTGATCGCCCGCGACCCGCCCTCGGCGACCGCCCAGCCGTGCCGGTGCCCAGCGGTGAGAATGCCGAGCCCGATCGCGGACGACAGCGGCCGGTCCAGCGGACGGAACGCGTGCGCCGCCACCCCGAGCCACAGCGCTCGAGCCTGTTCGGTGCGGAAATACCGGGCCAGCACGGTCGCCGGAGCCAGCGTCGGCAGCCCGAACCGGCCCAGCAGCACCGGATGTTTCGGCACTCGCAGCAGCGGGCCGAGGATGTCCTCGCTCAGTGCGTCGTAATTCTGCGCGGGCGAGGAGAACAGCGCTGACCAGCGCCGTTCGTCCGAGCCGAGCCCGGCGGCGGTGCCGGAGACCGAGCGCCGCAGGACACCGGCGGAGCCGTCGTCGAGCGGGTGCACGCAGTCGATCTCCGGCAGCCGCCAGCGCAGGCCGTACCGGTCGAGGCCGAGGTCGGTCAGCACCGGCGAGCCGACCGCCATCGGATGGGTCGCGGAGCAGTGGTCGTGCCGCAGGCCGGGCACGATCGCCTCGTAGGTGCGGGTGCCGCCGCCGATCTCGTCGGCGGCCTCCAGCACCGTCACGTCGACCCCGGCGCGCGCCAGCACCGCCGCCGCGGCGAGCCCGTTCGGTCCGCTGCCGACCACCACCCCGGTAGTCATGCCAGCACGCTGCCGGTCTTGGCTTGCTGCGCACTCCAGGTGACGGTGAGCGGGATCGGGCCGTTCGGCAGCCACGGCTGCTCGTTGACCGCGTCGGCCACCGTCCAGTGACCGCGCTCGATCACTCCCACCGCCGCGTCGATCACCTGGTAATGCTGCACCTTCGAGTGGATGGCCTGCGATTCGACCCACACGACGATCCACTCGCCGGGCGCGAACCCGACGCGCTTCTGCACCGCGTTGACGAAGTCCAGGTTGTGCAGGTGCCCGTCGCCGAAGTTGAACCCGAGAATCGAGTTGCAGCCGAATTCGGCTTCCCGCACGGTCCGCGTTTCGAGATCCGGCAGGTTCTTCGCGAGCACCGAGAACAGCCCGCGGCCCTGGCTGTGCATCGACCGCCAGGCGATCGTCTGCTGCATGGTGATCTCGGCGACCTCGGCCGGGTAGCCCATCGCCCGCAACTGGTCGACCTGGTTCTTCGTCGGCCGGTGCGGGAGGGTGTTCAGCTTCGCCTCCGCACCGGGCGCGAACGCCCACAGCGCCGACGCCCAGTTGCCCGCGTACTGCCGCATCGACGGCAGGAACGACACCAGATCCGGTCGCAGATTGCCCAAGATCGGGAAGAACAGCAGCGCGGCGGCGATGACGCCGGCGAGCCAGCCTGGCGTCATGTCGCCGACACCGTATCCAGCGCTGGCCGGGAAACCGAGGAACAGGAAAATCGCGAGGTAGCCGAAGAGGATGTTCCACTCCAGCGGCACCGCCAGTGGGAACGTGGACGTGATGAACAGGTGGAAGACCACCATCAGCGCGACCCCGGCCAGCGTGACCCAGTGGTTGGTGGAGAACAGCAGCACCAGCGGCGTGATGATTTCCACCGTCGTGCCGCCGACGTGCGCCATGAACGTCGCGAGTTTCGAGGGCCGGATGTCGTTCGGGAAATCGCGGTAATGCGCCCGCTTCAGCCACTTGAACGGAACACACGGGCTGTTGGACACCATCGGCGGCACCACGTTCGTGAAATGCTTGCCGAACTTCGAGACGCCCGCGCCGATCCAGACAATGCAGATCAGCAGTTTCGCGGCGATGATCATGTTCACGAACGGCAGGAAGGCGAAGAACACCAGCGCGGGAAGATATTGTTCACCACGAGCGGCGAGGAAAATCGTCTTGTCCCGCAGGCCATTCAGCACATACAGCACGATCGGCGCGATCAGCAACGCCGGGCGCACCAGACCCGAGGTGTTGCCGGGCAGCGCGGCGGACAGCGAAGCGTCCGGGACACCGGGCAGCACGATCGCGGTCAGCAGCGTCGCGAGGAACGCCAGGTACAGCAGCACATCGAAGCCGGTTCGCCGGTCGCCCGCGGTGAACGGCACGCGTTTCCACGGCCGCAGCCGGATCGTCCCGGGACGGGCCCAGAACAGGATCCCGCCGGTCATCGGCTTGAACTTGCCCGCGATCGGACCCCAGGAACCGGCGACGCCGACGGTTTCCAGCAGTACCGTCCACAGCACGAGCTTTTGGTAGACGACTGGTTCGCGCCACCACGCGGCGACGTCCCAGAACGGACCGACGCCGGAGGTCGCGGTCGCCAGCGCCACCCCGGCCAGCGCATAGAGGAAAACCAGCTTCACCACATACGTCGCCGGAATCATCTTGGGCGAGCCGAATCCGAACTGGACCCAGTGCAGCGCGAGCGCTTTGGTTCGTTCGAACAGCGGCTTCCGCAGGAAGGTTTCCGGATCCACCGGGGGAAAGTCTCCGGTTGTGAACCCCATTGTTCTCCGCCTTTCTCCGGGCAGCATCGACCGGACCCGCTGATGCGGGCACGGATTTTTCGTTCAGAAGAGGGAATCAGCCCGCCGCGGCGAGGTCGCGGCGCAGCGCGGGTTTGTCGATTTTGCCGACCGGGTTCCGCGGCAGCGCGGGCACGATGTCGATCCGCACCGGCACCTTCACCCGCGTCAGCCGGGCCCGGCAGTGCTCCAGCAGTTCGTCTTCGGTCGCGGCCGCTCCCGGGTAGAGCGTCACGGTCGCCACCGGCAGTTCCCCGAGCACCGGATGCGGCGCGCCGACCACCGCGGCTTCCAGCACGGCCGGGTGGGCGTGCAGGGCGTTCTCGATCTCCTTGGGGTAGAGGTTCTCCCCGCCCCGGATGATCATGTCCTTGATGCGGTCCACCAGGACGAGGTAACCGTCCTCGTCGAACCGGCCGACGTCGCCGGTGTGCAGCCAGCCGTCGACGATCGTCGCGGCGGTCTCCTCCGGCCGGTTGAGGTAGCCGCGCATCACGTTCGGACCGCGGACCACGACCTCGCCCGGGCCGTCGGGCACCAGCCGCCCGGCCGAGTCCATCAGCGCGACCTCCTGTCCGGGCAGCGGGCGCCCGACGGTGCCCGGTTTGCGCGGGCCGGCCAGCGGATTCAGCGTCGAAGCGCAGGTTCCCTCGGAGAGGCCATAGCCCTCGACGACCACCACGCCGAACCGGTCCTCGACGCGCCGGATCAGCTCCGCGGGCATCGGCGCGGCACCGCAAACCACCAACCGCAGGGACGACGTATCCGGCCGCACCGTGTCCGGCAGACCCGCCAGCCGTGCGTAAATGGCTGGTACGGCAGAGAAATACGTCGGCCGAATCCGTTCGACGACAGTGAAGAAATCGTCGGCGCGGAATCTTCCGGCGATGGTCGAGCGACCACCGGCGAGCAGCGGCGCGAGCACACTGACCACGATTCCGTTGACGTGGAACAGCGGAAGGATCAGCAAACTGTGTTCTGCTGGGCCGAGTTTGAGCGCGTTGACGATCATTTCGGTCATCGCCCGCACGTTGGCGTGGTCGAGCACGACGCCTTTCGGCTTTCCCGTGGTGCCGCTGGTGTAGATGAGCAACGCGACCGCGTGGTCGTCGCCGGCCACCGGACCCTCGTCGGGCGCGGCCGTCGCCAGTTCCTCGATCCGCACCGTCACCAGGCTGGAATCGCCTTGCCCCACCACGACTTTCGCTTGCGCATCGGCGATCTGGAACGAGGCCTCGCCGTCGGTCAGCTCCGGGTTCACCGGCGTGACCGCGGCACCGAGCCGCCAGGCGGCGAACAACACCACCGCGAACTCGACGCGATTCGGCAGCAGCACCGCGACGACGTCGCCGGCGCCGACCCCGCGGGCCCGCAAGGCGGCCGCCGCACTGCGCACCCGCACCGCGAAACCCGCGTTGCCGAGTTCGCCGTGTTCATCGGCGAGGCAAGGCAGATTCGGGCTCCGCCGGGCCCGTTCTTCAGGCAGCGCCGCGAGGTGCATCGTCGAAGTCCTTTCCCAGGGCGGCTCAGGTGGGAAATGACGGTAAGGACGCGAAGTGACCCAGGCCATAGGCCGCAGAACCGAAGGCTCCGCCGGTCGTTGTGCCGGGGTCACAACCGCCTGCACCGAGGGGGTGAACGACGCCGCTCGCCTGTCGCGGCAGCGGTCCGGTGGTTACCCTGACCGCCATGTCCGACGCCGTCGACGCCGTCGTGGCCGAGATCGCGCACGCCATCGACGCCGACCTCGCCGCCCGCACCACCGAGCTCACCGACTGGTTCGTCGAGATGATCCCGGAGTTCCGGCACGACGAGACCGTCCGCAAGCTCATGATCGCCAGCACGTCGGCGAATCTGGTCGCGATCCTCGACATGCTGTCGCATTCCATCCCGCTCGACCGGATCACCGTCCCGCCCGCCGCGGCCGAGTACGCGCGCCGGTTCGCCCAGCACGAGCTGTCGCTGGAGGCACTGCTGCGCGCGTACCGGCTCGGCGAGCACCGGTTCGAACAATGGGCGATCGAGGCGCTGGAACGGCAGCCGAACATCGACACCCAGCTCGCGCTCGGCGTGCTCGCCGAACTGTCGCGGCGCACCAACCGCTACATCGACCAGGTCATCGAGGGCCTGATCGACATCTTCGAAACCGAACGCCGCCGCTGGAGCAGCCGCACCGGGGCCGCCCGGGCAGCGCAGATCCGGCTGGTCCTCGAGTCGGACACGCTCACCGACGACGCCGCGCAGCAGTTGCTCGCCTTCCCGATGCGCCAGTGGCACTGCGCGGCGGTCGCGTGGCTGCCCGCCGAGGGCGCGGGCGAACTGCAGGCCGCGGCCCGGTTGCTGCAGGAGGTGTGCGGGCGCGGTCCAGCGCTCACCATGCTGGCGGACGACCGCACCCTGTGGAGCTGGACGGTCAGCACGGAACGTGACGACATCGAGGTCGAACGGCTCCGCGCCGGCGTGGCGGACATCGGCGGCGGCCTGCGCCTGGCCCTAGGCGCGCCGGGTTACGGGCTGGCTGGCTTCCGCGGATCGCTGCGGGAGGCGGTCCGCGCGCGAGCGGTCGCCGAGACCGACGAGGACCAGAGCCAGAACGTGGTGCTGTTCGACGACGTCGCGATCGCCGCCTTGCTCACCGAACAGTCCGACGACATCTACCGCTGGATCGCCCGGGTCCTCGGAGACCTGGTCGCCGACGACCCCGGCACCGAGCAGCTGCGCGAAACGCTGCGGGTCTTCCTCGACGCGGACGGCAGCTACACGCACGCCGCCGCCCGGCTGCACCTGCACAAGAACACCGTCCACTACCGGGTCCGCAAGGCCGAGGAACTGTGCGGACGGCCGCTCGCCGAACACCGGCTGGAAGTGGAGGTCGCCCTGCGTGCGGCCACCTTGCTGCGCAAGCGGCTGCCCTGGAACGAGCCTGGCTGAGCCGCCGGTCCATTGTGGATTCTTTGGCCTTCGCGCGGCGCCGTGTTAGCCTGTCGCCGTGCTGCGCCTCATGATGTCCGAGCGACTCGTAACCCGGCGCGCCGGCTGAACCAGGCTGCCGGCGCGCGACGCCGGTGTGCGGTTTTTGCTTCGGGACCTGGCCCTTTCTTCCTCGCCAGACCTTCTTTCCCGGAGAACGCCATGTCCTTGAGCACCTTTTCGTCCGCCCCGTACACCTCCGCCCCGGCCATGCTGGTCCGCCGCCGGATCGCGACGTACTTCGTCGGCGGCATCGACCAGATCCCCGGCCTGGTCACCACGCTGACCCAGCACGGGAAGCTGATCCACGAGCTGTCCGTCGACGTCCGCGAGGGCGTCCGGGAAAGCAGCATGGTCAGCACCGTCCTGGTCAGCCCGGACGCGCTCGACGCCCTGCTGGACGCGCTGCGCGAGCTGTCGTCGGTCGTCTCGGCGGAACTGGCCTGACCCGGCCCCGCTCCCGGCCCGGAGGCAGACTGGGGTCCCCACCCCAGCGAAAGGCGCCCCACATGCGTTTGGCGGACAAGATCGCCCTGATCACCGGAGCTTCGAGCGGCATGGGCCGAGCGGCCGCCCTCACCTTCGCCCGCGAAGGCGCGACGGTCGTCGTCACCGACGTCGAAGACGCGGACGGCACCGCCGTGGCCGAAGAGATCCGCGCCCACGGCGGCCAGGCCGAATACCGCCGCCTGGACGTCACCGACGAAGCCTCCTGGACGGCCGCCGTCACCCACGTCCTCGACCACCACGGACGGCTCGACGTCCTGGTCAACAACGCCGGCATCAGCGGCACCTTCGACCCGGACCTGACCAGCACGGCGTTCTACGACCGGCTGCTGCAGGTCAACGCGCGCGGAGTGTTCCTGGGCATCAAGCACGGCGCCGCGGCGATGTCCGGCCGAGGCGGAGGTTCGATCGTGAACCTGACGTCCATCGCGGCGTCCATCGGGCAGATCGGCGTGCACCTGGGATACGCCGCGTCGAAGGGCGCGATCAAGGCGATGACCACCACCGCGTCCGTCCACTACGCGGGCGAGGGCATCCGCGTCAACGCGGTCGCGCCGGGATTGCTGCCGCCGATGCGCACCTCGCGGGGCTCCACTGACCCGGTGTGGCGAGCGAAGCAGGTCGAGGGCGTGCCGATGGGGCGGACCGGGGAGGTGCAGGAGGTCGCGGACGTGATCTTGTTCCTGGCTTCCGCGGAATCGTCGTACGTGACCGGGGTGGAAATCCAGGTCGACGGGGGTTACACGGCGCAGTAGGCGGTTTCGCTCGCCGGGCTCCCGCGGACCGCAGCGGGAGCCCGGACCTACGTCGCGTCGTTGCCTCCCCGCGGACCCGGTCTGTCTCCCGAACAGCCGTCCTCGACCGCCCCTCGCGGTACGTTCACCGGACCACTCCCCGGTGGCGAGACGGAGGCGAAGCCGATGGAGCTGAGGCAGGTCGAACACTTCCTCGCCGTGGTCCGGCACGGCAACTTCACCCGCGCCGCCCAAGACGTGCACGTGGTGCAGTCCGCGCTCAGCGCGTCCATCCGGAAGCTGGAAGCCGACCTCGGCGCGGAACTGTTCGACCGCACCACTCGCCGGGTGACCCTCACCCCCGCGGGCGAGGCTCTGCTGCCCTTGGCGCGTCAAATCGCCACGGACGTCGACTCCGCCCGAGGCGAGGTAGCCGCGGTGACCGGCCTCGCGCGGGGCCGGGTGTCGATCGGCACGATCCAGACCCTGACCGTTCTCGACCTGCCCGCGAAGCTCGGCGAATTCCGGGCCCGCTACCCGGGAATCCGGCTGCGCGTCCGGGAAGGCACCATTCCCGGCTTGACCGCCGCGGTGTCCGGCGGCGAGCTGGATCTGTCCTATGTGGGCGGTCCGCTGCCAGAGGAGCTGGCCGAGTTCGCCAGCTGGCAGCAGAACCTGGTCCTGCTCACCCACCCCGGGCACCGCCTGTCGACCCGCCGCCGGGTACGCCTGGCCGAACTGGACGGCGAACCCTTCGTCGACTTCACCGGCAGCGGCCTGCAAGCCCTGGTCGAGCGCGCCTTCGCCGAGGCCGGCGTCCGCCGGGACCAGGTCTGCGAGGCGACGAATGTCCCGCTGCTGGTCGACCTGGTCGCGGCCGGGCTGGGCGTCACCGTGGTCCCCGAGCAGGTCGCCGCCCGGTCCGGACTGCCGTACGCCCAGCTCACCCAGCCGACACTCGCCCGCACGATCTACCTGACCGGCCGCTCGGCACACCTCACCAACCCGGCGGCCCGGGCGCTGCTGGCCCACCTCCTCGCCTGACCCCGCGCACCGGCGCGAGCACCAGCGCGAACCCGGCCAGCCCCAGCACCAACGCGACGGTCGTCAACCCGGTGATCCCCGCGACGAACGCCAACGCGAACGCCCTGCCGCCAAACCGCCGCAGCAACCGGACCGCGGCGCGAGTCTCTCCGTCGAGCGGCTCGACCTCCGACGTCTGGCCAGTGCCCACCGCGCGGTCGACACTGGCACCCGCCGGGCGATGGGTTGCCACCGGTTCCGCGCGCGTCAGCTGGTCCGAGTGGGTCCTCGGCTCGACGCTCCCCACCGGGCAGCCATCGACCGCCGCCGGGGCGACGCTCTCCGCGCGAGTGTTGCTCGCCGTCGCGCCCTCACCCGTCGCAGCAACGGACGCGGCGTCCGATGCGCGGCCAGCAGGACCCAGGCCAGGGTCAGTATCGGCGGACCGGTCCCCCAGCAGGTCACCGTCGAGGCTCCCGTCGTCGCTTCGGCCGGAGTTCTCGGCGGAATCGCCGGGCACAGAGGTCATGGGCTGAGTATTGGCTCGCGTCGGCCGCCCAGTCCAACACCTGTTTTCGCTGCGATTCAGCGATGAAATCGATCGCTCTCGCTTGTCGACGTGCCACCGCTCTCCCGTGCCGCATCCTGCTTCGCCGACGGCCGGGGATGCCGCGTCGGGCGCTGGCGGGCGACGGGGTAGCGAGCGAGCGGATGTGCTTCGTCCAAGCGGTGGCGGGCGCGGCGGGGCAGGTCGTCCGAGGGCGAGACCCAACGCCGCGCCGAGTCGTCGGGTTGGGCGGACGGAGGAGCATTCGGCGGCGAAACGGCCGAGCGACGCCGGGCGGCGCGGCGCAGGAACACCACGGCCAGCACCACGAACACCGCGGCGACGGCCACCAGGAGCCACCAAGCTTGCATTCGTCCTCCCGTCGTGGGTGGGTCGCACGCAAGGGTGCCCGCTTGGCCCGCCGACAGCTCGATGTCCACACCGCCGGGTGTCACCGGAACGGGGGGTGGTTGCTGGATAATCGCGGAGGACGGGACGCCGAGCAGGTCCGGCTTCGTCGAAGCTAACAGGATTGGCCTGACGACGGAGCTTCTCTTGGCGTGGGCGAAGACAGCTGGGGCCATTCGGGTGAGCAGCACAGTCTCTCCGGGACCGCCAACCGGAATGCCTGCTGCAGCGGAAGGCGCCCCAAGCCATGCAATGACGAACGCGAGCCCGCGCGACCGGCAACCGAGACGCTCGGCGCACCGGAAGACCCCCGAGCCATTCAGTGATCAACGCGAGCCCGCCGGGCCCGGCAGCCGAGATCCTTGGCGCTCCCGAAGACGACTCGAGCCCTCCACTGACCAACGCAAGCCCACCCGAACCGGCAACCGAGATCCTTGGCACCCCGGCACACGACTCAGACAATTCAATGACCAGCGCGAGCCCGCCGGGCCCGGCAACCAAATGCCTGGCCCAGCGCAAGACGCCCCATGCCATCCAACGACCGACGCAAGCCCACCAGAACCGGCAGCCGAGCTGCGGTGGCCGGACGCAGCATCACGTCATCGCCCACCAACGCCCATCCCCGCGCGAAGCCCAAAAACCTGCGCCCGACCTTCGCGGAAAGCCCTACTTCACCCCGTCCCGCAGCGTCGACACCCGGTCCACCGCCGCGGTGAACTCCCCGCTCGGCAGGGATCCGTTCGACAACCCAGCAGCCAACGCGGAAGCGGCATCGTCGCCTTGGCTCACGTCTCGAGCCGAAGCCAGGATCAGGTCCATCCCCGCCTTCGCCGCCAGCACGGCGCGGTTTCCCGTCCCGCCGTAGGACTTCAGCGCGCCGGCCTCCAGCGCGTCCGTCACGGTTACCCCGGCGAACTTCGTGTTGTTCCGGAGCTCCTGCACGGCCGTCGGCGAGAGCCCGGCGGGCCGGGACGCGTCGAGCGCCGGGTACACCGCCCACGAGAGCATCACGAGCTTCACGCCGGCGTCGACGACCGGGCGGTAGGGAGCCTCGTCCTTGGCACGCAGTTCGGGCAAGGGCACGTTCAAAGTCACCGGGCCGACGTCGGTGTTGCTTCCGGCGGGCGCGGCGCCCAGGCCGGGGAAGTGCTTGGCCGTCGCGGCGACGCCGGTTGCCTGCTGAGAGGTCACGAAGTCCCGTCCCAGGGCGCCAGCCACCTGCGGATCCTGGCTATAGGAACGGCCGTATTTGTCGATGAAATTGCCCGGTTGGCGGTAGACGTCCAGGACCGGCGCGAGGTTGACGTTCATGCCCGCCCCGGCGAGGTTCCGGCCGGCGCCGGTGCCCGCCGCGTTGGCCGCGGCGGCCGGGTCGGCGGACTGGGCCACCTGCTTCTCCGACAGAACCGGCTCGCCGGGCAGCCGGCGGACCTTGCCGCCTTCCTGGTCGGTCATCAGCAGCAGCGGGCGGTGCACCGGGCTTTGCGCGTTCGCTTCCCGTAATTGTCGTACGACGGCGGTAATCTGCTGGGAGTTCGAGATGTTTTCGCCGAAGAAGATCACGCCGGCCGCCTCGCCGGCGCGGATCCGTTGCAGCAGCGAAGCGGGCGGGGTCAGACCAGGATAGGAGTAGATCACCCGCTGTCCGGCCAGTTGCCGCGGCGTGAGTCCAGCGGGAGTGGCGGCGACCGTGCTCATCGCGAGCACCGTCACGGCCAGAGCCAGCAATGCCTTACGACGCTTCATGCGACCTCCGTTCGCGAGCCGTCACACCACGCTAACCCCCATTGGGCGGGCGCGCACCGCACCAGAATGCGCCGCGCGGCTTCGCGGAGCCCAGCGACAAGGAGCTACGAGTCGTGAGCGGACATCAGACCCAGTACGGGACCCGCGCGCGGTAATTGCGCAGCACCAGCATCGCCAGCGACCAGCCGACCACGGTCACCACACCCGCCACCAGCCAATGCGTCCAGCTCTGCTGTTGCCCGACCAGCGGGGCGCGCACGATCTCGACGAAGTGATAGACCGGGTTGAGCTGCAGCAGATTCACCGCGACGGAACCGAATCCCTCGCGCGAGTTCTGGTTCATCGCGCGCACCTGGTCCATCGACCACATGATCGGCGTCGCGTAAAACAGCATCGTGATGAAGCTCTGGATCACCGGCGGAATGTCCCGGAACCGAGTGGACACGACGCCGAACAGCAGCACCACCCACGCACCGTTCACCAGCACCAGCATCAGGGCGGGCACGGCCAGCAGCATTCCCCAGCCGAGCCCGGGGTGCAGCAACGCGTATTCCTTGTCCACCAAATGATATGGATGCGAGAGCTTGCCGAAAAAGATCGCCAGCACCAGGACGTACACGACGAGGTTGTGCGCCAGATACAACGCCTGCCGCCACACTGTGCGCAAGGCGTAAACCGACACCGGAGCCGGCAGCTGCTTGATCATCCCCTCGTTCGCGATGAACGTTTCCGAACCTTCGACGATGCAGCCGTTCATGAAGTTCCACAGGATGAGCCCGGTGGTGATGCTCGGCAGCAGGGTCGAAATGGAAGTGCCGAACAGCGCGGAGTTCACCACGCCCAGCGCGAGCGCGGTGACCGCCATCCCGACGGTGATCCACAACGGCCCCAGCGACGAACGCCGGTAGCGCTGCTTGATGTCCTGCCACGCCAGCAGCGCCCACAGTTCCCGGGCACGCAGCCCGGCCCGCAGGTCGGCGAAGGCACGACGCCAGCTTCTCGGGTCCGCAGCGATCGCGGGCGGAGCGGTCATGAAAGCGAACTTAGCCGCGATCACCGTCGCCGCCAACACACGACTACGGTGTGCCGGGTGAGCTTTTTCCTGTCCCGCGTCCTTTCCGCGCTCCGTGACGGCGGCGACACGGTGCTGTTCCACCACGACGACACCACGCTGACGTACCGGTCGGCGGCACAGCTGTTGTCGCGACTGTACGGCGGGCTCGCCGAGGTGCGCGGCATGGTGGCGATCGACGCCGCCAACCGGCCGGAAGTGGTGCTCACCCAGCTGGCTGCGCAGCTGCGGGGACTGGAGGTCGTGCTGATCGCCGCGTCCGCGAGCCGTCCGGCGCGGGCGGCAACACTGGCGGCCACCGGAGCGACGTTGCTCACCGACGCCGAACTCGACACACTCGCCGGCACCCGTCCGTCCACTCCGGACACCTTGCCGGGCAGCGTCACGGCGATCTTTCCCAGCGGCGGCACCACCGGGACCCCGAAACTGATCCGGCACAGCGGAATCTACGACGGCGTCGCCCATATCTTCCAACCGGACGGAACCAAGACCGCCCTCGTCACCGCGCCGCTCACGCACATGACCGGCAATGCCGCCGTCCTTGGCGCACTCTGCTGCGGCAACACCGTGGTGCTGCACCGGGAATTCGACGCCGACAGGGTCCTCGCCGATATTGAGCGGCATCGCATCACGACGCTTTCCCTTACTCCGCCCCGGCTCGCCGCGCTACTCGACCATCCGAGACTGTCCACTACGGACGTTTCCAGCGTGCAGCAGCTTTCCCTCGGCGCCGCACCGTTGCCACCCCGCCGGCTAGCCGAAGCGCTCAAGGTGTTCGGCCCAGTCGTCGGACAAGGCTACGGACTCACCGAAGCGCCGATGATCGCCAGCATTTCCGCGGACGAAGTCCTTGCCCGGCCCGGACTTCTCGGTTCCGTCGGCCGGATCGTGCCCGGAATGGAAGCCCGCGTCGAGGACGGCGAAATACTCGTCCGCGGACTGTCCATGATGGACGGATACCACGGGCAGCCGCCGATCGGCGACGGCTGGCTGCGCACCGGCGACCTCGGCCGCTTCGACGAGGACGGCTACCTTTACCTGGAGGACCGGATCGACGACGTCATCGTCACCGGCGAGCACGGCACGAAGGTCTCCTCGACCGCGGTGGAGCACGCGCTTCTGAGCCACCCCCAGGTGAAGGCCGCCGCGGTCGTCCCCGCGTCCGGCCCGGACGGGACTCTGCTGCACGCCGTGGTGGTCGCCGGTCAGACAACCACGGACGAACTGCGCGACCAGGTCCGCGAAAAACTCGGCGGCGAGCACTTCGTACCGTCCACTGTGGAATTCCGGGACGAGCTGCCGCTCACCCCAGTGGGCAAAGTGGACAAACAGCGGCTCAAGCGCTGACTGACCGGCCCAGCAGCCGCTCCCGGTGATGCTCCTCGTGCAAGTCCCGCCGCCGTGCGTGCAGCAGTTGCGCCAGCGTCACTTTGCCGAGCACGCGCGACGGATCATGCCGGTCGACCACCAACGCCTGCGTCGTGTGCCCAAGCGCCAATTCATTCGCGACGTCACGCAAAGTGTCGTCCGCGTAGACGACGACATCGGCCGACATCTGCACATCCGGTTGGTGCGTCATCACTTCATGCACGAAGAACGTCTCAAGTGGATCAGTCGTGTACTCGCGAGTGAGATGCAGACGCCGCCGCGCGATCTTCTCCGTGAGCACGGAACGCTTGAGCAGCAACACCGAAAGCCCGTATGCCGAGAAGGACGCGACGACCAGCGGCAGCAGGTAACTCCACGCGTGCGTCAGCTCCAAGGTGAACACAATGCCGGTGAACGGCGACCGCATCACGCCGCCGACCACCGCGGCCAGGCCGCACGTCGCCCAGAATCCGGGCGCGACCTGGGGCAGCAAACCGCCTTCGGCGGCACCCAGCGCGGCCCCGATCATGAACACCGGCGCGAGCACGCCGCCAGACGTCCCGGATCCGAGGGACAGCGCCCAGATCAGCGTCTTGACCACCAGGATCCCGACGATCAGCGACGCGGTCGCGTGCCCGGTGAGCAGCGCGTCGATCACGTCGTAACCGACCCCGAGCGCGTGCGGTTCGATCAGGCCGCCGACGCCGATCACCAGGCCGCCGAGCGCGGGCCACCACATCCAGTGCACGGGCAGCCGGCCGAAAAGGTCCTCGGCGAAGTAGACGAGCGCGGTCGCGCCGATCGCCAGCAACCCGCCGGTCAGGCCGGGAATGAGGGCGAGCCCGTCGGCGGCCGGGCCGGGGTTGGCCCCGGCGAAGGGGACCCCGAAGACCGGTCCGGTGCCGAGCAGGTACCCGCGGCAGATCGTCGCGACCGACACCGCGGCGGCCACCGGCACGAGACTGCGCGGCCGCCATTCGAACAACAGCAGTTCGACCGCCAGCAGAACCGACGCGAGCGGTGCGTTGAACGTCGCCGCCATCCCGCCCGCGGCACCGGCGACGAGCAGCGTCTTGCGTTCGTCCGCGGACAGTTTCAGCAGCTGCGCGAGGATCGACCCGACCGCGCCGCCGGTCATGATGATCGGCCCCTCGGCGCCGAACGGACCGCCGGTGCCGATGCTGACCGCCGCCGACACCGGCTTCAGCACCGCGACGCGCGGGGCCACCCGGCTGCCTCCGGTGAGGATCGCTTCGATCGCCTCCGGCATGCCGTGGCCGCGGATCTTCTCCGAGCCGTAGCGCGCCATCAGGCCGATCACGAGCCCGCCGGCGACCGGTGCGAACAGCACGAGCCACCACGGGTGGTGCTGCGCGCCCGGCGCGACGAGATCCGTGGCGACGCGTTGGTAGAAGACCAGGTTGGTGATCAAGCCGATGAGCTTGAGCAGCGCGAACGCCGCGACCGCCGCCGCACCGCCCACCGGCAGTGCGATCGCGGTGATGAGCAGCATCCGCGGGTTGACTGCGAAGTCGCCGAGGTGCGCGGCCCGCGCTGGAACCTTCACAGCCGGCCCGGCCCAGCCGTGGGCACGCCCGGTGCCGATTCCGCCGCCATGACCAGATCACGGACCGCGGCGGCGACCGCCTGCCGCCGCGCGCCCGGCACTTCCGCCAGCAGTTCGGACAAGGCGCGCTGCCGCCGGCCCACGACTCCCGCGACCACCTCGCGTCCGGCAGCGGTGACCTCGATCGTCACCACCGTGCGGCGGTGCTCGTCCTCGCCGCGCACGACGTACCCGTGCGCCTCGAGTTTGTCGGCCAGCCGCGTGACCGAGGACGCGTTCACGCCCATCGCCTCGGCGAGCCGCGAACACGGGACGCGGCCCAGGCTGTCGAGCACCACCAGCAATCGCACCTGCGGGAAGGTGACGCCGCGCGGGGCGGCGTGCGCGCTGTCCCAGGCCACGGCCACGAGCACGCGAGTCAGCCGCTCGAGGGCGGCCACGTCGTCCGGCGAACCTTGCATAGTGCAAAAGTTGCTATAGCCAAGGCTCTGGGTCAAGAGTGGGCTCGGTCACCAGCCGTTTCGCCCCGCTCGCCGGTTTTGTCGGTGATCTTGGCTAGGGTGGGTGCCGGCGACGCGGAGGTGAGCCGGTGGAGGACCACCCACTCCGGGGCAACCCCGGGGAGCAGCACGACACGTACCCACAGCGCCCCGCGCAGCGGCGGCACGCTCCGCGTGCGAGACAGCGCGGATGAACGGAGAACGAGTCGCCTCCGCGTCGCTGCTCGAACCGATGCCGGTGTGGCGCTGGCCGGTCGCCCGGTGGACCACGTTCGACGAATGCGCCGCCGCCCTCGACCTCACGCCCGGCGAGCTGTCCTGGTTCGCCGACGAAGGCGGCTGGCACCGGCGGTCCCGGCCGGTGCTGCGGCATTACCGTTACCGCTGGATCCCGACGGCCACCGGCGGCGCGCGGCTGATCGAGCAGCCGAAACCCCGGCTGGCCGAGGTGCAACGCCGGGTCCGCAGGCACGTGCTCGACGCGCTGCCGGTCCACGAGGCCGCGCACGGTTTCCGCCGCGGCCGCTCGATCCACACCTGCGCCCGTCCGCACGCCGGGCAGGACCTGGTCGTGCGGCTGGATCTAGCCGGCTTCTTCCCGACGGTCTCCGCCTCCCGCATCCGGTCGCTGCTCGACCTGGCTGGTTATCCGCGAGCGGTCGCCGCCGCTATCACTGGAATCCTCACCACGCGCACGCCGGTCGACGTCCTGCGCTCCGCGCCCGCGCGATCGAGGATGCTGGACCACCTCGCCAGCACGCACCTGCCGCAAGGCGCGCCCTCATCGCCTTCAGTGGCGAACGCCGTCACCCACCACCTGGACCGCAGGCTCTCCGGCCTCGCCGCCGCACTGGGCGCAAACTACACCCGCTACGCCGACGATCTGGCCTTCTCCGGTGCGGCGAGCCTGCCGCTGCACCGGCTGTTGCCGGGCGTCCGGCGGATCGTGACCGACGAAGGATTCCGCCTGCGCGACGACAAGACGTCCGTGAAACCAGCGTACCGGCAGCAACGCGTCGCGGGCCTGGTAGTGAACGCCATACCGGCCGTCGCCCGAGCCGAGTACGACGAACTGCGAGCCGTGCTGCACAACTGCGCCCGCACCGGCCCGGCACCGCAGAACCGCGCCGGACACCCGGACTTCCGCGCGCACCTGCTCGGCCGGATCGCGTGGATCAGTGCCGCGAACGAGACCCGCGGCGCGAAATTGCGCGCGCTGTTCGCCCGGATCGACTGGTCCGGAATCGGCGATTCAGACCGATAACAGGCTGAGATTCCGCTCCATCTCAGCCCACCATCCGGCCGCCGGAACATCGCGCGGCTGAATCAGCGAGGCTTTGACCAGAATGTCCGGCCGGTTTTCTCGCCACGCGTAGGAAAAAAGCTCGTCGTAATGCTCCCGCGGAAGCCACCCCTGTTCGCGCCCCGCTTCCAATCGCATGAGCTGCCGAGCAAGATCCACACTGCTTCGCTCACAACTGCGAAACGCTTTCGAGAATCTTTGCACGGCCGCCGCGTCGCCCCGGCGAACTGCCTGGCAGGCAAGGAAAAGCACCGTCACGGCCAGCACGTCCGACCGGTGCACCCCGCCCTCCGCCGCCAGATGTTCCGCCAGCTGAAAACTGCGCTTCCGCCGTCCCCGGCGCACCATTTCCGCCAGCGCTCGCTGCTGCCGGGCAAGGTATTCGTCTTCCCGCACGTACTGCACAGCGTTCCCTCCCCTGCGCCCGCTCCCGACCCGGGCCGCTTCCCGGTACAGGATGCTCCACCAGGGTGACAGATACGCCGGCGACACTCAGCCGTTCGGAGCAAAATATCACCCAGGGGCATCGACAGTACCCGACCGCGCAAGCCGCGGAATTCGTGCTGCACCTCAGGAATCGGACCCGTTCGGCAGGGGTGGAAGTTTTAGCGGGCCGGTTTCCGCATCGATTCCGGGGCCTTGTTCCGGGTTGCCGACTCGGATCGGCGACGCCGCTGCGGAATCCGCATTCCGGGGCGACTGACCCATGTGGACACCCGGCGACGGGTGGGCGCGGCAGTCGTGAATCGCTTTCATGCCAACGGCTTGTTCCGCACAAGCGGAGCGAGCCTCCGGGCGGTTCGCGCTACGGCCGCGTCGCGCGAGGCGGGTTTTCAGCGCGCTTTCCTCGCCATTCGGACCAATCGGGCGGCGGTGGTGGGCCGCCGTCGATGGGAAACCATCTAGCGTCGAACGACAGCTGCGGACAGAACCTCGACGCAGCGGTCGGCGTTCCGGGCAATACGAAGGAAGCCATGACCCAGGGCTTGGGCCAGCGCACGCTTATTCAGACCGACCGGACTGCCCGGCCAGGCCGCATGCTCGACCAACGCCGTCGCAGCAGGCTGACGTTGCGGCGGGTACCCCGCCCGCCCGTGCCGAAACCTCTCCCGCATCGGTTGCCAGGAACGCTCATGCACTCGACCAGCCCACGCTAGCCGCAGCCCGATGCCGCTGCGGGCTAACCGCCATCCATACCAAGTTGCCCGGCAGGCTCAGGTACCCGACTGGCCCCGCCGCCCCAGACCGGTGCTCAGCGGGCTAATACTCCAGCTGTAGTTCGTGATCGGGTGCTGGTTGTTGGTGTCGCTGCTGGTAGTGGCT
>NZ_ASXG01000058.1 GCF_000411975.1 Amycolatopsis orientalis DSM 43388
CATCCTTCCAGGCGAGGCCGAAGCCTCACAGGTGAGGTGTCAACCAAACCCTGAGCAGACCCCCCCGCCACCAACCTCCGACAATCGACGACAGCCACTTGCCCCGCCGCGCGCACCGGTCAGCAACCGCACATATCGAGTACAACACTGCGAGCACGACACGGTAAGGTGCGGATCATGACATCGCCGGAGGCCAGCAGACGATAGCCGCCCAGCCACGAGCTGGGCGGCGGAGCGACGGGTGCCGGGTTCACTCCCGGGCTGGGCTGACCGGCGGACCTTCACCGCGGGTGCCATGTGGTTGAGCTGTGCCCTAAGCAGGTCCTCGAGCACGTTCAGGGTGCGGTTCTCACCGGCTTGAGCACGCACGACAGGTAGTCAATCGGGCCACTGCGCGCGAGCGACTGGGCCGACGGCAAGCCTGCGCACGACGGCCAAGTCGTGGTGAAGTGTGACGCCGCCGGGTTGGGCGACCGTTCGTAGACGGGTCCGGGGAAGCGCACTCGCTGCCGTGGTGCCGCTGCGCCAAACGTGTCCGGTCACAGCAATACTGCTGGCAAAGCAACCTTGGCAACGCCGCATCCGGACAAGCCCTGCCCGCCATGGCGGCGCGAATGGCTAAGCAGTGCCCGGAGAAATCCGCCTGTCACCACGGCACCTGGGGCAAGCAAGCTCGGCGAACACCGTGCGTGGGCGAGGCCTGCCCGCCACCCGGAACGGTTGGCATGCAGCGCCCGGCAGCACAGTGGCCCGACAAAGGCTGCCGCAAAGCATCCAAAGCCGCGGCGAAGGCCCTGTCCGCAGCACGCGAAGCCGCGGCGAAGCTTCGTCCCGACGCTGCCAGGCACGCGAAGCCCACTCGCGGCACGCCAGCCCCGCTCCGCCGAACGAACCGTCCTCATCCCTCCGGCGTTCCTGACGCCGACAGTCATTCGGAGTCGATTCGTTTTGCCTCCCGTACTTTTCCTCCTCGCCGGCGCGGTCTTCGCGCAAGGCACCTCCGAGTTCGTCCTCTCCGGGCTGCTGCCCCAGATCGCCGCGGGCACCGGTGTCTCCCTTGGCACCGCTGGGTTGCTCACGTCCCTCTTCGCGGCCGGGATGGTCATCGGCGCGCCAGTTCTCGCGATGCTCGGCAGCAAACTCCCCCGCAAGCTGGCGCTCCTCGCGTTCCTCTGCCTCTTCAGCGGCGTACACGTCGTCGGCGCCCTCACCACCAACTTTCCGCTCCTGCTCGTCACCCGGGCCCTCGCGGCGTTCGCCAACGCCGGGTTTCTCGCCGTAGCCCTCGCGGCGCTGCCCTCGCTCGTCCCGGCCGAAGCGGTTGGGCGGGCGACGTCTGTGTTGCTGTCCGGGGTGACGCTCGCGTGCATCGTCGGCGTTCCGGCCGGGACTATGCTCGGCCAGTACGCCGGGTGGCAGGCTGCGTTCTGGGCCATCGCGGCGATCACCGCGGCAGCGGCGACCGCATTGACCACAATCTCGCTCGACGATCCGCCGGCGACGAGCCCGGTGTATCGCGAGTGGCGAGCCCTGGCCCGGCGGCGGGTCGTGGTCATCGTGGGCAAAGGGGTTCTCGTCAACGGCGGGACGTTCGCGGCCTTCACTTACCTCGGCACGATGACCGCACCAACCGGCTGGGTGCCGGTCGTGCTGGCGATGTTCGGCGTGGGGTCGTTCGTCGGCGTCACGATCGCAGGCAAGGTGGGCCCGAAGATCCTCAAAACCGGCACCGCTGTGCTGACCATCGTGTGGGTGGCGGCGTTCTTCGCGGCGCAGAGCCTTCCGGGGCTGCTTGCCGCAGCGTTGGTCACCGGGGCGACCGCGTTCGGCGTCGGGTCCGCGTTGATCGCAGCGATCGTCACCACCGCCAGCACTGACGCGCCGCGGGTGGCCGGGGCGATCGCGACCACGGCGTTCAATCTCGGTGCGGTGATCGGGCCCGCGGTGGCAGGGGCCGTCGTCGTGGACGCGGCGCACGCGCGGGCGGCGTTCTGGGTGAGTGCGGCCTTCACCGCCGCGGCGATGCTCGGAAGGGCGAAGAAGTAGTAAAAAGGCGGCCCGGGCGAAAACCCGGGCCGCCGCAACAAAGACAAGCTCAGCGCAGCGTGTCCCAGCCCGCGTAGCGAGCCTCGGTGCCCAGCTCCTCTTCGATGCGGATCAGCTGGTTGTACTTCGCCGTCCGGTCCGATCGAGACAGCGAACCGGTCTTGATCTGGCCGCAGCCGGTCGCGACCGCGAGGTCGGCGATGGTGGTGTCCTCGGTTTCGCCCGAACGGTGCGACATGACCGCCGAGTAGCCCGCCTTGTGCGCGGTGTCGACCGCGGCCAGCGTCTCGGTCAGGGTGCCGATCTGGTTGACCTTGATGAGGATCGAGTTCGCGATGCCGCGCTTGATCCCGTCGCGCAGGATCTCGACATTGGTGCAGAACAGGTCGTCGCCGACCAGCTGCACGCGATCGCCGATGCCGTCGGTCAGCTGTTTCCAGCCGGCGTAGTCGTCCTGGGCCAGACCGTCCTCGATCGACACGATCGGGAAGCGTTCGGTCAGTTCGGTCAGGTACGCGACGTGCTCCTCGACGCTGCGCTTGCGGCCCTCGCCGGTGTAGTCGTAGACGCCGTCGCGGTAGAACTCCGACGCCGCCGGGTCCAGCAGCAGCGCGATGTCCTTGCCCGGCTCGTACCCGGTCTGCTCGATCGCGCGGACCACGAACTCGAGCGCCTCGTCGGCCGAGCCCAGCTGCGGCGCAAAGCCACCCTCGTCTCCGACATTCGTGTTGTGTCCCGCTTCGTGCAACGATTTCCGCAGCGTGTGGAACACCTCCGAGCCCATCCGCACGGCCTCGGCGAACGTCGACGCGCCCACCGGGCCGATCATGAACTCCTGGAAGTCGATCGGGTTGTCCGCGTGCGCGCCGCCGTTGACGATGTTCATCATCGGCATCGGCAGCAGGTGCGCGTAGACCCCGCCGACGTAGCGGTACAGCGGCAGCGTGTTCGCCGCGGCAGCCGCCTTCGCCACCGCCAGCGAGACCCCGAGCGTCGCGTTCGCGCCCAGCCGGGCCTTGTTCCCGGTGCCGTCGAGGGCGATCAGCGCGCGGTCGACGTCCGCCTGCGCCTCGGCCTCCATGCCGACCACGGCGTCGGCGATCTCGCCGTTCACCGCGTCGACCGCCTTGCGCACGCCCTTGCCGTGGAACCGCTTCGCGTCGCCGTCCCGCAGCTCGACCGCCTCGCGCGTGCCGGTGGAGGCCCCGGACGGCACCGCCGCCCGTCCCGCCGACCCGTCCGCCAGCACCACGTCGACCTCGACCGTCGGGTTGCCCCGGCTGTCGAGCACCTCACGGCCCCGGACCCGGACGATGCCTGTCATAACGCTCCTCGGAGGTTCGAGCCGAAGCACTCAGCGCACGCTCCGTGAAGCGCCCCGGCAGCAACGCGGCACCACGGCGAGCCGCACGTCACACCGGAGGCTAGCAGAACTCTTCTGAATCGATCCGGCCCGACCGGAAGATTCCATTGAGGACAGTCCGAAAGCCTTTTCCCGGCAAAGGGAACGAACCGGATTCCCTCCGCCGGACAACTTCACGCGCCGGACAACCCGCGTTCATCGCCGGGCCGCGCGGCGCGCATAGCTTCGGCTCCGCCTGGGAGCCGGAGGAGGCCGCCGTCATGTCCAACCCCGTCAGCCGTCGAGGAGCTTTGGGCCTCATGGGCGCAAGCGCTGCCGTACCACTGCTCGGCACTGGTACGGCCGCTCCGCTCGCGCCAGCGCCGGGCGGCGGCGCGACACCGGTGCAGGGTTTGCATCTCACGTTCGGCCGCGATCCCGCCCGGCAGATGGTGGTTTCGTGGCTCACCGACGGCCCGGTCCGCCGTCCCCGCGTCCTCTACGGCACGCTCGACGACGGCTTCGGCTCGTACGCGCCCGCCGTCACCCGCACCTACCTCGACGGCGCTTCCAACCGCACGGTCTGGGTGCACCACGCCGAGATCAACCGGCTCTCCCCGGACACCGAATACCTCTACGTCGCCCAGCACGACGGCGCGACGCCGGACGCGGGCACGTTCCGCACCGCACCCAGCGGCCGTTCCGCGTTCACGTTCACCAGCTTCGGCGACCAGTCGGCGCCGCAGGTCACCTGGGATCTCAAGGGAGCGCCCGCGCTCGACTTCTTCTCCACCCCGGCCACCAAGGACATCGTCACCGGCATCGAGACCGTCGCGCCGCTGTTCCACCTGCTCAACGGCGACCTCTGCTACGCCAACCTCGACGTCGACCGCGTGCGCACCTGGAACAACTTCTTCACCAACAACACCCGCTCGGCACGGTACCGGCCGTGGATGCCCGCCGCCGGCAACCACGAGATCGAGAAGAAGAACGGCGCGATCGGGATGGACGCCTACCAGGCCTACTTCCAGCTGCCCTCCACCGAAACCGACCCGGAGCTCGCCGGACTCTGGTACGGGTTCACCGTCGGCGCGGTCCGGGTGCTCGTGCTGCAGAACGACGACAACTGCTTGCAGGACGGCGGCGACGTCTACGTCAACGGCTACTCCGGCGGACGGCAGCTCGCCTGGCTGGAGAAGGAACTCGCCGCGGCGCGGGCGTCGCGCGACGTGGACTGGATCGTCGTCGCGATGCACCAGGTCATGGTCAGCACGTCCGACGCGAACGGTGCCGACCTGGGCCTGCGCGAGAAGTACGGCCCGCTGTTCGACCGCTACGGCGTGGACCTGGTGCTCTGCGGGCACGAGCACGACTACGAGCGCTCCCTCGCCGTGCACGGCGTCGTCGCGGAAAGCGAGACGCTCACGCCGAACCCGGTGTCCGACGCGACCGACAACATCGACGCCACGCACGGCACCGTGCACATGATCCTCGGCGGAGGCGGCGTTTCCGGGACCACCAACGGCAGTTTCTTCAAAGACGGCACCGGAAAGGTGCTGACCGCCGTCGCGGACCAGCGGGATCCGGCCACCGGCAAGCGCAAACCGACCTACGTGCGCGAAAAAGCGGTGTGGAGCGCGGTGCGCGACCTCGACCATCCATACGGGTTCGCCGCGTTCACGGTGGATCCTGGACGCCGTCCGGGCGGCACGACGACCATGCACGTGACCTACTACAACGTGAACAAACCGACCGGCGAGCTGTCTGTGTTCGAGCGGTTTTCGCTGCACCGCAAGCGCGCCGACGGCTGACGTCAACCCCTCCTCCGGCCTGGTCCGGACCACCCCTCAATCCCGGCGAAACGATCCTTGGCGTCGCTACGCTTGCCGTGGACCCGGCGGCCGCAACGGACTCCTCTCCCATCGTCCGTCCTTTGTGGACCCTGGGCCGCGAGGAGCGCCCATGGACCACGCCGTCACCCC
This sequence comes from Amycolatopsis orientalis DSM 43388, assembly GCF_000411975.1. Lineage (GTDB taxonomy): Bacteria > Actinomycetota > Actinomycetes > Mycobacteriales > Pseudonocardiaceae > Amycolatopsis > Amycolatopsis orientalis_D. Next base: position 5,371 of record NZ_ASXG01000058.1, read on the forward strand.
CTTCGTGCTGGACCCGGCCGCGCCGGACGTGCACGGCGAGGGCGCCCGGCTTCGCGCCCGCGGACCGCTGACCGTGGTCGAACTGCCGGGCGGCGTGCTCGCCTGGTCGGTCACCAGCCTGCCGCTGCTGCGCGCCCTGCTCGCCGACCCGCGGGTGTCGAAGGACGCGCGGCGGCACTGGCCCGCCTACCGCGACGGCGCGATCTCCGCCGACTGGTCGCTGCACATCTGGGTTTCCGTGCAGAACATGTTCACCGCCTACGGAGACGAGCACCGGCGGCTGCGGTCGCTGGTGTCCAAGGCTTTCTCGCCCGGCCGCATCGCCGCGCTGCGCCCGGTGGTCCAGGAGATCGCCGACGGCCTGCTCGCCGAACTCGACGCCGGGCCGGCCGAAACCGACCTGCGCGAACAGTACTGCTACCGGCTGCCGATCGAGGTGATCTGCCGGCTGGTCGGGGTCCCCGAGCAAACGCGGCCGGGCCTGCGCACCGCGGTGGCCGGGATGTTCGCGACGTCGGCGACCGCGGAAGAGGCGACCGCGAATGTCGAGCTGCTGTACGGGATTCTCGCCGACCTCGTCGACCAGCGGCGCGCCGAACCCGGCGACGACCTCGCCACCGCGCTGATCGCCGCTCGAGACTGCGACGGTTCCCGGTTGAGCGAAGCGGAACTGGTGGACACGCTGATCCTGGTGATCACCGCCGGGCACGAGACGACGGTGAACCTGCTCGACCAGGCCGTGACCGCGCTGCTCACGCATCCCGCGCAGCTGCGGCAGGTCCTCGACGGAACGCGCACCTGGCCGGACGTGGTGGACGAGACGTTGCGCTGGCAGTCCCCGATCTCGCACCTGCCGTTGCGGTTCGCGCGCGAGGACATCGAGGTCGCGGGCACGACCATCCGCGCGGGCGACCCGATCCTCCCGTCCTTCGGCCCGGCCGGACGCGACGAGCACCGCCACGGTCCGGACGCGAACGAATTCGACTTGTCCCGCAAGGACAAATCAGCGCTCGCGTTCGGCTACGGCGTGCACTACTGCCTCGGCGCGCAGCTCGCCCGGATGGAGGCGGAGTACGGGCTGCCCGCGTTGTTCGAGCGGTTCCCGGAGTTGGCGCTGGCCGTGGCCGAGGAGGAGCTGAAACCGGTGCCGTCGTTCATCACCAACGGGCATGTGACGCTGCCGGTGCGGTTGCGGAGCCGGACCGGATGACCGGCCGGAGCCCGCGCGCTAGGCACCCCAGTCGGCGAGCACCTTCTCCGTGTCCGCGCCCGGGACCGGCGGCGAGGACGGCGTCTCCGGCGTGCTGCGCGAAAACCGCGGCGCCGGCGCGGGCTGCACGATCCCGTCCAGCTCGATCAGGCCGGACCGCGCCGCGATGTGCGGATGCCGGGGAGCCTCGTCGGGCGCGAGGACGGGCGTGACGCACGCGTCGGTGCCGTCGAAGACCTCGGCCCATTCGTCGCGGGTCCGGGTCAGGAACACGCGGGTGAACGCGGCGCGCAGCGCCGGCCAGCCGGCGCGGTCCAGCTGCGCCGGGAGGTCTTCGCCGGCGAGCCCGAGGCCGTCCAGGAGAGCCGCGTAGAACTGCGGCTCCAGGGAGCCGACAGCGACGTAACGGCCGTCCGCGCAGACGTAGGTGTCGTAGAAGGGCGCGCCGCCGTCCAGGAGGTTCGTGCCGCGTTCGTCGGACCAGGAACCCATGCCGCGCAAGGCCCACATCATCTGGGAGAGCACGTTCGCGCCGTCGACCATCGCCGCGTCCACGACCTGGCCGCGTCCGGTCCGGCCGCGTTCCCACAACGCCGCGAGCACGCCCGCGACCAGGAACATCGAGCCGCCGCCGAAGTCGCCGACCAGGTTGAGCGGCGGCACCGGACGTTCGCCGGCGCGGCCGATCGCGTGCAGGACCCCGGTGAGGCCGAGGTAGTTGATGTCGTGCCCGGCGCGCTGGGCGAGCGGGCCGTCCTGGCCCCAGCCGGTCATCCGGCCGTAGACCAGGCTGGGGTTGGCCGCGAAGCAGTCGTCCGGGCCGACGCCGAGCCGTTCGGTGACGCCCGGGCGCAGTCCTTCGATCAGCACGTCCGCTTTCGCCGCGAGCCGCAGGACCAGCTCGCGGCCTTCGGCGGTCTTGAGGTCCGCGGCGACCGAGCGGCGGCCGCGCAGCAACGGGTCCGGTTTGCCGCCGGTGAGGTCGAGCGATCCGGAAGGCCGTTCCACGCGGACGACGTCCGCGCCCAGGTCGGCGAGCACCATGCACGCGTGCGGCCCCGGGCCGATCCCGGCCAGCTCGACGACTTTCAGCCCGCTCAACGGTCCCGCCACACGTCCTCCTCGGCTCCGGCGCCCCTGCGGCGGCGACCCTACCGGCCAGTCGCCCGCGGTTCCGCGCGTGTGGGGTAACCCACCCGTGGCCCGACCCGGGCAGAACCGGCGCCTCGCCTCACCCGAACCGGGGACTGGCGTCTCGTCACCCGGTCGGCCGGGTACCCGGCTGGTATCCATGTGTCACGAATAGATCAAGGAGGATTTCGATGAGCTTTTTCGACCAGGCGAAGGACAAGATCCAGGAATTCGCGGGCAACAACCCGGACAAAATCGGCCAGGGCATCGACAAGGCCGCCGAATTCGCCGACGAGAAAACCGGCGGCCAGCACGGCGACCAGATCCGCCAGGGCGCGGACAAGCTGAAGGAAAACTTCGGCGGCGGCCACCAGGGCGGCCAGGAACAGGGCGGACAGCAGCAGGGCGGCTTCGGCCAAGGCGACCAGGGCGGCCAGGGCGGCTTCGAGCAGGGCGGCCAGCAGGGCGGTTTCCAGCAGGGCGGCCAAGGCGGCTTCGAACAGGGCGGCCAGGGCGGCGGCTTCCAGCAGGGCGGCCAAGGCGGCTTCGAGCAGGGCGGCCAGCAGGGCGGCTTCCAGGAAGGCGGCCAGGGCGGCGGCTTCGAACAGGGCGGCCAGCGGGGCGGCTACGGCGAGGGCGGCCAGGGCGGCTTCCAGGAAGGCGGCCAGCAGGGCGGCTTCGGCCAGGGCGAGCAGCGCGGCGGTTACGAGCAGGGCGGCCAGCAGGGCTTCGAGCAGGGCGGCCAGCAAGGCGGCTACGAGCAGCAGGGCGGCTACGACCAGGGCGGCCAGCAGGGCGAGTGGGGCAACCAGTAATACCGACGGTGGTTTTGGCCTGAGGTCTCGCGATTCGCCCGCTTCGGGAAGCCGCGCGAAGGTGCCGTGGCAACCGAGGTGCGGACTGCGAACCGGCCACGGCCAAGTGAATTGGGCACGACGGAGCCTCCGGAACCGGCGCGGCACACGAGTTGCGCGAGTCGCGAGGCTCGGCAACCAACCGCGGCGGCAAGCCACTCGAGTCGGACACCTACCGCGGCAGCAAGCCGTCCGAGGTGAGGGCACTGCCGCGGCAAGCAATCCGAGCCGCGGAGCCACTACCGCGGCAGGCAAACCGAGTCGGGCACTCACCGCGGCGGCAGGCGTCCCAGCCGGGCACCCACCGCCGCGGCAAGCAACCCGAGTCGGGGACCCACCGCCGCGGCAAGCAGTCCGAGTCGGGAACCCACTGCGGCGGCAGGCAGTCCGAGTCGGGAACCCACTGCGGCGGCAGGCAATCCGAGTCGGGAACCCACTGCCGCGGCAGGCAATCCGAGTCGGGAACCCACTGCCGCGGCAGGCAATCCGAGTCGGGCACTCACCGCGGCGGCAGGTGCCCCAGCCGGACACCCACCGCCGCGGCAGGCAATGCGAGTCGGCCCGCCGCTGCGGCCGCACACCGCCCGAGTCGGCAGCAACGTGCAGCAGCAAGCCGCCCGAGTCGGACCCCGGCAACACGCTGCCGCTCAGGGCTCGGCGAACCGAGCGAGACGGGAGTCGCGAGGATCGGCCGAGACGAGCCAAACGTGAGTCGGTCACCGCGGTCAGGCGCGGTGACCGACTCACGCCTCGGGCGGGCCGAGCGAACTGGCTTCCACGAGCGCCCGTACGAAACGGTGGCGGCGGGTAATCCGCGTAATCCCCCGGACGTGGCCAGGATTCATTCGGTCGCTTAGCCAACCAGGCACACCGAGTGACCCGGGGCGGCATTTTCCACGCAGTTTCCGACGTGTTCACCTTGAGCGCGCGAAAATGCCGCCCCGGTTTCCCTCAGCCCGCGAAGCGCCGAATTTCTTTCCCGACTCCGCGCGCTTCCCCGCCTGCTCAGCCGGGTTTGCGCGCCGAGATCAGCACGTGTTCCTCCGGCTCCGCACCCGGCTTGCCGGGCTCGAACCGCTCCGTCCGGGTTCCGGTCACCTCGAGCCCGGCCGCGCGCACCCGGTCGACCAGGGCGTCCGTCGGGAAGCTGGTCACCCGGATCGCGTGGCCGAGGAACTCGATCGGCAGGTCCTCGATGTCGGCGGGCACGGTCACCAGCGCGAACCTCCCGCCCGGCGCCAGCCAGCCCGCGATGCGGCGCAGGACTCGCTCCGTCTCGGCCCGCGACAGCTGCACGAACGAGAAGAACGCGCAGACCGCGTCCCAGGACCCCGGCGACGTCTCCCATTCCCGCACGTCAACCTGCACGAACTCGGCGCCGGGCACCTGTTCGCGGGCGATCCGCACCATCTCCGCGGACACGTCGATCCCGGTCACCCGATGTCCGGCAGCGGCGAGCTTCTCCGCGGCGGGACGACCGGTGCCGCTGCCGACGTCCAGCACTCGCGCGGACGGCGGGAGCGCGTCGATCAACTCCCGCAGCGCCGCTTCCACCACCGGCCGGTGGCCGAACGCCTCCTCGTACTTGACACCGATCGCGTCGAACAGCTCCGCCGCGGTGGTCAGTTCCTCGGACATCCGGTCTCCCCTCGCCGTCGAGGGCATCCAGGCTAGCCGCCCCGGGAAGGCAGTTCGACGACGCCGAATCCCGCCAGCACGGCGACCGCCGCGGCGGCCGCGAGGATCGCCCAGCTGACCGGATGGCCGAGGTTGAGCGTCCACGCCAGCCCGGCCCGCCGGTGCACGAGGACCGCCGGGTCGCCGCGGTTGGCGTAGACCATGCCGGCGAGGTGCCAGTACCGGTCGTCGTCTCGCTGCACGCGGCCGGAGTCCTTTTCGCCGGCAGGCAGCCGGTGCCCGGCGTCGCCGGCTCGGAACGCGAAAGCCACCCACGCGACCACGGCGGCGGCGAGCGGGAGGTAGCTGACGACGGTGGCGCCCGTCGTCGCCGGGACGATCTCCCACACCTCCAGCGACGCCACCAGCAAGCTCGCCGCCGCGCAGCCGGCGGTGCCGAACAGCAGCCGCAGCACACCGGCGAGGTAGGCGCGGTATCGGGCGGCCGAGGCGGCCGGCTGCTCCGCGTCGAGTTCCGGCCGGGCGCGCGGAAGGGCGAGGCCGAGCAGGCCGACGAGCACGATGATCAGCAGCTGCGCGGTGACGGTCGCGAACGCGCGGGCGACCGTCGTCGCGCTGCGCCGGGCGGAGTCGACGATCATTCCGTTCGGGGTCGGCAACGTCGCGGGCAGGTCGCCGTACCGCCACGCCCCGATCACCGCGGTGATCGCGAACAGCACCGCCGCCGGAGCCAGAAGAATCCACTGTGGACGGACGGGGTCGGTGCGCAGCGACGTGTCGGTCGTGACTGCCTGGCTGGTGCCGGAGTACCAGTCGCCGTCTCGTTTGGCGGCGGCGACCGCGCGGTGTGCTCGCAGCCGAGTCCGCTGCAGACCACGGCGAGAATCGGCGCCGCGAACGCCGCGGCCGAGCCCCAGCGCAGCGCGGCCGACGCGAAGGCGACCGACACGAACGCGAGCGCACCGGCCGCCAGGACCCCGCGCGCGTAACGCTGGTGCGCGCGGACGATCGCCGGTTCCGCCGTGCGCGCCGCCGGGACCCGGACGCCGAACGGAAGCGTCGGCCGGGCCAGTGCGGGCGCCGCCCAGAACGCGGCGGCCAGCAGCGCGACCAGGGCGAGATCCAGATAGACCGACGACGTCACGGCGCGGCCTTCGCGCGGAAGGACTCCACCACCGCGGCGCAGCGGACGGTCACCTCGTCCGCGTCCAGTCCGAGCGCGACCGCTTCGGCGAGGAGGGTGCGGAGGCGTTCTTGCCATTCGTCGGCGTACCCGGGCTCGGCGGGGCCGGACCGCGCGTCGCGGCGGACCACCGCGCCGCTTTTGCGGGTGATCCGGATCAGGCCCTGCGCGCGAAGCAGGTCGTAGGCCTTGTTCACGGTGTGGAAGTTGACGCCGAGATCGGCGCCGAGCTGCCGGGTGGACGGCAGCGAATCGCCCTCGGCGAGGTCGCCGTCGGCGATCGCCTCCACGACCCGGTCGCGGATCTGCAGGTAGATCGGTGTCTCGCGGTCGAGATCCACAGTCAGCAGCACTCGTCCAGGATATCTGCTATACAACTAATAGAACAGATAACTCAGGGGGTGACGGCGATGGCGAAGGCCGAGATCGTCCGCGACCGGCTCCGGGTGCGGTTCGCCTGGTGGGAGCGGCTCGCGGTGTGGCGGGCGGAGATCACGGTTCCACTGGCGCGGATCCGGACCGCGGAGACAGTCGACGACCCGCTGGCCCGCACGCGCGGCGGCCGGGCGGGCATCCTGGTCAGCGGGGTGTGCAAGGTCGGGATCTGGGGGCTGGGCACCGGAACGCGCCAGCTGGTGTCGGTGCGCCGCTCGAAGCCCGCGCTGCGGATCGTCCTCGACGGCGGGAAGGTCGGCGAACTGCTGCTCAGCCTGCCGGACGCGGCCGGGCTGGCCGAGGCGATCGAGGCGCGCGCATGAGCATCGTCGTCGAGAACCTGGCCAAGCGGTTCGGCGCGACGCCCGCCGTCGACGATCTGACGTTCTCCGCCGCCCCCGGGGAGATCACCGGGCTCCTCGGCCCGAACGGGTCCGGGAAGACCACCACGATGCGGATGCTCCTCGGCCTGGTCCGGCCGGACGCCGGGACCGCGACGATCGACGGCCGCCAGTACGCCGACCTGCCGCGTCCGGCGGCCGCCGTCGGCGCGGTGCTCGACGGGGCCGAGCCGCACCCAGCCTGCTCCGCGCGCGAACACCTCCGCGTCTACGCAGCGATTGCGCGGCTGCCGCGCCGACGGGTCGAAGAACTCTTGGAGCAGCTGGACATGACCGCCTTCGCCGACCGGCCGTCACGCGGCTACTCCACCGGCATGCGGCGGCGGCTCAGCCTCGCGACCGCGTTGCTCGGCGACCCGCGGGCGCTGGTGCTCGACGAGCCCGGCAACGGACTCGATCCGCAAGGCACGGTGTGGCTGCGCGACGTGCTGACCGGATTCGCCGCGAACGGCGGCACCGTGCTGATCTCCAGCCACGCGCTGAGCGAGCTGGAGCAGATCGCCGATCGGGTCGTGGTCCTCCGGGACGGCCGCCTCGTCGCCGCCGGCACCCTCGCCGAACTGTCCGCGACGGCCGCGCCCGTCGCGCTCGTCCGCTCCCCCGACGCCGGGGAACTCGCCGGCGTGCTGGGCGGAACCGCCGACCGGATCGCGCCGGATCTCCTGCGCGTCACCGGCCTCCGCACCGCCGAGATCGCGGACCGGGCCGCCGCGGCGGGCCTGCGCGTCCACGAGCTGATCCCGGAAAAACCCGGCCTGGAACAGGTTTTCCTCGCCCTCGCCTCCGGAGCGCGCCGATGATCGCCGCGGAGCTTCGCCGCCTGCGCGCCACCCGGCTGTGGCTGTGGGCGCTCGGCGCCGCGGCGGTGTGCGGCGGCGGCCTGGTCGCGCTGATCGGCTTGATCGGCCCGCAGCACGTCCAGCCGCCGATGCCCGGCCTCGACACCGCCGCCGGGGTGCGGAACGTGCTCGGCATGGCGACGGTGACCGTCCTGTTCCCGGCCGCTTTCGGCACCGTCGCGATGACGTCGGAATACCGGCACCGCACGATCGCCGTCACGTTCCTGTTCGCCCCGCGCCGCTGGCGGATCCTCGTCGCGAAACTCGCGGCGTTCGCCATCGGCGGCCTCTGCTACGGCCTCGTCACCGCGGCCGCCGCCGGGCTCGCGCTCTACGGAAGCGCCGCCGTCCACGGAGTGGCCGTCGGGCTCGCACCCGCGACAGTCGCCGAACTGCTGCTCCGGATGGCCGCCGCGATGACGATCTACACCGTGCTGGGCGTCGGAATCGGTGCGCTGCTGCGGAATCAGGTCGCCGCGCTGGCTGTCGTGATCGGATATCTGTACGTGGTCGAGCTCGCGCTTCTCGCCATCCCCGGCGTCAACGCGATCTATCCCTGGCTTCCCGGCGGAGCCACCGCGGCGCTCACCGAATTCGGCTACCTCACCGACGCGCTCGCCCAGCAGACCGGCCACCCGAGCGGACCGCTGCTGCCCGCCGCGGGCGGTGCGCTCGTCCTTCTCGGCTACGCACTCCTCGCGTGCGGACTGGCGGTCGCGTTCCCGCTTCGCCGGGACGTCACGTGAAAGCTTCATAGGCAGCCGCGGCGACCACCAGGTCTTCCCAAGCCATCCCGACGCTCTTGAACAGCCGCGGACCCGGCGGCACCGCGAAGCCGCGCGCCAACGCCGCGAGCGAGATCAGCTCGTCCGCGGCGAGGGCACCGGATTCCATTGCCAGCACTACGTCCCCGGCCTCGCGGGTTGCCGCGCCGATTCCTTCGACGACCACTGTGGACCGTCCAATCAGGACATCGTCGACTTCCCGCGCCTCCGGTTCGTGCGAGCCGACGGCGATCACCGTGGCGTGCTCGGGCACCTTCGCGCCGTCGAACACCGGGGTCCGCGACGAGGTGCAGCAGGCGACCAGATCGGCCGAGGACACGTCGTCCGGCGTGCCTGCCCGGGCGAACGGGTACTGCGCGGCGAAAGCTTCCGTCCGCTCCGGGTTCCGGCCGACCACTGCCACCTCCCGCACCAGCCGCACGGCGCGGAGAGCTTCGATGTGGCTCCGCGCCTGCGGACCCGTGCCGAACACCACCAGGCGTTCCGCGTCCGGCACGGCCAGCAGGTCCGCGGCCACCGCGGAGACCGCCGCGGTGCGCACCGAGGTGAGGGCGACGCCGTCCAGGAGGGCCATCGGGGTGAGCGTCGGGCCGTCCATCAGCAGGTAGTGGCCTTGGATCCGCGGCAGGCCCCGGGCCGGGTTGCCGGGCGCGACGGACGCGACCTTGACCCCGGCGTAGCGGTCCCAGAACGCGGGCATGAGCAGGAACTGCCCGGCGGGCACGGGCACGACGGACCGCGGCGGGTCCCGGTCGGGGTCGAGCCCGCCCGCCAACGCGGCGCGGACGGCGTCGACGGCCTGCTGCGCGGTCGGCCGGGCGTCCAGGAGCACTCGCACCCCCGGAGCATCGCACACGACCCCGACAGAACCGCTGAGCCGCAGGTCACAACGCCTTAGATACAAGGTGGGACGCATGCTAGCGTCTTAGCCGTGAACGCGTTGAAACCCGCGGCCGACCGCGCCTACGAGCTGACCAAGGAACTGGTGCTCACCGGCGAGCTGCCCGGCGGGCACCTGTTCAGCGAGGGCGAGATCGCCGAGCGCCTCGGGGTGAGCCGGACCCCGGTGCGCGAGGCCTTCCTGCGGCTGCAGGTCGAGGGATTGCTCAACCTGATCCCGAAGCGCGGCGCGATCGTCGTGCCGATCACCCCGGGCGAAGCCGAGGACGTACTCGAAGCCCGCGAAGCTGTCGAAAGCGCGGCAGTACAGCGCTTGGGCCGTCGTCCGGAGCTGATTCCGGCGGCGCTCGAGCAGCTGCGCGCGGTACTCGACACCCAGCGGCAGCACGCGGAAGCGGGCGACGTGCCCGCGTTCGCCGAAGCCGACGAGCTGTTCCACCGGACGATCGTCGCGGCCGGCGGCAACGCGCTGCTGCTCAGCTTCTACACCACGCTCGCCGACCGGCAGCGCCGGATGAACGTCCACGCGCTCGGGCCGATCCCGGCTCGGCTGCCGCAGGTCGTCCGGGAGCACGAAGAACTGTTGAACATCATCGCGGAGGCCGAGACGAAGGCCGACGCCTTCGCCCCGGCCCTGCGAGCACACCTGGATTCGGTGCACCGTCGATGACCACTACCGCTGACCGCACTCCCGTGCCCGGAACGCCCGGCACCTCCGCTCGCCCGGCCTGGTTCCCGGCCGCCGCGGCGGTGTTCGCGTGCGGCTGGGGCGGCAACCAGTTCACCCCGCTGCTCGTGATGTACCACGCCGCGGGATACTCCGCCTTCACCGTCGACGCCCTGCTCGGCGCGTACGTCGTCGGCCTCGTGCCCGGGCTGCTGCTGTCCGGCGGACTGTCCAATCGGTACGGTCGCCGCCCGGTGATGTGCACCGGCGCCGCGGTGTCGCTGCTGGCGAGCGCGCTGCTGGCGCTCGGCCCGCTCGGCGTCGGGTGGATCGCCGCCGGCCGCTTCCTCTCCGGCATCGCGGTCGCGGTCGCGATGGCCGTGGGTTCGACCTGGATCAAGGAACTCGCCGACGCCGACCCGCACGCCTCGGCCGACACCGGCACCCGGCGCGCCGCGCTGTGCCTCACGCTCGGGCTCGGCATCGGCCCGGGCGTGGCCGGAGTGCTCGCGCAATGGGGGCCGTGGCCGATGGTCCTCCCCTACCTGGTCCACATCGGACTCGCGCTGGTCTCGCTGGCCGCGGTCGCGCGCAGCCCGGAAACGCTGGCCGTCCGGACCGGTTCGGTCCGCGCCGCGCTGCCCGCCACCGCGCGGCATCCGCGGTTCCGCCGCGTGATCCTGCCCGCCGCACCGTGGATCTTCGGCTCGTGCGGCGTGGCCTACGCGATCCTGCCGCAGCTCGTCGAGCACCGGACCGGGTCGTGGGCGCTGGCCTACTCCACCTTGCTCACCGTCTGCGCGATCGGCGCGGGCGTCGGGATCCAGCCGATCGCCAAGCGGGTCGACCGCGCCACCAGCGCGCGGGCCGTGCTCACCGGGATGACCGTGCTCTGCGCCGGCCTCGTCTTGAGCGTCTTCGCCGCGGCCGGGGAATCGCCGTGGCTCGCGCTCGGCGCGGCGGTCGTGCTGGGCGCCGCTTACGGCATCGTCGTGGTGTCCGGACTGCTCGAATTGCAACGCCTCGCCCGGCCGGACGAAATCGCGGAACTGACCGGCGTGTACTACGCGCTGGCGTATATCGGATTCCTCTTGCCGTCGCTTTTGGCAGCCCTGAACGGAGTAGCGAGCTACCCGGCGCTGCTCTCCTGCGTCGCTCTGGTCGCCGTCGCGGGAACCCTTGTGGTGACCCGGCACTCGCGCCGGCACCTGCCCGCGGACTGACGCCCGATTCCGGCAAACGGGACCGAATGCGCGAGCGCGCGGAAATTCGGTCCCGTTTGCCGGATTTGTTTCCCACTATTGTCGCTTGTGGAGCGCGAAGGAGTCGGAAAGAGTTCTGGGGCCGGGAAATCGAGCGCGGCACGAATGCGCCCGATTTCGTCGGGGCCGGTAACTCACGAACCCTTCTAGCAGGAAGTGGGAACTGCACATGGGGCGTTCCTCGCGATCCGTTCGCGCCCTGGTCATGGCTGCGACCGGCAGCCTGGTGCTGGCCGGGGCGACCCAGCCGGCGCGGGCTGCCGCACCAGCAGCCGCGGCCGACGCCGCGCCGCAATCGGTGATCGTGGTCCTCGCGGACCAGCTGCCCAGCGCGCCGCCCACCAAGGCGGCCTCGGACACCCGCCGCGCCAAGGCCACCCAAGAACAGGACTCGGTGCTGGCCAAGCTCACCGGCGCGGCGCCGGCCAAGGTCAAGCACTTCGCACTGGGCAACGCGTTTTCCGCCACCGTCACGCCCGCGCAGGCCGCGCAGCTCGCGCACGACCCGGCGGTCGCGCAGGTGCTGCCGGACAGCAAAGTGACGCTGCCGGACGCCAAACCGGGCGCCGCGGCCGCGGCGCCCAAAGCCGGCGGGCCGTCCGCGCAGTCCGCGCCGAACGCGACCTGCCCGTCCGACCCGGCGAAACCGCTGCTGGAGCCCGAAGCGCTGACCTCGATCCGGGCGTACAGCACCAACGGCGGCAAGAGCGCGTCCGACCTGGCCAACGGGGCCGGCGTGAAGGTCGCGTTCCTCGCCGACAACATGGACCCGAACTACGCCGACTTCATCCGTCCCGACGGCAGCCACGTGTTCTCGGACTACCAGGACTTCTCCGGCGACGGCCCGAACACCACCGACGCCGGCGCCGAGGCCTTCGGCGACGCCTCCTCGATCGCCGCGCAGGGCGTCGTGGTGCACGACCTGTCGAAGTTCGTCAACGAGAAGCACCCGCTCCCGGCGGGCTGCAACATCGTCGTCAAGGGCGTCGCCCCGGGCGCGAGCCTGGTCGGGCTGAACGTCTTCGGCAAGACCGCCACGAACTCCGCGGTGCTGCAGGCGATCGACTACGCGGTGACCGTCGACCACGTCGACGTGATCAACGAGTCGCTCGGCCTCAACCAGTACCCGGATTCCAGCTCCCGCAACCTGTTCCAGGTCTTCAACGACCAGGCCGTGGCCGCGGGCGTCACGGTAACCGCCTCCAGCGGCGACGCGGGCACCACGTCCACGATCGGCAGCCCGGCCACCGACCCGCTGGTGATCTCCACCGGCGCGACGACCGACAACCGGCTGTACGCGCAGACCGGCTACGCGGCTTTCGGCTTCTCCAACGGGAAATGGGTGAGCGACAACATCTCCGCGCTGTCCTCGTCCGGCATCACGCAGAACGGCCGCACCATCGATCTCGTCGCGCCCGGCGAGGGCAACTGGGCCGACTGCGCGCCGGCGTACTCGGAATGCCGCAACTTCAACACCGTCCCGCAGCCGACCGACCTCGAATCGTTCGGCGGCACCAGCGAATCCGCCCCGCTCACCGCGGGAGTCGCCGCGCTGGTGATCCAGAGCTACCGCGATTCCCACCACGGCGCGTCGCCGACGCCCGCGCAGGTGAAGCAGATCATCACCAGCACCGCACGCGACCTCAACCTCCCGGCCGACGAGCAGGGCGCTGGCCTTCTCGACGCCCGCGCGGCGGTCGAAGCCGCACTTACCGCTCCGGGTTCGACCGGGGCTCCGGCGGGAGTTTCGTCGAACATCTCGCTCTCGGCGGACCAGCTGACGCTGGAAGGCGCGCCGGGCAGCACGCAGCAGGCTTCGGTGAACGTCACCAACTCGGGCACCAAGCCGCTGACGGTCAGCACCGGCACCCGGACGTTCGTCCCGATGGGCACGCAGGCGCAGACCACCGCGTTCGATTCGGCGAAGCTGCCGACTTTCCCGTATTTCAACGGTACGAACTGGGCATACAAGAAGGTCGCCTTCTCCGTGCCGAACGGCGCGCAGCGGCTGCTGGCGCGGATGGCCTGGCAGGGCAGCCCGAAGACGGTCAACGGCCAGTCCGTCACCCCGGTGGTGCGGCTGACGCTGCTCGCGCCGGACGGCACGTTCGTCGCCAACAGCCGTCCGCAGGGCGGGGCCGCGACGGCGAACTACGCCAACGTGGACGTCACGCGCCCGGCCGCGGGCACCTGGACCGCGGTGCTGTACTCGGCGTCCGGACCGGCCGGCTACACCGGTGACGTCCAGCTGGCGACCACCGCGCAGCGGGCCGTCCCGTACGGCCAGGTGTCGCCGCAGATCCTGGAGCTCAAGCCGGGCCAGACGAAGCCGGTGCACGTCTCGCTGCAGACCCCGGCCAGCGGCGGCGACGCGGACTACTCGATCACCTTCGGCAGCTCCGACGGCCACCAGACCACCGTGTCGGCCGTGCTGCGCGCGCTGATCCCGACCAAGAACGGCCCGGGCGCGTTCAGCGGCACGATCACCGGCGGCAACGCCCGCGCGGTGTCGCCCGCGCAGACGTTCTCTTACGAATTCGACGTGCCGCGCGGCAAGCGGGACCTCGACGTCGCGGTGAAACTGCAGGATCCGGGCACGCTGCTCGACGGCGTCCTGGTCGACCCGAACGGCGAACTCGCCGACGTGAACAGCAACGCCTACCTCGATTCGGCCACCACGCTGAAGCAGGGCACCGCGTTGCAGCTCGTCGACGCGAACCCGCTGCCGGGCCGCTGGCACCTGGTGCTCGTCGTGCAGAACCCGGTGACGGGCAAGCAGCTCGACCAGCCGTTCACCGGCACCGTCGGCTTCGACCAGGTCTCGGCCAGCGCGCTCGCGCTGCCGCGGTCCGCGTCGCTTCCCGCGGGCAAGGCGGTGACCGTGCCGGTGACGGTGCGCAACACCGGGATCGAGCCGATCGCGATCGGCGTCGACGCGCGCACGAACGCCCGGCAAACGCTGCAGCCGCAGCCGATCCAGGGTTCGACCGAGGTCGACCTGCCGGAGCTGAACGCGAACGCGCCGGTGTACTCGATTCCGCCGGAGACGAGCAAGTTCACCGTCGCGACGTCCTCGACCGTGCCCGCGCAGGCGGAGATCCAGGGCTCGGCGGCGGGCATCGACGTGCTCGGCGACCTGAAGTCCGCGCAGAACGGGAGCACGGTGTCGGTCGCGACGATCGGCGAGAAGACCGGGTATGTCACCAAGGGAGTCTGGTTCGCCGACGTGCAGGAGATCGGCCCGTTCGGTCCGGAAGGCGCGCCCGCCGGGCATTCCAGCTACACGGCGTCGATCGAGACGGCGGGCTTCGACGGTTCGGTGACGTCGTCGACCGGCGACCCGTACGGCCAGTCGGTGGACCCGAACGGCACCGGCGGCACGCCGCAGCTGGTCAAGCCGGGCGAGACCGCGACCGTCCTGGTGACGATCACGCCGTCCGGCGACCGCGGACGGCAGGTGAGCGGGCACTTGAACATCGTGACCGTGCCTTCGCTGCCGACCGGCGTGACCGGCCTGCCGCAGGTCGGAACCGGTGAGGTGCTGGCGACCCTGCCGTACAGCTACCGCATCGGCTGACACGTTCGGCGAGGGCCTCTTCGGGTTTCCGCCGAAGAGGCCCTCGCTCAGTCGACCGGGCACACCGCGCATTCGCACTGCCCGGCCCCGCGCTGAGGACCCTGCCGGTTTTCCTTTCCCGTTTCGTTATCCCCGCGCGGTGAAACAACTCGCCATTCTGTGGACAACTGTTTCGACGCACCGGCCCTGACCAGGCAAAACGAAACCGTTAAAGTTTATCGTTGAACATCGTCGAACGTTCAGCGAGCACGATTCCCAGACCGCCGCCGCGGCTAGCCTTGGTCGGCTGTTTCTTCTCCGCTTCAGTTTGGAGGAATCGTGCTCCCTCGTTCCCCGTGGGCGAGACCAGCCGCCGCGGCAGCTGGTCTCGTCCTCACCGCCGCCCTGGCGATACCGGGTTCGGCTGCCGCGCAGGAGTCGCGGACGCCCTTGGCGCCCACCGGCTCCGCCCCGGCCTCGGCGCCGCCGACACCGACCGGGAAATCCCGATCGCGCTGTCGCTGCGGCCGCATGACGAAGCCGGGCTCGACCAGTTCGTCGCCTCGGTCAGCGATCCGCGTTCTCCGGACTACCGGCACTTCCTGTCCAGCGCGGACTACACGGCCCGCTTCGCCCCACTTCAGTCCGATGTGGACACTGCGAAGGCGTATCTGGAGAAGCAGGGCCTGCGAGTCGCCGGCGTTTCGGCCAACCGGCAGGTGATCGACGCGGTCGGAACCGTCGGACAGGTCGAGGCGGCGTTCGGCACCCGGCTCGGCGACTACTCCGACTCGGCCGGAGCGCATTTCTACGCCAGGGAATCCGCGCCGAGCGTGCCGTCCTCGCTCGCCGGGATCGTGCGCACGGTGGCTGGTCTGACGAACCGGCCCGTCGCGCACCGGCTCCGGCCGGCCCCGGCGGCCCGGGCGGCGGTTACACCCCCGAGCAGTTCCGCACCGCCTACAGCATGAAGCAGCTTTCCGGTTCCTACGACGGTTCCGGGCAGACGGTCGGGCTGATCGAGTTCGACTCGTTCAAGCAGTCCGACATCGACGCCTGGACGAACTACTTCAAGCAGCCCGCGGTCAAACCGCGCGTGGTGCCGGTGGACGGCGGGGTTTCCCAGCCGGGCAGCGGGCAGCTCGAGGTGACGCTGGACATCCAGGCGGTCGCGGCCACCGCGCCGGGAGCCGCCCAGATCGTCTACGAGGCGCCCAACAACGACAAAGCCTGGGTCGACGAGATGGCCGAAATCGCGAGCGACAACGCGATCACCGTCCTGTCCGGTTCGTGGCTGCTCGGCGAGAAGTGCGAATCCGACCCGATCGCGGCGTCGCACGACTCCTACACCCAGATGGTCGCCCAAGGCATCACCCTGCTGTCGGCCTCCGGGGACTGGGGAGCCACCGGCTGCGGGTACAACGGCGACAACTCCACCGTGCAGGCCGACTATCCGGCCAGCGACCCGCTGTTCACCGGGGTCGGCGGCACGCAGCTGCGGACGAGCGACAGCGCGGGCAGCTACCAGTCGGAGTCGTGCTGGAACCAGGGCGGCACCGGCAACACGCGCTCCGGCGGCGGGTACTCGGCGGTCTACAGCAAGCCGGAATGGCAGCCGGGCAGCAGCAAGTACCGTTCGGTGCCCGACGTCGCGCTCGACGCCGACTACGGGGCCGGCGCGCTCTCGGTGTACATGAACGGCGGCTGGCAGGACGTCGGCGGAACCAGCCTCTCGTCCCCGCTGTGGGCGGGCTACTTGGCGATGGTCAATCAGAAGGCGAAAAGCTCGGGCAAGAGCAACCTCGGCGCCATCAACCCGACGGTGTACTCGATCGCGCAGTCCGCGCAGTACTCCTCGGCCTTCCACGACGTCGTCTCCGGCAACAACGGCACCTACGACGCGGGCACCGGCTACGACCTGTGCACCGGCTGGGGTTCCATGCAGGGCGACAACCTCGCCGACCCGCTGATCAACGGCACGACGCCGCCCGCGGACAACGACTTCTCCCTCGCCGCGGACCCGGCGTCGGTCAGCGTGGACCCGGGCAAGTCGGTGACCGCCAAGATCGCCACCAAGGTCGTCAAGGGCAGCGCGCAGAGCGTCGCGCTTTCGGCGAGCGGGCTTCCGTCCGGGGTCACCGCGACGTTCGACCCGTCGTCAGTGACCGCGGGCGGCACGTCCACTCTCACTCTGGCGGCGGCGTCCTCGGCCTCACCAGGACAGGCGACCGTGACGGTGACCGGAAAAACCTCGGACGCCACGCACACGACCCCGGTCACGCTGACCGTCAACGGCTCCGGCCAGGGCGATTTCTCCCTCAGCGTCAACCCGGCTTCGGCGACCGTCAACGCCGGGCAATCCGCCACCGCCACCGTCTCGACGGCCGCGGTGAACGGCACCGCGCCGTCGGCGGCCCCGAGCGTGATCAACGGGCAGCCGACCACTGTCGCCAAGTATCCGTTCATCATTTCCGAGCACCGCACCGGCGGCGTCCGTCCGCAGGAGCAGTCCTGCACCGGCAGCGTGGTCGCCAAACGGGCCGTGCTGATCGCGGCGCACTGCAAGTTCGCCGACGGCGACCCGAAGTACCTGATCTACGGCCGGGACGACCTGAACGACACCAGCAAGGGCACCCGCGTCGAGATCGCCGAATTCCGGATCCACCCGGACTACAGTCCGCAAAGCGACCAGGGCTGGCGCAACGGCAACGACGTGGCGATCATCTTCACCAAGACCGACATCCCGGTCCCGGCGGGCATGACTTACCCGAAGATCGCGTCGTCGGCCGACGATCTGCCGCTGGGCGCCCAGGGCACGGCGATCGGCTACGGCAAGACCGACGCCAACGACGCCGGCAAGAACACCCAGCTGCGCGAGGTCGTGCTGCCCACAGTGGACGGTTCGAAGTGCAGCAGCATCGATTCTTCGGCGTTCAAGCCGGAGTACATGTTCTGCGACGGCTACGGCGACGGCAGCAAGGGCCTGTGCCAAGGCGACTCGGGCGGCCCGTATTACTACCACGGCAAGATCTACGGCGTCTTCTCCTGGCTGCGCACCGACTGCGCGTCCTACAACGCGCACGGCAAGCTGTGGGGTTCGATGGGCGACTGGGCCAACCAGCAGATCGGCGGGGCGCCTCCGGGCGGGGACATCGCCTTGTCCGCGAGCGGATTGCCCGCCGGGGCGAGCGCGACCTTCGATCCGGCGTCGGTCAACGCGGGCGGTTCGGCGAAGCTGACCATCGCCACCAGCGCCTCGACCGCGCCGGGCACCTACCAGGTGACGATCACCGGCAAGAGCGCGACGGCGAGCCACGACACCACGTTCACGCTCACCGTCCAGGGCGGCTCGTCCGGTCCGGTCACCGTGACCGACCCGGGCTTCCAGTTCGTGCCGCACGGCACCCCGGTGCGCCTGGAGATGCACGCCTCCGGCGGCACCGGCAGCTACGCCTGGAGCGCCGACGGCCTGCCCGCCGGGCTGACCATCGACCGCGCCACCGGCGTGATCTCCGGAAACCCGCAGACCACCTCCGGACTGCGGAATTCGACGATCACCGCCACCGACACCGCCGGCACGACCGGCAAGGTGCAGGTCTCCTGGTTCGTCTACTGACCGGGTGAGGGAGGGCCGGCCGGCGGTTCCCGGGCGCGCGGGAACCGCCGGTCAAGCCCATTCCCAGGCCAGGCCCGCGATGCCCGGCCGGACGTCGGTCAGCACCAGGTGCGCGGTCCGGGAAGCGCCGATCCACAGCGGCGGACCGGGACGGCGCGGCGCCTGCAAGCTGTTCTGCCGGAACGGGACGCAGGTGGCCGGCGGGGCCCCGGCGAACTCCGCCTGCAGCAGGTACTGCCGCACCGGGCGGGTGAACCGGTGGTGGTAGAAGGTCAGCTCCGGTCCCGGCGGATAGACCGCGGTGTACTCGAGCACGCTGCGCTCGCCCGCCGCGAGCCGCTGGTCCAGCAGCAGCTCGCAGACCGTCGCCCCGGCTTCCGGATCGACCCGGACCCGGCCGGGACGGCAGTACCGCACCTCGGCGGGCAGCGCCGGAGCCGACTGCTCGGCCCACAGGAACACCACGCACCGGTCCACCCGGTCGGCGGTGGCCTCCACGACCAGCCGGGTGCGCACCTCGGTCAGCGTCCGGTGTTCGTCCACCCGCAGGTGCTCGTGCACGTCGAGGCGGCGCAGCAGGTTGTCCGGCGGCAGGTCGAGCTCCGCCAGCAGCGGACGATGCGCCGGCCACAGCCGCGTGCGGTCGATGGCCTCCGGTTCCGCCGCCGCTCCCCTGCCCCGCGGCCGGGGCGGGCCGAGCAGCGAAACCAGCGATTCCGGCGGCAGGCCGAGCACCGCTTCCAGGGCCCGGACCGCGCGCAGCGATTCGGCCCGTTCCGGACGGCTGCGGCCGTGGCGCCAGTAGCTCAGCGCCGCCCGGCTGACCCGCACCCCCTGTCCGGCGAGCCGCCGCCGGACCTGTTCGAGGCTCAGCCCCCGGGTGTTCAGCGCGTGGTCGAGCACCTGCGCGAACGTGCCGTGCCGCAGGAGGCTGCGCAACTGCCGGTCGGCCGGCAGCACCGGAGCGATCTCGGTCATCGCCGCTCCCTTCGGGCGATCTTCGCTCCACTATCTGCCGCGGCGCCGTCCCTGTCCACCGACCTCGGAAGGGTTTACGCGGACTCCGCCGACGGCTCCCGCCGGTCTTCCCCGGGACCGGCGGGGACCGGGCTCGTCGCGGCGGCGTGGCAGGCGCCGAAGCCCTCCGCGCGCAGCACGATCTGTCCATTGTGGACGCGGATCGCCGTCTCGGTCGCGTCGCTCACCGCGGAAACTCCCGCCGCGGCGGCCACCGCACCGGTCTCGTCCACGAGCACGCGGACGTCCGGCCACGCCGATTCCGGGCACGACCGGTTCAGCAGGCCGCGCAGGTCCGCCAGCACCAGATTCGTCAACGGCGCCAACTCGCCCGGCTGACCCGTCACCACGACCAGCGTGACGTCCTCGGCCGCCCGCAAGGCTTCCTCCACCGCGGACAGCCGGTGCAGGCCGAGCACCGCGACCACTCCGTCGCCGTCGATGCGCACCGGCCGCGCGCGCAGGGCGTCGAAAACTTCCGGCGGAGACCAGGGTTCCCCGGCCGCCCGCGCTTGCGGCACGATCGGCGGCTCCGGCCAGGTGTCGCTTAATCCTAGAGAGGGCAACGCTTCGCACGCGCGCACGACGTTGAACGGCTCCCCGAAACCGGGTGCCGCCGCGGCGAGCTGACTCGCGCCGTGCAGCATCGTCAACGCCCCCTCGGCCACCCGCACCAGCCGTCCAGACGATGGCGAAAGCCGTTCCAGCGCCAGGCCGAGCACGATCGCGTCGAACCGCAGCAGCTGCGCGTAGGGCCGGTGGGTGAGTTCGTCGGCGAGGATCTCCGGCAGCAGGTCGACGCCGAGCCGCGCGTCCGGGTCGGTGGCCAGCGGCAGCCGGGCGACCCAGGCGCGAGCGAACGCGCCCAGCGCTTCCGCGGACGTCAGGCCGGGATCCGGCTCGGGCGGCTGGGCGGCGAACCGCTCCGCTTCGGCGGCGAGGACGGCGAAGTAGAGCGCGCGTTTGCCGGGGAAGTTGGAGTAGACCGCGCCCCGGGTCAGCTCGGCGCGTTCGGCGATGACGTCGATCTTGGCGTCGCGGAACCCGCGCTCGGTGAACTCCTCGCGCGCGGCGGCGAGCACCTTCGCCCGGTTGCGCTCCTGCGTCTGCGCCCTGGTGAGCCGCGCCATCGTGAGTCCTCCCGGTCCGCCTTCCTTGCCAAGATATCCCCATCATTCATATGATGAGATCATCTGAAATGACCATCTGGAGGTCTTCCGTGTCCCCCGTCCCCGAACTCGACCTGACCGATCCGGCCGTCACGAGCGACCCGTTCGCCGCCTACGGAGCCGCCCGCGAGCAGGGCCCGCTGGCCCGGCTGACCGGCCCCGGCTTCCCGCCGATGTGGGTGCTGACGCGGCACGCCGAAGCCCGCGCGATGCTGACCGACCCGCGGTTCGCCTTGAGCGAGGCGAGTTACCAGCGGCCGGATGTCCCCGAGCACTGCCGGCCTTACCTGCGGACCATGCAGGAGATGGAAGGAGCCGAACACGCCCGGCTGCGCCGTCTCGCCACGCCGGCGTTCGCCGCCCGGCGCGCGCTGGACTTCCGTCCGGAGATCGAGAAAATCGTCGCCCGCTACCTCGACGCGCTGCCCGCGGAAGACCCGGTCGACCTGCTGGCCGAGTTCGCCCGGCCGCTGCCGATGGAGGTCATCTGCGCGCTCGTCGGCGTGCCGGAGGCCGAACGGCCGCGCTGGCACCAGTACGGCGCGGCGGTCGTCCAGGTGTCCGGCGACGAATTCGCCACCGCCGTGCCCGGAATCATCGACAGCTCGCGGTCGCTGGTCGCGCATCCGGACAGCGCGCTGCTGGCACATCTGACGAGTGCGGGCTTGTCCGAAACGGAAGCCGTCGCGCTCGTCTGGCAGCTCGTGCTGGCCGGGCAGACTCCGGCGAATTTCCTCGCCAATTCCGTGGAGACCCTGCTGTCGCACCCGGGTCAGCTCGAAGTGCTGCGCGCGGAACCGGAACTGTGGCCGGGCGCGGTCGAGGAATTGACGCGCTGCGGTTCGCAGCTGCTGACGATTCCCCGCCGGGCGACCGAAGACCTCGAGTTGCACGGCGTGCGGATCCGCGCGGGCGAGCCGGTGACCGCGTCGATCGCCGCGGCGAACCGGGACCCGCGCGTCTTCGCCGATCCGGACCGCTTCGACGTCCGCCGCTCGGCGGGCGCGCACCTCGGTTTCGCGCACGGGCCGCATTTCTGCCTCGGCGCGTCGTTCGCGAGGGTGCAGGCGGAGGTGGCGCTGACCGCGCTGCTGGAGAGGTTCCCCGGACTGCGGGTGCTCGAGGCGAAGCGGGTGCCCGATCCCGGGACGTGGCGGCTCGCCGGGCTGACGGTCGCGCGGTGAGGCCCTCGATCGGGTGAGGTCCCGGCGGCGCGGCCCGCGTCCGGCTACCGTTTCGCCAGGTCAGCACGACACCCCCGGGAGGCACCCGATGTCCACGCCCATTCCGCCCGTCCTCGGCTTCGCGGTCATCGACCCGCGGCGCGCGTGGCCGCTCGTGCTCACGCGCGGGATCCTGGGCGTCCTGTTCGGCGTGCTGGCGCTGGTGTGGCCGGGGATCACCGTGCTGGCGCTGGCTTTCCTGTTCGGGATCTACGTGCTGATCGACGCGGTCGGCGCGCTCCTGCAGGCGTTCCGGCCGGGCGACGGCGCGCACCGGATCGCGTACGCGCTGCTCGGCGTGCTGGGCCTGATCGCCGGGATCATGACGCTCGTGTGGCCCGGGGTGACCGTGCTGGTGCTGGCGACGCTGGTCGGGGCGTGGGCGGTGGTCACCGGGATCATGGAAATCGCCGCCGCGATCCGGCTGCGCAAGCAGATCACCGGCGAGGCGTTCCTGATCGTCGCCGGCGCGCTTTCGGTGGTCGCCGGGGTGCTGGTGCTGTTCCACCCGATCGCGGGCGCGTACGGCGTCGCGCTGCTGATCGGGATTTACGCGGTCGTTTACGGGGTAACCCTGGTGGTCCTGTCGTTCCGGCTGCGTTCGCTGGCGAAGTCCGCCGACCCAGCGGAGCAGCCCAACTAGCGGGACAATCGGCAGCGACCGGTTTCGCGACGGAAGGACCGCCCGATGGTGCAGCAGTACCCCGGCAATTACGGGGAGGACACCCGGCCAGGCATCGACGCCGCCAGGTTGTGGGCAGGCGGAGTGGCCACCGCGATCGTGGCGGCGCTCGTCGCGGTGGTGGGCCTGCTGATCGCGCGAGGCATCTTCGATGTGCCGGTACTCGCCCCGAAGGGCGACGGCCTGTGGGGCAAGGCGAGCACGCCGACGTACGCCGTCTCGGCCGCGGCAGTCGCGTTGCTGGCGACCGGGCTGATGCACCTGCTGAGCGTGGCGACCCCCGCGCCGGGGCAGTTCTTCGGCTGGATCATGGTGCTGGTGACGGCCATCGCCGTGGTCCTTCCGCTCACCCTGACGGTGGGGATGGAAGCGAAAATCGCGACGGCGGCGATCAACCTGGTGATCGGGTTGGTGATCGCTTCGCTGGTGAGCAGCATGGCGGCGAGCGCGCGGACGTTGCACCGGAGGAAGCGGAGCAGCCGGTCGGACCAGCAGCCGCCTCCGCCTACGCGGCAGTGGCCGGAGGGGCCGACTACTTATTACGACCGCTGAGTCGTTCCGGGATCTCGCGAACCATCCGGACGGCGGATCGGATTCCACCCCGATTGCCGCTTTCTTCCGCCGGCCGAAGGCCGATCATGGAGGAATGGCCGGCCCCGGCCCGAACGACCGGGACGATTCCCGCACAGAGGCGGCATGATCGGCAGCACAAGCCGTCGTCCTGAGCGCACGAAAAAGCGGCACCGCCGGATCGACGGTGCCGCTTCGAAAAGAACCCTCAGCCCTTCAGCAGCTGCCGAGCCATCACCAGCCGCTGGATCTGGTTCGTGCCTTCGTAGATCTGGGTGATCTTGGCATCGCGCATCATGCGCTCCAGCGGGAAGTCCCGTGTGTACCCGTAGCCGCCCAGCAGCTGAACGGCATCCGTGGTCACCCTCATCGCCACGTCCGAAGCATGGCACTTGGCCGCCGCGCCGAAGAACGACAGGTCGTCGTCGCCTCGTTCCGACTTGGCGGCGGCGGTGTACACCATCTGCCGCGCCGTTTCGACGGCCATCGCCATGTCCGCCAGCATGAACTGGATTCCCTGGAAATCCGCGATGTGCTTGCCGAACTGCTTGCGCTCCTTGACATACCCCAGCGCGTGGTCCAGCGCGCCCTGCGCGATGCCGACCGCCTGCGCGGCGATGGTCACGCGCGTGTGGTCGAGCGTCCGCAGGGCGATCTTCAAGCCCTGGCCCGGCTCGCCGACCATGCGGTCGCCGGGGATGCGGACCTGGTCGAACAGCAGTTCCCGCGTCGGCGAGCCCTTGACGCCCAGTTTCTTTTCCTTGGCTCCGAAGGAGAATCCCGGGTCGGACTTCTCGACCACGAAGGCGCTCACGTTGGCCCCGCGGCGGCCGTCCGGGTCGGTGACCGCCAGCACCGTGTAGTACTCGGAGAATCCGGCGTTGGTGATCCACGACTTCTGTCCATTCAGGATCCAGTCGTCGCCGGAAGGGGTGGCGCGGCACCGCATCGAGGCGGTGTCCGAGCCCGCGTCGCGTTCGGACAGTCCATACGAGAATCCGGCTTCGCCCGACGCCAGCGGGGGCAGGTATTTCGCCTTGACGTCCTCGTTCGCGGCCAGGATCAGCGGCAGGCTGCCGAGTTTGTTCACCGCGGGAATCAGCGAGGACGACGCGCACACGCGGGCCACTTCCTCGATCACGATGCAGGTGGCCAGCGCGTCGGCGCCGGCGCCGCCGTACTGCTCCGGCACGTGCGGGGCGTGGAAATCGGACGCGACCAGCGCGTCGTAGGACGCCTTGGGAAATTCTTCGCGCTCGTCGGCTTCCGCGGCGTGCGGGGCGATCTGCTCCTCGGCGACCGCGCGCACGGCCTCGCGGATCGCTTCGTGGTCTTCGTTGATCTTGAACAGGTCGAAGCTCATCGGGATCTCCTCGCGGAACTCAGTAGGTGTAGAAGCCGCGACCGGTCTTGCGGCCGAGCAGGCCGGCGTCGACCATGCGGGCCAGCAGCGGCGGCGGCGCGTACAGCGGCTCCTTGAACTCCTCGTACAGCGATTCCGCGACCGCCTTCGTGGTGTCCAAGCCGATCAGGTCGGCCAACGCGAGCGGACCCTGCGGGTGCGCGGCGCCGCGCACCAGGCCCTCGTCGATCGCTTCCTTCGTCGCGAAGCCGGACTCCAGCATGCGCACGGCGGCGAGGATGAACGGGATCAGCAGCGCGTTCACCACGAACCCGGCGCGGTCCTGGCAGAGGATCGCGTGCTTGCCCAGGGTCTCCTCGGCGAACTTCCGCGCGCGGCCGGTGGTCTCGTCGCCGGTGAGCAGGCTCGGCACCAGTTCGACCAGCGGCAGCACCGGGACCGGGTTGAAGAAGTGGATGCCGAGCACCTGCGCCGGCCGCTCGGTCGCGGTGCCCAGCTTCATGATCGGGATCGACGACGTGTTGGAGGCCAGCACCGCGTCCGGCGCGGCGACGATCTTGTCCAGTTTCCCGAACAGCTCCGCCTTGACCGCCTCGTTCTCCACGATCGCTTCGACGACGAGCGTGCGGTCGGCCAGGTCGTCGAGGTTCTCGGTGATCCGGATCCGCTCCAGCACGTCGGCCGCGGACGCGATCTTCCCCTTGCGCTCGGCCCGGCCCAGCGACGCCTCCAGCCGCGCCCGGCCCGCGTCGGCGGCCGCCCGGCTCGATTCGACCGCCACGACGTCCAGCCCGGCCCGGGCGCACACCTCGGCGATCCCCGCCCCCATCTGGCCGCAGCCGACCACGCCGACGAGCTCCACGTGCCTCACCCATCCCTCCGGTACTTGGTTTCATCATCACGGTACTCAGTACCGGCCAGTAGGCGAGAGCCGGGTGGCCCACGTCACCCTGCTCGCCGCCGGCCGGGCACGATTAGGCTGGCCGGAGCGTGCGTGCGAAAGGTGGCCCGATGCCCGAGAAACCGGCCAAGCAACGGCTGACCGAGGCCGCGTTCGCGCTGTTCGAAGAGCGCGGCTACGACCAGACGACGGTCGACGACATCACCGACCGCGCCGGGGTCGGGCGCAGCACGTTCTTCCGCGCGTTCCGGTCCAAAGAGGACGTGATCTTCCCGGACCACGAGGTGCTGCTGAGCGCGATCGAGGCGCGGCTGTCCGGCTCCGACCCGCGCACGGCGATCGTCGCGGTCACCGAAGCCGCGCGGCTGGTGCTGCGGCATTACGTCGCGGAGGGCGACCTGGCACTGGCGCGGTACCGGCTCACCCGCAGTGTTCCGGCCTTGCGAGCGCGGGAAATCGCGGGCACGCGGCAGTATCAACGGCTGTTCCAGGAATTCGTCCACCGCTGGATGGGCGGCGGCGAAGAAACCGCCCTGCGCGCCGAACTGATGGCGGCGGCCGTGGTGACCGCGCACAACCACGTGCTTCGCCGATGGCTGCGCGGACAGACGACAGATCCGGAAGCCGCCTTCGACGCCGCGATGGCGGACACGGTGGCGCTGTTCGGCAACACCGGCGAGACGGAGACGACGGTCGTCGCTTTCCGTACTGGCAAAGACCTTTCCGCGGTCCTGCCTGGGCTGCGCAAATTGCTCGGCGACGAGGGCACGCTCAGCTGAACGGCTGCCACGCCTCGTCGAACCGCACCCCGGCCCCGTGCCAGCCCTCGTCGCTCATCGGGCGTTCCGGGGTCCGACTCATCGGGCACCGGGAAGGTTCACGACATTAACGCAAGGGCAGTCACAGCGCGGCCGGCGCTCAGTCCGAAGTGGACCCGACGGCGCTCCCGCGACGGCCGGCCCGGCGCGGGAACCACGGCACGATCGGCGAAACGCGCCGCTGGTAGTCCGCGTACTCCGGGTAGCGGCCGAGGGTGATGCTCTCGGTGAAGACCGTCGAGCCGACGAACAGCGCCGTCAGCAGGACCGCCCCGGCGATCGTCCAGCTGACCGCGCCCGCCGCCGAGACGCCGAACAGGAACACCAGCCACCACTGCGCTTGTTCGAAGAAGAAGTTGGGGTGGCGGGAAAACCGGAAGAGCCCGGTCTGCGCGAACCGCGGGTCGGGAGTGCGCCCGGCGGCCGTCTCGCGCTTCTTCCACTGGTGGAAGTTCCATTGCTGCTGGTCCGCAATCGTTTCGCCGGCCAGGCAGGCCAGGAACGCGACGGCCAGCACGACGTCGGCGCCGCCCAGCGGTGCCGGATGGTCCAGCGCGGTCCACGCGGGAAGCGTGATCAGCAGCAGGAGCGCGTTCTGATAGAGCGTGATGAAGAACAGGCTGAACAGCTGGAACTGCCATGGGGCCATCCGGCCGCGCAGCACCGCCCAGCGGTAGTCTTCGCCGCCCGGCGCGTAACCGCCCTTGCGGCCGTAGTTGAACGTCAGCCGCGCGCCCCACAGGAAGACCAGCGCGAACAGCAGGTCCAGCCGCGCGTCCGCGAACCCCGCGTGCCCGGCGAAGATCCCGGTGTAGACCACCGGGACGACCGACCAGATCCGGTCCACCCAGGAGTACTCCCTGGTGAGCACCGACAGCAGCCAGCAGCCGGCGCAGACGCCCGCGAACACCCAGAGACACACCTGGAACGCGTTCATGCCCGCGACTGTACTGCGGAAATCGCCGGGGCGACGCCCTACAATCCGCCGATGGGCACCACGACGGCGAACCTGCCGCTGCGCGAGCGCAAGATCGACGTCTTCTTCGCGGCGATCTTCTCCGTCTTCGCCGTGACGTCGCTGATCAGCGACCTGCTGCCGACGATCGGCGTCGACTTCTCGCGGCCGACCGGCAACTTCTTCGTCGACTCCAACTACTGGTACGCCCACGACGCCGACCCGCTGTTCATGCACCCGCCGGACTGGATGCGCATCGTCACCGGGCTCTCCGCGTTCGGCTACCTCCCGTTCTACGTCGTGCTCGTGTGGTGCCTCCTCCGCGGCCGCAACGGGATCCAGCTGTTCGCGGTGATCTACGCGACGATGATCGCCACCCTCACCGGGATCGTCGTGTTCGGCGTCGAGTTCTTCGGCGACCCGGCCACCCGCACCGGCAACCCGGGCAAATTCCTCGCGTTCAACCTCCCCTACGTGCTGATTCCGTTGCTGCTCCTGGTGCGGATGCGCCGGCCGCTGCCGTTCGCCCGGCGCTTCTGACCACTGTGGACGTTCCGGGCTCAGCTCTCCTGGACGACGGAAAGAATGTTGCCGGCCGGATCGCGGAACCACGCGATCAGCGGGCCGCCGAGCCGGAAGACGCCCTTTTCGTCGACGCCGTCGAACGGTTCGAAGGAAACCCCGGCCGCGCCGAGATCCGCGACGGCCTGGTCGATGTCGTCCACGGGGAAGTTGAGGACGGTGTACTCGGCCGGGACGTGCTTGTCCCCCTTCGGATAGACGAGCACTTCGCGTCCTTCGGTG
This sequence comes from Amycolatopsis orientalis DSM 43388, assembly GCF_000411975.1. GTDB lineage: Bacteria > Actinomycetota > Actinomycetes > Mycobacteriales > Pseudonocardiaceae > Amycolatopsis > Amycolatopsis orientalis_D. The sequence goes on from NZ_ASXG01000058.1 coordinate 33,350, forward strand.
AGCCGCAGGCGCAGCATCCCCCAGTTTTCGGTGACCTCGATGCCGAGCGTCTCGGCGTAGAACTGCCGCGCGGCCGGGATGTCGTCCACGGAGAAACCGCTGAATGCCTTGCTGGTATCGAACATTTCTGCCTCCTGAAGACGCTGGAAAACGGTCAGGGCTGCTTCGGGCGGTACGGCACCGAGCTTCCGCACGGCTATGCTCCTTCTTCAGCTGACCTGTGCACGGGGGACGTCGGAGCCGGAGTCCGCGAGGCGACACCGGCGGCGAAAAATTTCGAAGGGGGCCGTCGTGCGGTACCTGATCATGATCCACAGCAACCCGCGGTTCCGGGCGCTCTGGGAGGAGCTGCCGGACGAGAAAAAGGCCGAGTTCGGCCGGAGCCACCTCGCGCTCGACCGGGCGCTGCGGGAGTCCGGCGAACTGGTGCACAGCGACGGGCTGGCCGATCCCGCCGAGGCCAAGTGCGTCACCGTGCGGGGCGGGAAACCGCTGGCCAGCGACGGACCGTTCGCCGAGGTCAAGGAGCATCTGGTCGGCTTCTACCTGGTCGACTGCGAGAGCATGGAACGGGCGCTGGACATCGCCGCCCGGGTGCCGGACGCGGCCTACGGCAAGGTCGAGGTGCGGCCGGTCCGCAACGTGAAGGAGCTGGATCTCTGACTTCCCCGCCCGGCTTCGAACAGCTCCTGCGCGACCTCGCGCCGCAGGTGCTGACCGCCGTCTGCCGCCGGTTCGGGGACTTCACGCTCTGCGAGGACGCGGTGCAGGAAGCACTGCTGTCCGCCGCGCTGAAATGGCCCGAGCAGGGTCTGCCGGACAACCCGAAGAGCTGGCTGGTCACCGCGGCCGCGCGTCGGCGCATTGACATCGAGCGCAGCGAATCCGCCCGTCGGCAGCGGGAGAACACGGCGGCCGCGCTGGCGGTGCCGCAGCCCGAACTGGTGCCGGCCGACGACGACACGCTGACTCTGCTGATGCTGTGCTGTCACCCCGAACTCAGCGAGGCGTCGCAGATCGCGCTGACGCTGCGCGCGGTCGGCGGCCTCACCACGGCGGAGATCGGCCGGGCGCTGCTGGTTCCGGAGAAAACCGTGAGCCAGCGGATCAACCGGGCGAAGAAACGGCTTGCCGGGGCCCGGTTCCGGATGCCGCCGCCGGACGAACGGGCCGAGCGGATGGCTGCGGTGCGCCAGGTCCTGTACCTCGTCTTCACCGAGGGGCACACCGCCAGTTCCGGAACCGCCGTCAACCGGGTCGAGCTGACCGCCGAAGCCATCCGGCTGACCCGGCAGCTGCACGCGCGGGTCCCCGGCGACGGCGAGGTCGCCGGGCTGCTGGCGCTCATGCTGCTCACCGACGCCCGGCGGCCCGCGCGGACCCGGCCGGACGGCACCGCCGTGCCGCTCGCCGAGCAGGATCGCACCCGCTGGGACGGCGCGGCGATCGCCGAGGGGCTCGACCTGCTCGGGAAAACGCTGGTCAGCGCCCCGCTCGGGCCGTATCAGCTCGAGGCCGCCATCGCCGCGGTGCACGACGGGGCAGCCCGCGCCGAGGACACCGACTGGCCGCAGCTGCTGGCCCTCTACGACCTGCTGCTCGCCATCGCGCCGAGTCCGGTCGCCGCGCTGAACCGGATCGTGCCGGTCGCCATGGTCCGCGGGGCCCGCGAAGGTTTGCGGCAGCTGGACGAGATCGCCGGGCTGAACGAGCACCATCGCGTCGACGTCGTCCGCGCGCATCTGCTCGATCTGGCGGGCGAACCCGAGCAAGCCCGGGTCTATTACCGTTCCGCGGCACGGAAAACGCTCAGCGTCCCAGAGCGAAAGTACCTGGAATCCCGTGCCGCGCAGAGAAATTCGCCTTAGCCGGCGGCTCGCGCGAGCGCGACCGGCCGCAGTGCGTCGGGGTTCGGCAACCGCATCGGCACGGTGTCCGCGTGGTACTCGAAGTGCCACCATTCGTTGTCGTAGCGGCGATACAGCCGGTACGCCCGCCCGTGGCGTTCCAGCCACGCCGCGCCCTCGACCGGCCGCACGTCCAGCGCGGTGCCCCGGACGTGCGCCGATTCGTGCGGCGGCAGCACTCGCCGCCGAGCCGCGGCGACGGAGCCGGTCCGGCGCACTTCTTCGGCGAACAACCGGTGCTGGCGGGCGGCGTCGCGATGGCCGGAGGTGAGTCCGATGAGCTGGCGGTCCCGCCAGAACGCCTCGGTGCGGGCCGCGGTGAAGGCCGCGCGGGCCGGTTCGCTGAGGCCGGTGAGGTCCTCGGCCGGGTATCGCATCGCGAGCGCCCACTGGCAGGCCAGGTACCGGCCGCGGCCGGGCAAACGCAGGGAGGCTGCCGGGAGCAACGCCACCGCGAGAAGGCGGGTGACGGCCGCGAAGACCCGGGACCGGCGAAGCGACTCGATCATGGGCTCCACTTTCGGGCCCCAGTGTGCGCGCACTGCGCACGGAGTTTGACAGCTCTGTAACAGTTCCCCACGGCAGCGCTGTTACCGAACGATGACACGGCACGCACCGCGCGGGGATCCCGGCCAGGCAGGCTGGAGCGCGGTTGTCCGCTGTGGACTGTCCGGGCGGCCGGGCGGGCGGACTGCGATAGTGGGAGACATGCCGAGGGTGCTGCTGATCGAAGACGACCAGGCCGTGCGCGATGGCCTGCGGCTGGCCCTGACGTATCAGGGCCACACGGTCGACGCGGTGGAGACCGGCGAGGAGGGCCTCGCCCGGCTCGCCGGGGACGCGGCCGACGTCGTGGTCCTCGACCTGATGCTGCCCGGGATGGACGGCTTCGAGGTGTGCCGCCGCATCCGGGCGGCCGGCGACCTGCCGATCATCATGCTCACCGCGCGCAACGACGACATCGACGTGGTGGCCGGGCTCGAAGCCGGAGCCGACGACTACGTGGTGAAACCCGCGCAGGCCCGGGTGCTGGAGGCGCGCATCCGCGCGGTGCTGCGCCGCACCGGCGGCGAGCCGCGCAATCCGAACGCGAAACCGGGTCCGGAGCGGCACGGCGGCCTGACGATCGACCGCGAGGGTCTCGTGGTCAGCAAGCACGGCACGGTGATCGGGCTCGCGCCGACCGAACTGCGGCTGCTGCTGGAGCTGTCCTCGTCGCCCGGCCGCGTGCTCAGCCGCCAGCAGCTGCTCGAATCCGTGTGGGACCAGGGTTATCTCGGCGATTCGCGGCTCGTCGACGCGTGCGTGCAGCGGCTGCGCGCGAAAATCGAGGACGACCCCGCGAAACCGGTGTACGTCCAGACGCTGCGCGGGTTCGGCTATCGCTTCGGGCCGCTGTGACCGGCTGGCGGCTGCGCGGGCTGCGCACCCGGCTGCTCGTGGCGTTCGCGCTGCTGAGCGTGTTCACCGCGCTGGCCGTCGCCGGGATCGGCTACGTGCAGGCCCGGAACGGGATCCTGCAGCGCACCCAGGACAACGCCGCCGTCGAGATGACCACCCAGCTCAAGCAGCTGTACCCGCTCCCCCGGCGACCGGTGGACCCGCACACGTTGCAGGCGGCCGCCGACCGGCTGAACGACCGGAAGACCTCCGCGCTGGTGACCAGCGGCGGCCACAGCGCGGGCGACCTGCCCGCCTCGGTGATCACGCCGGAGCTGCGGGAGGTGGTGCGCTCCGGCCGGGTCGCGTGGCAGCGGGTCGACGTCGGCGGCGTGACCCAGCTCCTGCTGGGCGCGCCGTTGCTGGTCTCGACCGGCGACCGGCGGAATCCGACGGTCCCGTCCGGCATCGAGGTCTACGAGCTGCGCAATCTCGACGCGGAAATCGACGCGGTGAACCGGCTGGCCAGGGACGCGTGGCTTGCCGGCGGCGCCGCGCTGGTGGTGGCGTTGATCCTCGCCGTGCTGGCCGCCGGCAGCGTGCTGCGGCCGGTCGGCGAGCTGCAGCGGGCCGCTCGCCGCCTCGGCGCGGGCGACCTCGACGCCCGGATCGCCGTCCGCGGCAGCGACGAACTGGCCAGCGTCGCCGAGACGTTCAACTCGACCGCCGAGTCGCTGCAACGCCACGTCGGCGAACTGCGCCGGATGGAAGCCGACGCACGACGATTCGTCGCCGACGTGTCGCACGAACTGCGCACGCCGCTGGCCGCGATGACCGCGGTGACCGACATGCTCGACGCCGAAGCGAAGCGGCTGCCGGACGCGGCGGGCGAGGCGGTGCGGCTGGTCAGCCAGGAAACGCACAACCTGGCGCGGCTGGTGAACGACCTGATCGAGGTCACCCGGTTCGATTCCGGCACCGCGTCGCTCGAAGCGGACGACGTCGACGTGGCCGAGGCGGTCCGGGCGACGCTGCGGGCGCGGGGCTTCGCGGTGGAAACCGATCTGCCGGACGGGATCCGGGCGCGGGTCGATCCGCGCCGGCTGGACGTGATCGTGGCCAATCTGGTGGGGAACGCGCTGCGGCACGGCGCGGAACCGGTGACGGTGCGGCTGCGGGGCGACCGGGCGGGGATCGCCCTCGCCGTCGAGGACTCCGGCCCGGGCCTGGACGAGGAGGTGCTTCCGCACGTGTTTTCCCGGTTCTACAAGGCGGATACCGCGCGCAGCCGGTCCGAAGGAAGCGGGCTCGGTCTCGCGATCGCCTGGGAAAACGCTCGGTTGCACCGCGGGGAACTGACCGCGGGGAACCGGCCCGAAGGCGGTGCGGTGTTCACGTTGTGGCTGCCCCGGGAGGTGCGACGGTGAAACGGTTGCTGGCGCTGCTCGCGGTGCTGGTGCTGGCGAGCGGCTGCGGGGTGCGGCCCAGCGGCGTGATCGTCGGGGAGAACGCGCCCAGCGGTCCGGCGAACGGGAACGTCGAGAACGCGGCGACGGTGTATTTCGTGCTGAACGGCAAGATCGAGCCGGTGGTGCGCACTGGCGTCGGCGACGGGGCGGCGGACCAGGTCCGCGCGCTGGAGCAAGGCCCGGACGAGGACGAACGCGCCAGCGGGTACACGACGGAGCTTCCGCCGTCGTTCGAGCCGATCGCCGTCGGGACGGGCGAGGCGGCCATCGGCGTCAACGTCCGGGAACTGTCGCCGAACGCGATCGCGCAGCTCGTCTGCACGGTGGTCGCGGCGGGCGGCGGGGCGTCCGGAACGGTCACGCTGTCCGGCGGAGGCCAGAAGCTGCCGCCGCGAGCCTGCGGCGGCTGACTCACCCGCGCGGTTTCATCGCGGACGCGAACGCCACCGCCACCACGCACAACGCGAGCGGCAGCAGGAACGCGACGTTCAACGGCACCCAGTGCGCCAGCCCGCCGATGATCGCCGGACCGGCGAGCAGCCCGACGTATCCGAGGCCGACCACCCGCGCCATCAGCGCCCCCGACGCCCGCTTGTCGAGGTTGCCCGCCGCGGTGAACAGCTGCGGGACGCCCCCGGAAAGCCCGAGCCCGAACAGCGCCCAGCCGCACAGCGACAACGGCACCCACGGCGCGAGCGACGCGATCGCCAGCCCCAGCGCGGCCAACCCGCTCCCGTACCGGACCACGGCGACCGGACCGGCCAGCGCGGCGACCCGGTCGGTCGCGAACCGGCCGACTGTCATGGCCACCGCGAACGAACCGTAGGCCAGGGCGGCGGTGCTTTCCGACGTGCCCAGCCCGTCCCGGAGGTAGAGCGCGGCCCAGTCGTTCGCGACGCCCTCGGACAGCATCAGCGCGAAGGCCAGCAGCCCCAGCAGCCACACGACGCGCCGCGGGGTGCGGACCGGTTTGGCTTCCTCGGCGGTTTCTTCGGCGGTCTCCTCCGACGAGTCCAGCAGATACCGGCGGACCACCAGCGAAACCACGATGCAGAGGACACCGGTGCCGCTGAGCGAGACGAGCGTCGGCACGCCCGCGCCCAGCACCGCCGCGCCGACGACCGCCGCGATCGCCCCGCCGATCGACCACATCGCGTGGAAGGCCGCCATGATCGGCCGCGGATAGGCGCGCTCGACGACCACCGCGTGCGCGTTCATCGCGACGTCGAGGGAGCCGTTGAAGAACCCGAACGCGGCGAGCGCGAGCCCGAGCGTCCACCAGTTCGCGGCGACCCCCGGCAGCACCACCGCGACCCCGACGAGCACTCCCGCGACGGACACGACGCGCGGATGCCCGAACCGGTCCGCGAGCGGCCCGGTGACCTGCATCCCGATCAACGCCGATCCGCCGAAGACGAGCAGCAGCGCCCCGAGCGCGGTGTGCGAGACGCCGGTCGCGCGCTCGATCACCGGGATGTGCACCACCCACATGCCGACCGCGAACCCGCACAGGGCGAACACGGTCCAGGTGGCGACGCGGGCCGCGCGGGGCAGCACCGGGGGCGGGGAAAGCTCGGTCATCGGGCTCGGCTCCTCTTCGGGGGTCGGGTCCAGGCGGGAACACGGACGCGGGCGGGGCTGGGGCATGATGGGCGCGTGGATGCCGACCCGATCGCCGCCCCGTGAGCGAGGGCTATCTGAAGGGCAGAATCCGCCGGGACGACATCGTTTCGGCGGCCGCCGCGGTGTACGGCGAGGCGGGCTACCACGCGTCGTCGCTGCGGGAAATAGCCAAACGAGCGGGCATCACCCACGCCGGCTTGCTGTACCACTTCCCGACGAAGGAAGCCCTGCTCGCCGCGGTCCTGGAACGCCGCGACGCCGAGGACGCCGTCCGCGAACGACTGACCGCCCCGCCCGGGTTGGAAGTCCTGCGCCGCTTCATCGCGCTGGCCGAGTACAACACCCGCCACCGGGGCATCGTCGACCTGTACTCGCGCCTCGCCGCCGAAGCGGTCTCGCCGGACCACCCCGCGCACGCCTACTTCGCCCGCCACTACCGCGAGGCCCGCGACAGCATCGCCCAGTCGTTCCACGCGCTCGCCGAAACCGGCGAACTCCGCCCCGGCATAGACCCGGACTTGGCGGCGCTCACCTTCATCGCACTGATGGACGGCCTCCAGGTCCAGTGGCTCACCACCCCCACGCAAGTAGATGTAGTCGGCTCCCTCCGCCTCTCTGTGCAAACTCTCCTGACCGTCCCCCTGTTCCCGGAATAGGCGAAATCCGAAGATCTAACCCAATCGGCCGCCACACCCTCGAACCGCAGCCGCCGCACTCAACGATCCAGGCACCCAGCCCTGGCCCTGCACCCCGATACGAAGCCTCCCTGCGGTCTTGGGGTGCTTGTCAAGGCACGCTTTCCCGCCTTGACAAGCACCCCAAGACCGTCAGCACACTCGGGCTTCGGGGTGCGCCACGCCACTCACCACAGCAATGTCGCCCGCCAGGGCGACGAGCCGCCCCTCACAACGTCCGCGAAAACGGATCCCACCCCACCGGCAACAACTCCCCCGCCTCCACCCGGCTGTCCACCTCAACCCCGGCCCCGCGCTCCATCGACTCCTCAACCGCCACCATCACGTCCACCACGTGAAAGGCCAACTCCCCCGAAGCCCTCTCCGGCACCCCGCCCCGAACCGCGCGAGCCAACTCGAGAACCCCAGTCCCGCGTGAAGCCCCATGCCCCACCGCAGCCACTTCCTCCTCCCCCGCACCCCCGGCCAAATGCAACACAGTAGATCCGTCAAACCGATTGGGATCCGGCAAAACCGCGGTCCCCAACCCCCCGGAAACCTCCACAAACCCGGTACGCCGCACCGCAGAATCGAACGAAAACAACACCTGCGCACTCCCGCCGCGCGCAAACTCCACCAACGCCCCGACCGTAGTAGGCACGGTAACCGGAAACTCCGTCCCCGCCCGAGGCCCGGACCCGATGACCCGAGTCGCCCGCCCCCGCCCGCCGGCCCCGGTCACCTTCCGCACCGGCCCGAACACCCGCACCAACTGCGTCAGGTAATACGGCCCGATGTCCAGCAACGGCCCGCCGCCCGCCTGGAACAAAAACTCCGGCGCGGGATGCCACCCCTCCGGCCCGGGCGTCTGAAACAACGCCAACGCCGTGACCGGCTCCCCGATCCGCCCGGCCTCGAGCGCGCGAAACGCCGTCTGGTGCCCGGCGCCGAGAAGGGTGTCCGGCGCCCCGGCCACCCGCACCCCCTTCTCCCGCGCCCGGTCGAGAAGCTTCCGCACAGTCTGCCGATCCAGCCCGATCGGCTTCTCCGTCCAAACGTGCTTCCCCGCCTCCACCGCCGCGAGACTGATCTCGACGTGCACCGCGGGCACCGTCAGATTCACGACGATCTCGACGTCCGGCAATGCCAGCAAATCCGCGACCGAACCGCTCCGGGGAACGCCGTACTTCGCCGCCTGCGCCCGGGCCCGCTCGACGTCGAGATCGGCGACCGCCTCGACCCGAAGATCCGGAAACGCGGTCAAATTCTCCAAATACGCATCGCTGATGAACCCGGCCCCGACGACCCCGACACCGACGGTCACGCGCCCACCCCGGCGAGATAAGCGAAACTCTCCGCGATCCCGCCGAAAACGTCCTCGTGCTGATCGAATTCCACGACCCGCAACGCCCCCGGCACCGCCGCGAGCACGTCCCCCATCGGCACCCGCCCTTGCCCGGCAGGCACCTGCCCGGTGGCGTCCACCGCAAGCGATCCGTCTTTCACGTGAATCGCGCACACCCGCTCACCCAGCCGGCGCAGCAACGCGGGCGCGTCCTCGCCGCCCGCAGTCGCCCAGTAAGCGTCAACCTCCAGCACAATCGCCGGAGAGAGCCGCTCCGCGAAAGCCTCCAGCGCGCTGCGCCCGGAAATCCGCGATTCCAGCTCCCACCAATGATTGTGGTACCCGACCCGGATCCCGTACCCGGCAGCCACCTCCGCCGCGGCATTGAGCGCCGACGCGGTATCGGCGACATCCGCCAAGCTTCCCCATCGCGCCGCCGGAACCAGCGGCTCGATCACCACCCCGATCCCCAGCTCCCGGGCCGCGGCGAACACCGCCTCCTGGTCCTTGCCGACCAGCGCGGCATGCGCGGTGGGCGCGCTCAACCCGTGTGCCGCCAGCCCGGCACGAAGCGCCTCGGCATTCTCCACGACGCCGTACGGCTCCACCTGGCGGAACCCGATCGCGGCCAGCCGCCGCAAGGTCTCGTCCGGATCGGCCGCGAACGCGTCGCGCACCGAGTACAGCTGCACCGAAGGTCCACCCATGCCAGCTCCCAGCGGTAGAGGGCTTTGGCCAATTTCTACCACCTGGTCAGAATTGACACCAGGACAGAACCGGACGGAAAACCCGCCGGAAGGATCAGCCGAGATCCTTGTGCCAGATCAGAAAATCGCACGGGGTGGCCAGCAGCGGAGCCAGCTCCGGATGCGGCCCGTCGATGGTCGAGGTCTCCACCACCCGGTACCCGAGCCGGGTGTACCACTGCGCGAGGAACTCCTTCGCCGGATGCGTCCACTCGCGCGGGACCAGCAGTTCGAGCTGCATCCGCGTACAGTCCTGGGCCCGGCAGTGCTCCTCCGCGAACCGGACCAGCTCCCGCCCGATCCCCGCGCCGCGCACCTCCGGCGCGGCGGCGAGCAAACCGAACTCCCCGAGATCCTCGGCCAGCCGCTGGATCCGGACCGAACCCGCCACCGCACCGTCGAGCCGGGCGACCGCGATCTCGCCCGAACGGACCAGTCCGGCCATTTCCCCCGCATTGGTCCGATCGGCCGAACCGGCCCACAATCCCGCCTCGGCCTTCGCGTAGACGGTGTTCACCAGATCGGTCAGCGCGGCCACCAACGCGGTGTCTTCAGCGGCGGACGGCGGCAGGAAAGCGATCTCCGGGGTCACCTGTCCAGACTAACCACGGTCAGCTGGCGGCCGAACCGGAAACCGCGGGCCGCGCCTCGCCGAAACCGCCGTAGCGGCCCGCTTTCGCGCGCTTGCGCACCTCGTCGAAGTGCCGGTGCACCGCGTGCGCGGCCGCTTCCGCGTCGCCGCTGACGAGCGCGTCCACGATCGCTTGGTGCCGTTTCGCGGTGGCCGTGCCCGACGACACCGGCCCGCCCATTTCGGCCTCCGCGGCCCGGTAGACGTCCCAGAACAAGCCGGTCAGCTCGCGCGCCAGGTCGAAGCCCGCCTCGGCGCAGATGAGGTCGTGGAATTCGCGGTCGGCTGCCGCCGCGTCCGGCCCCTTGCGGCGCATCCGCGCCACGCACGCCTGCAGCTGACCGATCAGCTCCGGCCGGTGGTCGCGGGCGACCCGGCTGGTCAGCTCCGTTTCGATCATCTCGCGGACCTCGAGCAGGTCGCGCAACCGCCCGGCGTCGGAGCTGCCGCGGCTGCGCGTGCGGAAGAGCAGCCAGGTCTGCAGCGCCTCGGAACCCGCCGAGCCGACGAACGTGCCGTAGCCGTGCCGGACCTCGACGATGCCGAGCGCCTGCAGCGCCTTGACCGCCTCCCGGACCGAATTCCGGCTGACCCCGAGATCCTCGGCGAGGCTCAGCTCGGTCGGCATCGGCGCGCCGCTCGGCAGCTGCCGGTCGACGATCAGGTCGATGATCTGCTTGGTGATCTCTTCACTGCGTTGCGGGCGCGCCACTCGTGTCTCCCGGATGTCTTTCTTGCACTGGCACGTCGCCATCGGAGGACATCCTACGTCATGACCGGCTCGCGCCGCCGCACCGCGCGGGCCGGAACGCGCCCCTTGACCGGGCGCGGAACGGGACTTAGGGTTCCGGCCAAGTCATAGGACGTCCCACGTCCTACTTCTCGATGCTTTCTGGGTGGAACACCGCATCAAGTCAGGAGACGCCATGTCCCGAACCGCCATGGGGACTTCGTTCAACCGGCGCGCACTGCTGCGCTACGCCGGGCTCGCCGGGGCCGCGGCCGCGGTTTCGTCGACGCTCGCCGCGTGCGGCGGTCCCGCGTCGACCAACAAGACCGGCGCTTCGTCCGGCTCCGTCACCGCGGTGATCGGGTACGGCAACAACCAGACCTGGGACCCGCTGCAAACCGCGTCGGCGTTCGCGATGGCGGCCATCCTGCACAGCTACGAATCGCTCGTCGAGGGCGACCCGATCACCCGGGAGCCGTTCCCCGGCCTGGCCAAGGCGCTGCCGGCCGATCTCAAGAGCACCACCATGCGCTTCGAACTGCGCGACGGCGCGAAGTGGCACGACGGACAGCCGGTGACCGCGGACGACGTCGTGTTCACCTACGCCCGCGTGCTCGATCCGAAAGAGAACGTGCTCATCCACAGCTTCTTCTCGCAGTGGCTGGAGTCGGTCACCAAGGTCGACGCGAAGACCGTGGAGTTCAAGCTGAAGTTCGCGTTCCCGTACGCGCTGCAGCGGATCCAGATCTGCAAGATCGTGCCCAAGCACGTGTTCGAGAACAACTGGAAGGCCGCGGCGGCGGGCAAGGTCGTCGGCTCCGGGCCGTACAAGATCACCGAACAGGCCCCGCTGTCGCACACCTCGTTCGAGAAGTTCGCCGACTACAACGGCCCGCGCCCGGCCGCGTACGACAAGATGCTGTGGAAGTCCATTGTGGATTCCGCACCGCGAGTGGCGGCGATCTCCGGGGCCAAGCCGGACGCGCAGATCGCGGAGAACATCCCGCCCGCCAACGCCGAGCAGCTGCGCAAAGCCGGCCGCACGGTCGAATTCGCCGACGGCGGCAACAACCTGTTCCTGCTCTTCAACACCAAGCACCCGCCGTTCGCCGACAAGCGCGTCCGGCAGGCCCTGCATTACGCGATCGACAAGAAGAAGATGATCGAGATCGGCCTGCGCGGCACCGGTACCGCGGGCACGTCGTTCATCAACCCGAAGCTGCCCGGCTCGCAGCCCGCGGCGCAGAGTTTCGAGTACAACCCGGAAAAGGCGAAGCAGCTGCTTTCCGAAGCCGGCGTCAGCGGCCTGAAGATCTCGCTGTCCACCACGAACACTTCGCTCGTGCTCGACTGCGTCAAGGTGATCAAAGAGGGCTGGGACGCGATCGGCGTGCAGACCACTTTGGACTCCCAGGACACCAAGGCGCTGTTCTCCAAACTGGACAACGGCGACGACTTCCAGGCCGTGGCCACCACGAACAACCCGCTGCAGTTCGGCAACGACCCGGACCTGCTGGTCCGCTATTACTACGACGCGCAATCGGTGCTCATGACGAGGTACGCGCGCTGGAGCGGCCCGGACACCGACGCGTTGCTGGCACTCCAGGACAAGGCCGCCGCGGAAACCGACGAGGCCAAGCGCAGCGGCTTGTACCAACAGCTGCTCGACCAGATCTCCGAGCAGGCGGTGATCTACCCGATCGTCTTCACGCAGATGGGCACCGCCTGGGACCCGAAGGCGATCAGCGGCGTGCGTGCCCAGGGCTACCCGGGCATCTACCTCAACCAGGCCAAACCGGTCTGACAGCTCGTGAGTAGCAATGCCGGTTCTAACCGGCACTGCCACTCACGACCCCACCATGCCCTTTCGCCCAACAGGTCTGACAGGAGGTCCGGCAAGTGACAGTCGTCGTGCGGATGCTGGCCGGCCGCATCCTCGCCCTGATCCCGCTGCTGCTCGGCGTGATCCTGTTCGTGTTCATCGTGATGCGGTTCTCGCCGGTCGACCCGGCGATGGCCGCGTTCAACGGCGCCAACGCCACCGCCGGCCAGCTCCAGCAGTTCCGGGAGCAGAACGGCCTGCTCGACCCGTTGCCGCTGCAGTACGTGCATTTCGTGTGGCATCTGCTGCAGGGCGATTTCGGCACGAGCGTGATCACGAAGGAGCCGGTGGGCCAGACCATCGCCACCGCGCTCCCGCTCACCGTGCAGCTGACCCTGCTCGGCCTGGCGCTCGCGCTCGTCGTCTCGGTCGTGCTCGGCGTGACCTCGGCGTTGTTCCGCGGCCGCTGGCCGGACCACCTGATCCGGTTCGTGACGCTCGCCGGCGTCGCCGCGCCGGCGTTCTGGATCGCGCTGCTGCTGGTGCAGTGGCTGGCGGTCGGCAAGGGCCTGTTCCCGACCAGCGGCTACGTCAGCCCGGCGGATTCGTTCTCCGGCTGGCTGAACTCGCTGACGCTGCCCGCGATCGCGCTGGCCGCGCCGGTCGCCGCGCAGCTGACCCGGGTGATCCGGACGTCGATGGTCGAGGAACTGGACAAGGACTACGTGCGCACCGCGCGCGGCGGCGGGCTGCCGCCGGTCGTGGTGGTCGGGCGGAACGTGCTGCGCAACGCGCTGGTCAACCCGCTGACCGTGCTCGGCCTGCGGGTCGGCTACCTGCTCGGCGGCGCGGTGGTGATCGAGACGATGTTCGCGCTGCCCGGCATGGGCCAGAACATGATCCAGGCCGTGCAGGACGGCGACACCGCCAAGGTGCAGGGCTTCGTGATCACCATCGCGGCCGGATTCGTGCTGGTGAACCTCGTCGTCGACGTGCTCTATCTCGTCGCCAACCCCCGTCTGCGGAGCCGCTCGTGATGCGCCCGGCCCTCCGCCCGAACCTGACCGCCCGGCTCTCCCGGCCCGGCGTCCGGTTCCGGCGGCTTCCCCTGTCCTCGTGGATCGCATTGGCCGTGCTGGTCGTGCTCGGGCTCGTCGCGATCCTCGGCACCGCCGTGGCCACGCACAACCCGGACCTGCTCAGCACCGACACCGGCGGGCCCAGCGCGGCGCACTGGTTCGGCACCGACCAGTCCGGCCGCGACATCTTCTCCCGGCTGGTCGCGGGCACCCGCTGGTCGCTCGCGATCGGCCTCGGCGCGACGCTGCTCGCCCTGGTGGCGGGTGTCGTCGTCGGGGCGTTCGCGGCGACGTCCGGCCGCCGGGTCGACGGCGTGGTCATGCGGGTGCTCGACGTCCTGATGGCCTTCCCCGGCATCGCGCTGGCCGCGGTGCTGGTGGCGGTGTTCGGCCGCGGCATCCTCGTGCTGATCCTCGCCATCGGCTTCCTCAACATGGCTCCGGTGGCGCGGGTGGTGCGCGCGAACGTCCTCGCGCAGTACGGCGAGGACTACGTGGCGGCCGAACGGGTGATCGGCGCGAAACGGCTGTTCATCCTCGCCCGGCACGTCGCGGTCAACTGCGCCGCGCCGATCCTCGTGTACTGCACGGTGACCGTCGCGGACGCGATCGTCTTCGAGGCTTCGCTGTCGTTCATCGGCGCCGGGATCCAGCCGCCCGATCCGTCGTGGGGTTCGGTGCTGTCGGACGGCAAGGACCTCGTGCTGACCGGAGGCTGGTGGGCGACGCTGTTCCCCGGCCTGCTGATCTTGATCACCGTGCTGGCGTTGAACATTCTCTCCGAAGGGATCTCCGACGCTTGGGCCGCGCCGTCGGCTCGCACCGCGAAGGCGGCCGAAGCGGCGCAGCGGATCGAACTGGCCCCGGAGACCACCGCCCCGGTGCTGCCGCTGCGCGGCCTGCGCGAGGCCGGGCAGCGGCTGGCGGCGAAGGCACGGGACCTCTCCGGCCGGGACACCGTGCTGTCCGTGGAGAATCTCGCGATTTCGTTCCCGGACCGGCACAACGGCGTGAACGTGGTCGACGGAGTGTCCTTTTCGGTCCGTTCCGGGGAAGTGCTGGGGCTGATCGGCGAGTCGGGGTGCGGGAAATCGCTGACCGCGCTGTCGATCATGGGCCTGCAGCCGGACGCCGCGCGGCTCCGCGGGGAGATCCGGTTCGCGGGCGACGACCTGCTCGCCATGAAGCCGAGCGTCCGCCGCCGGCATCTCGGGCACGACCTGGCGATGATCTACCAGGACGCGCTGAGCTCGCTGAACCCGGCGATGACGATCCGCGCACAGCTCAAGCAGTTCACCCGGCGCGGCGGCACGCGCACGCCGGAGGAGCTGCTGGAACTGGTCAACCTCGACCCGGGCCGGACGCTGCGGGCGTATCCGCACGAACTGTCCGGCGGACAGCGGCAGCGCGTGCTGATCGCGATGGCGCTGTCGCGCAGCCCGAAGCTGATCGTCGCGGACGAACCGACGACGGCGCTCGACGTGACCGTGCAGGCGCAGATCATGGCGCTTTTGCTGCGGCTGCAGGAGGAACTGGGCTTCGCGCTGATCCTGGTCTCGCACGACCTCGCGCTGGTCTCCGACATCGCCGACCGGGTGGTGGTGATGTACGGCGGACAGGTCGCGGAAACCGGTGCGACCGCGGCGGTCGTCGGCGCGCCGCAGCACCACTACACCCGGGGCCTGCTCAGCGCGGTGCTGTCGCTGGAGGAGAACGAAGCGACGCTCACGCAGATCAAGGGCGTCGTGCCCGCACCGGCGGACTTCCCGGCCGGCTGCCGGTTCGCGAGCCGCTGTCCGGCCGCGCGCGGGCATTGTTTCGAGGTCGCGCCTGAACCGGCGGGCGACGGGCATCTCGTCGCTTGCCACTACCCCGCGGAGAGCCCGGTCGCGGTCCTGACGGAAGGAGCGCAGGCGTGAGTCTCGTCGAAGTAGACGGCGTGCACGTCGTGCACAAGATCCGCGGCTCGGGCCTTTTTGGACACGACAAGGTGTACGCGCTGACCGACGCCACCTTGTCCATCGAGAAGGGCGAAACTGTCGGCGTGGTCGGCGAATCCGGCTGCGGAAAGTCCACTTTGGCCAAGGTGCTGGTCGGGTTGCAGAAGCCGACTTCGGGCACGGTTCAGTACGCGGGCCAGCCGCTGTCCGCGCTGCGTCCGGCCGAGCTGGGCCGCACCGTCGGGATGATCTTCCAGGACCCGTCGACCGCGCTGAACCGGCGGCTTCCGGTCGCGAAGATCCTGCGCGACCCGCTCGACGTGCACCAGATCGGCACCGCCGCCGAGCGCGCCGGTCGGGTCCGGGAGCTGATGAACCTCGTCGGCCTGCCGTCCAGTGTGGCCGACGCACTGCCGTCGCAGCTTTCCGGCGGGCAGCGGCAGCGCGTGGCGATCGCCCGCGCGCTCGCCCTGCGCCCGGCGCTGCTGGTGGCCGACGAACCGACGTCCGCGCTGGACGTTTCGGTGCGCGCGCAGATCCTGAACCTGTTGCTGGACCTGCGCGAACAGCTCGAACTGGCGATGGTGTTCGTCTCGCACGACATCCAGACCGTGCGCCGGATGAGCGACCGCATCGTGACGATGTACCTCGGCCGGATCGTCGAACAGGCTCCGGCCGCCGAACTGCCGCACGACGCGCGCCATCCGTACACGCGGGCGCTGTTCTCGGCGACGCCGAGCCTGCTGCACCCGGTGGAACCGATCGTCCTCAGCGGACCCGTGCCGTCGGCCACCGCGCCGCCGCCCGGCTGCCCGTTCCACACCCGCTGCCCGAAAGCCACCGACGAATGCTCCCTGGCCTTGCCACCGCAGTCCGGGCCGGACGAGCACACCTATCGCTGCATCCACCCAGAAACCGGAGTGACTGCCTCATGACTGCGCCCACGTTCGCCGGCATCATCCCGCCGCTGTGCACGCCGTTCCACGACGACTTCACCGTGGACACCGCGTCGCTGCGGCGGCACATCGAATTCCAGCTCGACGCCGGCGTGCACGGGATCTTCGTGCTCGGCTCGTCCAGCGAGGTCGCCTTCCTTCCCGACGACCAGCGCCGGATCACCGTCGAAACCGCGGTCGACCAGGTCGCCGGCCGCGTCCCGGTGCTCGCCGGCTGCATCGACATGACGACCCTGCGCGTCGCGGAGCACGTGAAGACCGCCGAGGCCGCCGGAGCGGACGCCATCGTGGTGACCGCGCCGTACTACACGCGCACGCACGTCGCGGAGATCGACCGGCATTTCCGCCTGCTGCACGAACGGACGTCGCTGCCGATTTTCGCCTACGACATCCCGATGGCGGTGCACACGAAACTCGACCGCGAGCTGGTGCTGAACCTGGCCGAGGACGGCGTTTTGGCCGGGCTCAAGGATTCCAGCGGCGACGAAGCCGGATTCCGGACGGTGCTGCAGCAGCGGCGCGAACGCGGGCTTGCGCGCTTCGCCGTGTTCACCGGTTCCGAACTGCTCGTGGACGCCGCGCTCGCCCAAGGCGCGGACGGTGCGGTGCCGGGGCTCGGCAACGTCGACCCGGTCGGCTACGTGCTGATCTACGACCACTTCCGCGGCGGCAACCCGCAGGCGGCGCGGCGCGAACAGGAACGGCTGCTGACGCTGTTCAGCATCACCGACGTCGCGCCGCCGAGCCGGATGGGCCGCGGGTCGGCCGCGCTCGGCGCGTTCAAGGCGTCGATGAAAATGCGCGGTTTCATCGACAACGCGGTGATGGCGCCGCCGCAACTCCCCCTCAACGACGACGAACTGCTGCAGATCAAGGGAAAACTAGCGGAAGCGGGTCTCCTCTGATGGATCGGCTGTACTACGGCGGGGATTACAACCCCGAGCATTGGTCGCCCGACGTGTGGGCGGAAGACGTGAAACTGATGGCCGAGGCCTCGGTTTCGATGGTGACGGTCGGGATTTTCTCCTGGGCGCAGATCGAACCGCGGCCGGGCGAATTCGATTTCGTCTGGTTCGACCCGGTCCTGGACAACCTCGCCGCCGGGGGCGTCCGGGCCTGCCTGGCCACCATGACGGCCTCGCCGCCGCCGTGGCTTTCCCACCGGTACCCGGAAATCCTTCCGGTGCGCGCGGACGGCACCCGGCTGTCCGCCGGGGCGCGGCAGCAGTTCTGCCCGTCCAGCCCGGTGTTCCGCGAGCACGCCGCCCGGCTGGTCGAGCAGGTCGCCACCCGGTACGCCGGGCACCCGGCACTGGAAATGTGGCATATCGGCAACGAATTCGGCTGCCACATCCGCGCCTGCTATTGCGACGAGTCCGCAAGAGACTTCCGGCGCTGGCTGATCGAACGCTACGGCAGCATCGCGGCGTTGAACGAAGCCTGGAGCACGACGTTCTGGTCGCAGCGATATTCCGACTTCGCCGAGGTGCAGCCGCCACGCGTGGCCCCGACCTTCCCGAACCCGGCGCACCAGCTGGACTACCACCGGTTCTCGTCCGACGCGTCGCTCGGCTGCTACCTCACCGAGCGCGAGGTGCTGGCCCGGATCACCCCGGACGTACCAGTGACCACGAACTTCGTCGGCCTGGTGCAGAAATCGCTGGACTGGAACAAGTGGGCGCCGCACGAGGACGTCGTGAGTCTCGACTCCTACCCCGACCCGTACGATCCGCGCGGGCATCTGGAAGCGGCCTTCGCCTACGACCTCGTCCGGTCCCTCAAGGACGGCCAGCCGTGGCTGTTGCTGGAGCAGGCGCCGAGCGCGGTGAACTGGCGCACCCGCAACAGCCCGAAGCCGCCCGGGACGATGCGGCTGGGCAGCTGGCAGGCCGTCGCGCGCGGCGCGGACGCGGTGTTGTTCTTCCAGTGGCGGCAAACTCCGGGCGGGGCCGAGAAGTTCCACTCCGCGATGGTGCCGCACGGCGGTCCGGACACCCGCACCTTCCGCGAGGTGCGCGATCTGGGCCAGGAGCTGGCGTCGCTGCCGCAGCTGGCGGACAGCCGGGTGAAGGCCGACGTCGCGATCCTGCACGACTGGAACAGCTGGTGGGCGCTGGAGCTGAACTCGCATCCGTCGGACGACCTCAGCCAGCTCGACGCGCACCTCGCGCACTACGCGCCGCTGTTCGACGCGAACGTCACCTGCGACGTCGTGCACCCGTCGCGCGACCTGTCCGGCTACCGGCTCGTCGTGGCGCCCAATCTGTACCTGATGGACAGTGCGGTCGCGGCCAACCTTCGCTCCTACGTGGAACGCGGCGGACATCTGGTGGTGTCGTTCTTCTCCGGCATCGCCGACGAGAACGACCGGGTATACCCCGGCGGCTACCCAGCGCCCCTGCGGGACCTTCTCGGCTTGCGCGTCGACGAGTTCTGGCCGCTTCCGGAAGGCGGTTCCACCACCCTCGACCTCGACGGTGCCTCGGTGCGCGCGACCATCTGGTCCGAATGGATCGAGGCCGAGGGCGCGGACATCGTGGCCGCTTTCGCCGAAGGCCCGCTGGCCGGCCGTCCCGCGATCACGCGGCACGAGTTCGGCTCCGGCGTCGCGTGGTACCTCGGCACCCGGCCGGACGCGGACGTGATGCGCGAGCTGTTCGACCGGATCACCGCCGACGCCGGGGTTTCGCCGGTGCTTCCCGGATTGCCGGACGGCGTCCAGGCGGTCGTCCGGCACGGTTCCGACGATTATCTGTTCCTGCTCAATCACAACGCCGAAACCGTCACGGTTTCCCTGCCTTCGCCCGGTACCGATTTGCTCGCCGATCCCGCTCAGCCATCGCCGGAAGTGGAACTGGCCGCGCACGGCGTGGCCGTCCTTTCCGGACAGTTCGGAACGGAGCCCAGATGAGATCCGCCCTTCGCGTGGTGCTGGCGTTCGTGCTGCTGGCTTTCCTCGCTCCCGTGGGCGCGGCCCAGGCCGCGCCGCAGTTCGACCAGATGGCTCTTTTCAACCCGCATCAGGAAACCGGCTACGCGTGCTTCCGCATCCCGGCCATCGTCCGCAGCACGCACGGCACGCTGCTGGCCTTCGCCGAGGGCCGCAAGGACAACTGCGGCGACACCGGCGACATCGACCTCGTGCTCAAGCGGTCGACCGACGGCGGCGCCACCTGGTCGCCGCTGCAGGTGGTGAACCGCGGCGGCGGTGACACGCACGGCAATCCCGTGCCCATTGTGGACACCAAGACCGGTCGGATCGTCCTGATCACCACGTACAACAAGGGCCGCACCGACGACAAGGGCTGCGACGTGCCGTGCCCGCGCACACCGCATTCGCAGTACAGCACCGACGACGGCCGCACGTGGTCCACGCCGGTCGACATCAGCGCGCAGGCGAAGCTGCCCGCGTGGGATTCCTGGTACGCCTCCGGTCCGGTGCACGGCATTCAGCTTCAGCACGGCAGGCACGCCGGCCGGCTCGTCTTCGGAGTGAACGCCGAACGCAGCGACGGCACCCACTCCGTCGAAAACTACGCCGGCCTGATCTACAGCGACGACGGTGGTTCCTCCTGGCATGTCGGCGCGGTCGACAACTACCTGCACCCAGTGGGCGGCACCTTCACCCAGAAGCCGTCGGAAGTCAGCGCCGTCGAGCTGCCGGACGGCACCATCTACGCCGGCGGCCGCGAGCAGAGCGGCACCGACATCGGCAACCGCGACTACGCGTTGAGCCGGGACGGCGGAGAGACGTTCTCCCAGCGCTTCACCACGATTCCCGACCTCGTCACGCCGATGGTGCAGGGTTCGCTGCTGCGCCTGGACCGCCCCGGCGGCAAGCGGATCCTGTTCGCCTCCCCCGCCGACACCGACCGGCGGCGCTGGATGACCATCCGTTCGTCCTATGACGACGGTCGCACCTGGGAAAACGCCGACCAGGGCACCCGGATCACCACGGACTGGTCCGGCTACTCCGACCTGGTCCAGCTCAGCGGCCCGGAAGACAAGAACGCGAAGATCGGCCTGATGTACGAGGGCGGCGCGGTGGACGCCCGCGACGAGATCCGCTTCGCCCGTTTCGACGAGAACTACCTCGGCTGGAAGCGTTCCCCGGGAGTGTCCACTCCGGACCTCGCAGGCGGACAGCCCGCCCGGATCCTCGGTGCCGCCAGCTCGGTCCCCGGGAAATTCGGCAAGGCCCTGCAACTGAAGAACGCCTTCGTGCGCGTCCCGTACTCGCCGGCGCAACTGGTCGGCTCCGGTGACTTCACCTTCTCCACCTGGGTCGACTACGGTGCTTCGAAGGATCCGCAAGCCCTCCTGTGGCTGGGCGGCATGGGCTCGACCGCGCCGCAGCTGTGGCTGCGCGCCGAACCCTCGGCGCACCGGCTGATCGCGATGATGACCACCGCGGCCGGAAGCACCTCGGTCAGCACGCGATCCGCGTACGACGATCAGCAATGGCACCACGTCGTGCTCCAGCGCTCGGGCGGCCAGCTCCGCATCCTGGTCGACGGCGCGCTGGCGGCTTCCGGTCCGGACTCCCCCGGTTCGGTCACCCAGACTGTCTCGTTTCAGCTGTGGCTGGGCGAACGCCTGGACGGCGCGCAGCACCTTTCCGGTGCGCTGGACGACACGCGGCTCTACCGCCGCGCACTGTCCACTGTGGAGCTGAACACCGTCCGCGCCGGGAAACCCGTCTCCGGAGCGGTCCTGCACCTCCCCTTCGACCGGTGATTCCGAAGCCGGGCGGTTCCTTTGGGAGCCGCCCGGCTTCAGCCGTGCAGGGCCAGATACGGCGCGATCCCGACCAGCACCGCGACGAGAGCGGCCTTGAGCGTCTTCGCCGGCAAGGCGTGCGCGATCCGCCAGCCGATCAACACGCCCGCCAGCTCCGGAATCCCGACGATCGCCGCCAGCGGCCAGTCGACCGCGCCGTGCAGGACGTACCCGAGCGTGCCGACGCTGGCGATCACCACCGACTGGACCTGCGCCGCGGCGAGCGCCCCGAGCACCGGCATCCCGGCGACCACCAGCAACGGCACCGCCAGCATCGGCCCGCCGACCCCGACGAGTCCCGCCACGACCGCGACCCCGGTTCCGATCGCCCCGGCGACCGGCAGCCCGACCGGCCGCTCCCGTCCCTTCAACCCGACGAACACCGCCACCACGAGCGCGAACCCGCCGAGCACGATCCCGAAGGCCTTGGTGGACACCGCGGAGTTCAGCAGCACGCCCAGCGGCGTGCCGACGGTCGCGGCCGCGGCGAGAACTCCCGCCACCCGCCGCGTTTCCGGTTCCCGCAACTGTCCGGAATGGACGAACGCGGCACTGCCCAGGATCCCGGTGGCCACGTGCGTGACGATCGCCGTCCCGGCCACCTGCGCCGGGCTGAGCGACGTGAAGACGAACAACCCGACCGTCGCGAGCACCCCGCCCGGCCCGACGGCGGTGATGCCGATCCCGGCGAGCAGCCCGGTGACGACGAGCGCGGCGATCACCTGCGCCACCGCCGGAAGCCGGTTCCTCCCAGCGGAATGCGCCAGAATGCGCGGCTGGCCAATCGAATCACTCCCATCTTGGTGCACCCCGGCCCGGACCCGTCGTCGTGAGTGCTGATGCCGGTTCTAACCGGCATCAGCACTCACGACGCGCCTCGCTCACCCGGGGCCGCGATGCAGGGTCGCCCGGAGCGTGAGCCGGTCCGCGCGGATGTGCAGCCACTCCGCGTCCACCGGCCGCCCGTCCGGCAACCGGGTCAACCGGTCCAGCGCGAAAACCGCCGTCCCCGGGGCGACGTCCAGCAGCGCCGCCGTATCCGGCCCGGCCGACACCGCGTGCACCTCGACCTCCGCCCGCCCCAGCCGGATCCCGTTGGTCTCCTCCAGCAGCGCGAACAGATCCCGGTGCGCCAGATCCTTCCCCAGCAACGGAATCCCCAGATCCGCCACCAGATAGGTCGAGTCCAGAGACAACGGCGCCCCGCCCAGCCGCCGGACGCGCTCCAGGTGCACGACCTCTTCCCCCGCCGCCAGCCCGAGGCGTTCCGCCACCGACGGCGGCGCGGCGACCGGCTCGGCGGTGCGCACCTCGTTCACGACCTCGCCGTGGCCTTCGAGCGCCTCCGCCAGCCCGGTCAGCCGATCGAGCCCGTGCCCGTATTTCGGGCGCACGACGAGCGTCCCGACTCCCTGCCGGCGTTCGACGAGCCCTTCGTCCCGCAGCAAGCCGAGCGCTTCCCGCACGACGTTGCGCGACGCGCCGAACCACTCGCCCAACGCGCGCTCGCTCGGCAGCAGCTCGCCGACCTCGCCCGCGACGATCCGCTGCCGCAGGCCGTCGGCCACCTGCCGGGCCCGTTCCGCCCTCCGCTGCGTAGTCACCACGACGGCGACGCTACCGGGATTTTGATTACGCCGAGGTTACGCCACCCACATTGACCTGCGGAAACGCCGTGAGCAGCGGCAATGCACGGCACCCTCGCCCATTCCGCCACCGCGACCTGCCGCACCAGCCGCGCCGACCGTCCCGACGAGGCCGGGAACGGTCAGCGCGTCGTCCGAGCTGCCCCACGCCGCGTTTCGGCGGCCACGGGCGGCACCGTTCAGCAGATGCTCCCCAGGCTCGACGTCCAGCCCCACCACATCCCGTACTCGGCGAGGTTCCCGGCGTCGTTCAGGTGCACGTTGTCCGACAGCCACGGGCTCGGGTTCGGCAGATTCGCCGATCCCGCGGGCGGGATGTACTGCCGCAGATCGACGAGCGCCGTCCCCTTGGCGACCGCCGTCTGGTAGATCGCCGAGCCGTACTGCGCCCAGGTGTACTTCTGCGTCTGCCCGCCCCACGGGTTGGGCGTCCACTTCAGCTCGGCGTAGATCGACAGCAGGATGTCCACCCCGGGCCGCGCCGCGCGGATGTTGTCGATGAGCTTGCCGAGGTTCGCCTTGAACACCGCCGGGTCGACCTGCGCGATCAGCTCGTTGCCGCCGAGGTCGACCAGGACCAGGTCGGGCTGGCGTTGCGTGAGGTCGGCGAGCGCGCCGGCCGTGTCGGGCCAGCGGCCGCCGGGGAGGTAGTCGGTGGCCATCGCGCCGTTGTGCGCGTAGTTCTTGGTCGTGGTGTTCCACTCGGCGTGGAGGTCGTTGGCGATTTTCGTGGTCCAGCCGTACGTGGTCGGCGCGTAAGTGTCCGTAGTGGACTGGTAGCCGGTGGTGCCGTAGCCGGTGTCGGCCGAGGTGCCGAAGATCGCCACCTGCTATTTCTTCGTGCACCAGGTGCTGGTCTGCCCGGCGTCGGCGGCGACGGCGGGGGACATCGCGATGCCGAGGCCGACGAGGGTCAGCAACGCCGCGACACGGGATCTTCGCATGGGGACCGGGCCTTTCCGGGGAGAGACGATCTGCGGATGTGTCGCCGCCGCGGCCCCGCTCGTTACCGGAGTGCGCGAACCGAAACCGGGATGCGGGCGACGTCACGGTTCTGGCAGTCTCGGGGAGGTGAAGATCCTGTTCGCGACCGCGCCCGGGCACGGGCTCACGCTCCCGCTGATCCCGGTGGTCTGGGCCGCCCGGGCCGCCGGGCACGACGTGCTGCTGGCCACCACCGCCGAGATCGCCGAGGTGTCCGCGCGGGCCGGGCTGCCGGTCGCCGACGTCTTCCCCGGCCGCGACATCTGGACCGACCTGCTGGCTGCCGTCAAGGGCGGGGCCCCGGATCCGGACGAACCGGAGGAATACCGGATCGCGCGGCAGTACCCGGGCCCGTTCGGGCTCTTCACCGCCGCCATGACCGAGGGCACGATCGAGGCGGGCCGGGCGTTCGGCGCGGACCTCGTCGTCTATCCGTCCGATCACGGGGCCGGCGGGCTCGCCGCGGTCGCGCTCGGCGTGCCCGCGCTCGAGGTCGGCAACCGGATCTCGTGGTCGGCCCGCGACCGCTCGTGGCGCACCGAGCACGACGACTTCTTCGGCGGCGAACTCGTGACGCTGATGCGCGAGAAGCTCGGCCTCGGCGACGCGCCGCCGAACGTCCTCGCCCGGATCGACCCGCGGGCGCCGAGCATGGGCGGGCTGCGCGCGGACGAGGCGCCGCTCGACGAACGCGACGGCGCGCCGTGGTGGCCGATGCGGTTCGTGCCGTACAACGGCGGAGCCGTGCTGCCGGAGTGGGTGCTGCGGAAGCCGGACCGGCCTCGGGTGGCGGTCACGCTGGGCACGGTGGTGCCGGCGATGTCCGGGGTCAGCAGCCTGAAGGTGGTGCTGGACGCGCTCGGCGGGATGGACGTCGAAGTCATTCTCGCGGCGGGCACTGCTGATCTGAGCGAACTGGGCGAGCTGCCGGGGAATGTCCGGTCGGTGGGGTATCTGCCGCTGTCGGTTTTCCTGCCGGGGTGTGCGGCGATCGTGCACCACGGGGGTTCCGGAACGACTGCCGCGCCGTTGTTCTACGGCGTGCCGCAGCTGGTTCTGCCCAGTTTCGCGGACAATCCGATGTCGGCCGAGCGGGTGGTCGAGCGGGGCGTCGGGCTGAGCCATGATCCGGCCACTGCGGACGTTCCCGCGGTGCGGAAGCTGGTCTCGCAGCTGCTCGAGGACGAGACGTTCCGCAAGGCGGCTGCGGAGGTGCGGACGGAGATGAGCGAGCAGCCCACTCCGGCCGACGTCCTCGCGCGCGCGGTCGCGGCTCTCCGCTGAACCGCGGGACCGCGGCGGCTAGATCGCCGTTTCCCCCTTGCCCAGCACGACAATCCCGAAGTCGCTCACGTGGTAGTGGCCACGATCCCTCGCCAGATCGACCCCGATGTGCGCGCCGGGCGGGACGACGACGTTCTTGTCCAGGATCGCCCGCCGCACCACCGCGCCGCGCCCGACGCGGGCCCCGTCCAGCAGCACGGAGCCTTGCACGACCGCGCCGTTCTCCACGAAAACGTCCGGCGACAGCACCGAATCGACCACCTGCGCCCCGGAAATGATGCAGCCGTTGCTGACGATCGACTGGGTCGCCGTGCCGCCTTCCACGAATTTCGCCGCCGCGCGCTGGCCGGGATGGGCCAGGATCGGCCATTTCCGGTTGTACAGGTTGAAAATCGGCTGCGTCGAAATCAGGTCCGTGTGCGCGTCGTAATAGCTGTCGATCGTTCCGACGTCGCGCCAGTAGCCGTGGTCCCGGTCGGTTTCGCCGGGAACCACGTTGCCGTTGAAGTCGTAGACCGCCGCCTCGGATTTTTCCACCAGAGCCGGGATGATGTCGCGGCCCATGTCGTGTTTGGACGCCGGGTTCTTGGCGTCCGCGTGCAGCGCGTCGAGCATCACCTGCGTCGTGAAGACGTAGTTGCCCATCGAAACGTACGACTCGTCCGGCGAATCCGGCAGGCCCGGCGGGTCCTCGGGCTTCTCCAGGAACGCGTCGATCTTGGTGCCGTCCTCGGTGCTGATCACGCCGAACGAGCGGGCTTCCGAACGCGGCACGCGGATGCCGGCGACCGTCACGCCCGCGCCGGACGCGATGTGCGCGTCGATCATCTGGCGCGGGTCCATCCGGTAGATGTTGTCCGCGCCGAACACCGCGATGTACGCGGGCGATTCGTCGTGCACGAGGTTGAGGCTCTGGTGGATCGCGTCCGCGCTGCCCTGGAACCAGCGCGGGCCCAGCCGCTGCTGCGCGGGCACCGGCGTGACGTACTCGCCGGTCAGCGACGACAGCCGCCACGTCGTCGAGATGTGCCGGTCCAGCGAATGCGATTTGTACTGCGTCAGCACGCAGATCCGGCGGATCCCGCCGTGCACGAGGTTGGAGAGCACGAAGTCGACCAGCCGGTGCACGCCCCCGAACGGGACCGCGGGTTTCGCGCGGTCGGTGGTCAGCGGCATCAGCCGTTTGCCCTCGCCGCCGGCGAGGACGATTCCCAGCACATCGGATCCGTCGATCACGAAACCCTCCCGCACGCCTCGTACACCCCGACCGTCGCGGCGGCGATCGCCGGCCAGCCGAACTCTCCCACCGCGCGGTCCCGTCCGGCGAGGCCCAGCCGGGTGGCCCGGGCGCGGTCGGCGGCCAGGTCGTTGATCCCGCGCGCGAGCCCGGCCTCGAAAGCGCCGGGCTCGTTCTCGTCGTAATGCACCAGCACCCCGGTCTCGCCGTCGGCGACCACCTCCGGGATTCCGCCGACGTCGCTGGCCACCACCGCGGTGCCGCAGGCCATCGCTTCCAGGTTCACGATGCCGAGCGGTTCGTACACCGACGGGCAGACGAACACCAGCGCGTGCGTCAGCAGCTGGACGACTTCGCGGCGCGGCAGCATTTCCGGGATCCAGTGCACGCCGGACCGCTTTTCCTGCAGTTCCGCGACCAGTCCGCGGAACTCCGCGTCCAGCTCCGGCGTGTCCGCGCCGCCCGCGCACAGGACGAGCTGCACGTCTTCCTCGAGTGCGGCCCCGGCGCGCACGAGGTGCGGCACGCCTTTCTGCCGCGTGATCCGGCCGACGAACAGCGCGTACGGCCGGTTCGGATCGATGCCGTGCTTCTCCAGTACGTCGGTGCCTGGATCGGGTTGGTACAGCTCGGTGTCGATGCCGTTGCGCACCACGTGCACCCGCGCCGGGTCGACGTTCGGGTACGCGGCGAGCACGTCGCGCCGCATGCCGGAACTGACCGCGATGATCGCGTCCGCCGCCTCGTAGGCGTCGCGCTCGATCCACGACGACACCCGGTAGCCGCCGCCGAGCTGCTCGGCCTTCCACGGCCGCAGCGGTTCGAGCGAGTGCGCGGTGACGACGTGCGGGATGCCGTGCGCGAGCTTCGCGAGATGGCCGCCGAGGTTCGCGTACCAGGTATGACTGTGCGCGAGATCGTGTCCGGCGAGCGCGTCCGCCATCGAAACCGCGATGTCCATGGTGGCGAACGCGGGCTGGGCGTACCCGTGCGCGTCGCGGTGCCCGTGTGCGCCGTCCGGGCGGTCGGGACCCCAGCAGTGCACGTCCAGGTCGACCAGCGACCGCAGTTCCCGCGCGAGGAACTCGACATGCACCCCCGCTCCCCCGTACACGTCCGGCGGGTACTCCCGGGTGAGCAGGCCGACCTTCATGCGTTGACCCTAGACGTCCCCACCGGAGCAACGCAGTACGGAATGCGGGCGAATCCGGTTCGCCGCTCAGTGTTCGCGCTGTCCTACCACGACTGTTGCGCCGAGTTCTTCGTCTTCCTCGACGGACGCGGCCAGTCCTGCCCGGCGCACCTCGGCCGTCGCGGCCGCCGCTTGGCGTTCGCTGGCTTCGAAAAGCACGTGGCCGCCGGGCGCGAGCCACTCCGGAGCCTCCGCGACGACGCGCCGGAGCACGTCGAGACCGTCAGCTCCTCCGTCGAGCGCGACGCGGGGTTCGTGATCGCGCGCTTCGGGCGGCATCAACGCGACGTCGTCGGTGGGGACGTACGGAACATTCGCGATCAGCACGTCGACGCGGCCGCGCAACCGCCGCGGAAGCGGAGCGTAGAGGTCGCCTTGGTAGACCTCGCCCGGCACGTTCTGCCGCGCGCACTCGACGGCGGCCGGTTCGACGTCCGCCGCGTGGAGCTCTGTCCCGGGCACCTCCGCCGCGACCGTCGCGCCCAGCGCACCGGAACCGCAGCACAGATCGACCACCACCGACTGCGCGTGCGCGAACCCGGCGGCCAGCCGCACCAGCAGCTCAGTGCGGCGCCGGGGCACGAAAACACCCGGTGCGACGGCGAACCGGCGGCCGGCGAACTCCGCCCAGCCGAGGACGTGCTCCAGCGGTTCCCCGGCGACCCGGCGCTCGACCATCGCGGCCAGGTCGCCCGATTGGCCCAGCAGGAGCCGGGCCTCGTCCTCGGCGAACACGCATCCGGCGGCGCGCAGCCGAGCGACGGTGTCCTCGAAGCCGGCGAACTCGCTCACGGAACCACGACGACCGGCCAGGTCGCGGCGCGCACCAGCCGGTTGCCGACCGAGCCGACGAGCCGGTGCCCGCCCTGCTCGGACGCGCCGACCACGACCATGTCGGCGTTGACCTCCTGCGCGGCCTGGCGCAGTTCGGGGAAGGTCTCGCCGCGGCGGACCACGAACGTGACCGGCACCTGCAGGTCGGCCGCCCGGTCGCGCAGTTCCGCCCGCAGCTGCTCGATTTCCTCTTCGAAGGTCTGCTGCTGCACGTCGACGACGGCGGCCGCGGCGAGCCCGGTCCACACCGTCGGCGCGGCCACGTAGACCACGACCAGCCGCGCCCGCTGCCGCCGGGCGAGTCCGCCGGCGTAGGCCGTCGCGCGCAGCCCGGTCGGCGAGGTGTCCGCGCCGACGAGGATCACGCGAGGCCCGTCGGTGCCCCGTTCGTACGGGCCCGGGTCCCAGCTGGGCCCGTATTCCTCGACCAGTTGCTCCACCCGGCCCATTATGTCCGGGACGCCGGACCCCGCCGGGTCGCGTCCGTCACCCCGGAGCACGCCCGGGAAGAAAATTCCCACCCAGGTGGATTTGCCCTCCGTTCGGAGTACCCCAGGCGCGCTTCGGCTGGTAGCGTCCCCGCAACCTGAACACGCGTCCGGGAAGGACCGGGGAGCCCAACGCGTGCGGCGGCGAGGCGGATCGCGATGCGAGACGATGTGGTCGAGGCGAGTGCGGTGGTCGGGCACCCGCCCGAACAGGTGTGGCAGATCGTCGGCAGCCCCGAGCTGTACCCGAGGTTCGTCCCGGCGATCAGCTGGTGCGAGGTCACCGTGCCGGCCGAACGCGGCCGCGGGCCGCACTGCCTGATCCGGCTGGCCCCGGACCGGCGCCCGGTCGCCGAGGGCGTCATCCACGCGGCGGTCTACCGGCCGGGCGAGCACGTCGTCTGGTGCGGGCTGCCGGACGAGCGGACCTGGGTGTCGGTCGAACTGCGGCCGGTCCCGCGCGGCGGCACCGAGATCGTGCTGCGGATGATGCTGCCGGCGCTGCCCCCGGAACACTCCGACCTGCTCGCCCGCGGCACGGTGAAAGGCCTGCTCAGGCAGCTGGCCAGGCGGATCGGGCAGCAGCTGTCCGGGCTGCCCGGCGATCCGCCGGAGCAGGAGCCGGCCACTGCCCTGCGCACGGCGAACACGCTGGTCCGCGCGGGCGTGCTGGCCGCGGGACGGCCGGACCGGATGGTCAAGCAGCTCAATTCCCTCGCCCGCTGGGGCGCGACGCTGGCCGGCGGCTACCTCGCCGCGACCGCTCGCGGGGCCGACGACATCGCGGTGCACGACGAGCGCAACACCCGCACGTTCGGCGAGATCGACGAACGCAGCAACCAGCTGGCCAACGCGCTCGCCGCGCTCGACGTGGCGGCCGGGTCCCGGGTCGCGCTGATGTGCCGCAACCACGCGGCGATGGTCGAGGCGTTCGTCGGGTGCAGCAAGCTCGGCGCCGACGTCGTCCTGCTCAACACCGGCCTCTCCCCCGCCGCCGTCGAGGAGGTGCTCACCCAGCATCCGCCCGCGGCGGTACTGGCCGACGACGAGTTCGCGCCGATCATCGCGTCGGTGCCCGGCGAGTTCCCGCGCGTGAGCACGTGGGACGACGCCGAACAGGGCTACCGCACGCTCGACGAGCTGCTCCAGGACGCGCCGGCGACCCGGCCGAAGCCGAGCGAACGCGAGGGCCGGATCGTCGTGCTGACCTCAGGCACCACCGGCGCGCCGAAGGGCGCCCGCCGTCCGACGCCGAAGGGCGTGAGCACGTCGGCGACCGTTTTGTCGCGAATCCCCTTGCGCGCCCGGGACAAGATCGCGGTGGCCGCCCCGCTGTTCCACAGCTGGGGGCTGGCGGCGATGCAGCTCGGGATGGCGCTGCGGGCGGAGCTGTCGCTGATCCGCCGGTTCGACGCGGAGCAGACGCTGCGCACGATCGCCGAACACCGCTGCGACGCGCTGTTCGCGGTCCCGATCATGCTGCAGCGGATCCTCGACCTGCCCGAACGCGTGCGCAACCGGTACGACCTGTCGTCGCTGCGGATCGTGGCGAGCAGCGGATCGGCGATGCCGGGCGCGTTCGTGACGTCGTTCATGGACACCTTCGGCGACATCCTCTACAACTTCTACGGCTCCACCGAGGTCTCCTGGGCGAGCATCGCCGACCCGGCGGACCTGCGCGCCGCCCCGACGTCCGCGGGCCGCTGCCCGCCGGGCACCCGGGTCGCGATCCTGGACGACGACCGCCGCCCGGTCCCGCCCGGCGACGAGGGCCAGATCTTCGTCGGCAACGACATGCTGTTCGACGGCTACACCAACGGTTCGAGCGTCCCGCGCGCACACGACCTGATGGCGACCGGCGACGTCGGCTACCAGGACGCGTCCGGGCGGCTGTTCGTCACCGGCCGCGCCGACGAGATGATCGTGTCCGGCGGCGAGAACGTGTTCCCGCGCCCGGTCGAGGAAGCCCTGGCCGCGCTGCCGGGCGTCTCGGACGCGGCCGTGGTCGGCGTCCCGGACGACGAGTTCGGCCAGCGCCTCGCCGCCTACGTCGTGCTCCGCCGAGGCGCCCGCATGCACGCCGACGACGTCCGGCACTACATCCACCAGAGACTCGCCCGGTTCGCGGTGCCGCGCGACGTGTACTTCGTGCCGGAGCTTCCGCGGAACGCGACCGGAAAGATCGTGAAACGGCTCCTGAACGACGATCTCTGGCCGATCGCGCAAGGCTGATCCGGCTACGGCCCCAGCGCGCGCCCAGCCGCCCGCCCCACCGCCTCCGCCACCACAGCCAGCGAAGGCGAGTCGAGCTTCCACTGCTGCCAATACAGCGCCACATCCACCGCCCGCTCCGGCGCCAGATCGACCAGCTCCCTACCGGACAGCTGCAGTTCCGGCACCATCCCCCAGCCCAGCCCGGCGGCCACCGCGTCCACAAAGGACACCGACGCCGGGACGTAGTGCCGGACGCGGCTCGGCAGCTTGCGCCGGGTCAGCCGGCGCAGGAAACGGTCCTGCAGGTCGTCTTTCCGGTCGAACAGCACCGCGGGCGCGGCGGGCAGCCGCTCCGCCAGTGAGCCGCCGTCCAGCCAGCGCCGCGCGAACTCCGCCGACGCCACCGCCCGGTAGCGCATCGTGCCGAGGCGGCTGACCGTGCAGCCCTGCACCGGCTGCGGCGTCGCCGTGATCGCGGCCATCACCAGTCCCTCGCGCAGCAGCGCGGCCGTGTGGTCCTGGTCGTCGCTGCGCAGGTCGAACGAGACCGGCGGCTCGGCGGGGACCTCTTCGAGCGCGGACAGGAACCAGGTGGCCAGCGAGTCCGCGTTGACCGCGATCGGCAGCGTCGCCGGGCGGCCGGGACCGCCGAGGCCCAGTTCCGCGCGCGTGTCCGCTTCGAGCCGGGTCAGCTGCCGCGCGAACCGCACCAGCACCTCGCCGGATTCGGTGAGCCGCACGGGTTTCGACCGCAGCACCAGCACCCGGCCGATCCGCTGCTCCAGCGCCTTCACCCGCTGGCTCACCGCGGGCGGCGTCACGTGCAGCACCGCCGCGGCCCGGTCGAACGACTGCTCGTCCACGACCGCGAGCAAGGTCCGGACTTGGTCGAGCGG
Organism: Amycolatopsis orientalis DSM 43388; assembly: GCF_000411975.1. Classification (GTDB taxonomy): domain Bacteria; phylum Actinomycetota; class Actinomycetes; order Mycobacteriales; family Pseudonocardiaceae; genus Amycolatopsis; species Amycolatopsis orientalis_D. The sequence goes on from NZ_ASXG01000058.1 coordinate 65,206, forward strand.
AAGATCGGACATCACGATCGCTTATCTTAGTTCAGAATCTTTACCTGGATTAATGCTGCCGAACGCTTCTAGCGTCGGCGGGGTGATCGCTGCGCTCAGCGCCGGTTTCGGCACCGGCATGTCCCTCATCGTCGCCATCGGCGCACAGAACGCTTTCGTGCTCCGCCAAGGACTGCGCGGCGGTCTCGTCGTGCCGGTGATCCTCGTCTGCACGCTGTCCGACGCGGTCCTCATCGCCGCCGGGGTGAGCGGGATCGGGGCGGTGCTGCGCCGGTGGCCGTCGGCGCTCACGGCGATCGCGATCGTCGGCGGGCTCTTCCTCATCGGATACGGGCTCCTCGCCGCCCGCCGCGCCTTCCGGCCGGGCACGCTGACCGTCTCGCCCGCCGACCTGACGTCGCCGAAGCGCACCCTGCTCACCTGCCTCGCGCTCACCTGGCTCAACCCCCACGTCTATCTCGACACGGTTCTCCTCGTCGGTTCCGTCGCGGCCGGACACGGCGACGGCCGCTGGCTCTTCGGCCTCGGCGCGGTGGCCGCGAGCGCGGTCTGGTTCAGCGCGCTCGGTCTGGGCGCGCGGAAGCTGTCCGACGTGTTCGCGCGTCCGGCGGCCTGGCGGATCCTGGACGGCGTGATCGCCACGACCATGATCGCGCTGGGCGTCGCACTGCTGCTCCAACGGGGATGAATCGGCCGCCTTCCGGCGAACAAGACATTTAGTGTTGCTAATAACTCTGAGTCAGAGCTAACTTGGCGGCATGCCCGCGCCCCGGATCGACCTCGCCGAACGCATTCTCACCGCCGTACTGGGCGTACGCCGGGTCGTGCGCCGCCGGGCGCGGGCCGAACTGCCGGGGCCGCATCTCCCGGGTTCCCAGGTGGAACTGCTGCGCGTGGTGCACCGGAACCCGGGCATCGGGGTCGCCGCGGCGGCCCGGGAGCTGAGCCTGGCCGGGAATTCGGTGAGCACGCTCGTGAACACGCTCACCGAAGCCGGCCTGCTCCGGCGCGAAGTCGATCCGGCCGACCGGCGGGCCGCGCGGCTGCAGCTCACCGACGCGGCCCGGGACCGGATGGCGACCTGGCGGCGCACCCGCATCGGGCTGGTGTCCGCCGCCCTCGCCCGACTGTCCGAAGAGGACACTTCGGCGATCGTCGCCGCGCTGCCCGCCCTCGAACGGCTCACCGAACTGCTCAAGGAGGACACATGAGCGAACCCGCGGTCCGCTGCACCGGCTTGCGGCACTCCTTCGGAGCCACGGTCGCGGTCGACGGCGTGGACCTCGCCATCGAACCCGGCGAGGTCTTCGGCCTCCTCGGCCCGAACGGAGCCGGGAAAACCACCACGATCCGGATGATCACCACGCTGCTGCCGGTCGCGGCGGACCGCATCGCCGTGTTCGGGCTCGACGTCGCCCGCCGACGGATGGCCGTGCGCCGGCTGATCGGCTATGTCCCGCAACAGCTTTCCGCCGACGGCGCGCTCACCGGGCGCGAGAACGTCTCCCTGTTCGCCCGGCTCTTCGACGTTCCCCGCGCGCAACGCGCCGCACAGGTGCGCGAGGCGCTGGAACTCGTCGGCCTGGAGAACGACGCGGACCGCCCGGCCGGACGCTACTCCGGCGGCATGATCCGCCGGCTGGAACTGGCGCAGGCACTGGTCAGCTCGCCCCGGCTGCTGATCCTCGACGAACCGACCATCGGCCTCGACCCGGTAGCGCGCTCGGCGGTCTGGGAACGGATCTCGGAGATCCGCGCCAAAACCGGCATGACCGTGCTCGTCACGACTCATTACATGGACGAGGCCGAGCAGTACTGCGACCGCGTCGCGCTGATGCACGCCGGCAAGATCCGCGCACTCGGCACCCCCGCCGACCTCGAAGCCGGACTCGGCCCGGAGTCCACTTTGGACGACGTGTTCCGGACCGTCACCGGGAACGCGCTCGACGCCGGAGGGATCCGCGATGTCCGGGCCGCCCGCCGCACCGCCCGCCGGCTCGGCTGACCTCCGCCCTGCTCGCCACCGAAACGCGCCGCGGACAGAGACAGCCGCGACACCCGCACCACTCGCCGCGTCGGCTAACCGCTGCAGCGCGGCCCACGTCATCCACCGGTGATGCGCCCCAGGCAGAAGGGAACCGCGATGTCCCCACCACACACCGCCTCGGCCGACCACAGCCCGCACCACGACTCAACCCACAGCCCCCACCGGTGACGGGCCCCGCGCCGAGGCACACCGCGACACCCGCACCACACACCGCCTCCGCCAACTGCAGCCCGCATCACAGCGCGGCCCACGTCTCCCACCGACGACGCGCGGAGGAAACCGCGATGCCCGCACCACACATCGCCTCGGCCGACCCCAGCCCGCACCACGACTCAACCCACAACCCCCACCGGTGACCCGCCCCGCGCAGAAGGGAACCGCGATGTCCGCACCACTCGCCGCCTCGCCCGCCGTGTCGGCCGACCCCGGCCCGCTCGGCCAGTTGCGCGTGCTGTTCTCCCGGATCGGCGCGATGTGCCTGGTGGAACTGCAAAAACTCCGCCGGGACCAGACCGAGCTGCTCACCCGGGCCATCCAGCCCGCGCTGTGGCTGCTCATCTTCGGCGAAACGTTCACCCGGCTGCGCGCGATCCCGACCGGGTCGGTCCCGTACCTCGACTATCTCGCGCCCGGCATCCTCGCCCAGTCCGCGCTGTTCATCTCCATCTTCTACGGCATCCAGATCATCTGGGAGCGCGACGCGGGCGTCCTCGCGAAGCTGCTTGTCACGCCCACCCCGCGCGCCGCGCTGGTGACCGGCAAGGCTTTCGCCGCCGGAGTGCGCGCTTTCGTGCAGGCGTGCATCGTGGTGCTCCTCGCCGCAGTGCTCGGCGTCGGGCTGACCGCGAATCCGTTGCGGCTGCTGGGAGCGGCGGCGGCCGTGGTGCTGGGTTCGGCCTTTTTCTGCTGTCTTTCGATCGTTATCGCCGGTTTGGTGCTTTCCCGCGAACGGCTGATGGGCATTGGCCAGGCGATCACGATGCCGCTGTTTTTCGGGTCCAACGCGCTCTATCCGGTGAACCTGATGCCGTCCTGGCTCAAGGTGCTGAGCCACGCGAACCCGCTCAGTTACCAAGTCGATGCCTTGCGGGGACTCTTGATCGGCACCCCCGCGAACCTCGGGGCCGACTTCGGCGTCTTAGTGGGTGCGACCGCGCTGGCGATCGCGGTCGCTTCGGCTCTGCTGGGAAGGCTGGCTCGATGAAACACCCCCGTCCGCACACAGTTTTCTCACCGGGACAGGCATAACGTGGGAACCGTGTCTCGTCGCAGGGGGATAGCCCCGTTCCTCGGATTGTGCGTGCTGGCCGGGATTCTCGTCGCGGGCACGCTGGCCCCGGTCGCGATCGGGGCCGGAGTGCTGTCCAACCAGGTCAGCGATTCGGTCGATGCCATTTCCGCCGATCTGGTGCACGCGGAGCCGCCGCTCGTCACCACGGTCACCGATCGCAACGGCGGGACGATCGCGACGTTGTACTCGCAGTACCGCATTCCGGTCACCGCGGCACAGATCTCCCCGGCGATGAAAGCCGCGATCGTCGACATCGAGGACCGCCGGTTCTACAGCGAGGGCGGCGTCGACCCGCAGGGCATGCTGCGCGCCGCGGTGCACAACAGTTCCGGCGGGAACCTGCAGGGCGCGTCCACGCTCACGCAGCAATACGTGAAGAACTACCTCGTGAACGTCGTGGATCGCAACGACAAGGCAGCGCAGCAACGGGATCAGGAGGATTCGCTGGCGCGCAAGCTGCGCGAGGCGAAGATGGCCGTGCAGCTGAGCCAGACCGTGTCCAAAGACGACATCCTGGCCGACTACCTGAACGTGGTCGAATACACCGGCACGGTCTACGGCGTCGGAGCCGCCGCGCAGGCGTATTTCGGGACGACCGCGGACAAGCTGACCGTGCCGCAGGCCGCGCTGCTCGCCGGGATGGTGAACAACCCCAACGTCTACAACCCGTACACGCATCCGGACAAGGCGCTCCAACGGCGCAATCTGGTGATCGATTCGATGGTGTCCGCGCGGTCGATCCCGGCGTCCTACGGCGAAGCCGCGAAGGCGACCCCGTTGGGCCTCACCGGTTCGCGGCCGCAAGCCCCGTCGAGCACGTGCCTCGGCGCGGCTCCGGACGCCGGGTTCTTCTGCGCGTACGCGGTGCACTATCTGGTGCAGTCCGGGCTCACCGCCGACCAGATCGACACCGGCGGATACACCGTGAAGACCACCATGGACCCGCACGTGAGCCAGGTGACCAAGGACGCGGTGGACGCGAACGTGCCGACCACGCAGGACGGCGTCGCCAACACGTTCGCGGTCGTGCAGCCGGGCAGCGACGGGCACCAGGTGCTCGCGATGGTCGCGAACCGCAATTACGGCACCGATCCGGACCAGGGCGAGACGTCCACGAACATCGTGGCCGACGCGAGCAACAAGTTCGGCGCGGGCTCGTCGTTCAAGATCTTCACCTCGGCCGCGGCGATGGTCGCCGGGAAGGCGGGCCTGAACACGCCGCTGCCGAACCCGTACAGCGACTGCTTCAACCCGCCCAACATGAACCGGTACACGCACTGCTATCCGGTCAGCAACGACGGCACGAACTACCCGAACCCGATCTCGCTGGCCACGGGTTTGGCGACCTCGCCGAACGTCGCGTTCGTCGGCCTGGAGGCGCAGGTGGGCATGCCCGCGGTGCTGGACATGGCGCGGAAACTGGGCCTGCGCAACACCATGGCGACCAACGACGCGGGCAGCAAGCCGATCACCGACCCGTCCGATCCCCGGTCGAAGAACCCGCAATACAACGAACCGCAGTCGCAGTACTTCCAGAACCTGCTGTCCTTCACCCTGGGCAACAGCCCGGTCAGCCCGCTGGAAATGGCGAACGTCTCGGCCACCTTGATGAGCGGCGGCATGTGGTGCCCGCCGAACCCGATCCTGTCCGTCACCGACCGCCACGGCCAGCCCGTCCCGCTGCACCAGCAGGCCTGCGAACAGGTGATCCCGCCCGGCGTCGCGAACACGCTGGAAGCGGGCCTGAGCCAGGACACCACCATCGGCACGTCCGCCGCCGCGGCCCGGTCGGCCGGCTGGACCCACCCGGACATCGGCAAGACCGGAACCACGCAGCAGAGCGAATCCGTCGCGTTCGTCGGCGGGGTCGACCACTACGCCGTGTCCTCCATGGTCTTCGCCGACGGCCCCCGTCCGCAGGAAATCTGCCCCGGCAACCCGGTCCACCTGGGCGACTGCGGCCACGGCGCCTTCGGCGGCACGGTCGCCGCGCCGCCGTACTTCGCCGCGATGAACCAGCTGCTGGCCGGAGAGCCGGATGTCCCGATCCCGCCCCCGGATCCGGCTTACCTGGACGCACACGCCTGAGCCGCCCGGACCGGTTCGGCGGAGACCTTCGCCCCGAAACGAGGTGACCACCGATGTCCCGCCGGACCGACCGGTCCGCCCCATCGCTGCAGCAGATCGAGAACTCCGACTGGGGCGACCCGCCCGCCGACACGACGCGCCTGATCAGGACCGTGCATCGGTTGCGGCGCAAGCCCCTCGGCCTGCTCACCGCCGAGGACGTCCGCCTGCTGCTGGGCCAGCACGTCGGCGTGCCGTTCCTCGTGCCGCGGGCGCTGGCGATGCTGGAAGAAGACCCGCTGTGCGAAGGCGACTTCTACCCCGGCGACCTCCTCGCGTCGACGCTGCGCGTCCCGCTCTCGCACTGGCGCACCAACCCGGACCACCTCGACCGGCTCGAACGCGTCCTCGCCTCGATCGACCCGGACGCCGAGGATTTCGACACCCTGCTCCGCGGGCCGATCGCCGCCTTCCGCGCCCAGTTCGACGGCTGACCCTCACCGCAGCCCGCCAAGGACTCCACCCCGCCGACGCGACTCTTTCCCTGTCGCCCCCGGAAGCGCGCCGACCGCGCCCCACAGCGTCCCGCGTCCCCTCCCCAGGCCGGTCCCGACTGCGCTCCGTGCCCCCGCGACCGCCGTCCGATGTTGCGTCTTCCTGACGGTCGTAAAACGTATTACAGTAGCTGGACGCGTGAATGGCCGTCGTCTGAATTGGGGGCACGTGGTGCAGCTCCAGCCGAGTGCGCATGTCGACACGTTCTGCCGGGACCACCTCCCGCCGTTCGAGCAGTGGCCTCAGTTGTGGTTCGACCTGCCCGAACTGCAGTACCCCGACCGGCTCAACGCGGCCACCCGGCTGCTCGACGACACGATCGCGCGCTGGGGAGCCGACCGTCCCGCGCTGCTCTCGCCCGCCGAATCCTGGTCCTACCGCGACCTGCTGACCCGCGCCAACCAGATCGCGCACGAACTCACCGCCCAAGGCGTCGTGCCCGGGAACCGCGTGCTGCTGCGCGGGCCGAACACCCCGTGGCTCGCCGCGTGCTGGCTCGGCGTGCTGAAGGCGGGCGCGGTCGCCGTCGCCACCATGCCGATGCTGCGCGCGCACGAGCTGTCGAAAATCATCGAAGCGAGCACGCCGGTCCTCGCGCTCTGCGACCACCGCTACCCCGAGGAACTGCAGCCCTTCGACCTCCCCCTGATTCCGTACGGCGGCGACAGCCCCGACGATCTCGCCGCCCGCTGCGCCACCCGTCCCGAAACCTTCCAGGACGTCGACACCGCCGCGGACGACGTTGCGCTCCTCGCCTTCACCTCCGGCACCACCGGCCGCCCCAAGGCGACCATGCATTTCCACCGCGACCTGCTCGCCATCGCCGACACGTTCTCCCGGCATCTGGTCAAACCCCGGGAAACCGACCTGTTCTGCGGCACTCCTCCGCTGGCGTTCACCTTCGGCCTCGGCGGCCTGCTGGTGTTCCCGCTGCACGCCGGCGCCGCGTCGCTGCTCGTCGAACGCGCCACGCCGACCGAACTCGCCGACCTCGTCGCCGAACATCACGTGACCGTCCTGTTCACCGCACCCACCGCGTACCGCGCGATCCTGGCGTCCGACCGCCGCCCGCTGCTGGCCGGCTTGCGCCGCGCGGTGTCCGCAGGCGAAGCGCTGCCCGCATCGGTCGCGACCGACTTCCACGAGGCGACCGGCCACTGGCTCATCGACGGCATCGGCAGCACCGAAATGCTGCACGTCTTCATCTCCGCCGCCGACGAAGACGCCCGCCCCGGCGCGACCGGCCGCGTCGTGCCGGGCTACCGCGCGCGAATCGTCGACGACAACGGGCACCCCGTCCCCGACGGCACCCCCGGCCGCCTGGCCGTCCAAGGCCCGACGGGCTGCCGCTACCTCGCCGACGACCGCCAGACCGTCTTCGTCGAGGACGGCTGGAACCTCACCGGCGACACCTACGTCCGCGACTCCGACGGCTACTTCCACTACCGCGCCCGCAGCGACGACATGATCGTCTCCTCCGGCTACAACATCGCCGGCCCCGAGGTGGAAGAGGTGCTGCTGCGCCACCCGGACGTCCTGGAATGCGCCGTGGTCGCCGCCCCGGACGACGCGCGCGGTTCGATCGTCGCCGCCTACGTGGTCCTCAACGAAGGCGTCCCGGGCGACGACGCGAAGGCCAAGGAACTGCAGGACTTCGCGAAATCCCTTGCCGCGCCGTACAAATACCCGCGGCGAGTGGAGTTCATCCCGAGCCTGCCGCGCAACCCGAGCGGCAAGGTCCAGCGCTACCTGCTGCGCCGTCGCGCCGCGGAACCGGTGAGCTGAGCGCCGCCGCCCCGCCCGCGCGCTGACCCAACGGACGGCCGCATCCGATCGCGCCGCACAAAGATCAGGCCTTCCCTCGCCCCGGACCGGCGAGTCGGCGATCGGCCGACGCTCCATCCCACGCGACTACCCGCCGCCGATCCGTTTGGTCGACCCTCGTGCGCCCTCTCGACGAAATCCGTTCTGGACTTGTCTCGGAGCTGCCGATCCCACGTGACTACCGCCCGTCCGATCCGCCAGCCTCCCGTCCGCCGAAGGCCGGCTCCGCACAGCCGCCATCTCAGCGGGACCACAGCACCCGGCGGTCCGCCGAAAGCCGAACCAGTCCTCAGAGCTGCCAGCCGAGCGTGACCACCGTGCCGTCCGCACTGGTTCGCACCTCTGCGCGATCCGCCGTCGCCTGCACCAGTAGCAGGCCGCGGCCGCGGACCGAAACCGGGTCGTTCTCGGGTTCGTCCGGGGGACGCCACTCGCCGTGGTCCGCGATCACGACCTCGACGCTGTCCGGCCGGCACACCGCGTCGAGGTCCACCAGTCCGGGCTCGCCGGGATACGCGTGGTCGGCGACGTTCGCCAGCGCCTCGTAGCCGGCCAGCACGATGTCGTGCGCGCGGTCGTCCGGAATGCCGGACTCCAGCGCCCAAGCCAGCAACCGGTGCCGCAGCGCGCGCAGCGCTCCCGGTTCGGCCAGGATGCCGTGGCAGCTCAGTGCGCGGGTGTCCTCCTGCACGTCCATTGTCAGCCGCCCGCTCCGGCGACCCCGGCCAGCGCCTGGTCGACCGACGGGAACAGCGCGATCCACTCGTCGAGCCCGGTGCTCGTGAACGGCCGCGACGTGATCGTGGACGTGCTCACCACCCGCAGCGCCCCCGCGTCGAGCTTGCGGTGCGCGCCGGCCAGCACCTGGAGCCCGGACGAGCTGAGGAAGTCGACCGCGCGCAGGTCGACCACCAGCACCCCGGGCTCGCGTTCGAGCACCCCGCCCACGACCTCGCCCAGTTCCGGCGCGGTGACCAAGTCGATTTCTCCGCCCACGGTCACGACCGCGGCCGGTCCCCGCCAGCGGACCGACACCTCGAGGTCGCCCGCGTCCTGCCCGTCTCCCGAAGCCACGATCACCGATCGTGCCCGATCGGCGGACGGATCGCCAGTGCACTCCCCGGTCGGCGGCCGCGCGTGCCCTCCGCCCGGCCCCTTGCTCGCTCCCCGTCAGCCGGTCCGGGAGAGGCCAATCGCGGAGAACGGCACGTCAAGCCGAGAGCCGGACGCGCCCCGGGTTCTCCACCCGACCGGCGCGACTCGGGAACACTGCCCACCGGGCCGCTGCTTCGAGGGTTCGGGTCGCCTCATCGCGAGGCGGGCGTCGCGGCGGCGTCGAGCGCCCGACAGACCTGGCGCGGCGCGGACGATCCCGCACGCCGTCCCGGTCGTTTCCCCGCCTCCCTCCCAGAACGAGGCGGAGCACCCGCGCACGGGATCGAGCGCAACCATCCACTATGGACGACCCAAAGCCGCTGCGCTCAAGCGAACCGGTCCGGATCCGCCGCCGCCCATTCGTCCGCCCAGCCGGGTGGCGGCTCCGCCCGCAGCTGCCCGGGTTCCAGCCAGTCGTACCACTCCGCGTAGGACAGCACCGTCCGAGCGTCCACCCGTCTCCGCAGCTGCTTCGGCGACAGCTCCGCCGGATCCGAAACCCCCATCGCCGCCATGATCCGCATCGCCGAAGCGACCGTCGCCTCCTGATACCGCCGCACCCGCTCGGTCTTGTCCCCCACGTCGAGCGCCCGGCCCCGGCGCGGATCCTGCGTCGCCACCCCCACCGGGCATTTGTTCGTATGGCACCGCTGCGACTGGATGCAGCCCACCGCGAACATCATCGCCCGCGCGGCGTTCGTGTAGTCCGCGCCCTGGATCAGCCGCTTCACCACATCCGCTCCGGTAGCGACCTTTCCGCTCGCCCCGAGACGGATCCGGTCCCGCAGCCCGGTGCCGACGAGTGCGTTGTGGACGATGTGCAGCCCCTCGGTCAGCGGAGTGCCCAGGTGATCCGCGAACTCCAGCGGGGCCGCGCCGGTGCCCCCTTCCGCACCGTCCACCACGATGAAGTCCGGCGTGACCCCCTCGGCCAGCATCGCCTTGCACACCGCCAGCACCTGCACCCGCGAACCGACGCACAGCTTGAATCCGGTCGGCTTCCCGCCGGCCAGCTCGCGCATCCGGGCCAGGAACACAACCAGTTCGCGCGGCGTCGAGAACACCCGGTGATACGGCGGCGAAACCACCGTTTCCCCCTGGGGAACTTCGCGCACCCGGGCGATTTCCGCGTTCACCTTGCTGCCCGGAAGCACTCCGCCCATTCCCGGCTTCGCCCCTTGCGACAGTTTCAGGGAAACGCATTTAACCGCGTCGTGCGCGGCTTTTTCGGCGAACGTCGAAGGGTCGAAATCGCCGTCCGGAGTGCGGCAGCCGAAGTAACCGGTGCCGATTTCCCAGATCAGGTCGCCCCCGCCGCGGAGGTGGTACTCGGACAGGCCGCCCTCGCCGGTGTCGTGCGCGAAACGGCCGCGGGCAGCGCCCTGGTTCAGCGCCAGGATCGCGTTGCTGGACAAGGAACCGAAGCTCATCGCGGACACGTTGAGCAAGGCCATGTCATACGGCCGGGTGCAGTCCGGTCCGCCGACCCGGACCCGCGGCACGGTATCCGGAACCGGCACCGGCGCGAGCGACGGGACGAGGAATTCGTATCCCTCGGCGTACACGTCCCGCTCGGTGCCGAATGGCTCTTCCGCCGCCGTGCCCTTGGCGCGCTGGTAGACAATGGACCGGACGTCGCGGTCGTACGGGCGGCCGTCGAAGTTGCGTTCCACAAAGTACTGCTGCAATTCCGGCCGGATGCTTTCGAGCAGGAACCGCAGATGCCCGAGAACCGGGTAGTTCCGCAGCACCGAATGCCGCCGCTGGGTCACGTCGTACCCGCCGGTCGCCGCGAGCACCAGCACCGGAGCCGCCAGGAACCACCACCAGGCCGATACCGCGACGCTGACCGCTACCGCCGCGGCCGCGAGCAGGACGAGCATCGCGACCAGTCCGAATCGGACCACACTGACTCTTGCCACAGCGTCGAAACTAACCCCAGCGGCCAGTACGCGCAGGTCGGCGCGGCGACCGCCGCACGCGGGAAGCAGCCGGGTTCGTCCAGGCGCGCCAAGACCCCGACCACGCGCGACGGCGGGCTGGTCAAGCTCACCGACGCGGGCCGGACCGCCTTCCCTGGGCACCGCGAAACCGCTGCGGGACGAGCTGCGCGACACCGAGCGGCTCGCCGACTGGTGTCCTGACGGGGACGACCCAGCCGAGGGTCGCTCCCCCGGTCGGCTCAGTAAGCCAGGTTGGGCCGCAGCCAGCGCTCCACTTCGGACAGTTCCTCGCCCCGCCGGCGGGCGTAGTCCTCCGTCTGGTCGCGGCCCAGGCGGCCGACGGTGAAGTACCGCGATTCCGGATGAGCGAAGATCAGCCCGCTCACCGCGGCGGCCGGGGTCATCGCGTACGACTCGGTCAGCCCGATCCCGAGGTCTTTCGCGCCCAGCAGCTCGAACAGGTCCTTCTTTTCGCTGTGGTCCGGGCTCGCCGGGTAGCCGAGCGCCGGACGGATGCCGCGGAAGCGTTCCGCGTGCAGGTCCGCGAGATCCGGCTGCACGTCCGGCTCGAACCAGCGCCGCCGGGCCTCCAGGTGCAGGTACTCGGCGAACGCCTCGGCCAGCCGGTCGGCCAGCGCCTTCACCATGATCGCCCGGTAGTCGTCGTGCTCGGCCTCGTAGCGCGCGGCCAGCTCCTCCGCGCCGTGGATGGCGACGGCGAACCCGCCCAAGTGGTCGCCGAAACCGGCCGGCGCGATGTAGTCGGCGAGGCACCGGTTCGCGCGGCCGTCCGGCTTCTGCGTCTGCTGGCGCAGCATCGGGAATTTCCAGTCCGAGTACTCGCCGTCGAGCAGGATGTCGTCGCCCTCGGAATGCGCGGGCCAGAACGCGTACGCGCCGCGCGCGGTGAACGAGCCGTTCTCGATGATCTCGTCCAGCAGCTGGTTCGCGTCGTCGAACAGCTCGCGCGCGACCGGCTGGTCGAGGATCGCCGGGTACTTGCCCTTGAGTTCCCAGGCCAGGAACAGGAACTGCCAGTCGACCATCTCGCGCAGCTCCGGAATCGACGGTTCGACCACGCGCACCCCGGTGAACTCCGGCGTCGGGATGTCGTCGAACGACACCTTCTCGGCGTTCGCCCGGGCCTGTTCGAGCGTGAGCATCGGCGTCGCGTGCCGGTTTTCGTGCTGGGTGCGCAGCCGCTGCTGCTCGGCGCGGTTGGCGGTGTCCAGCGCGTCCGCGCGATCGGTGTCGAGCAGGTCGGACACCACGCCGACCACCCGCGACGCGTCGAGCACGTGCACCGTCGTGTGGTCGTACGCCGGGGCGATCTTGACCGCGGTGTGCTGCTTCGACGTGGTCGCGCCGCCGATCAGCAGCGGCAGCTTCAGCCCGCGCCGCTGCATTTCCTGCGCGACCGACACCATCTCGTCCAGCGACGGCGTGATCAGCCCGGACAGCCCGACGACGTCCGCGTTCTCGGCCACCGCGGTGTCGAGGATCTGCGCCGCGGGCACCATCACGCCGAGGTCGATCACCTCGTAGTTGTTGCAGCCCAGCACGACGCCGACGATGTTCTTGCCGATGTCGTGCACGTCGCCCTTCACCGTGGCGAGCACGACCTTGCCGTTGCCGCGCGAGGTGTCGAAACGGCCCTCGGCCTGCATTTTGGCCTTCTCCGCCTCCATGTACGGCTCGAGATAGGCCACCGAGCGCTTCATCACCCGCGCGCTCTTCACGACCTGCGGCAGGAACATCTTCCCGGAGCCGAAAAGGTCGCCGACGATCTTCATGCCGTCCATCAGCGGGCCCTCGATCACCTCGAGCGGCCGGGCGAACTGCTGGCGGGCCTCCTCGGTGTCCTCCTCGATGAAGTCCACGATGCCGTGCACCAGCGCGTGCGAAAGCCGTTCCGCCACCGGGGTCTCCCGCCAGGACAGGTCGACGACGCGCTTGGTGCCGCTGCCCTTGACCGTCTCGGCGAACTCGACGAGCCGGTCGGTGGCGTCCGGGCGGCGGTCGAACAGCACGTCCTCGACCAGTTCCAGCAGGTCCTTCGGGATGTCCTCGTACACCGCGAGCTGGCCGGCGTTGACGATGCCCATGTCGAGCCCGGCGCGCACGGCGTGGAACAGGAAGGCCGAGTGCATCGCCTCGCGCACGACGTTGTTGCCGCGGAAGGAGAACGACAGGTTCGAGATGCCGCCGGACGTGTGCGCGCCCGGACAGCGCTGCTTGATCAGCGGCAGCGCCTCGATGAACGCCTTCGCGTACCCGTTGTGCTCGCTGATGCCGGTGGCGACGGCGAGCACGTTCGGGTCGAAAATGATGTCCTCGCCGGCGAATCCGGCCTCGCGGGTGAGCAGATCGTAGGCGCGGGCGCAGATTTCGACCTTGCGCTCGACCGTGTCGGCCTGGCCCTTCTCGTCGAAGGCCATCACCACGACGCCGGCGCCGTAGTCGTGGATGCGCCGCGCCTGCTCCAGGAACGGGCCCTCGCCCTCCTTGAGGCTGATCGAGTTGACCACGCCCTTGCCCTGCACGCAGCGGAGCCCGGCCTCCAGCACGCTCCAGCGCGAGCTGTCGATCATCACCGGGATGCGCGCGACCTCGGGCTCGGTGGCGATCAGGTTGAGGAACGTCGTCATCTCCCGCTCGGATTCGAGCAGGTCGGCGTCGAAGTTGACGTCGAGCAGGTTCGCGCCGCCGCGGACCTGCTCCAGCGCGACGTCCACCGCCGCCTGGTGGTCGCCGGCCTCGATCAGCCTGCGGAACTTCGCCGAACCGGTGACGTTGGTGCGCTCGCCGATCATCACGAACCCGGTGTCCGCGCCGATCTTGAACGGCTCGAGCCCGGAAAACCGCGCGCTCGGCTCGTGCGCGGGCACCGGCCGCGGCGGAAGACCCTTGACCGCCTCGGCGATCTTGGCGATGTGCGCGGGCGTCGTGCCGCAGCAGCCGCCGACGATGTTGACCATGCCGGCCCCGGCGAACTCGCCGAGCATCCCGCCGGTCTCCTCGGGCGTCTGGTCGTAGCCGCCGAACGCGTTGGGCAGGCCCGCGTTCGGGTGGCACGCGGTGTAGGTGTCCGCGAGCTTGGCCAGTTCCTCGACGTGCGGGCGCATCTCGGCGGCGCCGAGCGAGCAGTTGACGCCGACGACCAGCGGGCGCGCGTGCGCGATCGAGGTCCAGAACGCCTCGACGGTCTGGCCGGACAGGGTGCGCCCGGACAGGTCGACGATGGTCACCGAAATCCACAGCGGGAGATGCGGCGCGACCTCGCGGGCGGCGGTGATCGCGGCCTTGCAGTTGAGGGTGTCGAAGATCGTCTCGATCAGCAGCAGGTCGACGCCGCCGTCGGCGAGCGCCTTGATCTGCTCGGCGTAGGCGGCTTTGACCTCCTCGTAGGTGACCGCGCGGAACGCCGGGTCCTCGACGCGCGGCGACAGCGACAGCGTGACGTTCAGCGGGCCGATCGACCCGGCCACGAACCGGTCGCCGAACTCGTCCGCGGCCTGGCGCGCGAGTTCCGCGGCGCGCAGGTTCATCTCGCGCACGCGGTCCTGGAGCCCGTAGTCGGCCTGGCCGATGCTGGTCGCGGTGAACGTGTTGGTGGTGGTGACGTCCGCGCCCGCGGCGAGGTACTGGCGGTGCACGTCGAGCACGACGTCCGGCCGCGTGAGGTTCAGCAGGTCCGGGTCGCCGGTGACGTCCTTCTCGTGGCCCTCCAGCCAGTCCGCCCGGTAGTCCTCGGGAGCGAGACCGGCGCCCTGCAGCATCGTGCCCCAGGCCCCGTCGAGCACGACGACGCGCTGGTCGAGCAGGTTCCGCAGGTTCTGGGTCATCGCCACCTCCGCATGAAGTCCACGGAGGCGCCCTTGGGAATGGTGGTGCCGGCCGAGCGTGGCGGACCACCGGTCCGTTGCAGCGCCTCTCGACCTGGTGGTCAAGACTACCGGATGTGCCCAGTCCCCGGGCAGGTGTGTTCACTCCTCGGGAATCGGGAGGTCCTCGAGCGGACTGCCCCTCCACTTCCAGCCGGTCCGGCGCGGTCGTCCGGGCAACGCGATCCGGCCGGCGCACCAGCGCAGCGCGTCCCACGCGTCGGGAATCGGCTCCTGCTCAGGGAAAAGCCGCGCGACGACGCGGGCGCAGGGGTCGCGCGGCGGGTCGATGGCCGTGCCGAGGCCCCGTGCGATGTCGTCGCCGTGCAGCAGCAGTTCCACGCAGCCCATCGCGGCGAAACCGGCCGGATCGGAGCGGCCGGTCGGGTGGTAGGCGCGTTCCTGCGGCTCGGCGTTCCGCACCGCCGCGGCGAGGAGCCGCCCGCCGGTGAGGGCGAATTCGAGCAGTTCGGCCGGGGACGCGTCGGGCTCGGCTTTGGCGAGGAAGCGCACGTAACGATCGGCCGGACGGCTCACGACCTGCGCGGCGTAGGACAGGAGCGTGTCGCCGAGGTGTTCGGCGGTGTAGCGGCAATCCCACTCGAGGCCGCCTGCCGGGCGGGTCCAGTCGCCGCCGGCGACGGGTTCGAGAGCGGCGGATACGCAGGCGAGGGCTTCGTCGAGGTCTTCGGCGCGCACGGTCATCCGGTCAGCGTAGAGAAGCCCAGAAGCCGCAGTGGTGGTCTTCCGCGAATCCGGTCAGCGGCTCCGCGCCGCCCGGCCGGTACGAGACTGCCTGCCCGGTCGGGCCGCCGCGGACGAAGGCCGTCCAATCGTCCACCATCCGGTCCGCGAGCCGTTGCTGCGCGGGCGTGAATGTCGTTGGCTGCTCGGCGAAATCGAACAAGTAGGGCAGTTCCGCGGTGTGCGTGGCGCCGAGCGGGAACGGCGCTCGCAGCGCGGCTGCCGCCGGTGAGGTCGGGTCGTTGAACTCGTACCGCGACACTGAAGGGAGCGAGCTGCCCAGCTTCGCCGCCGGGCAGGCGAACGCCCAGTCGGTGACAGCCGCCGCGTACGCCAGGGATGCGTTGCCGCTGAACGCGTCCACCGGGTATTCGCGAGCGACAGCGTCGGCGTGCGGGAAGACGTCGGCGAGCGCTCGCGGGTAGCCGTGCCGCGTGACTTCGCGGCCGGCCGCTGCCTGCTCGGCGAGGAAATACGTGAACTCGTCGTGCGTCGTGCCCAGCATGACCGGCACCGGAGTCGCGGGAACCTTGCCGGGCAGCACCGAACCGCCGGTGACCGGGCCGGGCATCTCGATCCCCGCGATCGAGCTGTACGCCGGAGCGGCCAGGAGTTTCCGGACCGGCAGTGCCCGCAGGCATTCCGCGGCGGTGCGGCGGTCGGTGCACCCGCGCGCGGCGGCGTACTGGACGCTCTTGCTTTCGGCCGCGGACAGCGTCGCCTGCGCCTGGCACGGTCCGCTTTGGACGATCGCGGCCCGGAACAGCCCGCGCGACCCGGGGGCGACGAGGTGGTCGCACACCGACATCCCGCCCGCGGACTCCCCCGCGATCGTCACCTGGTTCGGGTCGCCGCCGAAGGATTCGATGTTGTCGCGCACCCACCGCAGCGCCTGCTGCTGGTCGAGGAAACCGTAGTTCCCCGGCTCCGGGCCCAGCGCCGGGTCGGCGAGGAAGCCGAGCGCGCCGAGCCGGTAGTTGAGCGTGACGACCACCGCGTCGCCTCGCTCGACGAGCCGTGCGGCGCCGTAGCGGTCGCCGCCGCCGGTGAGGAACGCGCCGCCGTGCAGCCACACCAGAACCGGGCGTCCGGTCTCGCCGAGCGGCGGGGTCCAGACGTTCAGGTAGAGGCAGTCCTCGCTGGTCAGGGCTCCCTCGGCGGCCTGCGGACAGCGGGGCCCGGGCTTCGTGGCGTCCCGCTCTCCCGCCCAGTGCTCGACCGGGGCGGGCGGCTGCCAGCGCCGCTCGCCGACCGGAGCGGCCGCGTACGGGATTCCCTGGAAGAGCCGGTGCCCGGGAGCGACAGTGCCGCGGACGGCGCCGGCTGCGGTGTGCACGACGTCGCCTGCCCGGCTGATCGCCGCGTCCGAAGCCGCGCAGGCCGACGCGACCAGAACGGGGACGACGGCCAGCGCCGCGAACCACCGTCGCCGAATCCCCCGAAAAGCCGCCGCCACCGGCCGGACGATACCGGCCGGGCGTCCGGGTCCGGCCGCCGGATCATCCGGCGGAGCGCGAGAACCACCCCGCCGGGCAGCGTCGAGACCAGACCGAGCACGCCGTAGCCGACCGCGACCGACACGCCCTGCTCCGCGCCCAGCCCGGCGGCGGCGAACGAAACGGCCGCCGCGCCCTCGCGCGGGCCGAATCCGCCGACGTTCAGCGGCATCCCCATCGCCAGCAACGCGAGCACCAGCAGCGGCAGCAGAACGCCCAGCGGCGCGCTGGCTCCCGCCGCGCGGGCAGCGACCACGAACAGCGTCAAATGGCCGGCCACCGCCACCAGAGACCAGCCGGCGACGCCGGGCCACGCTTCGAGCACGCCGCTTCGGAGGTCGGCCGCCCACACGTGCCGCAAGCGTTGCCGCATCGCCACCGCGACGACGACCAGCGCCACGACCACGATCCCCAGGCAGACCAGCACCTGCCGCGGCAGCAGCTCCGGCCGGAAAGCCGCGACCGCCAGCCCGGCCACCACCACCACGGTCTGCCCGGCGGCGCGTTCGAGCACGACCGCCCGAACCCCGCGCCCGACATCGCCCGACCGCCGTCCGTGCTGAACCGCGCGGTCGACGTCGCCGAGCACGCCAGCGGGGAGGACGCCGTTGAGGAATTGCGCACCGTAGTAGTCCCCGACAGCTTCCCAAAACGGCAGCGGCAGGCCGAGCCGAGCCGCGACCAGCCGCCAGCGCGCGGCACTAGCGAGCGTGGTCACGACGCCGATGACCAGGGCGATCACGATCGGCCCCGGGCCGAGGGCACGCAGCCCGCCGGCGAAGGCCCCAGTGCCAAGCCGCCACCACAACGCGGCGATCAGCGCGGCTCCGGCCAGCAGTCGCAGCCAGCGCATCAGGCCACCGCCTGGGGTACGGTCGACCTCGCCGCCTTCGGCGTGCACAGCTGTGCTTTTGGACGGGGTTGTTTGCACAGGTCAGGGCCACTACGACCGGTTCGCAACGCGGCTCCCGGCAGTGGCCGCCGCATCAACTCGCCGCCGCAACTCCGGCCCGCCGCGACAGTGCGGAGCCATTTGCGCAGCTCCGCGATCTCACGCGAGCAGCGCCGCACTGTGACGAGCGCGGCCCCGTTGGGCAAACGCAACCACCACGCCAAGGCATGCGCACCCTCCACGGGCGCAGCGCGAAGCGGTTTCCGCAGGTCAGGATCGCCACACCGGCGTTGTGACACGACTCCCGTCAGCAACCACGCCCGCCGCATCACGTCACCGCCAAGATCACGCTCAACCGAGCCCCCGCAACAGCCCAATCCTCGAGCGTCCGCTCCCAAGCCGCGACACGGAGCCGTTCCCGCAGGCCAGCAGCGCCACACCGGTCTCGCAACCCGACTCCCGCCAGCAACCACACCCACCGCATCACCCCACCCCCAAGATCCCGCTCAACCGAGCCCCCGCAACAGCCCAATCCTCCAGCGTCCTCGCCCGCGCCCAAGCCGCCGCGCGGAGCCGTTCCCGCAGGTCAGCATCGTCCCGCCAGCCGCGCAGCGCCGCGGCGAGGGCTGCTTCGTCGCCGGGCGGGACGAGGAGGCCGGGGCGCGAGCCGTCCGGGGCGTGGCCGAGGGCGTCGGGCACGCCGCCGACGTCCGAGGCCAGCACCGGTATTCCGCGGGCGAGCGCCTCCGTGACGACCATGCCGTACGTCTCCGCGTGCGAAGGGAGGACCAGCAGATCGGCCCGGTCGTAGGCGGCTTCCAGTGCCTCTCCGGAGAGCGGTCCGGTGAAGCGGGCGCGGGGGTGGCGCAAACCGTTGGCATAGGCCGGGTTCCGGGTGCGCGAGCCGACGAGGTCCACGCGCAGTCCGTCCACTTCGGACAGTGCAGCAAGCAGAACGTCCTGCCCCTTGCGCGGGGTCACCGCGGCGACGCAAATCAGCTGGGACACCCCGTCGGTCCCCGCCGCCCGCGGGGCCGGATCGGTGCCGGGCGGGGCGATGTGGACGGTCGCGAGCCCGTGCCGCTGTTCGACAGCGCGGGCGGCGGCTGGGCTCGTGACGATGACCTGCCTCGCCAGGTGGAGCGTCTTCCGTTCGCGGATGTCGAGGTCCGCCGCGCGCCGCGGATCCAGGCCGGTCTCGTCGGCGAGCGGCAGATGCACCAGGACGGCCAGGCCGAGCCGGTCCGCGTGCGGGGCGAGGACGTCCGGGACCCCGCAGGCGACCAGGCCGTCGAGCAGCACCTTCGTGCCGTCGGGGGCCTCGGCGAGCAGGCGGTCCAGTCGGTCCTTCGCGGCCTCGTCCGGGTCGGGCCAGGCACCGTCGACCGGCCGCAGCCGTACCCGCAGGTGCTCGGCCACGCGGCGGTCGTAGGTGTTGCCGCCGCTGGGCACGCTGCGGTCGTCGACGTCGCCGGGCACTGCGAAACAGGACAGTCGCACGCTGCCTCCCTCCTCATGGGAGACAACGGGCGACGGGGCGATCCGGTTCAGCCTTCGAAGGTGTCCGGGTCGAAGCCGGTGCGACGGCCCTCGTCGAGCCCGCTGAGCACGTCCAGGTCGCCGTCGCTGAGCGAGAAGTCGAAGATGTCGATGTTCTCCCGCATCCGCTTCGGCGACGACGACTTCGGGAACACGACATTGCCGATCTGCACGTGCCAGCGCAGCACGATCTGCGCGGGCGTCTTGCCGTGCTTCTCGGCCAGTTCGGCCAGCAGCGGGTCTTGCAGGACCTCGCCCTGGGCCAGCGGGCTCCACGCCTCGGTCACGATCCCGTGCGCCTCGTGGTAAGAGCGCAGTTCCGGTTGCTGCAGCGCGGGATGCAGCTCGATCTGGTTGACCGCGGGCACCGTCGCCGACTCCGCGGCCAGCCGTTCCAGGTGCGGGATCTGGAAGTTGGACACCCCGATCGCGCGGGCCTTGCCGGCGCGCTGCAGTTCCTCGAAACCGTGCCAGGTGCCGACGTACTTGTCCTGTTTCGGCAGCGGCCAGTGGATCAGGTACAGATCGACGTAGTCCAGGCCGAGCCGCTGCAGGCTGCCTTCCAGCGCGTTGATCGCGTTGTCGTGGCCCTGCGCGTCGTTCGCCAGCTTTGTGGTGACGAAGATTTCTTCGCGAGGTACGCCGGAATCGCGGATGCCCGCTCCGACGCCCTCCTCGTTGCGGTACATCTGCGCGGTGTCGAGATGCCGGTACCCGGCTTCCAGCGCTTCCCGCACTGCGGCGGCCGTTTCCTCCGGCGGAATCTGGAAGACGCCCAAGCCGAACTGCGGAATCCGGACGCCGTTGTTGAGTTCGAGCTGCGGAACGCGGTTGGTCTCGATCGTCATGTCGGCGGCCTACCCGTGCGCGGCGGCGGCGAAACTCGCTCGATCAGGCAGCGACCGCCTCGCGGACCCGCAGGATTTCGTCCGCACGGGTCACCGAGAGGCACCGCCGGACCGCGTGCGCCGCTCCGGGCACGACGGTGAACTCCGGAATCCGCTCGTGCGCTTCGAGCAGAGCGCGAACGCCCGCGCAGCTCAGGAACGCGACACCGGAGAGGTCGACGACCACCGGCCCGGTCAGCGGAGCGACGGACGCCGCGAAAACGGGCGCCGTCGCCGCGTCGAGATCCCCGGCCAGGGCAACGTGGATCGTGTCCGCCTGCCTCGTCGCGCGGACGGTCAATTCCACCGGCGCGGTGACGCCGGGAAGATGAAGAGTCATGGGTTTGCGCTCCTTTCGCAGAGACCTGCTTGGGGCGCTGACCGCAGTATGGTTCTGGACAACAGCCAACACTGGAAACCGTACGCGTTCTGCCAGTGCGGTCAACCCGGGTGACCACGAGGTTCACTCGCGCGGCAGCGAGATCCGCCGGTTCGGGGGGCTTGCCGCGGCGGTGCGGTTGCCGCCCAGCGCTGCTTCCGAGTCTTGTTGGCGGGCTGCCGGTTTACGCGGCGCGGGCGGCGGCTCGTTCATCGGCCGTTCATGCGCGGTCACCTGGAAGGGGGACTCGCGCTACGGCTGTCTCCGCTGGCGCGGAAAGGGAACTCTTCCACGGCCTGGGGTCCGAGCTTCCGGTCAGGTCAGTCCGCCCGCCGGGGAGCCGCCGCGCGGAGAGTCCACTGTGGACTCTCAGTCGCGCAGCGCGAGCTTCGCGAGCTCCTCGTCGAAGTCGAAGCAACGGTCCTCGGAGCCGACCGGGACCTCGTCGTAGGTGCGGTCGAGGAAGTCGGCGATTTCGTTCGCCGCCGCCTCCAGCACCGCGGACCCGTCCGGCGCGTTCAGCTCCACGAGCACGCGGCTGTCGTCGGCCGCGGGACGCACCTGGACGTCGCCGTCGCCCGCGGGGGCGAGCAGGCCGTCGGCCAGGAGGTCGCGTCCGAACAGCCAGCGCACGACGCCGCCGCCGGCGTGGTAGCCGACCGACACCGCGAACGGATCCGCCGGGTCGTATTCCAGATCGGCGCGCACCGGCAGCGGGACGGACCCGAACGTGCGCAGCCCGAAGATGATCGTCGCGCGGACGACCTGCGGTTCGGTTTCCACGACGGCGCCTCCTTCGTTACCCGGTCGCGAACCTGTCCGGACCGAAGTGAATGTTTCTCCATAAGTAACGCGCCGTAAGAGCGTAAGCTGCCCGACTGAGCGTATTTCACTCCAACGGTGGAGATCTACGTCTCAGTTGGCTACGGAAGGGCAACATCGACCGCGGGAACGGGCAGCGCACGTGCCTCCGTCGTGGCCGACCGGAGCGACCTCGACCTGCGGAAACGGACTGCCCCGAGGGTGACCGCGGACGGGCTCGGAACCGGCGGAAGAAGCCGTTCTCGCGTCGGTAACGATGAAGAAACTCCGCCCGGCCGAATCGGTTCAACGCACTGCGACGACTCGATTGGCGACAACCGGCTTTTTCCACGCGGGTTCAGCCGGCAGCCGCCAGGGCGACGATCCGGGCGGCCTCGAGAGCGAGCGCCAGGTACCCGAGCACCAAGGCCGTGGCCGCCCGGCCGCGGCCCCCGATGCCGGTCCGGCGCAGTCCGAGGTGGCCGAAAACGATCGCGAGCAGCGACAGAACCGGCGGCCCCAGAACCGTGAACGGCTCGTAGTAGACGGCGTCGCCGAGGGTGCGGCTGCGCGCGGAGTAGGACCCGAGGAACGCGAGCCAGCTGAGGACGCTGAGCACCAGCGCGGCAGTGGCGGTTTTGGTCGACGACGGTTCACCCATGCGGCGAAGCTAGCCAGCCGCGGCGGGACCGGTCCCCGGTCAGCGGCTCCACTCCTCCACCCGCACGCCCAGCAGCCCGGCCGCCGCCCGCAGTTCCCTCCGGCGGTCCCCCGGCACCGCGTGCACGTGGTTCGCCCCGAAACGGGAGAGGAACGTCTCCGCCGCCACGTCCAGGCGCGCGAACGCGTGCGGCCACTCCGGCGTCGACCGCGACACCAGTTCCTCGGTCGTCCGCTCGTCGTAGTTCGCGAACTCGCCCAGCACCAGCTGCATCCGATACTCGCCGTTCAACCGGCTCAGCCGCGCCAGCGTCATCCGGCCGGGGGCGGCGATGTGCTGCACCGAAGCCCCGCCCGCGGGGAAGAAGAACACCTCCGGGTACAGGTGCACCCGGGCCAGGTTCTCCGCCGGGTCCTCGCTCCGCGCGGCGAACCAGGTCGCGTGCTGGCCGGAATTGCACAGGTCCCAGACGTCCCGGTCCGGGTGGTAGTGCCGGACGTCGGCGAACAGCACCGGCGTCCCGGTGATCCGGTGCATCAGCTGCATGGTCAGCGCGCCGTCCATGTCCGCCTCGGTCGCGGTGACGTGCACCGCCTTCGGGCCGTTCCAGTCGTACGGATCGTTGAGCAGCGCCTCGGCGACATCGGCGGTCGCGAAGTGTTCGGTCAGTTCCGGCTGTGCCTTGATGCCGGAGAAATCCAGGTGCCGTTCGGCCGCGACGTCGCGCACCGCGAGATAAAGGCGCAGCTGGCGTTCCAGCAGTTCCGGCGTGAGCCGGTCTCCGTCGTAGTGCACGGTGGCGTGCTGTTCCAGCCATTCGCGGCCCCGCACGGCTTCGGCCGACGGACCCGACTCCGCGCGGCGGACCAGTTCGTACTGGTCGATTTCCTCGACGTCCACGCCGAACTGCCGCATCCACTGGTCAGTATTGGCGACCGCGGTGTTCATCCCCATCGGCCGCCCGCCGAAGCGGCCGAACGTCGAACCGCGCAGCGAACCGACGGCAGCGGCGGCGCTCGCGTGCGCCCCGACTTCGGCGATCAGCTGCGGGTCGGAAGGCGCGCCCCACAGGCGGGTGTGCGCACGGCCGATCTGGTCGAGCGCGCCCCCGGCAGCGAGCATGCCGACCAAGCCGGGTTCGGTCGGGTCGGTGCTCGCGACGAGCAGCAGCGGACCCGGGGTCGCGTCCGCGGCCAGCATGGTGAAGTGCGGAAACGCCCACACCGCGTAATACAGCACCGTCACGTCCACGGAACTCGCCGCGACCGAACGCGCGGCGGCGCTCGCCGTGGTGTTCGTGGCGACCAGTCCTCCGGTGACGACGTCGTGGCCCGCCGCGGTCAGCGCGGCGGTGAACTCGTCCGCTTTCGACCGGATGAAGCCGGTGTTCCGCCGGTGCACGTGGTCGCGCCCGTCGGAGACGGCGAGGACACCGATTCGCGCCATAGGTCAGCTCCGGTTCAGTTCGGCGTAGACCTGGGCCGCGTTCTCGCGGGTCACCAGGCGGGTGGGCAGCGTCTGCGTCTTGGGCACGGTCTGGCAGTCGACGAGCAGTTTCTTCGCCGCGGCAACGGCTTCCTTGCCGCCGGTGGGATAGATGAACGTCGCGGACAGCCGGCCGGCCTCCACCGCCTTGATGCCGCCTTCGGGCACCGGCAGGCCGTCGATGCCGACGATCGGCAGGTCCGCGCGGCCGGCGTTCTGCGCGGCGATGCGCGCGCCCTCGGCCATCGGGTCGTTTTCGGAGAACATCGCCTGCGCGTCCGGATGCGCCTTCAGCAACGCGTCTGCTTGCTGTTGTCCCTTGTCCCGCAGCCAATCCGCGTCCGCGCTGCCCACCACGGTGATATTGCGGTCCGTGATTCCCTGGTTGAATCCGTCGCTGCGTTCCTTCGCGGGCGTCGACCCGGCGAGGCCTTTCAGCTCGACGACTTTCCCGCCGTGCGGCAGCAGTTTCTCGGCGAAGAACTTGCCCGCCTGCCGTCCGATGTCCACGTTGTCCGCGCCGATGAACGACGTGTACGCGTCGCCGTCGACCTTCCGGTCCAGCACGAGCACCGGAATCCCCTGGTCGTAGGCCTTCTTCACGACACCGGTCAGCGGGGTCGCCTCGTTCGGGCTGATGATCAGCAGGTCGATGCCCTGGGTGAGGAAGGTGTTGACCTGCTCGACCTGTTTCGCGTTGTCCTGCGCGGCATCCGCGTAGCTGACGCTGAATTGCGGCACGCCGGCCGCGGCCTTGCGGATGTCGTCGTCCATCCGGACGCGATACGGTTCGGCGAGATTCGCCTGGCTCATCCCGATTTTGTATTTCCCGCTCGGGCCGTGGCATTGTTTCGCGGCCGGGGCGGCGCCGGACGACGCGCCCGGCGCGTTCTCGTGCGTGGTGCCGCAGGCGGTGACGGCCGAGACGAGGGCCAGCCCCGCCAGGACCGCTCCGCCGCGGAGGATGCCGGACATCTGCTCCCCTTTTCCCGAACGCCTAGACCGTGGCCGGGCGCAGCCGCTGCAGGCCCGCGGCCAGCACGATCACCACGCCGACCACGATCAGCTGGACGTTCGCATCGATGTCGTTGAGCTGGAGGATGTTGTCGAGCACGCCGACCAGCAATGCGCCCGCGACGGTGCCGGACACCGACCCGCGCCCGCCGGACAGGCTGGTCCCGCCGATCACGACGGCCGCGATGGCGTTCAGCTCGTAGCCGGTGCCGTCGTTGGGGCCGCCGAAGTTGTACTGTCCCGCGTGGACGATCCCGGCCAGCGCGGCCAGCAGCCCGCACAGGCCGAAGACCAGGATTTTCACCCGGGTCACCGGGACCCCGGACAGCACCGCGGCCTTCTCGTTGCCGCCGATCGCGTACACGTGCCGCGAGAACGCGCTCGCCCGCAGCACGAGCACCGCCAGTGCCGCGACGACCACGAAGAACAGCGCCGGGATCGGCACCACGCCGCCGAACGTCCGCTCGCCCAGCAGCGAGAACGGCACCGGAGCCTGGCCCGGCCCGTCGCCGTAGGCGATCGAAACGCCCTCGCCGCCGGACCACATCCGCGCGATCCCGCGGGCGATCTGCATCCCGGCGAGCGTCACGATGAACGACTGGATCCGGAACCGCGCGCTGGCGATCCCTTGCAGCAGGCCGAAACCGAACCCGAGCGCGAGGATCAGCAGCACGCCCGGCACGAGGCCCCAGCCGCCGCTGGTGAGCAGCAGCGCGACGCCGACGCTGGCCAGCCCCATCACCGAGCCCACCGACAAGTCGATGCCGCCGACCAGGATCACCAGCGTCATGCCGACCGCGATGATGCCGATCTCGGAAATCGCGCGGACGACGTTGAACAGGTTGCCGCTGCCGAGAAACACCAGCTCCCCGTCGCGGTGCGGGGAAAACACGATCGCGGCGGCGAAGACCAGCACCAGCCCGAACACGCTCTGGAACCGGAACACCGCGGCCAGCACGGCGCGCCCGTTCATCGGACGTCTCCCATCGACGCGGCGAGCAGTTCCGCCTCGCCGGCCTGAGCGGTGTCCAGTTCGTGCACGCTGCGCCCGCCGCGCAGCACCACCACGCGGTCGCAGACGCCGACCAGCTCCGCCGGTTCGGACGACGCCAGCAGCACCCCGACGCCGCTGCGCGCGGCCTCGCCGAGCAGCCGGTAGATCTCCGCCTTCGCCCCGACGTCCACACCGCGCGTCGGCTCGTCGAGCAGCAGCAGCGCCGGTTCGGTCAGCAACGCCCGGCCCAGCACCACTTTCTGCTGATTCCCGCCGGACAGCGACCCCACCGGATCGGCGAGCGAGCCGAGTTTCACCCCGAGCCGGGCCGCTTCCTCCCCGGCGGCCGCCCGCTCGCGCCTGCCGGGCACGATCCCGAACCGGGCCAGCCGCTCCACAATGGACAAGACGGTGTTCGCCACGACCGAATGCTCCAGCGCCAGTCCCGCGATCCGCCGGTCCTCCGGCACGAAGGCGATCCCCGCCCGCAACGACCGGCGCGGCGACCGCGGGCGGAAATCCTTGCCCTGCAGGGAAATCCGCCCGCGGACAAGCTTGCTCCCGGACGCGCCGTACAGCGTCTCCAGCAGTTCGGTCCGGCCCGCGCCGAGCAATCCGGCGACCCCGACGATCTCGCCCGCCCGCACCGTGAGGCTGATCCCGTCCGGTTCCCGCCGCCCGGCGCGCGGCCGGACCACGAGATCCTCGACGCGGAGCACTTCCTTCCGCTCCTGCTTCGGCTTCGGCGAAGACACCGTGTCCGCGCGGAACATCAGGTGCACCGGCCGGCCGACCATCGCCTCGGCGGCCCGTTCCGCGGTCAGCTCCGCCGCGCTGAACTCCGCGACGACCTCGCCGTTGCGCAGCACCGTCGCGCGATCCGCGACCCGGCCGATCTCGTCCATCCGGTGCGACACGTAGACGATCGCGGCCCCGTCGGCGCGCAGCTGGTCGATGACGGTGAACAGCCGCTCCACCTCGCGCGGCGACAACGCCGACGTCGGTTCGTCCATCAGCAGGATCCGCGCGTCGAGCGACAAGGCTTTCGCGATGGTGACGAGCTGCTGCTCGCCGGTGCGCAGCCGCTCGACCGGCGTGCGCGGGTCGAGGTCGACGCCGGAGCGCCGCAGCACCTCGCGGGTGGCCGCGACCATCCGCCGCCGGTCGACCGTGCCCGCGCGGGTGTGCGGTTCGCGGCCGAGAAAGACGTTCTCCGCCACCGAAAGCGCGGGCACGAGGTCCAGTTCCTGGTGGATCATCGCGACCCCGGCGCGGCGCGCGTCGGCCGGGCGGGCGAACCGGACCGCCTCCCCCGCGATCCGGATCGCCCCCTCCCCGGCGGCGATCTGTCCGGACAAGATCTTCAGCAGCGTAGACTTGCCTGCCCCGTTCTCGCCGAGCAGCGCGTGCACCTCCCCCTTCGCCGCGGTGAAGTCCACCGCGCCCAGGGCACGCACCCCGCCGTAGGCCTTGCTGACGCCGGCCAGCTCGACCAGCGCGACGCCGTCGCCCATGCCCCGCCCTCTCGGCCCGCCCCACGTCGAGAAATCGATTACCCGCGACGGTAGGGGCACCCCGCCGGAGTGTCAAGGGTCACACTTGGGGTCTCGGCGGAGCCTCGGGCCCGGCGCCGTCCGCGCCGCCGGCTGAACGGCGGGTGACCCCTGTCCGACCCCCTGGGAACGGCGGGCCGTCCAGTTCCCGTCCGCCGGGCGTGATTTGTGGCATACCTCGCGTTAATCGAGGCCCGGACGACGTGGCACGAGCCGTTTTTGGCGGGTTCCTACAAACCGGCAGGCGCGGCATGCGTCATCCGCGACATTGGTGTACCCGACGGTAAGGGAGCAATGTGTACGACGAAGACAGGCGACGCTCCGGCACGTCCGGCGTCGCCTGCTGTGCGTGGGTGCTGTCCGGTTCACTGGGAGGCTTTGTCCGTGTTCAATCGCGTCGCCATCGTCAACCGCGGAGAGGCCGCGATGCGGTTGATCCACGCCGTCCGGGACCTGTCCGCCGAGACCGGGCAACGGATCGAGACGGTCGCGCTCTACACGGACGCGGACGCCACCGCGACTTTCGTCCGCGAAGCCGACGTCGCCTTTTCCCTCGGCCCCGCCTCCGCGCGGCCCTACCTCGACCTCGCCAAACTGGAAAAGGCGCTCGTCGAGACCAAGGCCGACGCGGCGTGGGTCGGCTGGGGCTTCGTCGCCGAAGACCCGGCGTTCGCCGAACTCTGCGAGAAGATCGGGGTCGCCTTCGTCGGCCCGAGCGCGGACGCGATGCGCAAGCTCGGCGACAAGATCGGCGCGAAGCTGATCGCCGAGGAGGTCGGCGTCCCGGTCGCTCCGTGGAGCGGCGGCGAGGTCGCGACGCTCGAGGATGCGCTGGCCGCGGGCGACAAGATCGGCTACCCGCTGATGCTCAAGGCCACCGCGGGCGGCGGCGGGCGCGGCATCCGCAAGGTCGAATCGGCGGACGACCTCGCCGACGCCTACGAGCGCACCAGCCAGGAAGCGCTGCGCGCGTTCGGCAGCGGCGTCGTGTTCCTGGAGCGGCTGGTCACCGGAGCGCGGCACGTCGAGGTCCAGGTGATCTCCGACGGCGGGACCGCGTGGGCGCTCGGCGTCCGCGACTGCTCGGTGCAGCGGCGCAACCAGAAGATCATCGAGGAGTCCGCGTCGCCGGTGCTCGGGGCGGACCAGACCGCCGAGCTGAAGGCGTCGGCCGAGCGGCTCGCGGTCGCGGTCGGCTACCGCGGCGCGTGCACCGTCGAATTCCTCTACCACCCCGGCGACCGGATGTTCGCCTTCCTCGAGGTCAACACCCGGCTCCAGGTGGAGCACCCGATCACCGAGATCACCACCGGCACCGACCTGGTGCGGCTGCAATTGCACGTCGCGTCCGGCGGCAAGCTCGAGGGCGCGCAGCCGGCGGAGTCCGGGCACGCCGTCGAAGCCCGGCTCAACGCCGAGGACCCGGACCGCGACTTCGCGCCGTCGCCGGGCCGCATCGCGCGGCTGCTGCTGCCCGCCGGCCCGGGCATCCGGGTCGACACCGGCGTCAGCGAGGGCGACACGATCCCCGCCGACTTCGACTCGATGATCGCCAAGATCATCGCCTACGGCCGCGACCGCGACCAGGCGCTCGCGCGGCTGCGCCGGGCGATGGCCGAGACGTCCGTGCTCATCGAGGGCGGCGCCACCAACAAGAGCTTCGTGCTCGACCTGCTCGACCAGCCCGAGGTGATCGACGCCAGCGCGGACACCGGCTGGATCGACCGCGTCCGCGCCGAGGGCCGGCTCGTCGCCACGCGGCATTCCGCGGTCGCGCTCGCCGCGGCGGCGATCGAGGCCTACGAGGACGACGAGGAGGTCGCCCGGCAGCGCCTGTTGTCCACCGCGTTCGGCGGCCGTCCGCAGGTGCGCCACGAAATCCGTCCGCTGGACCTGAAACTGCGCGGCGCGTCCTACCGGGTCACGGTCGCGCGCACCGGGCCGAAGCGGTTCCGGGTCGGCGTCAGCGGCGGCGGCGACGTGCACCCGGCCGACGTCGAACTCGAGCGGTTCGACGAGCACAGTGGCCAGATCACCGTCAACGGCACGCGGTTCCGGCTCGTCACCGGCACGCACGGGCCGATCCACCTGGTCGAGGTCGACGGCGTCACGCACCGGATCAGCCGCGACGAGGGCGGCGTCGTCCGCTCCCCCGCGCCCGCGCTGGTGGTCGCCACGCCGGTCGCGGTGGACGACGAGGTCGAGTCCGGCGCGCCGGTGCTCGTGCTGGAGAGCATGAAGATGGAAACGGTGCTGCGCGCGCCGTTCCGGGCCCGGGTCAAGGAACTCCCGGTGTCGATCGGCAGCCAGGTGGAGACCGGGGCGCCGCTGCTGCGGCTCGAGCCGCTGGCCGACGGCTCCGAGGACGCGGCCGCCGCGCGGACCGAGAGCGTCGAGATCGACCTGCCCGGCGAGCCGGACGGCACGACCGCGGCCGACCGGGTCGAGCGCGGCAGGCAGGACCTGCGCAGCCTGCTGCTCGGGTTCGACGTCGACCCGCACGACCAGGGCCGCGTGCTCAGCGGCTACCTCGCGGCGCGCGCGGAGCTGCCGGCGCGTCCGCTGGAGGGCGAACTCGAGCTGCTGGACGTGTTCGCCGACCTGTCCGAGCTGAGCCGCAACAAGCCCGCCGACGACGACCTCAGCGCGTCGAGCCCGGTGCACAGCGCCCGCGAGTACTTCCACACGTACCTGCAGAGCCTCGACGTCGAGCGCGCCGGGCTGCCGGAGAAATTCCAGGGCCGGCTGCGCCGCGTGCTCGGCCACTACGGCGTCGGCGACCTGGAGCGCACGCCGGAGCTGGAAGAAGCGGTCTTCCGGATTTTCCTTGCCCAGCAACGGGCTTCGAGCGACAGCGCGATCGTTTCCGCGCTGCTGCGGCAATGGCTCGCCGAGGCCCCGCCGTCGGCCGAACTGCGCGAGACGGCCGGGCTCGCGCTGGAGCACCTGATCGCCGCCACGCAGCTGCGGTTCCCGGCGGTCAGCGACCTCGCCCGCGGCGTGGTGTTCCGCTGGTTCGCGCAGCCGATGCTGCGCCGGGCGCGCGCCGAGGTGTACACCGAGATCCGCGGCCACCTGCGCTACCTCGACCGCAACCCGGACGCGCCCGACCGCGCCGAGCGGATCTCCGGCATGGTGTCGAGCAACGAGCCGCTGGTGCGGCTGCTCGGCCAGCGGATCGGCCGGCCGGGCGCGGACCCGGCCCCGATGCTCGAGGTGCTGACCCGCCGCTATTACGGCAACAAGGCGCTCGCCGACGTGCGGGTCCGCGACGTCGCGGGCTGCACGTTCGTCACCGCCGAGCACCCCGAACCGGCGCGCGTGGTCACCACCGCGGTCGACTTCCCGCAGCTGCCGGACGCGATGCGCGCATTGGCCGAGCTGTCCGCCGACGCCGGGGCGCCGGTCGCCGCGGACATCTACCTGAAGTGGGCCGACCAGCCCGACACCGACGCGATGGCGACGAAACTGGGCGAAATCGTCGCGGCACAACCGCTTCCGGCCGACGTGGACCGGGTCGTCACCACCGTCGCCGGGGGCGGCGGCGCGGTGATGCACCACCACTTCACCTTCCGCCGCACCGAATCCGGCTTCGCCGAGGACCGCGTCATCCGCGGTCTGCACCCGCGCGTGGCCGAGCGGCTGCAACTGGAGCGGCTGCAGGAGTTCGACCTCACCCGGCTGCCGTCGGCGGACGAAGAGGTGTACCTGTTCACCGGCACCGCGAAGACGAACCCGGCCGACGAGCGGCTGATCGCGATGGCGCAGGTCCGCGACCTCACGCCGCTGCGCGAGGCGGACGGCAGGCTCGTGTCGCTGCCCTCGGCCGAGGACACGCTCGCCGCGTGCCTCGACGCGGTCCGCAACGCGCAGGCGAAGCGTCCGGCGAAGAACCGGTTCGACACCAACCGGATCGTCATCTACGTGTGGCCGCCGAGCGACCTGACGATGGACGAGCTGAACCTGCTCGCCCGCCGCGTGCTGCCGACCACCGCCGGCGCGGGCCTGGAGGAGATCCAGTTCCTCGCCCGGCAGCGGAACGCCGAAACCGGCGAGCTGACCGACATCGCGGTGACGATCCGCAACGAGGTCGGCGCGGGCGTGCGGCTGACGGTCGAGGCCCCGAGCATCGAACCGGTGCAGCCGCTGGACGATTACCGGCAGAAGGTGCTGCGCGCGGCGCGCCGCGACACGGTGTACCCGTACGAGCTCACCGACCTGCTGGCCGGCGGCGGGTCCTTCGTGGAGCACGACCTCGACGACACCGGCGCGCTGGCGCCGGTCGAGAGGCCGCGCGGGCAGAACAAGGCCGGGCTCGTGGCCGGCGTGGTCAGCACGCCGACCGACCTGGTGCCCGAGGGCGTCAAGCGCGTGGTGCTGCTGGGCGACCCGACGAAGTCGCTCGGCGCGCTGGCCGAACCGGAGTGCACGCGGGTGATCGCGGCGCTGAACCTGGCGCAGGAACTGAAGGTTCCGGTCGAATGGTTCGCGCTGTCGTCCGGCGCGCGGATCTCGATGGAGTCCGGCACCGAGAACATGGACTGGGTCGCGGCCGCGCTGAAGCGGATCGTGGAGTTCACCCAGGACGGCGGCGAGATCAACATCGTGGTCGCCGGGATCACCGTGGGCGCGCAGCCGTACTGGAACGCCGAGGCCACGATGCTCATGCACACCAAGGGCATCCTGGTGATGACGCCGGATTCGGCGATGGTGCTCACCGGCAAGCAGTCGCTGGACTTCTCCGGCGGCGTGTCGGCCGAGGACAACTTCGGCATCGGCGGCTACGACCGCGTGATGGGCCCGAACGGGCAGGCGCAGTACTGGGCGCCGAACCTGGCCGGGGCGCGCGACGTGCTGATGGCGCACTACGCGCACACCTACGTCGTGCCGGGCGAAGCGGGACCGCGCCAGGCGGCGACCGCCGACCCGGCGGACCGCGACGTGTCGGACTACCCGCACGCCGTCGTCGGCAGCGATTTCACCACGGTGGGCCAGATCTTCTCGGCCGAGCACAACCCGGACCGCAAGAAGCCGTTCGACATCCGCACGGTGATGCGCGCGCTGTCCGACCAGGACCACCCGGTGCTGGAACGCTGGGCGGGCATGGCGGACGCGGACACCGCCGCGGTGCAGGACGTGCACATCGGCGGCCACCCGGTGTGCCTGCTGGGCATCGAATCGCGGTCGGTGCCGCGCCGCGGCTTCCCGCCCACCGACGGCCCGGACACGTTCACCGCGGGCACGCTGTTCCCGAAGTCGTCGAAGAAGGCGGCCCGCGCGATCAACGCGGCGAGCGGCAACCGTCCGCTGGTGGTGCTGGCGAACCTGTCCGGCTTCGACGGCTCCCCGGAGTCGATGAAGAAGCTCCAGCTGGAGTACGGCGCCGAAATCGGCCGCGCGATCGTGAACTTCGAGGGCCCGATCGTGTTCACGGTGATCTCGCGCTACCACGGCGGGGCGTTCGTGGTGTTCTCGAAGGCACTGAACCCGAACATGACCGTGCTGGCGCTGGAAGGTTCGTTCGCCTCGGTGCTGGGCGGTGCTCCGGCGGCCGCGGTGGTGTTCGCCGGCGAGGTGAAGACCCGGACGGCGAACGATCTCCGAGTGGCTGAGCTGCAGAAGCGGCTGGGCGAGCTGAGCGGGGCCGAGCGGGCGGCGTGCGCGGCCGAACTGGCTGAGGTCACCGCTTCGGTGCGAGCCGAGAAGCTGGGCGAGGTCGCGTCCGAATTCGACCGGGTGCACAGCATCCAGCGCGCGGTCGAGGTCGGATCGGTGGACGCGATCGTCAGCACGGCACAGCTGCGGCCGCGGATCATCGAGGCGATCGAGCAGGGGTTGAAGCGCTGAGCGGTTCTCGTGAGTGCCGGTCCTCCGCCGGCACTCACGAGGCCACCGTGATCCCCCGGATGGTTTTCACCTCGCCGAGCAGCGCCGGGGTCACCTTGACCGAGTACCCGTCCAGCGCGTAACGCTGTCCGCCGACGTGCAGGTGCACCGGCGTGTTTCCCTGGTGCGCCAGCAAAGTCTGCTTGAGCTCCAGTACGAACGGCAGCGTCACCTTCTCCGCCCGGGTGTGCAGCACCAGCGGCGTTTCCCCCAGTTCCGTCAGGTCCAGCGGAGCCAGATCCGCCCCGAAGACCGACATCTTGTCCTCGCGCCAGTTGACCCGGCCCTTCACCAGCACCGCGTTGTCCTCGACCAGATCCGTCGCGTACAACGCGTACGACTTGGCGAAAAACAACACCTCCAGCGACGCGTCCAAATCCTCGATCGTGCAAATCGCCCACGGTTCGCCCTTTTTGTTGACCCGGCGCTCCAGCGAAGTGATCAACCCGGCGACGACGAGTTCGCCTTCCTTCGGCGGGTGGTCGATGATCGCCGCGATCGGGCGCGGTGCGTGTTGGCGAAGGACGCCCTCGGCGCCGTCCAGCGGATGGGCGGACACGTAGAGGCCGAGCATGTCCCGTTCGTATGCCAGCAACTGCTTGCGCGGCCATTCTTCCGCGGCGAATTTCACGTGTGCCAGCGGAGAGGACGCCGGTTCGTCGTTTTCGCCGCCGAAGAGGTCGAACTGGCCCATCGCTTCCTGGCGCTTGAGCGGGACGACGGCTTCCACCGCGTCCTCGTGCACCTGGATCATCGACAGCCGGGTGTGGCCCATCGAATCGAACGCGCCCGCCTTGATCAGCGACTCGATCACCCGCTTGTTGCAGGCCACCAGCTCCGACTTGTCCAGGAAATCGGTGAACGAGGAGTACTTGCCCTTCTCCTCGCGCGTCTTGATGATCGACTCCACCACGTTCGCGCCCACGTTGCGCACCGCGCCCATACCGAACCGGATGTCGTTCCCGACGGCCGCGAACCGCAGCGCCGACTCGTTCACGTCCGGCGGCAGCACCTTGATCCCCAGCCGGCGGCACTCCGACAGGTAGATCGCCGACTTGTCCTTGTTGTCGCCCACCGACGTCAACAGCGCGGCCATGTACTCCGCGGTGTAGTTCGCCTTGAGATACGCCGTCCAATAGCCGACCAACGCGTATCCGGCGGCGTGCGACTTGTTGAACGCGTAGCCCGCGAACGGCAGGATCGTGTCCCACAACGCTTGCACGGCCTCGCCGGAGAAGCCGTTGCCGAGCATCCCGTCCCGGAAGCCGGCGAATTCCTTTTCCAGGACTTCCTTTTTCTTCTTGCCCATCGCGCGGCGCAGCACGTCCGCGCGGCCCATCGAGTATCCGGCGACCTTTTGCGCGATCTGCATGATCTGTTCCTGGTACACGACCAGACCGTGCGTTTCGGAGAGGATCTCGCGCAGCGGTCCCGCCAGTTCGGGATGGATCGGTTCGATGGCCTGCCGGTTGTTCTTGCGGTCGGCGTAGTTGTTGTGCGTGTTCATCGCCATCGGACCCGGCCGGTAGAGCGCGTTGACGGCCACGATGTCCTCGAAACCGGTGGGACGCATGCGGCGCAACAGATCCCGCATCGCGCCACCGTCCAATTGGAACACGCCGAGACTGTCGCCGCGAGCGAGCAGGGCGAAGGTTTCCGGATCGTCGGTGGCCAGCCGGTCGAGGTCGATGTCTTCGCCGCGGTTGGCCTTGATGTTGTCGATGGCGTCGCCGATGACGGTCAGGTTGCGCAGGCCGAGGAAGTCCATCTTCAGCAAGCCGATGGCCTCGCAGGAGGGATAGTCCCAGCCGGTGATGATCGAGCCGTCCTCCCTGCGCCACAACGGAATCGCGTTCACCAACGGTTCGCTGGACATGATGACCGCGCAGGCGTGCACGCCCGCGTTGCGGATCAGGCCTTCGAGGCCGCGGGCGGTCTCGAAGATCGTCTTGCACTCCTCGTCGGTCTCGACGAGCGTGCGGACCTCGGCCGCTTCCGCGTAACGCTCGTGTTTGGCGTCCACGATTCCCGACAGCGGAATGTCTTTGGCGGCGACCGGCGGCGGCAAAGCTTTGGATATCCGGTCCGCGATCGCGTATCCCGGTTGCCCGAAGTGGACTCGCGCGGAGTCCTTGATCGCCGCCTTTGTCTTGATGGTGCCGAAGGTGATCACCTGGGCGATCCGGTCGGCACCGTACTTCTCGGTGGCGTACCGGATCATCTCGCCGCGGCGGCGGTCGTCGAAGTCCATGTCGATGTCCGGCATGGACACTCGCTCCGGGTTGAGAAACCGTTCGAACAGCAGACCGTGCCGGATCGGATCGAGATTGGTGATGCGAAGCGCGTACGCGACCAGCGACCCCGCCGCCGACCCGCGCCCCGGGCCCACGCGAATTCCGGCCTCGCGAGCGTGCGTCATCAGATCAGCCGTGATGAGGAAGTACCCGGGAAACCCTTTCTCCACAATGACTTCAAGCTCGTACTCGGCGCGGTTCCGATACTCGGCGGGCACTCCGTCCGGC
Organism: Amycolatopsis orientalis DSM 43388; assembly: GCF_000411975.1. Lineage (GTDB taxonomy): Bacteria > Actinomycetota > Actinomycetes > Mycobacteriales > Pseudonocardiaceae > Amycolatopsis > Amycolatopsis orientalis_D. The sequence continues at coordinate 100,825 of NZ_ASXG01000058.1, forward strand.
AGCCGGTGCTCAAGCCCGGTCATCACTTCATGGCGCAGCCAAGTGGCTTCGGTGTGGCCCTCGGGGACGTCGAAGACCGGCATCCGGTCCTTGTGCGCGTACACGTCCTCATACGACTCCACCCGCTCCGCGATCAGCAGCGTGTTGTCCGCCGCCCCCGGAACCTCCTTGTCCCAGTACTCCCGCATCTCCTGCGCGGACTTCAGGAAATAACCGTCCCCGTCGAACTTGAACCGCGTCGGATCGTTCAGCGTCTTGCCCGCCTGCACGCACAGCAACGCCGAATGCGTGTCCGCCTGGTCCTTGGTCACATAATGCGAATCATTCGTCGCCAACGGCGGCAGATCCAGCACCTTCCCGATCTCCAGCAGCCCCTCCCGCACCGACCGCTCGATCGGCAGCCCGTGATCCATCAGCTCCAGATAGAAATTCCCCGCCCCGAAAATGTCCTTGTAATCCGAAGCAGCCTGGATCGCCGCCTCCCGCTGCCCCAGCCGCAACCGCGTCTGCACCTCGCCCGACGGACACCCCGTCGTCGCGATGATCCCCTCCGCGTTCTCCGCGATCAGCTCCCGGTCCATCCGCGGCTTGCGGTAATACCCCTGGATCGACGCCAGCGACGACAGCTTGAACAGATTCCGCAACCCCGTCGCGTTCCCCGCCACCATCGTCATGTGCGTGTACGCACCGCCGCCCGACACGTCGCCGCCCTCGCCGAACTCGTCCGACCCCCGCTGCGACGCCTGCCCCCAGAACACCGGCTTCTTGTGAAACCGCGACTCCGGCGCGACGTACGCCTCGATCCCGATGATCGGCTTGATCCCGTGCTTCTTCGACGTCTGGTAAAACTCGTCCCCGCCGTACATGTTCCCGTGATCAGTCATCCCCACCGCGGGCATCCCCAGCCGGGCCGCCTCCTCGAACAAGGGACCGATCTTCGCCGCACCGTCCAGCATCGAATACTCAGTGTGGACGTGCAGGTGGACAAACGATGGCATGGCCGCATTGGACCCGCCGCACCGCGCCGCCGTCCAACAACCGACACGCGCGCTCGGACCACCTCCGGTTGTGTCCCGAGGCAGCCGCCGGTTGGCGAGTCCACAATGGACTCGCCAACCGGGGTTTTCAGTCTTCGGAGTCGTCGTCCGCGAGCAGCGCGTACAACCGGCGGCGAGCTTCACGGAGCACCTTGCGCGCCTCCGCGCACTGCGCCTCGCTGCCGGTGTGCGCGACCTGCGCCGCGGCCCCGGCCAGCTCGCCGATCTGCTGGTACAGCGCGGCGAACCGGTCCGCGCCCGGCTCCTCGTCGCGAGCCGGAGACTCCCAAAGCGCGGCGAACTCCTCTTCGCGCCCCGCGACGTGCTCCCGCCCCGCCTCGGTGAGATGCGCGACGCGCCGGCCGCCCTCCTCCGCGGTGCGGACGAGGCCTTCGTCCTCGAGCTGCTGCAGGATCGGGTAAATGGACCCCGGGCTGGGCCGCCACTCGTCGTTCGTGCGGCGGCGGATTTCCTGCATCAGCTGATAGCCGTAGCGAGGCTCCTCGGCCAGCAGGGCGAGCACGGCAGGCCGCACCGGACGGGCCGGGCCACGGCCGCCTCGCCCGCCGTGCGGGGGGCCGCCGAAGAATCCGCCTGGACCGCCGGGCCCGCCGGGAAACCCGGGGAAGCCGGGGAAGCCGGGAAACCCGGGACGATGCGGCGGACCCGGAGGCCCCGGAGGAAAGCCGCCGCGAGCTTCGAAGACGGTGCCCTCCCACGCTTCCCCGGCACCGGGGTGGCCGGGATGCGCGCGACGCTCTGCCTGGTCACCCGAATGACCAGGATGCGCGTGAGGTTCCCCCCACTCGCCCCGATCACCGAGGGGCGCGGGACGCTCCCCCCGTTCGCCCCGATGACCAGGGTGCGCGTGAGGTTCCCCCCACTCGCCCGGATGACCTGGCCAGCCGAAGGCAACCCCCGGCCCTCCGAACAGCCCGGTCTGCCCGAACCTGGCACCGGGTCCGCCGAACACCGCGTGCTGGCCGAACCCCGAGCCCCGCTCGCCGAGCACCCTCGCCCAGCCGCGCCCGCCCAGCCGCCCGAACCAGGCATCCCGGTCGCCGAAGCCGTCGGGAAGCCCACGCTCGTCACCCGGCTCGTCCGCCTCGCCGAGTCCGCCTGCGCCGGCGGCTCGGCCACGTCCGCCCTCGGACTCGCCGAACCCGGCCCCCAGCCCGCCGAACGGCCCAGGCCAGCCCCGCTCGCCGGCCGGTCCGCCCCGGGGCCACCCGTGCCCTTCCCCCGGTCCGCCCGGATGTCGCCCTCTCCCCTCGCCCGGCCTGCCGTGCGCGTCTGGTCCTCCTCGGCCCTCGTCACCAGGGCGAGCCGGCCCGGGACGGCCGAAACCGAACGGCACCCCGGGTCCCTCGAAACGTTCCGGGCCGCCGAAGCCCCGGAACAGATGTCCTCCGCCTGCTGTCCTCGTCATGTGCTCCTCCTTCATCGTCGAACCATCGCCGATATGACCACGATATATCGGCGATGGTTCGACGGCAAGGACACCCGAACAGGCGGGCGGTGAAGATCAGCCGGACGTCCCGGCAGGCGCGGTGGTAGCTCCTTCGCCGCCGAAGCGGATGGATTTCGCTTCCTTGCCCAGCGAGGTCAGCACGGCGACCGCGATGAGCACCGGGATCACCGTCCACAGCAGCGCGGCCGTGTATCCCTGCGACTGGGCGATGCTCTGCTGGATCGGCAGGTTGAGCGCGGCCAGCAGGTTGCCGAGCTGGTAAGTGACGCCGGGGAAGAACCCGCGGATCGCGTCCGGGGACATTTCCGTGAGGTGCGCGGGGATGACGCCCCAGGCGCCCTGCACCATGACCTGCATCAGGAACGAGCCGAGCGCGAGCATCCCGGCCCCGTGGTCGACGGCGAAGATCGGGATGATCGGCAGGCCGAGGACCGCGGCGCCGACGATCGTCATCCGGCGGCCGAAGCGTTCCGACAGCGAGCCGAAGAGCAGGCCGCCGATGATCGCGCCCACGTTGTACAGCACCGCGATCCACGTGCTGGTCGCCGCGCTCAGGCCGGCGCCGCCGTGGTCGGTCGCCTTCAGGAAGGTCGGGTACACGTCCTGCGTGCCGTGGGACATCCAGTTGAACGCGGTCATCAGCAGCACGAGGTACCCGAACCGGCGCAGCACCTTCGGGTTGAACAGGACGTCCTTGACCGACGTGCGGGTGACGCGCATCTTCTCCTGCGCCGCCTCCCAGACCTCGGACTCCTTGACCCGCGCCCGGATCAGCAGGCTGATCAGCGCGGGGAAGATGCTCAGCACGAAGATCCACCGCCACTCCAGGCCGAGCGCGGTGTGGAACAGCAGGTACGCCAGCGCCGCGAGCAGGTATCCGGCGGAGTAGCCGGCCTGCAACAGCCCGGAGAAGAACCCGCGCCGCTCCACCGGGATCTTCTCCATCGCGAGCGCCGCGCCCAGCCCCCATTCGCCGCCCATGCCGACGCCGTAGACGAACCGCAGGATCAGCAGCACGGTGAAGTTCGGCGCGACCGCGCACAGCACGCCCGCCACCGAGTACAGCAGGACGTCGACCATCAGCGGGATCCGCCGTCCGGACCGGTCCGCCCACAGCCCGAACAGCAGCGCGCCGACCGGGCGCATGACGAGCGTCGCGGTGGTGATGAAGGCGAGCTGGGTGGCGGTGGCCCCGAACGATTTGTCCTTGGCGATGTCCGCGATCACGAACACGACCAGGAAATAGTCGAACGCGTCCATGCTCCAGCCGAGCCACGCGGCGAGGAACGAGTTCCGCTGATCGGCGCTGAGCTTGCGTTTTTCCTTGCCCCCGGCAGCGTTTTCGGTCACTGGCCTGGTCTACACCCGGTGCGGCGGAGAGGCAAGAGTCGCATGTGGACACAGGGCATCGCCGACATATCCAGCAAACACGGAGGAACCGGACGTTCGCGACAGGGGTCCGCTCAGATCGCGACGCGCGACTGGACCCGGCGGCCGATGTCCCTCGCCCACGCCCGGATCCGGTCCCAGTCGCGGAAATCCCCGGCCCGGCTGCCGCGCGCCATCAGCTTTTCCAGCACCCCGTTCGCGAGCGCCGGGTCGAGCCGCCCGCCGAACGTCTCCGTGCGTCCGGCGTCGATCGCGGCGGCCAGCAAGGTGACCCGCGCGGGAAGACTCACCCGGGTCAGATTCGCGCCCGGGCCACAAGGTCCACTGTGGAACAACCAGACCGGACGCTCCCGCAGCGCTTCGGTATTGCGCTCCAGCAGCCGCACCGCCTCGGGCCGCCACCGCGCGTAGTAGAGCGCGCTGCCGACCACCACCGCGGCGTACTCCGTGACGCTGTCGACCTCCCCCGCGGCACGCACGTCGACCGCGAACTCGGCGGCGCGCAACTCCTCGCCGACGACTTCGGCGATCTCACGGGTGCCGCCATGCTTGCCCGCGTACGCGACGAGGACGTTGATCATGTCCTTATTGTCCACCCCATCGCCGAACCGCGCCTGCCCGAACGCCGCGAGGCGTCAAATCGTCTTCGACCGGGAAGCCAACGCCCCGAACACCGTCTGCACCACCGCGAGTCCGATCAGCACTCCGAGCGCGGGCGTCCACGACGACGCAGCGTCGTGAACCGCCCCGATCGCGATCGGCCCGAGCGCCGCGAGCGTGTACCCCGCGGACTGCGCCATCCCGGACAGCGCCCCCGCGTCGGAATAGTTCTTGGTGCGCAACCCGAACAACGACAAGGCCAGCGCCAACGTGATCCCGCCGGCCAGCCCCGCGAGCACGGCCCACGCCACCGCGACCTGCGGTGCGACCAGAAGCCCGGTCAACGCGCTGGTCAACAGCACCGACCCGGCAATCTCGACCGCACGCTGGTCCGGCAGCCGATGGAGGAGCGCCGAGCAGGCGAGGCTCCCCACCAGTCCGGAGAGGTTGAACAGCAGCTGGTGGAACCCGGCGGTCACCGAACTGATCCCCGCGGCGTGCTCGATCGACGACAGCCACGTCACCAGCACATAGAAGGCGAGCGACTGCAGGCCCATGAAGACCGTGACCTGCCACGCGAGCGCATTCCTCCAGGGCCGCGCGGCAGCGGTCGTCGGCGAGAGGACCGGCGCGGCAGCGGAACGACGCAGCTGCGGCAGGAAAACCCCGAGCGCGACCAGCGCGAGGCCGGCCCAGACGCCCAGCGACACCCGCCACCCGCCCGCTTGCTGCCCGGCCAACGGGACCGCGACCCCGGCGGCGATCGCGGCGACCCCGGACTGGACCGCGGTGTACGTGCCGGTGATCGGCCCGATGCGGGCAGGAAAATCGCGTTTGACGAGTGCCGGGAGCAGGACGTTCAGAATCGCGATAGCCACCCCGAGCAGGACGGTCCCGGTCCACAGCAACACCTGCGGCGGCGTGGAGCGCAGCAGGATCCCGACCGCGAGCAGCAGCACCGCCGCGCCGAGCGCCCGCTCGAGCCCAAGCTTCGCGGCGACCTTGGGCGCGATCGGCGAGCAGCAGGCGAACGCGATGAGCGGCACGCTGACCAGCACGGAGGCGGCGACCGACGAAAGCCCCTGATCGGTTTGGACCAGGCTCAGCAGCGGGCCGAGGGTGGTGATCGCGGCCCGCAGGTTCGTGGCGATGAGCAGAATGCCGACGAGAACGAGCGCCGGACGCAGCGGTGCCGAACGTTCGGCCGCGGGTCGAGTGCTCATGCGACGGCCTCCGCGCCGGGAAGCACCGGCAGACCGGAAAGTCGTTGCCCGGCCGGGTCGCTGCGGCGGATCGGGGAGGCCCGCAGCGGCGGGAGGGCAGGACGGGCGATCGTCCGGCGGCCGGTCGGGTGCCGGAGGTTCCGCGAAGCTGGCTCGCCCGCGAGGCCAGGCCGCACTCGCCGAGGCTGAGCGCCCAGGCTGCCGACAGCAGCAAGCAACCCCGTACCACCGCCACGCCCGCGTGGCACGGTCATGACCTCCCCCATGCACCGGAAGCCGTCACAACCGGGTCGTCGATCATCGGGTCCTCCCCCGGCCCGCCACCGGAATATTCCTGCCCGACCGCCTGCCCCGCACCGAAACCACCGATGCCGAGCAGGCGGAATCGCCAGTCCCGATCTTGCCCCGTCCGGATCCAGGTCGGCAACAGCCTTACCGGTAAACGGATTCGCAGGCCGCTCAGTTCGCGGTGCGACGAGCACGGGGGTGCGGTATCGCCTGCGGCAACTAGTCCGGACCGCAGAAATCGCCTGCCGGTAAAGGCGAATTCCCTTGGTCCATAGTGGACCGTCGGCACGCGCGTGTTCCAGCTCGACTCCGGACACGTCCGGCACCCCGGCCGCGGCGAGCCTGATCGAATGCGACCATCCCGGCGAGAGAAGCCGATCTCCAACCCGCGCCCGGGATTCTACCGCCCCGCCGCCTGCTCGATCCACGCCTCCACCGAAACGGGCGGCAGCAACGCGTGCGGGACCGGACGCTCGTCGCGCACCACGAATGACGCCGTCACGATCACGTCCCAGCGGTCGGCTTCGCCGAAGGGCACCAGCTCGGCCAGGTCGTCCCAGCCGATCCGGTCGCCGCCGTCGAGCACAGCCCGCAGCCGGTCGACCGCGGCCTCGCCCGCAAGCGGGACCAGCCGGGACAACGTCGCGCGGAGGTCCAGGTCGTGCGCGGGGCACTCCGCTTCGAGAGCGGCGATCTCGGCCCGCGCCAGTGCCGTGCGATCCTCGCCAAGATGCGCCCGCAGGTCCTCGAGAAACCGGAGCCGCTCCGAGCGGTCCAGGAAAATCGTCAGCTCGCGCACGATGTCCGCCGGTTCGTCGCCGACGTGCACGAAGTTCAGGATCCGGTTGGGCGGGTTCAGCTTCGTGCGCAAATGGTGCGGCCGGCGCCCGGCCGGATCGCCGACGCCCTTCAGGTCGCCGAGCCGGACCGTCGCGGGCAGCCCCGCTACTGGTCGGACGTCGCGCGCCAGGAACAGCAGCACGTCGTTGGTGAGATACCAGAAGGTGCACAGCTGCAGCCGGTCGACGGGGTAGATGTGCCAGTCGTAGCGCCACACCTCGCGCATCGAATGCCGGGTGTAGCCGAACCGCGTCGTGGCGACCGGCAGGAAACCGTTGTCCGCCAAGTACTCCAGGATCGCGCCGAGCCTGCGGCCGGCCACCGCGTCCGGTTTGACCACCAGCATCGCCAGCCCGCCGAGCACTTCGGCCGCGGCGCTGCCGAACACCGCGAGCATGTCCGCCCAGCCCTCGCGGAAATACAGGTCGCAGCCGAAGACCTCCCGTTTCTCCGGCACGACCGACAACTGCCGCCATTCCTCGGTCGTCGGCATGCCGTCGACCCGGTCCTCCCTGCCCGGCGTCCAGATCATCGGCTCATCCTGCCACCCCGGCACACCCGCTTGTGCGCCCCGGACGCGCCGCCCTGGTCCTGGGCGGCCGCCGCGTCCCGTGCGGGTATCGTCGGCGCCCGGACGACAGGAGGGGTGTGCGCGTGTCCAGGCAGCGGGTTCCGGTAGTGCTCGTCGCGGGTTTTCTCGGCGCCGGGAAGACCACGATGCTCAACCATCTGCTCGCCAACCGCCAAGGCGTCCGGGTCGGGGTCGTGGTGAACGACTTCGGCCAGGTGAACATCGACGCGCTCGCGGTGGCCGGGCAGGTCGACACGATGGTGTCGCTGGGCAACGGCTGCCTGTGCTGCGCGGTCGACGCGAGCGGGCTCGACGCGATGCTCGGCAAACTGTCGCGGCCGGAGGCCGGCATCGACGTGATCGTGGTGGAGGCCAGCGGGATCGCCGAACCCCGCGACCTGCTGCGGCTGATGATCGCCAGCGAGAACCCGGACATCCGGTACGGCGGGCTGGTCGAGGTGGTCGACGCCGTCGAGTTCGAGGCCACGCGGGCCCGGCATCCGGAGCTGACCGAGCATCTGCGGGTCGCCGACCTGGTGGTGCTCAACAAGGCCGACCGCGCCGAGCCGGACGCCCTGGCCAAGGTGCGGGCGATCGTCGAGGAGCACGCGCCGGGGGTGCCGGTGCTGGCGACCGAGCGCGGACGGGTCGATCCGGGATTGTTTTTCGATCCCCGGCCCCGGGAAACGTACGGGCAGTTGTCCTTTGACGATCTGCGCGAGCATGATCATTCCGAGCATTTGCACGCGCAGTACGAGAGCGTGACGTTCACCGCGGACCGGCCGCTTTCGCCCCGGCGGTTTCTCGCGTTTCTGGAGAGCCGGCCGGCCGGGTTGTACCGGGTCAAAGGGCAGGTGGATCTCGGGTCGCCGGAGTCCCGGTCCCGGTTCGGCCTGCACACTGTGGGGGCGTTTGTGCAGGTCGAGCGTTCGGCTTGGCCGGCTGGGCCGCGGCGGACCGAGCTGGTGCTGATTGGCGCCGGGATTGATTCCGCGGCTATTGAGCGGGAGCTCGCTGCTTGTGTGGCTGACGGCGGAGAGCCTGACGAGCGGGGGCTTTTGCGGTTTCTCCGGTATCTCGAGGAGCCGGATGAGGACGAGGCGCGCCACGCCGAGGAAACGTAAACGCGCGGATTGGCGGGCGTGCGGTCGCAGTATGGCTTCGTAGCTCGGACCAGCCTCTTTGGAGGACTAGTTCCATGGCGAAGACGATTGCGGCTCGGTGGTACCTCGTGGGTGCGCTGCCGGAGGACGATCCGGTCGCGCATGTGATGACCCGGGCGGACGACCTGCGGTATCGGCGGTCTGCCTGCGGGGAGAGGGAGTCTCGGACCTGGACGCCGATCGATTTGACGGAGCCCGGGACCGGGCATGTCACGCCTTGTCCTGGGTGTGCGGCCAGTTTGGCTGGGGTTCCGGTGGGGGTCGGGGCTGAGGAGCAGCTGGCGTTTGATTTGCCGTTGGGGTGAGGGGGCTGCTCGTCGCCTGGCGGCGACATTGCAGTTCGGTGAGTTGGCGTGGGGCACCCCGAAGCTTGATTGTGCTGACGGTCTGAGGGTGGTTGTCAAGGCGGGAAAGCGTGCCTTGACAACCACCCTCAGACCGCAG
>NZ_ASXG01000059.1 GCF_000411975.1 Amycolatopsis orientalis DSM 43388
TAGCCGGTGTGGAGGGAACGCGGGGAAGTGAAACATCTCAGTACCCGCAGGAAGAGAAAACAACCGTGATTCCGTGAGTAGTGGCGAGCGAAAGCGGAAGAGGCTAAACCGTTTGCATGTCAAGCTGTCAGGCGTTGTGCGGGCGGGGTCGTGGGACCCACCTTGGAGAGACTGACATTTCTCCGGATGTACGCGATGGTTAGCGGAACGCCTTGGGACGGGCGGCCGGAGCGGGTGAGAGCCCCGTACGCGAAAGCTGTTGTCGTAGGTCTTGGTGGTGTTCCCGAGTAGCAGCGAGCTCGTGGAATTTGCTGTGAATCTGCC
>NZ_ASXG01000060.1 GCF_000411975.1 Amycolatopsis orientalis DSM 43388
CCCGGCGGGCCGCGGGTGGGGCCGGACGGCCGCCCGCTCGGTCCCGACGGCAGGCCGATCGGCCCGCCCGGGACCACGGTCGGCCCGAACGGGCAGATCATCGGCCCGGACGGGCGTCCGCTCGGCCCCGACGGCCAGCCGATCGGCCCGGCGGGGACCACGGCCGGCCCGAACGGCCAGCCGATCGGGCCGGACGGCACCCCGTACGGTCCGGGCGGCAGCGGCGGTCCTGGCGGCGGCGGTCCGGGCAGCGGCACCGGCGGCCCCGGCGGGCAGCAGCCCGGTCACACGTTCGACCCGGCCTCGCTGAAGATCCCGCAGAGCGGCAGCGGCGGCGGTCCGGGCGGCGGCGGGTCGTTGCCGTCGATCCCGGGTTCGGACGACCCGGGTTCGACGAGGGCGCAGGGCTTCACCCCGCCGAGCATCCCGCCCATCCCGGGCGGAAACCCCGGCGGCTCGACCTTCACTCCGCCGAACATCCCGCCGATCCCCGGCGGAGGCAACCCCGGCGGCGGGAACCCGACGTTCACCCCGCCGGCCATCCCGCCGATTCCGACCGGCAAGGACGGGGATCCGTACAAGCCGACTCCGTACAAGCCGCAGCCGTTCAAACCCTCGATCCCCGAGGGCCCCGGCGGGATCAAGCCGTACGAGCCGAAGCCGTTCACCCCGGGCAAGATCGGCCCGGACGGCAAACCGCTGTTCCCGGGCGGAGGCACCGGGCCGAGCGGGGAGAAGCTCGGCGGCATCGGCAAGGTCGGCGGCGTCAACGGCGAGAGCATCAGCAGCAGGCTCGGCGGCGGTGCGGGCGGCCTGGGCGGCGGCAAGGGCGGCGCGGGCTCCGGCGGCGGAGGAGCGTTCAGCGGCGCGGGCGGCTCCGGTCCGGCCGAGGAAGGCGTCGCCGGGCGCGGCGGCTCGGGTGCGGGCGGCGCCGGCGCGAAGGGCGCGGCCGGTGCTCCCGGCATGGGGGCCATGGGCGGCGGCAAGGGCGGCAAAGGCCCGGAGGACAAGGAACACAAGGTGGCGAGCTTCGTCGAGTCGGACGATCCGTCGTTCTTCGCGCCGGACGAGGTCGTCGCCCCGCCGGTGATCGGCGACTGGAAGAACAAGGACTGGAAGTGAGGCGGCGATGAGCGGGAACGCGCAGGGGTTCCGCGTAGAGCCCGACGACCTCGTGGCGCACGCGAGCCACCTGGACGGCCTGGTGGACCGGCTGAACACCGCGGTGCAGGCGGCGGACTACGCGATGTCCGACGACGCGTACGGGCTGCTGTGCGCCTTCCTGCCGCCGATCATCAACCCGACCGGCGAGAAGGCGAAGGAAGCGATCAGCGGCGCGGTCGAGGGCGTCCAGGCGACCGCGGACAACGTGCGGACCGCCGCGAAGTCCTACCAGGAGGGCGACGAGGGCCAGTCGAAGCCGTTCCAGAAGGCGGCGACCGAAGGGCCGCTCAGCACCGAGCGCAGCGCGGAGCTGAAGGAGCGGTTCCGCGTCGGCGGCGGGCAGCCGTTGCCGGCCAAGGAACGCGGCGTGTCGCCGGACGCGACGTAGCGAGGCGCCGCGCTCGCGGCGCGGCGGCGGGCGGTACCGTCGGGGAATTGACAGTGCCGGTCCCGGCGTGGACAGGACCCGTCCGCAGCGGCGCGGGCGACGGGATTCGAGGAGAACGAAAAGCATGACCAGCGCGGGTGGGCTGGGCGACCTGATCAGGGACCCCGACGACGCAATCCGGCGAATGGACGAATGGGCGGCCGGGTTCGCCCGCAAGGCGGAGCGCTACGCGGCGGCCCAGCAGGAAACCGAGCGGCTGCGGCTGACCGCGACGAGCCCGGACGGGACAGTTCAGGTCACCGTCGGGGCCGACGGGGTCGTGTCGGACCTCGTGTTCAGCTCCCGCACGCGCACCATCCCTCCGGAGGAGCTCTCCCGGATGGTGCTCGAGACCATGCGGAAGGCGCAGTCGGGCATCACCGACCGCGTGGCCGAGGTGATGGGCCGCAGCCTCGGCGACGAGGACCCGGACACCCGCGCCGCCATGCTCGATTCGCTCCGCAGCCGCTTCCCGGACCCCGACCCGGACCCGGCCGAGCCGCAGGACAGCACGGAAGAACAGCCGGAGCCGCCGCAGACGCCGCCCCCGGCGGGCGGCGCGCCGCGCCCGCCCGCGCCCGGCGGTCCCGCTTCGCCGCCGCCGGGCCGCCGTCCAGGTGGCATCGACCCGGACGAGCAGGACAACAACCCCTGGTGACCCGATAGTGTGCCCCGGCCCCGCAGCCGGGGCGCACTGTCGTTCGTGGACAGTCCGATGTGGATGCCGGAGCCTGCTTGCGGTCGGCCAGGTAGCGCAGGTAGACCAGCGCCCTCCGACGAGAACTCTGCCCCACTTCGACGGATGGGCCGCACGAAGCGGGCACTTGCTGGGCTGAGACATCGGCGGGGCCGGGCTCGGCGGTGAAAAGCGGGTGGTACACCAAGATCGCCCCGGCGACCAGTCCCTGCACCGACACCGCAAACCCCTCCGCCAGAACACGAAGAAGATCGCCGCGACCCGGTGCGGTGTTGCCCGGGGTGTCGTCCGATGTGGACGCCGAGGTCGGCGGGCCTGCTTGCGGGCGGCGAGACCGGGTGGGGATAGCGGTGCCCTGCCGACCAGAACTCTGCCGCATTAGGACGAGGCGGGGCAGAGACAGAGGCGCGGCCGGGCCTAGCGGGGAGAAGCGGCAGTCGCCCCAAGGACCGCCTCGCCGACCAGCACCCCGAACGCGCCAGCGCCGACCGCCGCGAAGCAGTGCCTGCCTGGGCACCGGTCCGTCAGAGCTGCGGCAGCGGAACCTCGGCCGCCAGGTCCTCGGGGGCCGACAGCCGCCACGCCTCGTACACGAGTTCGGCCAGTTCGTCGGCCTCGATGCCGCTCAGCCGCACCACCACCCAGCCGAACCCGCCGGACGTGAACTGTTCCTCGAAAACGTCCGGCCGTTCCGCGACGAGCGCCTGCTGTTCCGCGATGGTCTGCTTGAGCCCGACCGTGTCGGTGCGCGGCCAGTGGTAGCCGAAGCGCTTGCCGCGCACGCTGAACGACGTGTAGTCGCGGCCGCTGCCGCGTTCGACGTCGCGCAGCTTGCGGATGATCCGTTCGAAATCCTTGCTCGGCACCGGTCCCGGCCCCCTCCGTCGTGGACCCGGCCATCTTACGGCGGCGGATCCGGCGGGTTCGGCTTACCGTGGTGCGCGGAGGTGCCCGAATGTCCGAAGTGGCCGGCGGCATGCCGCCCGCGATCGAGCCGATGCTGGCGTCGCCCGACGGCGGCAGGCTGCGCGACGACCCGGCGTACGCCTACGAATTCAAATGGGACGGTTACCGGGCGACCATGCGCGTCGCTCCGGACGGGCGCACGCTGCTGACCAGCCGCAACGACAACGACTTCACCGCCAGGTTCCCGCAGCTGGCCGGCGCGCTCGGCGATGCGCTGGGCGGCCGTCCGGCGGTGCTCGACGGCGAGATCGTCGCCCTCGACGAGCACGGCCGGCCCGACTTCGGGCTCCTGCAGAACCGCACCTGGAAAGCGGTCGCGTACTTCGCCTTCGACCTGCTCAGCCTGGATGGGCGAAGCCTGCTCGACGCGCCGTACGAGGAACGCCGCGGGCTGCTGGCGGAGATCGAGCCGCCGGACCGGCAGCTGGTCGCGATCACGCCCTGGTACCTGCACGGCGACCTCGCCGAGGACGGCATGACTCCGGCCGGGCTGCTGGACGTCGCGCGGAAAATGATGCTCGAAGGCCTGATGGTGAAGGCCCGCCGGTCGCGGTACCACCCGGGACGGCGCAGCCCGGACTGGCTCAAGCACCCGCTGGTGCAGACGACCGAGGTGGTCCTTGGCGGCTGGCGCCCGGGCCAGGGCCGCCGCGAGGGCACGATCGGCGCGCTGCTGCTGGGCGCGCACGACCCGGAGTCGGGGGAGCTGCGGTACCTGGGCGACGTCGGCACCGGCTTCACCGACGCGATGCTCAAGGACCTGCAGGCGCAGCTGGTTCCGTTGGAGCGCAAGACGAGCCCGTTCGCCGAGCAGGTCCCGCGGGACCGGGCACGCGGCGCGCACTGGCTGGAACCCGAGGTGGTCGGCGAGGTCGTGTACCGCCGCCTGACCCCGGGCGACGGGCGGCTGCGGCACACGGCTTGGCGCGGGTTGCGTCCGGAACGGCGTCCGGACGAGGTCACCGTGCCGGCCCGCTGAGCGTTCCCGCCGCCGCGTGCCACCTGCCTTCTCTCAGTCAGCCTGCCGCAACCCGGTGATCAACAGCCCGGCCAGGCGGCGCGCGTCGTAGCTGTCGTCGGCTTCCGCGCCGATGCACAGGTTGCCGACGCCGCGCATCAAGTGGATGGCCTCGAGGTCGGTGTGGATTTCCCCGGCCTCGGCCGCGGCGGCGAGCAGCTGAGAGCACACCGGAACGAGGCGTTCGAGGAAGTACGCGTGCAGCGCCTCGAAGCCGCTGTGGTCGGACTGCATGATCCCGGCCAGCCCGTGTTTCGTGACGAGGAAGTCGACGAACAGGTCGATCCACTGTGCGAGCGCGGCGTGCGGGGAGTCGTTGTCCGCCAGCAGTTTCGGGCCCGCGTCGGCGCACGCTTCGACCTGGTGCCGGTACACCGCGATGATCAGGTCCGCGCGGGTGGGGAAGTGCCGGTAGATCGTGCCCACGCCGACGCCCGCCCGCGTCGCGATGTCGCGCACCGGCGCATCTACGCCGGACGCGACGAACACCGCCGCCGCCGCGTCGAGCAGGGTTTTCTCGTTGCGCCGGGCGTCCGCCCGCTTCGTGCGAGCCCCCGCGTTCTCCGCCACGTGCCGCTCCTCCTCGTGCCGCCGCTAGACAAGCGGAACAGTGTTCCGTATAGTTACCGGAGCAATGTTCCGTTTGCTCATGATGCCAGACCGGGCCGCCGGCCACCACATCCTCGCGCCCGGACGGCGAAAGAAGGTATTCCCATGTCCGCAGTACAGCCCGCCCCGGTCGTCTCGGTGAAGCCGGTGCGGCTCGACGCGCCGGGCCGCGGCGAGGACCTGCTGGTCCGCGTGTCCGCCCCGGCGACCGGCCAGGACTTGCCGGTGATCGTGTTCTCGCACGGGTTCAGCTCGTCCCTCGACGGGTACCGTCCGCTCGCCGATTACTGGGCCGCGCACGGATTCGTGGTCGTGCAGCCGACGCATCTCGATTCGCGGACCCGCGCGTTGCCCGCGGAAGACCCGCGCACGCCGAACATCTGGCGGTTCCGGGTCGAAGATCTCCGGCACGCCATCGACCGTCTCGACACTCTCGAAGCGGCTCTGCCCGGCCTGAACGGGCGAGTCGACCACAGCCGGATCGCCGTCGCCGGGCACTCCTGGGGCGCGCAGTCGGCGAGCATGCTGCTGGGCGCGCGCGTCGTCGAGGCGGACGGGAGCCTCGGCGAGGACCTGACCGACGCGCGGGTGTCCGCCGGGGTGCTGTTCGCGCTCACCGGGCTCGGCGGCGCGGACCTGTCGCCGTTCGCGGCCGAGAATTTCCCGTTCATGAGCCCGAATTTCGACGGCCTGAAGGCGCCGGCGCTGTTCGTCGCGGGAGACCAGGACAATTCGATGCTTTCCGTGCGCGGCCCGGACTGGTTCACCGACGCGTACCGGCTCAGCCCGGGGGAGAAGAGCCTGCTGACGCTCTTCGGCGCGGAGCATTCGCTCGGCGGCATCACCGACTACGACGCCAAGGAGACCACCGACGAAAGCCCCGAACGCGTCGCCCTGCAACAGCGCCTGACCACGGCGTATCTCCGCAGCGCGCTCATTCCCGGCGACGACAGCTGGACCGGGACGTCCGACAGCCCGCTCGGCCGCGTCGACTCCCACGAGTGAAAGGACTTCCCGCGATGACCACGAAACCGCGGTTCGGCATCATGACCGCGCCGATGCAGACCGACTACGCCTCGCTGCGGCAGGTGTGGCGCGAGGCGGACGCGCTGCCGGCCATCGAGCACGCCTGGCTGTTCGACCACCTCCTGCCGATCGCGGGAGAACTGGACGGGCCGGTTTTCGAGGGCTGGACGCTGCTTTCCGCGCTGGCGGCGCACACCGAGCGCCTCCGGCTCGGCCTTTTGGTGACCAGCAACCGGTTCCGTCCGCCGGCGATGCTGGCGAAGATCGCCGCGACCGTCGACGTCGTCTCCGGGGGACGGCTCGACTTCGGCCTCGGCGTCGGTTCCCGGCCGAGCCACCCGCTGGCCCGCCGGGAGTACGAAGCACACGGCCTGCCGTACCTGGAAACCGCCGACGCGGTAGGCCGGTTCGCCGAAGCGTGCACAGTGATCCGGAAGCTGTGGACCGAGGACAAGCCGTTCGATTTCGCGGGCAGGCACCTTCAGCTCACCGGCGCGTTCGGCAACCCGAAACCGGTGCAGCGTCCGCATCCGCCGTTCATGATCGGCGGCCGCGCCCGAGCGACGCTGCGTGTGGTCGCCGAGCACGCCGACCTCTGGAACATCCCCGGCGGGGACATCGCGGACGCCGTCGAGCGCAGCGCGATGCTGGACGGGTACTGCGCGGAAATCGGCCGCGACCCGGCGGAGATCACGCGCTCGATCCATCTGCCGGTGTCCTACGACCAGCCCGGTCTCACCCGGACGGCGATCGGGCAGGCGCTGGAAGCCGGGTTCAGCCACGTCGTGCTCGGGCTGCCCGCGCCGTATCCGGCCGGGGCCGCGCGGTGGGTCGCCGACGAGCTGATCGCCAAGGCGGGCTAAGGGTTTCTCTCAGCGGGCGGCGCGCTGAAGACGGAGCTGGCCGATCTCCGCGACGTTCTTCATCAGCTCCGCGTTCGCCCATGCGAGCAGGTGCCCGACGGTGCGCCGGGGGGTCTCCTTCGGGCCGGAACGGGACGGCGGAGGCCAGGTCGGCGCCGGTGAGCCGGTCCAGCGCCGCGAGCCAGTCCGCACGCAGGCCGCGGAGCCATTCGACGGCCGGTTCGCCCGGGCCCGGCCAGCCGGCATCGGCTCGCTCCCGAGGCTCCCGGCCGCGGAGCTGGTCGAGGGCGACGCTCCACCACCAGCCGAGATGCCAGGTCAGCCAGCCGATCGTCGGCGCCGGAACCGGATCGGGCTCGCGGTCGGCCCAGTCCGGGGTCCACGTTCCGTCCTCGGCCCGCCGCATCGTCCAGCAGAGCGCGGCGGGCGACCAGCCGAAGTCGTCGGGCTCGAGCCGCTCCAGGTGGTACTCGAACAGCGACCAGGCGAGGTCGAACTGCCAGCGCAGCAAAGCGAGGGAGGAATCGGGCACCGGCCGACCTTCGCACCGGCGGAGACGCGGGGAAACCAAGTTTCCGCGGCGGCACTGCTTGCTGCCAGGCGAAGCCCCCGCCTTCCGGTGGTCGACCGGAGGGGATCCGCCGTGCCAAGATGACCCGCCTGGACGAGAAGGGGGGGGCTCGGCAGTGGTGCTTGAGCAGGAAGCGAACCCGGCGGGGCGGATCCGGCGGGTGGCTCTCGCCAGCGCGGTCGGGACGACGATCGAGTGGTACGACTACTTCGCCTACAGCACGGCGACCGCATTGGTCTTCAACAAGCTGTTCTTCCCGTCGCTGTCCCCGGCGTCCGGCACGCTCGCCGCGTTCGCGACGCTCGGCGTCGGGTTCGTCGCGCGGCCGCTGGGCGGGATCGTCTGGGGCCACTTCGGCGACCGGGTGGGGCGCAAGGCGATGCTGGTCGCTTCGCTGGTGCTGATGGGGCTCGCGACCGCGGGCGTCGGCGTGCTGCCGACCTACCCGCAGGCCGGCGTGCTCGCCCCGGTGCTGCTCGTCGTTCTCCGGGTGCTGCAAGGGATTTCGGCCGGGGGCGAATGGGGCGGTGCGGCGCTGATGGCGGTCGAGCACGCGCCGGAAGGCAAACGCGGCCGGTACGGGTCCTTCTCGCAGATCGGCGTCCCGGCCGGGCTGATTCTGGCGCAGCTGGTGTTCTTCCTGGTGAACAGCTCGCTGTCGGCGGAGGACTTCCGGTCGTGGGGCTGGCGGATCCCGTTCCTGGTCAGCCTCGTGCTGGTGGTGGTCGGGCTGGTGATCCGGCTGCGCGTGGAAGAGAGCCCGGTGTTCGCGAAGCTGCGCAGCACCGGCGCGCGCAGCCGGCTGCCGATCGCGGAGGTGCTGCGCGCGCGGCCGAAGCAGGTGCTCGCGGCCGCGGTCAGCTTCATCGCGAACACCGCGCTGGGCTACATCTTCTTCGCGTACCTGCTGTCGTATGGCACTTCGGTGCTCAAGCTGTCCAGCACGACGATGCTGGTCGTGGTGATCGTCGGCAGCGTGGTGTGGCTGGCGAGCATTGTCGCGTCGGCGATCTGGTCGGACTCGGCCGGGCGGAAGCCGGTCTATCTGGCGGGTTCCGTGCTGCTGGTCGTCTGGTCGATCCCGTTCTTCCTGCTCGTGGACACCGCGCGGCCGTGGCTGCTGATCGTCGCGGTGGTGGTGCTGAACATCGGCCTCGGCGCTACGTACGGGCCGCAGTCGGCGCTGTTCTCGGAATTGTTCGAATCCCGGTTCCGCTACAGCGGATCGTCGTTCGCCTACGCCGTGGGCGCGGTGCTGGGCGGCGGGTTCGCCCCGCTGATCGCGGCCGCGCTGCAGAGTTCGACCGGGACGTCGTTGTCGGTGTCGCTCTACATGGTGGGCGTCGGCGTGCTCAGTCTCCTTGCCGTGCTGGCGTTCCCGCACAAGCCGCTCGTGCCGGTCACAGCAGAGTGAGCGGCACCGCGTCGGCCATCCGCTGGTACCCGGCGTCGTTCGGGTGCAGGTGGTCGCCGGAGTCGTAAGCCGGCAGCATCGCGAGCGGGTCGGCGGGATCGCGGAGAGCCGCGTCGAAGTCGACGACGCCGTCGTAGCTGCCGCTGGTCCGGATGAAAGCGTTCACCGCCTGGCGGGTTTTCTCCAGCGTCGGGTCGTAGACCTTCCAGCCCTTGAACGGCGTGAGCGTGCCGCCGATGACCCGGATGCCCCGCGCCTTGGCCTGCGCGACGATCTGGCGCAGCGCGGAAACGATCATCGCCGGGTCGGTCTGGTGCGGGTTCTGCTGGACATCGTTGATGCCTTCGAGCACGATCAGCGTGCGGACGTCCCCGCTGGCCAGCACGTCGTCGGCGAGCCGGGCGAGCGCGTTGCGCCCCGCGGCGCCGCCGTCGAGCAGGAGCCGGTTTCCGCTGATTCCGGCGTTGAGCACGCCTAGGCGTCCGTGCAGCCGGTCGCTCAGCCGGTCCGGCCAGCGCCGGTTCGCGCCGGGCGTGGAGTGCGCGCCGTCGGTGATCGAATCGCCGAGCGTCACGACGGTGCCGCGTGCGGGTCCGCGTACGTCGACTTCGCTGACGTAGTGCCACACCGCGGTTTGCTCGGTGAACGACGCGCCGGATTCCTCGCTCGCGAAGTCGCCGGCGCGGGTGAAGAACGACGTCTGCTGGGCGAGCGGATGGTAGGTGACCGGGCCGGACGGCGTGGGCACGTAAGTGGTCACGAGGAGGTCCGCGTCGGCCGGAACGCGCAGCCACGCCGGGTCGCTGAGCACCTCGGCCCCGGGCGGAACGACCACAGTGGACTGTCCGCCGAACGTCAGCGTGCGCATCGTGCCGCTCGCCGCGCGCGGACCGTCGGCGGCGACCGCGAGCGTCACGTGGCCGAAGGTGAGCGGTGCGGTGCCGAAGGTGAGCGGTGCGGTGCCGAAGGTGTTGGAAAGCCGCACCCGGGCCTGGTTGCCGCCGGCGCTGGTGTGCACGACGTTGCGGATCGAGTAGTTCGGATATCCCTGCGGCGTGTTCGCTACCGCGGCCGCGGGCGAGGCCGCCCACGTGCCGACCCAGCCATGCGCGGCCAGATCGCCCTCGGCACTGCCGGACGCGGTGACCGCGCCGAGCGTGAGCACGGCGGCCGTGCCCAGAGTAAGGATCCGTTTCATGGAGACACTGTGCGCGCGTCCGTGCGGCGCCGGCATCCGCGGTCCCAGCCATCGGGTCGACAGAAGACCGGACAGGTTTTGCCGCCGGACGGGGGATACGGCGGTGGTGCTCCGGTCGCCAGCGGGCGACCATGTAGCAATGACTGACTCACAGTGGGTACCGTTGTCCGGAAGTCTGCGTCCCGCGCTCGCTGAGGCCGAGGTGCTCGGCCCGCTCGACGCGGACGCCACCGTCACCGCGACCGTCGTGCTCCGGCGGCGCGCCGAACTGGATGTGGCCGCGCTGAGCGAACCGCTCGCGCCCGAGGAATTCGCCGACCGGTACGGTGCCGCCGCCGACGATCTCGATCTGGTGCGCACCGTCCTCACCGACGCCGGGCTCACTGTCACCGACGTGCACGCCGGATCGCGGCGCGTCTCGGTGCGAGGCCCGGCGCGGGCGATGACGGCCGCGTTCAAGACGGAACTGAACCGGGTCCGCCACGGCGACAGCGGCGAATTCGCCGCGCGCAGCGGGGAACTGCAAGTGCCCGCCGCGCTCGGGGACGTCGTGGTCGCCGTGCTCGGCCTCGACGAACGGCCGCAGGCGCGGGCGATGTTCCGGCTGCACAAGAAAGCCGCGGGGAAGGGCTACACGCCGGATCAGGTCGGGCAGCTGTACGGGTTCCCGGCCGGCACCGACGGCTCCGGGCAGACCGTCGCGGTGATCGAACTCGGCGGCGGGTACAAGCCGGAGGACCTCACGAAGTACTTCTCCGGCTTGAAGATCACCGAACCGAAGGTGACCGCGGCCGGGGTCGACGGCGGCAAGAACGCGCCGACCGGCGACCCGAATTCGGCGGACGGGGAAGTGCTGCTGGACATCGAGGTGATCGGCGCGGTCGCGCCCGGAGCCGCGCAGGTCGTGTACTTCGCGCCGAACACCGACCAGGGTTTCCTGGACGCGGTGAGCACCGCGGTGCACGCGACGCCGACCCCGGTCGCGGTCAGCATCAGCTGGGGCCAGTCCGAGGACCAGTGGACGGCGCAGGCCCGCACCGCGATGGACCAGGCGTTCGCCGACGCCGCGGCACTCGGCGTGACGGTGTGCTGCGCGTCCGGCGACAACGGCAGCGCCGACGGCCAGACCGACGGGGCGCAGCACGTCGATTTCCCCGCGTCGAGCCCGCACGCGCTCGCCTGCGGCGGCACCAAGCTCGACGGCACCCCACCGTCCACAGTGAACTCCGAGACGGTCTGGAACACCGCAGGCGGCGGCTCGACCGGCGGCGGCGTGAGCGACGTCTTCCCGGTGCCGGACTACCAGCAGGCCGCCGGAGTGCCCGCGCGGGCCGGGGGCGGGAAACCCGGGCGCGGGGTCCCGGACGTGGCGGGCAACGCGGATCCGGCGACCGGATACCAGGTGCTGGTCGACGGACAGCAGATCGTCGTCGGCGGCACGAGCGCGGTTTCGCCGCTGTGGTCGGCACTGCTGGCGAGGCTGGCGCAGACGGCCGGACGGGGGTTCGGGCTGGTCCACAGCAAGCTGTACGCCGGGGTCGGCGCGGGCAAGGTCCAGCCGGGGTTCCGCGACATCACCGAAGGCAGCAACGGCGCGTATTCCGCGGCGGCGGGATGGGACGCGTGCACCGGCCTCGGCGTGCCCGACGGCGCGGCGCTGCAGAAGCTTCTCGGCGGTAAATCGTCCTGAATGGACAGTGCGGACGGGGCAGCCCGCGGTCCAGGAGTTCGATGACGCGGCCGGGCGAGGCGTTCGCCGATGCGAAGCCGTGCCGCGTCTCCTCTCGGAGGCCGAGGCCGCCGGGCGTCCGCTGGTGCCGTCGCCGGAATCGCCGACCCCGCAAGTACGGCACACTCCGCCGAGCCCGTCGTGCGCACCGGCGCGTGCGAGAGCCGCTCGCTGCGGCGGGCACGGCGGATGGGCAGCGGCAGGGCGGTGCGGTCGGTCCCGATGGAGCCGGGCGACGTGGCTCCATCGGGACCTTCCGGGTCGTGTGAAATGACCGCGACCACTGCGGCGAAGTGATGCCGCCCTCGGTGTTCTTCGCCGCGGGCGGCATCGCGGTCCACGCCGGTCCCCTCGACCGGCCTTCATCTTTCGACTGGCCGCCGATGGGGGCCGAGATCGAAGCGGACGGCTGAACGCCGGTTCAGCCCTGCTGGCCGATGTTGACCATCCAGGAAATGCCGAACCGGTCGGTGCAGGCGCCGAATTCGTCGCCCCACATCTGCTTCTCCAGCGGAACCGACACGGTTCCGCCCTCGGACAGCTTGTCCCAGCAGCGGCGCAGCAGGTCGCCGTCGTCGCCGCTGAGGCTGATCGAGATGTTCGTTCCCGGCTGGTGCTCCATGCCGGGCGGCACGTCGGACGCCATGAGCGTGAACCCGTTGTCGCCCTCCAGCATCGCGTGCATGATCTGGTCGGCGTTGCCGGCTTCCGCGGGTGCGCCGGCCTCCCCGTAGGTGTTCAGCGCGAGGTTCCCGCCGAACAGGTCGTGGTAGTACTCCATCGCCTCGCGCGCGTTGCCCGCGAAGCTGATGTACGGGTTGAGTCTCGAGGCCATCGGGCCCTCCTCAGCTGATGGACGGGCCCGAATCGTCGCAGATCCGCGGGGGAGCGACAACGGGATCAGGCCCGGTCGGGCGACCCCCGTCGCGGGTGTTCTCAGGGTTCGCCGGTGAGCTTGTCGCGCAGCTGCTCGAGGGTCTGCGACAGCAGCCGGGACACGTGCATCTGGGAAATCCCGACCTGCTCGGCGATCTGGGTCTGGGTGAGACCGCCGAAGAACCGCATCACCAGGATCGCACGCTCCCGTTTGGGCAGCTCCCGCAGCAGCGGCTGCAGCGCCTCGTGGTTCTCGATGTGCTCGATTTCCGGGTCGTCGCCGCCGAGCGTGTCGGCGAGCAGCAGCGGCTCGGCGTCGTCGTGCACCGGCTTGTCCACCGACAGCGTCTGGTACGCGTGGCCCGCGACCAGTCCCTCGTGCACCTCGGAAAGCTCGAGGCCGAGGTGCTCGGCGAGTTCGGTCGGCGTCGGCGCGCGGCCGAGCGTCTGCGACAGGGTGGCCGAACCGCGGCTGAGCGACAGGTGCAGTTCCTTGAGCCGCCGCGGCACGCGGACCGACCAGCCGGTGTCGCGGAAGTACCGGCGGATTTCGCCCATGATCGTCGGCACGGCGAAGGACAGGAAGTCCGGGCCGCGGTCCGGGGTGAACCGGTCGATGGCGTTGATCAGGCCGATCCGGGCGACCTGGACGAGGTCCTCGCGGGGTTCGCCGCGCCCGGTGAACCGGGTGGCGATGTGCTCGGCGACCGGGAGGAATTCCGTGACGAGCTGTTCGCGCAGCCGCGGCCGCCGCTCGTCGTCGGCGGGCAGCGCGGCGAGCTCTTGGAACAGCGGCGCGGTGTGCGCGTATTCGTCCCGGTGGCGGGTGACGGGCTGCTGGTTCACCCGCTCGCCTCCCGGTGCAGGTCGAGGTCGAGATTCAGCGTGTAGCCGTTGTCGGCCGGGTCCGGGACGCAGCGCGCCGACACGTTCGAGGCCAGCGTGGTCAGCACGTGCCAGCCGAAACTTCGCTCGCTCGGCGGTTCCGGCTGCTGGGTGCGGGTCTGGACGCCGAACCGGATCCCCTCGGGCGAAACGGTGAACTGGCAGGTCATCGCGGCCCCGGGGGCGGCCGTCGAAACGACCTGGGCGCACGCCTCGTCGACCGCCATCTTGGCGTCGGCGATCGCGTCCAGCCCGTAATCGGCCCGCGCGGCGACTGCCTGCGCGAGCATGCGGACAAGCGGGATCTGGTAGGTCTCCGCCGGAAGCCGCAGCTCGATCACCTCGTCGAGCAGACGGTCCACGGCTGGCATGCCGCCGCTGGCGCGGCTGCCGGGTCCCTCGTCGTTCATGGCTCCCGCATACCCAAACGCGGCTCGATCGACACGTGCGGCGAGGGATTCCCGACTGTGCGCAGCGGCACGTTTACGCCCGGCGCCAGCTGGTCCGCGCCGCCTTCCCAGGCGAATCCGGCGCGCGGCCGACGGCGATTTCGCGTGACAAACCGCTGGAGGTTGGGTAGTCAGCAGGGAGAACCTTTCGGGAAGCGGGGTGACCCCCAATGGTGCAGGTGCGGGTGCAGGGGCTGGCCGTGGTGGCGCAGGAGTCGGCGCCGGTCGTGCTGCTGCGCGAGGAATCCGGCTCGCGCCGGTGGCTCGCCATCACCATCGGCGCGCCGGAAGCGCAGGAACTGGCCGCCGCGCAGGAACAGGTCGTGTCCGCGCGGCCCGGGACGGTCGAGCTGATCATCGAGGTGCTGGCGGCGCTGGGCCAGCGCGTGGAACGGGTCGAGATCACCCAGCTGCTGGACAGCATTTTCCACGCGGACCTCGTCCTGTCCGGCGGCGTGCGCGTGTCGGCCCGCCCGAGCGACGCGATCGCGATCGGCCTGCGGACCCATGCTCCGCTGGAGGTTGCGGAAGCCGTGCTCGACGAGGCGGCGGTCGACGTGACAGTGGCGGCGGGCGACGAGACCGCCCTCGGGTCGGCGCTCGACGCGGCCGGCGACCTGGACGAACCGGCGGTAGCGGCCGAGGACGAGATCCGCCGGTTCCGGGACTTGCTGGACGACGTGAGCCCGGAGGACTTCCGCGACCCGGACGCGTGATGGCGGGTTGAACGATTCGGCTTCCGGCCGCGGGCTGCGGCGTCCGCAGTGGAC
Source organism: Amycolatopsis orientalis DSM 43388 (assembly GCF_000411975.1). Taxonomy (GTDB): domain Bacteria; phylum Actinomycetota; class Actinomycetes; order Mycobacteriales; family Pseudonocardiaceae; genus Amycolatopsis; species Amycolatopsis orientalis_D. The sequence goes on from NZ_ASXG01000060.1 coordinate 14,663, forward strand.
GGTCAGGCCTCGGTCAGGCCTTCTCGGCGGGCCGGGGGAGCGGGACCTCGGCGAGCCCCTCGGCGGCCCCGGCGCGGACGCAGTCGAGCGGGAACAGCGCGAACAGCCGCCGGACCGTGGGCGCGGCGCCCGGGTCGACGTAGAAATCCTTGTCCGCCCCGGCGGCCAGCAGCTTGAGCCGGATCAGGACGCGCAGGCCCGCGACGCCGAGGAAGGTCGTCCGGCGCAGGTCCACGATCACCAGGCCGATGGTGCTGCGCAACCGCGCTTCGACGACCTCGGCAAGCCGCGGCGCGGTCGCCAGGTCGACCTCCCCGGACACTTCGACGAGGGCGGTTCCCGGGGCGGGATGGCGGACCCGCAGCCGGAGCATCCCCGTCGGGTCCGGCGACGGCAGTGCGGGCAGTCGGGCAATGTGCGCGGCGGTCATCACGGCACTTTCTCTGAGCCGCGCACAGGGCTGCGGCGGAATGCCGGACCGGCCGGGCACCGGGCATCCCGGCGCGCGGGACGGATCGCGGTGGCTGGAGGCTCAACCACCCTCCACCGTAGCTCTCCCGCGCCGCCCAGGGAAGCCGCCGAAGGGGGACGACCGGCATCCGGCCGCCTCCGCCGGGCGGCGCGAAAGTGGTTGAACGATCAGGCAACTGTGGGGAGAGCGCCGCGCCGCGGGGGTCGGAAACGTTGGGGAGAAAGAACAATCCGGCCGCGGGGGACGTTCCTGCCAGCGAGCGGGGAGATTTGCTGCGCGGCGACGTTCGTGAAGGCCGCGTGAGGTGCGGGGCTGGTTTTGTTGCCGCGAACGGGAACTTGCCCGACGGCTCGGCTGCGCCTCGGTTCGGCACTGGGGCAGGCGCGCGGCAGCGTGGTCTCCGGTGCACGCCCTCCGGCTATCTCGCGACCGGACTCATCCGGTGGGTTGCCCGCGGCTGGGTGGAGGCGTGTTGCTGCTCGCAGCGGAGTGGCTGTGCTGTGGGCGTGGTTCTGCGGCCCGTTCCGCGAACCTCGTCTAATTCTCACTTGGACGTGCCTTGTGCGGTTGCGTGCGGCACGTTGCTGTGGGTTGCTGTGCCTGGGGCGGGGGCATTGGACGTGTTTCTGCTGTTGGGCTGCCTTTCCTCGGATCTCGTCAATCTCTCGACGGGACGTGCCTTGTGCGGTTGCGTGCGGCACGTTGCTGTGTGCGGCTGTGTCTGGGGTGGGGGCATTGGACGTGTTTCGGCTGTTGGGCTGCCTTTCCTCGGATCTCGTCAATCTCGCGGCGCGACGTGCCTGGTGCGGTTACGTGCGGCCCGGTGGAGGCGTGTTGCTGCTTGCAGGCGAGGCGGCTGTGCCTTGGGCCGGGCGCTAGACGTGGTTCTGCGGCTGCGCCGCCCTTCCTCGAACCCGTCTATGTCTCGAGCGGGCGGGCCTTTGTGCTGGTGCCTGCGGCGGGGTGGGCCGTGCCTCGGGCAGGTCGGAATTGGGCGTGGTTGTGCTCTGCGCTGCCTTTCCGCGAGTCCTGGCTGGCCGTGTCCGGTGCGGTTGTCCGTGGCGGGAGGCGCGCTGCCGCACACCTCGCCCAGCCGCCCGACCCGATGCGCCTTGGGCAGCAGGGCGGGGTTCTGCTTCCGCCTGTCCACTTGCCTGACGATCCGACGCGCCTAAGCGTTCCCCGGCCAGCGCGCAGGCATCGCCGATCTGGCTCGGCTGCGTCGCTCCGACGTGTCCCGTGGGAACGCCACGGCGAACCCAGCCCTGCCCGCTCCGGCTAACCCCCGATCCGGGGCGGCCCGGCGTCCACCACCGTCAGGGAAAGATCCAGGGGATCGAAGTGGATCAGCGACTCCATCCACCACGTCATCCCCGCCTCGGCGAGCGCCGCGAGGTCTGCCGGGCCCGGGTCGTCCCACGCTGGGCTCGCGTTGCCCGACACCGCGACTTCGTACGGGCGATCCGGCGGCCGGACGAGAGCGGCCAGGCGAGCCAGCTCTTCGGGCGGCAACGGCACCGGCCCGGGATTCGGGAAAATGCCGTCGCTTCCCGCGGCCCGGCGCAGCACCCGTTCGTGCTGGGTCGAACAGGCCGTCCACACCGGGATGGGATACGGCTCCGGCTCGGCAGCGTCCAGGTTCACCCGATAGTGCGACCCTTCGTGTCGCACCGCCTCCCCAGCCCACATCGCGCGGGCGATGTCCAGTGCTTCGTCGGTCCGCGATGACCGCGCGGCGGGCGAGGACGGATCGCCGAACCGGCTGAAGTCGCCCGTTTCGTCGGAGCCGATGCCTGCGCCCAGGATCAGCCTGCCTCGGGACAGGCGGGAGAGAGTCGAGGCCTGCCGGGCCAGCACCCACGGCCGGCGGCGGCTCGGCGGCGTGACCATGGGGCCGAGCCGCACCGTGCTGGTCGCCTGGGCGATCGCGGCGAGCGTGGTCCAGGTGTCGGCGATCGGCGGCATCGCGGGCACCACGTGGTCCCACAGGAACACGCCGTCCCAACCGGCGGCTTCGGCCCGGACCGCCAGGTCGACCAGGACGGCCGGATCGCCGAACGGGCCGAACGGCGGCAGGTAGAGGCCGTAGCGAACGTGGTCGGTCATCGAGGATCCCCCTCCGGATCGGTCGGACAAGACGCTATCGGGAGGCACCGACAAAAACGGGCGGAGATCTTCTTCCGGCATAGGCCGTTCGGACGTTGCCGGCCAACCGGACCCTAGGTTACTGTGACCTATGTGTGGACCGACGTGCTCCTGCTCGCGAAGCTCGCCAACGGACCGCGGCACGGCTACGAACTGCGCAAGCAGATCGAGGAATCCACCGGCCGCACACTGTCGAACAACTCGCTCTACCCGGCGCTGCGGCGGTTCGCCGAAGCGGGCGCGGTGACCCGGACCGCGCAGCCGCAGGAAGGCCGTCCGCCGCGGCACGTCTACACGATCACCGACGTCGGACGGGAACTGCTGCACGATCTGCTCGCCGACCTGCCGCCGGAGCTGGCGGGGGACCCGGCCGAGTTCCTGGCGCGGCTGGCGGGCTTCGGCAGGCTCACCCCGGAAGAACGGCTGCGCGTGCTGGACGCCCGCCAGGCCGCCGTCGCCGCGCAGCGGGACCGGCTGGCCAAGCTCGCCGAGGGGCAGACCGATCCGTGGAGCCGGCTCGTGCTGGCCGAGGTGCGCCGCCGCGCCGAAAACGAACAGGACTGGCTCGCGTCGTTGCGCACGCGGGCGGTTTGACCCGAGGGAGGACCCCGAATGCCCACCACCGCCCAGCTGCCGTTCGCGAGGCCGAACGTCCTGGACATCGCGCCGCTGTACGAAGTGCTGCGGCGCGAAGGCCCGATCGTCCCGGTGACCACCCCGGCGGGCGACCCGGCCTGGCTCGTCACCGCGTACGAACAAGCGCGGGAAGTGTTCGCGGACAACCGGTTCGGCCGGTCCCACCCGCGTCCCGAGGAAGCCTCGGCGGTCTCCGACGCCGCGGTGCTGAACGGCCCGCAGGGCGATTTCGAGACCGAAGAGGCCGAGCACGCCCGGTTGCGCCGCCTGCTGGTCCCGGCGTTCTCGGCGAACCGGATGCGCCGCCTCGGCGGCCGAATCCAGGAACTCGCCGACCAGTGCCTCGACGGGATGGAAGCCGCGGGCTCGCCGGCGAATCTGCACGAGCACCTGTCGTTTCCCTTGCCGGTGCTGGTGATCTGCGAGCTGCTCGGCGTCCCGTACTCCGACCGCGAGAAGTTCCGGGCCCTGTCCGACCGCATCGGCGTGCTCGACAGCGGCGGCGACGCCGAAGCGGCGATGACCGAGTTCACCGCCTACATGTCCGGTCTCGCCGACGCGAAGCGCGCGAACCCCGGCCAGGACGTGGTGTCCGACCTGGTCGCCGCGCAGGCCGACGACCCGACGTTCACCGACGACGATCTCGGCAGGCTCGCCGCCGGGCTGCTGTTCGCCGGCCACGAGACCACCTCGAACCGGATCGACCTCGGCGTGCTCTTCCTGCTCACCGACCTCTCGCGGCGCGACGCGCTGGCCGCCGACCCCGAAGGCCGCGTGCACGGCGCGGTCGAGGAGATCCTGCGGATGTCCGCGCCGGGCGGGCTCGGACTGCTCCGGTACGCGCACGAGGACGTGGAGATCGGCGGCGTCCGCATCTCGCGCGGCGACTCGGTGATGATCTCGACCGCGTCGGCCAACCGCGACCCGTCGGTGTTCGCCGACGCGCACGAGTTCGACGCGGACCGCAAACCCAACTCCCACATCGCTTTCGGCCACGGCGGGTACTTCTGCATCGGCGCGAGCCTCGCCCGGACGGAACTGCGCGTGGTGTTCACGACGTTGTTCCGCCGCTTCCCGAACCTCCGGCTGGCGGTGTCCGCCGACGAACTGGAAGTACGGGCCAACCGGCTCACCGGCGGCGTTGCGCAGGTGCCGGTCGTCTGGTGACGTCAGACTGACTCGACCGTGGCAGTTCCGGTGTTGACGAACGGATGCGTGGCACTCACGGTGATCGTGCCGGGAGTGCCGCGCATCGACCGGATCCACACCGCCGCCGCTCCGCCGAGCGCGCCGAAATCCAGATAGGGGTCGCCGATCAGCACGCCCGGCCCCGTCGCCGAGACGGCCAGCACCCCGCGCGCGTGCGGTCGCGGGGCGCCGTACCGGTCCAGCAAGCGCAGCGCGACCCGGGTGGTGTCCGCGCCGTCGGCGACGATCTGGTCGTCGTCCGCGGTCACCGCGATCGTGTCGTAGGCCGGATCCGCGCTGAACCGCCTGCGCAGCACGGTTTGCCCGCCGACCTGTCCTTCGATGGCCAGTTCGGGCCGCGCCCGGCCGTCCACCCGCAGATCCACCGAGAACGGCGGATGCGCCAGGTGCGGGAACCGCTTGCGGTCCGGCCGCACGGTGACCGGGCGCTTGCCCTCGACAGTCACCACCAGCACCTCGCAGTTCGACCAGATGATCGCGTCGCGCCCGGGCCCGCCCGGCGGCGAGCCGGGGCCGAAATCCCAGTAGAAGGCCGGTTCGATCACCGCGCCGCGGGACGGGTCGCGTTGCGCCCGGTAGAACGCCGCGCCGAGCTTGGGGATGCGGAAGAAATCCATCACGCCGGGGTATTTCACCCCGCGATAGTGGTGGTACCAGCCGGAGGGATAGTCGAAACCGCACCAGCCGAGCAGGCCGCTGTAGTGCGGGTCGGACGCGGCGTGGTCGTGCACCCAGGCGTGCAGCATGCTCTGCTCCCGTTGCACGGCAAGGGAATCCGTCCGCCGGAAGTACGCGGGGCCGACGAGCGTGCCGATCGCCTCGCTGACCAGGTACGGAACTCCGCGCCGCGGCGGGCGCAGCGGAGGCGGCGAACCCGGCGGACGCGGACGGCTGTAGTCGTTGAACGAGAACACCCCGCCGCCCGCTTTCACCGGGTACAGCGGCGAAAGGTAGCCGCGCTCGCCGGCGACGGCGCCGGTGCACGGCCGCATCGGGTCGAGTTCCGCGGCGAGCTGATCGGTCCTCCCGTACAGCGCGTATTGGCCGAGTGTCTCGTTCACCCGGGTGCCCCACACGATGATCGACGGATGGTTGCGGTCGCGCACGATCATGTCGTGCACGTCGCGCACCGCCAGCTCCTGCCACGCGGTGTCGCCGACGTGGTCCCAGCCCGGCAGTTCCTCCCACACCAGGATGCCGAGTTCGTCGCAGGCGTCGAGAAACGCCGTCGCCTGCGGATAGTGCGAGCAGCGCACCATCGTGCAGTTCAGTTCTTCCTTGAGCAGCTGGGCGTCCCGGCGCTGCACGCGGTCCGGCATCGCGCCGCCGACGAACGGGTACCACTGGTGCCTGTTGAGCCCGAACAGCTTGCGCGGCTTCCCGTTCAGCCGGAAACCGTCCACAGTGAACTGCGCGTCGCGGAGCCCGGTGCGCACCGGATAGGTGTGGACTTTCCGGCCGCCGACGGTGAGCGTGACGAGGATGTCGCACAGCGCCGGGTCGTCCAGGTCCCACAGCTGGACCGCTTCGAGCCCCTGCAGCGACACGTTGACCTGGGTGTTTCCCTTCGGTAGCCCGGTGAGGTCGGTGTAGGAGGAGGCGATCTCGGCACCGTGCTGGCTGAGCGCGGCGGTGAGCCGGACCGGGCCCTTCACCGCTTTCGCCGAGTCCACGGTGCAGTGCACCAGCACCTCGCGGTTCGGCGTCAGCACGGCGATCTGCTGCGCGTACACATCGGACAGATAGGTCTGCGGCACGCCGGTCAGCCGGACTTCGCGGTACAGCCCGGCCGGCTGGTAGAAGTCGATGGCCGTCGGTTTCGGGTACTCCGGCAGATCCGGCGGCGTGTTCTGCTGCCAGCGGCCGTCGACGACCACGGCGAGCACGTTGTCCTTGTCCGTCAGCAGACCGGTGACCTCGCAGCGCAGCGGCAGGTAACCGCCGCTGCGCGCGGCGACGCGGCGGCCGTTGAGATACACCGTCGCGGCGCTGAGCACCCCGTCGAACTGCAGGAACGCGCGGTTGCGGCGCAGTTGCGCGGGCGCGAGGAAACGCTGCCGGTACACCCAGACCTGCTGCCAGTCCGACGGGTCCCAGTCCTGCCAGGACAGCGGAACCACGCAGTGCGGCACCGAGACGAGCGCCATCCCGCTGTCGTCGAAGTCCGGATCCGTGCTGCCCGGGACGAACGGGCCGAAAAGCCAGTCCGCGCCGAACCCGTCCCGCGCCTCCGGGGGCGCGGGACGGGAAAGCGCGGCGGCGAGCGCGCCCGAACCGGCGAGCGCCGCGCCGGCCCCGAGCAGGAAACTTCGCCGGGGATGCGCGGCGAGCCACGAGGGCCGCCGGGAAGGTTCGCCCGTCATCCCCGCCGGCGGGCGGTTCCGGGACGGGGCGCGGAAGATCCGCCGGAGAGCGTCGACGCCTGCATGGGCGCGAGCTTACTTCCCGGGTTGTTCAGCAGAGGTCAGCTGGTCAGCAGAGGTCGGCGAGCCGGTCGAGCTGGCCGGGATCGGCGGCCCAGCAGTACAGCATCACCTCGTCCGCGCCGAGGTCGCGATACGCGCGGATCGCCGCCCGGAGGTCTTCCGCCGTGGTGAGCATTCCGCTGGCCATCTGCTCGGCCATTCCGGTGAACGCGTAGTACGCGAGCATCGCCTTTTTCGCTTCGTCCACGAGGGAATCCGGGCCGAGCGCGACGTTCACCTGCGCGACGAGCCGCGGCTCGCCCTTGCGGCCGTGCTCGTGCCAGTCGCGGCGCACGGTGTCGAACAGCCCGCCCGCCCACGACGGGGGAGCGGCGGCGAGCAGCCCGTCGCCCCAGCGGGCGACGCGAGCCAGCGCCTTGGGTTTGAACGCGCCGATCAGCACTTCGGGGCCGCCTTCGCGAGCCGGAGCCGGGCCGATCGGACCGGCGTCGGCGCTGTGCGGTTCTCCGGACCAGAGCGCGCGCAGGTCGGCGAGTTGCCGGTCGAAGCGGCGGCCGCGGTCGCGCAGCGGGGTGCCGGCGGCGTGGTGGTCGTCCTCGCGGCCGCCGATGCCGAGGCCGAGCACGAACCGGCCGCCGGACATCCGGTCCAGTGTGGCGGCCTGTTTGGCGAGCAGGGCGGTTTCGCGCAGCGGGGCGAGCAGGACCTCGGTCTGCAGCCGGACGCGGGTGGTCGCGCCGGCCAGCACGGCGAGCGCGGTCAGCGGTTCGGGATTGGAGTAGACGAGCCGGTCGAGCAGCCCGAGGGTGCGGAACGGGCCGGCGTCCGCGCGCCGCGCCCACTCGAGCAGGGCGGCGGGGTCGCTGACGGGCAGGCCGATGCCGATGGACATGGGGAAACCTCCGGAAAAACGGGTCGGCAGTCACCGGGTTGCCGCCCGCTCCTGGACCTGGGGTTTTCAGGCTGGCCGGTCCGCTCTGCGGCGTGTTTCCGGGGACCGGTCCGTCGGAGTGCCCGCAGCCTATCCGGCGGCCGTCGGACGGGGCAACGAGGTTTCCAGCAGTGCCAGCAGTTCGGTGAGCGCGGGGCCGAGCGGCAGGTCGGCGCGGACGGTCGCGTGCTCGTCGCCGCGGGTCTCGCCCCGGTTGACGATCACGACAGGTTTGCCGGATTTCGCCGCGCGCCGGACAAAGCGCAAGCCGGACATGACCGTGAGCGAAGATCCCAGCACCAGGACCGCGGATGCCTCGTCGACCATCCGGTAGCACCGTTCCACGCGGGCGCGCGGCACGTTCTCGCCGAAGAACACCACGTCCGGTTTCAGGACGCCGGAGCAGCGCGTGCAGGGCACGGTGCGGAAGGTGCGGACGACGTCCTCGGCCAGTTCGACGTCCCCGTCCGGGTTGATTCGCGTTGCCGTGCCGCCGAAATCCGGATTGGCCGCGCGCAGCCGGGCGTCGAGTTCCTCGCGCGCGGTGACGCGGCGGCAGCCGAGGCAGACGACGCGGTCGAGGTTGCCGTGCAGTTCGACCGCGCCGGCAGTGCCGGCCGCGCGGTGCAGTCCGTCGACATTCTGCGTGATGACGCCGGAAACCCAGCCGCCCGCGCGCAATGCGGCGACGGCGCGGTGCCCGTCGTTCGGCGCGGCCCGCGCGATGGTGCGCCAGCCGAGGTGGCTGCGCGCCCAATAACGCTGGCGGCCCGCCTCGCTGGCGACGAATTCGCCGTACGTCATCGGCGTGTGTTTGCGGAGGCTGCCGGTTTCGCCGCGGTAGTCAGGTATGCCGGATTCAGTGGAGAGCCCGGCCCCGCTGAGCACGAGCACCCGCCGCCCGGCGACGATCTCTGCGACGTCGGCGACCGTGCCCGTGCGCGGCAGTGGTTCGCCAGGTCCGGCCCAGGTCAGCGTCGGTCGCGTGCGCACGCCGCCAGTCTACTGGCCACCCTTTTCCGAAAGCGGGCGATTGGTTTTTCGCGCGGCTGGGTACCAAAGGCAACATGTGGTTCGCGCTGGCTACCCCCGTCGTCGTGATGGTCGCCGCCGTGCTGATGGAGTCCGTGGAGCGATATTGCGTGCGGACTCCCGGCGGGGCGGTCCGCCGTCCGGTGGAACGGGCGGCGCTGCGGGAAGCGTCGATGCCGGTCGTAGCCGTCGGGGCGGCTCGGCTCAGGCAGCGGACCGCCTGAGGCGCCCACGGGCCGGAGGGGCCGGTGTTCTTGGGAGGAACACCGACCCTCCAGCCGGTAGGCGAGGCCCGCGTTCTCCCCGTCGGGGTGGGAGAGCGCGGGCCGCTTTCTCTTTCAGCGGGCGGCGTCCTCGGTGAGCTGCCGGTACCAGTCGTCGTACGGGTGGTTGGTGGCCGGGTAGTTGACCAGCGGATCGGTGGCCAGGCCCGCGCTGTCGAAATCCCAGCCGCGGACCACGTGCCCGCTCTTGCGCGCGGCGACCAGGAACGCGGATTCCTTCGCCGGGGCCCCGTAGAACAGGCCGTCCTGCAGTTCGGCCGGATCGCCCTGCTGGTATTCGTCGAAGGCGACCTGCTGGTACTGCACCCGGCCGCCGGCGACCTGTGCGGTGGAGTAGCGCAGGGTCTGCGCCGGAGTGGAACCGTCGGCGCCGGTGGCGACGGAGATTCGCCCGGCGTTTGCCTTGTCGTAACGCGGATCGGACGTTTTCGCGTTGCCGGTCCAGGTCACCGTCCCGCCGGACGCGTCGAGCGTGCCGCGCCACTGCCAGTTCTGGTCGCTCGCCTGGCTGCGGTGGATCTCGCGAAGCCCGGAGCTGGTGAACGCGACCGTCGGGAGCACCCCGTTGTCGTACTGATGGCTTGCCGACCAGCGGATTTCGCCGTCCGCGCCGAGCTGTCCGGTGTGGTACCAGAGCGTCGTGGCGCTCTGCGACTGGTGCACTTCGACGATCCGGCCGTAGTCGTCGAGCGCGACCGCCGGGGTCTGCCCGCTGTCGTACCGGCCGTGCCGCTGCCAGGAGACTCGTCCGTCGGCGCCGAGCTGCCCGGTCCAGTACCAGAGCGCGCCGCCGCCGGAATCGTGCACCTCCACGACCTGGCCGCGGCCGTTGATCGCGACCGCCGGGTGGTATCCGACGTCCCGCCGATACGCGGCGCGCGTGCCGCCGTCGCCGGAGAGCAGCGGGAGCACCTTGCCGCGCAAGGAATCCGTGGTGGCCCCGGTGCGGTAGGCGGCAGGCGAGAGCAGGCGCGGCCCGAAGGCGGCGCTCAGCTCGGCGTTGACCGCGGCCAGGTTCCCGGCGGCGAACGAGTCGTTGTCGGTGAGGTCGTCTTTCAGGTCCAGCATGACGACGATCGGCGCGGCGTCCGGATGCGCGGCGGACCAGGCGTTCACCACCGCGAGCCAGTCGCGGAGGTTGTCGGACGCCGGGTTGCCCGCGTGGTCGACCAGGTCGCCGGGCGAGCTGTGGCCGATGCCGTAGTCGTGCCGGGTGGCGTAACCGTTGTCGTGGATGTCGAATTCGATGAACCGGACACCGTGGTCGAGCTGGGAGGAGATGGACCCCTTCGCGCCGTCCACGTTGCCGGAGTAGCTGTTGTGCGTGGCGGCGAAGACGGTGTCGGAGAAGGGCTGCGCGGCGTTCGCTGGTGCGACGCCGAGCGCGGTGCTCACGGTGGCAGCGAGCGCGATCGTGCGGAATCGGTGCATTCAGACCCCCAGGTCGTCGGGCTGTCGGCGAAATACGAGCGATCTTGGCAGAGATTCATGGCATGTTCTCCTGATGCGGGAAAACGACGAGGAAACGTTCGCTGAGCACGTGGCCGATCTGCTGTCCGGCCTGCCCGGCGCGGAAGCGGTCGCACTCGGCGGTTCGCGGGGGCGCGGCACCCACCGGCCGGACAGCGACTGGGACTACGCGGTGTACTACCGCGGCGCGTTCGACCCGGACGACCTGCGCGCCCTCGGCCTGCCCGGGACGGTGTCGGAACTGGGCGAATGGGGCGGCGGGGTCTTCAACGGAGGCGCGTGGCTGACCGTCCAGGGGAGGCCGGTGGACGTGCACTACCGGGACCTGGACGTGGTCGAGCACGAGCTGGCGGAGGCGCGGAAGGGCCGGTTCCGCTGGGAGCCGCTGGCGTTCCACCTGGCCGGGATCCCGAGTTACCTGGTGGTGGCGGAGCTGGCGCTGAACCGGGTGCTGCGCGGGGAGCTGCCGCGGCCGGAGTATCCGGAACTGTTGCGGGAGAACGCTCCCAAGTTCTGGCGTGCTTCCGCGGAGCGGACGTTGGAGTACGCGAAGTCGGCGCATGTCCGGCATGGGCGGGTCGTCGAGACCGCGGCTTCGGTCGGGGTGGCGGCGATGCAGGCCGGGCACGCGGTGCTGGCGGCGCGCGGGGAGTGGGTGACGAACGAGAAAACCCTGCTGGAGCGCGCCGGGCTGCGCGGGATGGACGACGTGGTGGCCGGGATGGGACACGATCTGGTCGGCGCGTTCGCCACGGCGTGCGCGCTGATCGGTCAGGCGGTCGGTGCCGAGTAGCCGGAAACCGTTGCGGTGCAACAGATTCTTCGTGCGCGGCCGAGTCGGACGGGAAGGATCCGTTTAATTCAGCGGAAATCGGGTACCCCTGTTCAGTACGGCTGCGGCCGCCGCGCCGTGGCGAGCCGCACGTGCTGAACGGAGGAACGGTCTATGCCACAGTCCGAGACGGTCGCGAAGGATCCGGACAAGGGATACGTAGCGCTGCTCGGCTGGTCGCTCAACGCGGTCGAGGCACTCGACCGGTTCGACCGGCGCTACGTCGTGGTCGCCCCGGATTGGGCGGAGAAGTACTGCGTCGAGCACGACATCCCGTACATGTCGTGGAATTTCGAGCGGCTCAACGACCGTTCGATGGAGATCGCCGAGATGCTGCACGAGGAAGGCGTCGACGTCGCCATCCCGCTGTTCGAGGAGACCGTCGAATGGGCCGGCGCGATCAACTCCGTGCTGATGGACAACCCGCGGCTGTTCGGCCAGGCGATGCTGCTGCGGGACAAGGCGCTGATGAAGCGCCGGGCGCAGCTCGGCGGCATCCGGGTGGGGATCTTCGAGGAAGCGCACGACCGCGAAGACGTCGTGCGGTTTCTCAAGCGGGTCAACCAGACCCTGCTCAAGCTCGACGGCGACCCGAACGATCCGATCCACCTCAAGGCGTTCGACAAGGCCGGCTGCCTCGGGCACCGCGTCATCCGGACCCCCGACGAGATCGACACGATCCCGGAGGAGGAGTTCCCGGTCCTGATGGAGTCGCATCTGGACGGCTGGGAATTCGCCGTCGAGGCGTGGATCCACCGCGGCAAGGTCAAATTCCTCAACATCTCGGAGTACGTCACGCTCGGGTACTCGGTGTTCGTCCCGGCGACACCGGAGCTGGAGCGGTACCGTCCGCAGATCACCGCCCAGATCGAGAAGCTCGTCAAGACCTTCGACATCGAATTCGGTTTCGTGCATCCGGAGTACTTCGTCACCAGCGACGGCGAGATGTACTTCGGCGAGGTCGCGTACCGCCCGCCGGGCTTCAAGGTCTTCGAACTGCTCGAACGCGCCTACGGCTTCAACGCCTACCAGGCGCTGGTCCTGTCCTTCGACCCGAAGACGACCGAGGAGGAGATCGACGCCTTCTTCCCGCGGGAGGTCGTCGACGCGACCGGGGTCGCCGGCTGCTTCGGGGTTTACCCGCGCCGCCGGGTGGTAAGCGAGTTGCGGATCCCGCAGGAGACCGAGGACGACGACTACTATGAGTCACACGACCTGACCGCGCCCCTGGAGGAGACCGTCACGAAGAGGACCGCGTTCGGCACGCACTGGGGTCTGCTGTACTTCTTCGGGGACGATCCCTACCGGATGCGCGACCTGCTGAAGGAGCAGGAGGAACTGGACTTCTACGTCTGAGACCCCGGACGAGTCCGCCACCCCGACCGAAGGACGCACTTGGAGCCGAACGCCGACGTCACCGGCACGACCGCGACGCTGGCCAAACGCGTGGCGGCGCTCGACGACGCGGTCGCGGCCATGGCCGCGACCCGCGACTTCGGCAAGCACACGAAGCTGCGGCGGGTGCTGGAAGCGCTGCGGCGGGTGCTGCTGCAGCCCGACGGCGCCGCCGCGGTCCGGGCCAGGGCACGGGCGCTGGAGGAAGCCGGGGTCTTCCAGGGCACCGACTGGGACACCCCGGAGATCCTCATTCCCGCGCTGGTCGGCCCCGGCCTGCACAGCGAGAACACCGACACCGTGGTGATCGAGGCGACCAGCGAACTGCGGATGCTCGCGGTCGCGTGCGGCGACTACGAGCATCCGACGCTGCCCGCCGAGGACGCCCGCGTCTTCCTGTCGCAGGTGCTCGGGATGAACCTGGAGCTGCTGTTCACCCCGCCCAGCGAGGCCGAGCGGACCAGGCAGGGCCGGACCGCGCAGCTCATCCGGGACCTGCTGCGGTATCTCGCCGACCAGATCGGCTACGACAGCATCCTGGACAAGGTGGTCGAGGAGATCTGGCGGATCCTGCGCCAGCGCCCGATCCAGGTCGACCAGGTCAAATCGCTGATCACGCGGATCTCGATCTACCGCGGCGATCCGGACGTCGACCTGGGCGGGTCTTCGGTGCAGGGGCTCGACCGGCTGATCACCAGCCTGTTCGGGACCACCGAGGCGTGCCGGGAGGACCCGGGCGTCGACGTCTTCCGGGCCCGGCTGGAGGCGATGGACGCGGCGAGCCTGCAGTACGAGGCGGCCGGATTCGCCCGCGCGATGCACGACACCGGCCTGGTCTCGCCGTACCACGCCGAACTGCTGCGGTACCTCGCGCACGAGAGCGACTACCTCCTGGGCGAGGCGCTCGGCCTGTCCGACGTGGGCCGGAACTGCCTCATGCGCTACCACGACCTGGTCCACCGGCTGATCGAAGAAGCCGTGCACCCGCAGACCGCGCAGTGCGTCTACGGGCTGGCGCTGCTGCTCGACCGCGGCATCCTCTACGAGCCGCCGGTCGTGCCGGCGCTGTGGCGGCAGCTCGCGCTGGAGCTGTCCGCTGCCGCGCGGGAACGGCTGACGCTCGTGTTCGGCGACCAGCCGAGGCCGGAGGCGCGGCTGCTCGCGGGCGTGCTGTCGATGCTGGGCCAGCCCCTGGGCGTCGGGCAGGGCGACAACCCGACCTGCCAGTCGGCGCGGGCGCTGTCGATGTGGGCCTACAACGACCCGGACTACCTGCTGCAGGTCGTGGTGTGGGCGGCGCGCGACGACGAGATCGTCATGCACTTCGAAGGGCAGCCGGTGTCGTCGAAGGAAAGCGGCGCGGGCCTGTCCGCCGGGCTGCCCGCCGACCTGGACCCGGTGTCGTCGCTCGTCGTGCCCCACCTCGACCGGATCTACGCCGAGATGGGCCGCCGCTGCGCCGACCGGCCGGGCGATCCGCACCGCTGGGTCAACCCCGAGTTCCACGGCTGGTGGGCCTCCCGCGGATTCCGGATCAACGTGGACGTCGCCACCGGCAAACTGGTCGACCTCGACGATTTCCTGCGGCAGTTCCACGCGAGCTACCACCCGTCCTACAACGGCGAGCAGCCGCTGATCCACCCGCAGCCGGCCGGGATCGCGGTCACCGACAGCGCGGCCCGCTACGTCGGCTGGCACGCGATCACGATCCTGCGCACCGCCCCGGATCCCGAGGACGTCATGCGGGTGTACTTCTACAACCCGAACAACGACAGCGGCCAGGACTGGGGTGACGGCGTGGTGGTCTCCACCGCGGGCAACGGCGAGCGGTTCGGCGAGGCCTCGCTGCCGTTCGACCAGTTCGCGTCCCGGCTGTACATCTTCCACGTCGACCCGCGAGAGCACGGAGAGCCGGAGAAGGTGCCCGCCGAGGACATCGCGCGGATCATCGGCTACCTCGAACGGAGCTGGGGCGCGGACCGGCTCCCCGCCGGGACGTTGCAGGCGGCGCCTCAGCGCTGACCTCCGTCAGCCGAGAGCGACCGCGGCGTCGACGGGCGGTGCGGGTCGGGGACGGGTTCCGGTGCGGAGCGTCCCGGAGGTTCGCGGAGCCGTTCCAGAACGCCCACGCCGTGCTCAGAGGTCGAATTCTGTTCCGTCCGGCGGCAGTTCCGCTCCAGCACGCAGCACTGCGGCGTGTTCCGCGCCCTCCGGGGCTACGACGGGATTCGTGTTGTTCAGATGCGTGTAGGCCCACCGGGTGGTGCCCGGGCGGTTCGCGAGCATCGGCAAGGTCTCGGAGATCGGTAGGTGGCCCATCGCTTGTTGAGCGGCTGGGTTAGCGGTGGAGGTGGCGATCGTGAATTCGGTGCCGCCGTAGAAGGTGCCGTCCAGCAGCACGAGGGTTGCGTCGCTGGTGAATTCGTCGAAGCCGGGCGGCCAGCTGCGCAGGCAGGGCGCGTAGACGAGGGTGCCGCCGGTTGCCGGGTCGTGGATGCGGTAGGCGACGACCCACGGGCCGGAGTGGGCGGAGGCGCGAGCGTATTTCGGTTGCTTGTCGCTGACCGGCAGGGAGGTGATCCGCAGGCCGTCGAGCGTGGTTTCGGTGGTGGGGTGCCAGGTCCACTCGTGGTACTCGCTGATGATCCCGCGGGCCGGGAAGTGTTCGGTCACTGCATGCAGGGCGGCGGCCGGGGCGTGGACGGTGAGGGTCTCCGCCTCGCGGAGCATGAGCAGGCCCAGGGTGTGGTCTAGTTCGGCGTCGGTGAGCAGGACGGTGCGCAGCGGTGTCTCGCGCGGGCCGGGTCCGGCGCGCAAGGCTGGGGTCGCCAGGATCTGGCTGCGGATGTCCGGCGAGGCGTTGAGGAGATGCCAGGTGCGGCCGTCCGCGCTGAAGGCGACGCTGTCTTGGGTGCGCGGCGGAGCGTCCGAGGTGCACTGTGCGCAGGCGCAGTTCCACTGTGGAAAGCCGCCGCCGGCCGCGGTGCCCAGCAGGATGACCTTCATCGGGCCGGGCCGCGCGGGACTAAGTCCGAAGTGGACGGTTCGGCGAGGATCAGGTCGACGGTGCCGCGGTGCGGGGAGCGGGAGCAGACGGGGTCGGCGTTGGCCGCGTCGCCGGTGAGCTGGAACGCCTGGCAGCGGCAGCCGCCGAAGTCGGCAGTGCGGCGGTCGCAGGTGCGGCACGGGTCGCGCATCCATTTCTCGCCGCGGTAGGCGGTGAAGGACTCCGAGCGGTACCAGATGTCGGCCAAGGAGGTGTCGCGGACGTTGTCGAGCTTGAGGGTGGTGATCACGCTCGCGGCGGGGCACGGCAGGACGGTGCCGTCCGGGGCGATGGTGAGTTGCCGTGCGCCCCAGCCGTGCATGCACGGTTTAGGGAACGGCTCGTAGTAGTCGGCGACGACGTAGATGATCTCCATTGTGCCGCGGAGGCGTTCGACAGCCGCACGGACTACGGGTTCGGCTGCGGCGAGTTGCGCGCGCGTGGGCATGAGAGCGGCGCGGTTGCGCAGGGCCCAGCCGTAGTACTGGGTGTTGGCCAGTTCGAGGCGGTCCGCGCCCATCTGCTCGGCCAGCGCGATGATTTCGGCCAGCTGGTCGTGATTTTGCCGGTGCAGCACCACATTGACGGTCAACGGGAGGCCCGCGGCCTTCACGAGTTCGGCGGCGGCCAGTTTTCGGTCGAAGGCCTTCGCGCCGGCGAGCAGGTTCGCGCGGTCCGGGGTGGCGGCTTGCGCGGAGAGTTGGACGTGGGCCAGGCCCCGTTCGACGAGATCGTGCAGCCGGGGCTCGGTCAAGCCGAGGCCGGAGGTGACAAGGTTGACGTAGCAGCCGAGGCCGCTCGCGTGCGTCACCAGCTGCGGAAGGTCCGGGCGGGCCAGCGGTTCTCCGCCGGAGAGGTGCACCTGGAGCACGCCCAGTTCCCGGGCCTGGGACAGCGCGTCAGTCCAGTCCGCAGTGGACAGTTCCGCGGCTCGGCCGACGAGTTCCACCGGATTGGAGCAGTACGCGCAATGCAGCGGGCAGCGGTGGGTCAGTTCGGCGAGCAGCCCGAGCGGCGCGGTCACGTCCATTCGAGCACCCGCCGTTGTCCGAACCTGGCCAGCACGGCTAAAACGTCGCTCTCTTGGACGCCTTGATAGCGGCCGCGCAAGCTGGTGACGATGCCGGAGACCGGGGTAGCGCCGTCGCAGAGCTCCAGGACTGCGGCGGCGGTGGAATTCGGCACCAGCACGCCTTCCGGGAACAAAAGCACATGCGTGTCGCGGACGTGATCGAACGTCAGGCGCACGCCGGCCCGCAGTTTCGGCACTGACGCGGCAGTGAGGGTCTCCATCGGTTCACTCCTCGGCCGCGGCGCGTTCGATGGAGTCGAGCATCGACCACAGGACATCGCATTTGAACGACAGCGCGGACACCGCTTTCTCTTGCTGCTCGCGGGTGACACAGTGCTGCACGACAATGTCCAAAGTGTCCTTGCCCTCGCCGGAGACCTTGTCGATCCGGTCGGTGAAGTACGCCAGGTCGGCGCGGGAGATCCAGGAATAGTTCGCGAGGACGTCGGCCACGCGCTGCTGCATCAGATGCCCGGCGAACATCTCGGTCAGCCCGGAGGCGACGGCTTCCACCCAGGGTTTGGTCCGGGCGAAGGCGACGTAGGCGTCGACGGCGAACCGGACCCCGGGGGCGACGTGTCGTTCGTCGAGGACCTCGGCGCGGTCCAAGCCGACGGCAGCGCACAGCCGCAGCCAGCGTTCGGTTCCGCCTTCGCCCTCGATGGCGCCGTCGTGGTAAACGATGCGGTCGAGCCAGATCCGGCGGATTTCCGGGAGGGGGCAATTGCTGATGATCGCCGCGTCTTTTTGCGGCAGCAGGCGCTGGTAGTACCAGCGGTTGGCTGCCCAGAGTCTCAGTTCGCGCCCGGTCAGTTCGCCGGCGTGCATCCGCTGGTGGAACGGATGGCTGCCCCAGTACCGGCCGGCGAGCCCGCGCAGGGCGCCGGTGAACTCCGCCGGACTCATCGGGTGCACAGTGGACATTCGCGTACTCCGGGATTCTCGCTGAGCGGTACGGTTTCCGGGAGGGGACGGGACCGCGGCGGACCGGCCCCGTCCGGCGGGTCACTCCTCCCGGCGGGCCGCGTAGGCGGTGACCTCCATCGGGGTTTCGTACTCGACGAAATCGGGCGCGGTCCACATCTCGACGGGTTCGGGCACGGCAAACTCGCTTTCCTTCGGTGGTGCACCGGTGAGCGGGGCATCCGCCCCGCCTCGAACGCGGCCACCCTAAAAGCGCGAAGCGGCCGGTCGCCAGAGGCGCGAGGCGATTTCCCGCCCAGTTTGTAAAGATTCCTTCCGATGGCGCAGCGGGCGCTCGCTCTCGGGTGCCGCCGCCGGATGTCCGCCCGACAGAAATCCGGCGCCGGCGCGGAAACCTCCTGATGCCGCTTGACATCCGGACCGCGAGCGGCCGAATAATAGGGTTCAGGCGCGGTTGACAACGATGTCAGTAGAGGCTTTCGGGAGCGACGTGACCCAGGTGAATCGCAGGCGGTTTCTGTCCGGCGGGATTGCTGTCGCGGGCGGCGGTGTGCTCGGCGCGTTCGGCGTGCCCGGTACCGCCGGGGCCGCGCCCGAGGCCCGTCCGCTCGCGGTCGGCGGCGAGATCGCCGGCGGCTGGACCTTCGTCGCGGCGGACGGCACGTCGGCGGACGGGAAAGTGCTGGCCAGCGCGGAGAATGTCGCCGGGTTGAAGCCGGCCGTCGTCCCGGGGACGCCGCTGACGAGCATGATCGCCAACGGCGAGTATCCCGATCCGTTGTACGGCCACATCGTGACCGACACCGTCCCGGACACGCTCAAGGACACCGGCTACTGGTACCGGGTCGCGTTCCGGGTGCCGCGGCTGGTTCCGGGCCAGCGGTTCTGGCTGCAGTTCGACGGGATCAACTACCTCGGCACGGTGTGGCTGAACGGGACCAGGGTCGGCACCGTCGAAGGCGCGTTCAAGCGTGCGGTCTTCGAGGTCACCGACATCGTGGCCAAGGCGGACGGCGTGGCCTGGCTGGCAGTGCTGGTCGGGAAGCTCGACTACACCGATCCGCCCGCGTTGCCGAGCTACGCCAGCGGGGTGACGCGAGGCGGGCGCAACGGCGGCCCGACCGGGATCACGCTGAAGAACGGGCCGACGTTCTTCTGCACCGCTGGGTGGGACTGGCTGCCGACGATTCCGGACCGGGACCTGGGCATCTGGCAGCCGGTCGCCTGGCGCACCACCGGGCCGGTGCGGGTGGCCGACGTGCACGTCACTTCGACGCTGTCGCCGGACTTGCGAACGGCGGAGGTCGAGGTCGAGCTCGCACTGGACAGCGCGGCCGGGAAATCCGTGGTGGTGACCGGGTCGCTCGACGGGCGAGGGTTCCGCCGGACGGTCGGCGTTCCGGCGGGCGCGTCGTCGGTGGTGCTGACGTCGAAGGAGGTCGCTTGCCTGCGGGTGGAGCGGCCGAAGTTGTGGTGGCCCAACGGGTACGGCGAGCCGTACCGCTACCGGCTGACGGTCGGCGTCGAGTCCGGCGGCCAGGTGCACGACGAACGGACGGTGGACTTCGGGATCCGGCGGATCGAGTACACGACGCCGATGCGCTCGCCGTCCGGCGCGACGAGCAACTGCCTGGCGATCACCGTCAACAACCTGCCGATCCTGGTGATGGGCGGCAACTGGGGGCTCGACGAGGCGCTCAAGCGGATTCCGCGGGAGCGGCTGCGGGCGCAGGTCCGGTTGCACCGCGACGCCAACCTCAACCTGATCCGGAACTGGAACGGGCAGAGCAGCACCGAGGACTTCTACGCCGCCTGCGACGAGTACGGGATCCTGGTCTGGCAGGATTTCTTCTGCTCGACCGAAGGGCCGCCGGCGGAGAACATCGCGCGGGACCTGGCGAACATCCGCGATTGCATCGTGCGGTTCCGCAACCATCCGTCGATCCTGCTCTGGTGCGGCGGGAACGAGGGGCCGCCGCCGCAGCCGCTGATCGACGGGCTCGACGCGCTGGTCGCGGAGCTGGATCCGCAGCGGGCCGTGCTGACCAGTTCGGCCGGGGACACCGGGAAGAACCCGATCGACGGGTACCGGTCCGGCGGGCCGTACCACTGGGTTCCGCCCGCCCAGCACTTCGCGCTCAACGACGGGACGCAGTGGCCGCCGTTCCACAACGAGGTCGGGTCTTATTCGATCCCGACGCTGGAGTTCATCCGGAAGATGCTCCCGGAGGCGTCCTGGGAGCGGCCGGACGATTTCTGGGCGGATCGGGACGTGAACGGCAACGGCGGGAACGGGGGCGGGGCCGGGTATCTTCGGCTGACCGCCGAGAGGTACGGGGAGGTGCGGAACCTTCCGGATTTCGCGCGCAAGTCGCAGATGATGAATTACGAGTGCATCCGGGCTATCTACGAGGCTCCGGTGGCTCATATGCGCAGTGCCGGGCCTTATCCGCGGACTGGGGTCATCATGTGGATGACCAATCCCGCACAGCCCAGTTTTGTCTGGCAGATGTACAGTCATGATCTTGAAGCGCATTCGTCGTTCTACGCGGTTCAGCATGCTTGCCGGCGGGTGAATGTCGTGTTGGACGCGCGGAGTTTCGACGTGGTGGTGGCTAATCATTCCCCTGCGGTCGTCCGGGGCGGGGTCGAAGCTCGGTTTTACGGGGTGGACGGGGTGGAGTTCGGCCGGGTCTCGTTGCCGGTCGGCGGGGTGGGAGCGGCTGATCGTGCGGTAGCCGGGAATGTGGCGGCGCTCGTGCGGGGTGGGCCGGATGAGATTGCGTTTGTCCGGCTGGCGCTTCGGGATGTTCGGGGTGCCGAGGTTATCCGGAATTTTTATTGGGTGGAGTCTCCCGGGCGGGAGGCTGGGTTCGCCGGTTTGGACGACATGCCCGCGGCCGCGGTTTCGGTGATCGCTGGGGTTTCTCCGGGGCCGGAGGGGGTTTCGGTGGCGGTGGATGTGCGGAACATCGGCGAGTCCGTCGCGTTGATGGTGCATTTGCAGGTGTATGACGTGCGGACTGGGGAGAGGGTTCTTCCTGCTTCGTTCAGTGATAATTATCTGAATTTGGCGGGTGGGGAGGCGGCCAGTGTCCGGGTCCAGGTGGATCGGGAGCAGGTTCGGCGGCATCCGGAGATCGGGGTTCGGGTCGACGGGTGGAAGATCGATCAGGGGGCTTCCCGGTTGCGGGGGCGGGGGGTGGCGGTGACGTTCAATCAGGAGGCGTTGGCTGTTCGTCCGGGGGTGCCTACGTTTGGGCGGTGAGGGGCGGGGCTTGGGCGGGCGGCTCGTCGCCTGGCGGCGACATTGCGCCCCGGTGAGTGGCGTGGGGCACCCCGAAGCCGGATTGTGCGGACGGTTCGGGGGTGCTTGTCAAGGCGGGAAAGCGTGCCTTGACAAGCACCCCCGAACCGCAGGGAGGCTTCGTATCGGGGTGCGGGGGAGGGGCTGGGTGCTTCGATTCTTTGGGTGCGGCGGCTGCGGTTGGGTGGTGGGGTGCGCGGCTCGCGCGGCTCGCGCGGTTGGTCGCGTGGGGGTCCGCGGTTTCGGTTGCGGGTGGTCCGTGAAGGGCTCCTTGAGGGAATCTAGGTCCGTGAAGGGGCCCTTGATGTCCGGTTGCGGGTCGTGAGGGTTCCCCTCCCGGAAGGGGGCCGCGCGGCCGTGGCCTTGGCCGATTCGACCGCCCGGACCAGGCCGTCCGCGCCGGAACGGCTCAGCTCGCCGGACCCGGTGAACTGCGGGCCAGTGTCTGGTGTGGACAGTCGGGAGGGCGGCGGGTTGCCGTGTTCGCGGGACTGGCGGATGATGGGCGGCCAAGTCCCCGTCCCGTTCCACCGCAGCCCCGGAGGCACGCGATCGCCGGCAACGCCGCCGAACCCGGGCGCACTGTCCTGAGCCGCGCGTTCGCGGTGCTCGATTCCTTCCTGTCCGGCCGACCCGAGCAGACCCACGGCGAGATCACCCGGGCGACCGGGCTCGCTCCTGCCACGGTGCACCGGCTTCTCGCCGAACTGACCGGCTGGGGCGCGCTCGAGCGGACCGGCCGGGGCCGGTACCGGATCGGGCTCCGGCTGTGGCAGCTCGGGGCGCAGGCGCCCGGCGGGCGGGAGCTGCGGGACGTCGCGCTGCCGTATCTGCAGGATCTGCTGCAGGTGACGCACGAGGTCGTCCACCTGGTCGTGCTCGATGGGGACCGCGCGCTGTATCTGGAAAAGCTCGAGGCGCATCCGGACGTCGTGGTCACCTCGCGGGTGGGGCTGCGGCTTCCGCTGCACGCGGCCGGGCCGGGCAAGGTGCTGCTCGCGCACGCGCCGCCGGACTGCCTCGAGAAGATTCTGGCCGGCGGGCTCGAGCGGCGGGCCAGCGGGACGATCACCGACCCGGCGCGGCTGCGGCAGGTGCTGGCGGAGATCCGGCTGCAAGGGTTCTGCATCTCCCGCAACGAGATGACCGAGGGCGCGTCGTCGGTCGCGGCTCCGGTGCGCGGGCCCGCCGATCAGGTCGTGGCGGCGATTTCCGTGGTGGTGCCCAGTTCCACGCCGAACTTGTCGCCGCTGGTGCCGGTGGTCCGGATGGCCGCGCTGGGCGTCACGCGCGCATTGCAGGGCTGAGGAAATTTTCCGCTGAGTGGAAGAGGGGCTGGGCGGCCCGGAACCGAGCCGGGAGACTCCGGTCGCCCGCTGCCGCACTGCCGAGGAGAAGTCCGTGAGCCCTGCCCCGACCGTTCGCGACGCCGCGTTCGAAGTGCTGCGCCGGTTCGGCGCCACGACGGTGTTCGCCAATCCCGGGTCGACCGAGATCGCGCTGCTCACCGACCTGCCCGACGACCTCGAGTTCGTGCTGGCGCTGCACGAGGGTTCGGTCGTCGGCATGGCGACCGGGTGGGCGCTCGCGAACGACCGGCCCGCGGTCGCGATCCTGCACACCACGGCGGGCCTCGGGAACGCGGTCGGCGCGCTCGCGACCGCCCGCGTCAACCGCGCGCCGCTGGTCGTGCTCGTCGGGCAGCAGGACCGTCGCCACCTCGCGCTGGAGCCGTTCCTCACCGGCCACCGGCTCGACGATCTCGCCCGGCCCACGCCGGTGTGGATCGCGGAACCGCTGCGCGCGCAGGACGTTCCGGGCGCGCTCGCCCGGGCCTGGCACGAGGCGCGCGAGCACCGCGGCCCGGCGCTGGTGATCGTGCCGATGGACGACTGGTCCGAACCAGCGGACGCGGACGAGCCGCTGCCCGCGCCGGCCAGGCTGGTCCGCGCGAACGCCGCCGAACCCGCGGTGCTGGCCGAGCTGGCGGAATTCCTCGGTGCGGCAAGCAATCCCGTCCTCGTCGTGGGGGCCGGGGCCGACGACGCGGAATCGTGG
Source organism: Amycolatopsis orientalis DSM 43388 (assembly GCF_000411975.1). Lineage (GTDB taxonomy): Bacteria > Actinomycetota > Actinomycetes > Mycobacteriales > Pseudonocardiaceae > Amycolatopsis > Amycolatopsis orientalis_D. The sequence goes on from NZ_ASXG01000060.1 coordinate 37,902, forward strand.
CGCGGGCTGACCGCCCTGGCGGAGAAGCTCGCGTGCCCGGTGTGGCAGGAGGCGTTCGGCGCGCGCGCCGGATTCCCGCAGGATCACCCGCAGTTCGCCGGACATCTGCCGCCGGGCCGGGAAGAACTGCGGAAAGCGTTGTCCGGGCACGACGCGGTGCTCTCGGTCGGCGCGCCGGTTTTCCGGCAGTACCCGCGGGAACCGGGACAGCTGGCCGAGCCGGGCACCCGCCTCGCGGTGGTCACCGACGATCCGAACGAAGCGCACCGCAGCCCGGTCGACCTCGCCGTGCTGGCGCGGCCCTCGGCGGTCTGCGCGCCGTTGGCGGAGCTGGTTCCGGCGCGGGAAGCGCGTGCGGAGAAGGTCGGCCGGACGGTCGAGCTGCCCGGCAAGCCGCGGGACGGTGCGCCGCTGGGGCCGGAGCACGTGTTCGGCCTGCTCGCCCGCCAGCTGCCCAAGGACACGGTGCTGGTCGAGGAATCCCCGTCGAGCCGTCCGTTGCTGCACGCGCTCGTCCCGGCGCGCGAGCCGCTCGGGTTCCTCAGCGCGGCCATGGGCGGCCTGGGTTTCGGCATCCCGGCCGCGATCGGCCTGCGGATGGGCGGACTGAAACGGCCGGTGGTCGCGGTGATCGGGGACGGCTCGTCGCTGTACTCGATCCAGGCGTTGTGGAGCGCCGCGCATTACGGCGTCGGCGTCTTGGTGCTCGTCCTGTCCAACGGCGGCTACGCGATCATGGACAAACTCGCCGTGCGGCACGGCGAACGCACGGCCGGAGGCGGGAAAGCGCCGTGGCCCGGATTCGACGAGGTCAGCGTGAGCGGGCTCGCCAAGTCGCTCGGCTGCCCGGCGCGACGGGCGGAAACCTGCGAAGAACTGGAGTCGGTGTTGACCGAGGTGCTGCCGACCTTGGCCGCGCGCACGGAGCCGCTGGTGCTGGAAGTGGCGGTGACGGCATGACGTTGCTCGGAAACGGCTGGCGGGGCCGGATCTTCTCCGGCGGCTGGGTCCCCGGCGCGGGCGGCGAGTACGACGCGGTCGAGCCGGCCACCGGGAAGACTCTGGCCCGGGTCGGCGCGGCGGCTCCGGAGGATGTCGCGAAGGCCGCGGCCGCGGCGAAGGAAGCGCAGCGGGAGTGGGCCGCTCAGCCGTATGACCAGCGGGCGCGGGTGTTGCGCCGGGCGGCGCGGCTTTTCGAGGACCACGGCGACGAGATCGACGAATGGCTCGTCCGGGAATCCGGTGCCACGCGGGCGTTCGCCCAGTTCCAGACCCGCGCGGTCGCGGCCGAGGAATGCCACGAAGCCGCCGCGCTCGCCGCGCATCCGTACGGGGAACTGCTGCGGTCCAGCCAGCCTCGGCTGTCGATGGCCCGCCGGGTCCCGGCCGGGGTGGTCGGCGTGATCTCGCCGTTCAACGCGCCGGTGATCCTGTCCATCCGCGCGATCGCGCCCGCCTTGGCGCTCGGAAACGCGGTGCTGGCGAAGCCCGACCCGCGCACCGCGGTGTGCGGTGGCGTCGTGCTCGCCCGGATCTTCGAGGAAGCCGGTCTGCCGGAAGGACTGTTCCACCTGCTGCCCGGCGGCGCGGACGTCGGCGCGGCGCTGGTCGAGGACCCGCTGGTGCGCGTCATCGCGTTCACCGGCTCGACGAGCGCGGGCCGCCGGATCGCCGCGGCGGCGGGGGAGCGGCTCAAGCGCGCGCACCTCGAGCTCGGCGGCAACTCGGCGCTCGTGGTGCTCGCGGACGCGGACGTCGAGAAGGCCGCGTCGGTCGGCGCGTTCGGTTCGTTCAACCACTCCGGGCAGATCTGCATGGCGACCGGACGGCACCTCGTCGCCGCCGAGATCGCCGACGACTACGCGGCCGCGCTCGCCGAGCACGCGGCCGAGCTGACCGTCGGCGACCCGGCGAACGGCGACGTCGCGCTCGGCCCGCTGATCGACGCGGGACAGCGCGACCGCGTGCACTCGGTCGTCACGGGCAGCGCCGAAGCCGGCGCGAAGATCGCCGCCGGCGGCACCTACGAGGACCTGTTCTACCGCCCGACCGTCCTCACCGACGTCCCGCTCACCGCGCCCGCGTACGCGCAGGAGGTGTTCGGGCCGGTCGCGCCGGTCGTGCCGTTCTCCACAGTGGACGAAGCAGTGCGCCTGGCCGGCGGTACCGAATACGGGCTCTCGCTGGGCATCCTGACCCGGGACGCCGCGCGGGGGCTGGCGCTGGCCGAGCGGATCCCGTCCGGTCTGGTGCACGTCAACGACCAGACGGTCAACGACGAAGCCCTCGCGCCGTTCGGCGGCGTGGGGGATTCGGGCACCGGCTCCCGGCACGGCGGCGCGCAGGCCAACCTGGAGGCGTTCACCGAAACCCAGTGGGTCACCGTGCGCGGCGACCTTCCGCAGTACCCGTTCTGACCGCAGTACCCGACCAGGTCCCCTCCGACGACGCAGGTGATGACATGACGGTCTCGACAGATCCGCGGGCGCGACACGCCCGCTGGGTGGCCCCGCTGTGCTGGACGGCGGTGGCGCTCGAAGGCTTCGACCTGGTGGTGCTGGGCGTCGTGCTGCCCGCGCTGCTCAAGGACAAAGCGTGGGGACTCGACCCCAACACGGCGTCGCTGATCTCCGCGGTCGGGTTGCTCGGCGTGGCGGTCGGCGCGTTCGCGATCGGCCCGCTCAGCGACCTGTTCGGCCGCCGCGGGATGATGCTGCTGACCGTGACCAGCTTCTCGGTCTGCACGCTGCTGTGCGCGTTCGCGAGCGGGCCGTGGCTGTTCGGCGTGCTGCGGTTCCTGGCCGGGCTCGGGCTCGGCGGCGTGCTGCCGACCGCGCTGGCGCTGATCACCGAGTACGCGCGGATCGGCCGCGGCGGGAGCGCGACCACCGTGCTGATGACCGGCTATCACGTCGGCGCGGTGCTCACCGCGCTGCTGGGAATCCTGGTGCTGCAACGGTTCGGCTGGCAGTGGATGTTCGTCATCGGGGCCGCGCCCGCGCTGGTGCTGGTGCCGTTGATGACGAAGTTCCTGCCCGAGTCGAAGGCGCTGGAGCGGGCGAAGGAAGCCCGGCGGAACCGCAATCCGCTCGGCGTGCTGTTCCGGCACGGCTACGGCCGCGCGACGATCGCCTTCTGGGTGACGTCGTTCATGGGGCTGCTGCTGGTGTACGGCCTGAACACCTGGCTGCCGCAGATCATGCGCGCGGCGGGCTACGAACTCGGCGCCGCGCTGGCGCTGCTGCTGGTGCTGAACGTCGGCGCGGTCCTCGGTCTCCTGGTCGGCGGCCGGGTCGCGGACAAGATGGGCTACCGCCGTTCCACCATCGGGTGGTTCGTCGCGGCCGCGGTGTTCCTGGCGCTGCTGAGCATCAAGCTGCCCGGGGCGAGCGTGTACGTCGGCGTGCTGCTGGCGGGGATCTTCACCTTCAGCTCGCAGGTGCTGGTCTACGTGTACATCGCCCGCGTGTACCCCGCCGAAGCCCGCGGCACCGGCCTCGGCGCGGCGAGCGGGATCGGCCGGTTCGGCGCGATGTCCGGGCCGCTGGTGACCGGGCTGCTGCTGTCGGCGGGGCTGGCGTATCCGTGGGGCTTCTACCTTTTCGCGGCGGTAGCGCTGATCGGTGCGCTCGCGATCGCGGTGGTCAACCGGGACCCGGCGCCGGACGCCCCGGCGGACAGTCCGGCGCCGCAGGTGGAAACCACGTGAGTGGCGGCGCCGGTTAGAACCGGCGCCGCCACTCAC
>NZ_ASXG01000061.1 GCF_000411975.1 Amycolatopsis orientalis DSM 43388
TGGCGGCCGCACCCGTCTCACACGACCCCTCCAGCAAGATCACGAACTACAGCTGGAGTATTAACCCGCTCAGACGCCGCTGCCCTGGCGCCGACCGACCGAACGGCCGATGAAGTACCCGATGATGAGCCCGACGATCAGGCCGATCGCGATGAAGAAAATAACGGTGGCGGCGGCGATTTTGCCGACCGTGCCGAGGAACCCCTTGGCCTCGAGGTCGGTCGCGATCGCCACGGACTGGGTCAGTGCGTAGTGGGTCATGTCCCCCAGGATGGCATCGGGCGCGGACGCCCGCTCGGGGACGCACCGAGCCCGCTCAAGCGGGTGAGCGCGGCTCCGGCTCCGGAATATCGCCCAAACCCGACATGCCTCCCACGGCCGGAACGCACTGGACGCACCCGCGCGGGCCGGTGCCACGACGACGGCTTGAGACCGGGACCGCTTAGACCCGCGCGACCTCGTCGCAGGAATCGGCGCAGCAGACCGCTCCGCCCGCCCGCCGCAACCGCAGGACCTGGGGAGGCAAGCGTCCTCGCCGTGGCTTGGAATCGCAAGGACCGGACTGTTCGTCAGCTGAGGACGGCTCCAACGCCCGAGCATCGCCAGGCCCGACCCGCCTTCAACGGCCGCCGCAACCCACCAGGCGCACCCGAGGGCCAACGCCACGACCACGACTCGACAACCGTGACCGCTTGGACCTCGTCGCGGGAATCGGCGCAGCAGACGCACCCACCCACCACCTCCGACGACCGCCAGGCCGGGGAGGCAGCGCCACCACCGCACCTCGACACCGCGATTCCCACCCAAGCGCGACCTCGTCGCCAAGCACCGACGCAGCAGACAGACCCACCGCACCTCCAACGGCCGCCAGGACTGGAGAGGCAGCGCCCCTCCACACCGCGATTCCCACCCAGGCACCGGGCACCGGCGCGGCGAACGCTCCCGCGCGGCTCCAACGACCGGCCACAACCGACCAGGGCTGGGGAGGCCCACGGTTCAGATCCCGCAACCTTCTAGCGCGAAATCGGAGCAGCAGACCGCTCCGCCACGACCGGCGGGGGGCACTCGAGCAGGGGCGATCCGCCCGGCGGCACTCAGTCCTTGACCGGCTTCAACACGAACCCTTCGTCCTCGATGTCGGCGACCGGGGCTCGGCGCCGTGACGTCGGTTCCGGTGCGGGTGCCGGGCGGGCAGCAGGAGCGGGCTCCGGAACGTCGTCCAGGTCCAACGCGTCTTCGACCGCCGCCGCGACTGCGGGTACGCAGCCGGCGCGGACGGCTTGCATGCCCTGCCGCAGTGCCTGCGCGCCGGCCTCCGTGGTGAGGCGCGTGATCTCCGCGGCCAGTGCGGCCGGGCCCAGGTCCAGGGCAGCTTCCCCGATGTCCAGGCGGACGAGCATGCCGTGCACATCCACCGTCACGGTCAGGCCCTCTCCGCTGGCCGTCGCGCGGATCGCGGACAGGCCTTCGGACAAGCCCAGCTGGTCGGGGACTTCTTCGGCGATCTCGATGAGTTCGTCGATCCCCCGCTCGTCCCTGTCCGCGGGGCCGGGCTGCTCCCGCGAATCCGGAACTTCGGCCTCGACCTGCTCCGCCGCGTTCTCCCGGTACGCCTCCGTCATCACACCCTCCATGTGTCCGGCGTGGTGTCTTCGGCGCGCTCCGCCAGGTCCTGCTCCGAACCGAGGCCGAGGCGGCCCAGCTCGGCACCGCTGAGATCGCCCAGCTCGGCTTCCAAGGCACGGCGAGCACGTTCGTTCGCCTCCGCGGCAGCCTCCCGCACCGCGCGCAGGATCGTGTCCGCCAGCCGGGGGCCGCCGCGGCGGAGGGCGTCCGCGGTCAGTTCCAGGGTGCGCAGTGCTCCGCCCGGGGCGACCTCCACGGTCACCCCGGCTTGCCGCGCCGTGCCGGTGATGCTCACTGCGGGTGCACTCCGCCGTAGAACTTGTGCAGGTCGCGCGGCAGCGTGTACGTAAGGCGCTCGACCTGGTCGTTCGCGTTGCCCTCGATCGTGGTGATCTTGTTGCCCTCGACCTTTTCGATGATCCCGATGTGGTGGCTCTGCCCCCACGACGGACCGTCGCCGAACAGGATCGTGTCGCCCGGGCGGGCGTTGTGCGCGAGCGCGGCGCGGTCGTAGGCGAGGTGGTGGCGCTGGCCCCACTTGTAGACGTCGCCGGTGAAGCCGTACTTCGGGATGTCGACGCCGGCCGAACGCCACATCGACGTCGCGAAGTACGCGCACCACGGCTGTCCGGTCGGGCCCCATTTGTTCCGGTTGTTCGGGCCCTCGTGGTAGCCGAGGTTGTGCCGCGCGTGGGCGAGGATCTCGTCGACCTTCTTGCTGTGGCTAGCGTGCGTGCCCCCGTGGTGCCGCACGTGCTTTTTGTGCGCTTCGTGCTTCTTGTGCTGCTCGTGCTTCTTGTGCTGCTCCCCGGACTTGCCGTGGTGCGCTCCGCCCGGGTCGGCGACGCCGTCGTGGTTCAGGTCCTTCTGCAGCGCGCGCAGCTTCCGGGCGGCTTCCTCCATCTCGGCGCGGGCGTTCTTCAAGTGCCCGCCGGATTCCTTCAGGTACTTGCCGGCCAGGTCGACCACGTCGCCGATCGCCATGAGCAGCGCGGCCGGGCTTCCGTTGCGCGCCAGGACGTATCCGGCGTCGATGATCTTGCGCGCCTTCGCGACGAACTCGTCGATCAGCTTGCCGGTGGCCTGGTGCCGCCCGGCGAGCGCGTCGGTGACCTCGCCGACCACTGCGGCCCCGTGCGTGCTCGCCTGCGCGGTGACCTTGAGGTCGCGGCCGAACTTGTCGGTGTCGTGTTCAAACGCCGGATTCGCCTTGCTGTGCCAGGTGTTCAGCAACGCGTGCGCCGCTTTGCGCTGCGCCTCGTACTGCGCGGTGATCTCGTGGGCGGCCTGCTGCAGCGCCTGCTGCGCGGCCTGTGACTCGGCGGCCTTGCCCTGGAGCTTGCCGTGGTGCGTTTTCATCTCGTCCGCGAACAGCGTCGCGACTCCTGCGGTGTCCAGCACGGATTCCCCCTCAGCCCAGAATGCCCTTGATGTCCTGTTCGCGGATCGCCGCCCCCGCGTCGGCGTCGGCGCCCGCGTAGGCCTGCCTGGCGCGGAAAACCGACGCGCTCAGCGTGCGCGCGTGCGCCCCGGTGGCCCGCACCTGTGATTCCAGCGAACGGCTGAAATCCCCCAGCGCGTCGGCGAATCCGGTTTCCTGGCCGACCTTCCCGAAGCTGTCCTTGGCGATCCCGGAGACCCGGTGCACCGTCTTCCGGCCGACCGACACCAGTTCGTTCGCGACGTGCTCGGTGGTGCGCTCGTAGGCGAGGAACTGTTCGAGATCGGCCTTGAACCCGCCGTCCTTGCCGCCCTTGCCGTGGTGCGGTTTGTGCGGGCGGTGCTCGGTCTGGTGCGGCTGGTGCCCGCCCTTGCCGTGGTGGCGGGCGACGTCCTCGGCGGCCTTGCGCGCGGCGGCGAGATGGCTGCGGTACGCGCCGTTGGTGTAGGTGGACCACGGCTGGAAGCTCTTGCCGTGCCCCGAAATCGCCCAGGCCGCCTTGGCGTTCTCGTCCGCGTTGAACAGTTCGTCGTTGGAGCGCAGGTGGAACTCGTGACGGCGGGCGGGCCCGAGCGAGCCGAGCATGTTGACCTGCCACAGCCCGTACGAGTTGTCCGGCGGGGTCCCGTTGTGCGCGCGGGTGTTCCCGCCCGATTCCGCCAGCGCCACCGCGACCGCGGTGGTCAGCGCGTGCCCGCGGAATCCCGCCCGGTACGCGTGCTGGGCGATTTCCTCGGCCGACAACTTGCTCATTTCCTGCCCCCTTCAGCAGGGCGCCTCGCCGCTGCCCTAAGTGAGACGGAACCCTTCGCGTGCTGGTTCCCCAGTCCCCCGAACGGACGACACCTCGCGTCCGAGCTCCTGCATCCGGTCGGCGAGCCACGCGTGGTCCGCGGGCGCGACAGTGACCCATTTCGTGCCCGCGGACTCCCGCACGACCGCGCCGTACCGGCCGGCTTCCGTGTCGTACCAAGCGACTACCGGCGAACGCCCGCCCGGACCGTTCACCGCGAACTGGCCGTACGCGACGCGCGGCGTGGCGACGAGCGTCGAAAGCGCGCGCAGATCCCGGCCGGAGAGACCCGCCCGGCCCAGCACTCGCTCGAACGCGGCGTGCCCTTGGTTCGCAAACGCTTGCATCGCCTCGGAAAACGCCTCGCGCGGCAACCGCACCGCGGTGCCCGGCCCGGGTTCGGCGGGACCGACGACGCCCGCGGCGAGCTGCGGGACGTCGTCCGGCAGGCACGGCCTCAGCGCGAGTTCGCCCGCGTCGAGAACGGCCAGTACGCCCAGTTTGCGCCCGGCCGCGGCCAGCGCGCGCAGCGGCGGATCGCGGAACACCAGCAGGTCGACCGAAAACACCGGTCGCGCCAGCACCGCGAAGACCTGGCCGAGCCGCGGATGGGGTTCGTCCTCGTCGTCGAGCAGCCCGGCCGCGGCGAGGCTTTCCGCGACCTGCGCGCCGAGCCGGTCGCGTTCGTCCATGGTGGCCCCGTGCGAGGGCACGTCCAGCGGATACGGCAGCGGGCCGAGGTCGAAATCCGCCCACAGCAGGTCGAATTCCAGGTGCGAGAGCGCTATCCCGTCGACCGCCGGGAGATGTCTGGCCATCCCCGCCTCACTCGCCCAGCACGGGCGGGTACGCGTCCGGCAGGTCCTCGAGGAAATCGAAGGCGCTGCCCTTGGTGTAGCGGTTCTGGTGGTCCTCGGAGCCTTCGCCGCGCTGTCCCGCCATCGGCGGGAAGAACCCGCCGGACGTGGGGCTGCCGCCGCGCATGCCCGCCGCGGCCCCGGCCGCCCCGGCCGCACCGGCCGCACCGGCGGCCGCGCTCCCGGCTCC
>NZ_ASXG01000062.1 GCF_000411975.1 Amycolatopsis orientalis DSM 43388
TCCCGCCTTGACAAGCACCCGCCGTCCGTCAGCACAATCAAGCTTCGGGGTGCCCCACGCCCCCCACCACAGGCGCCTCACCACAGCAATGTCGCCGCCAGGCGACGAGCTACCGAAGGCGACGACTCACCCCAACCGCCGCCCAAGATCCTCCCGCCCATTCCACGCCGTCATCAACGCATAAACCAAGCAAGTCACCAACGGCGCAGCCAAAACAACCCACCCGGTCTCGATCCGAGGCGCCTGCTCGAGCACGGCCCCCAACGCGGGCGGAGCATCGACCGAATACTTCGAATTGGCGAACGCGGGCCCCATCTGCGTCCCCAGCCAGGCCGCCACCAACGCCCCGCCGGCGGCGGCCACCAGCACCACCGGTCCGCGCCGCTCGCGCAGCAACCACACCACCAGCCCGATCAGCAATCCGGTGGCCATCGCCAGGAACCCGAACACCGCGAGATCGTCGAACCGATGCCAGCTCTCCAGTTCCAAGGGCGCGAGCTGGCCGTTGGTCCCGATCACGCGCACCCGCTCCGCCGGAGCCAGCAGGGACCACAGCCAGCCCAGCGGAATCCCCAGCAACGCGGCGGTCGAAAGTACGCTCACCGCGGGAAGAAGATCAGCCTTCACCACGACCCGAGGCCGCCGCGGCGGGAACAGCACCGGCACCGACCAGCCCTCAGCCGCCGCCGACGACCGATGCGCCGCCTTGCCCGCGGAATCGACCACCCGAGGCTCCCTTCCCTGCGCGCCCTGCGAGTCTGCGGGACTGAGAGTAACGGGTCGCGCTCGGTTCACCCCCCGCGACTCCGTCGCGGCGGACAGCTTCCCGGGGAATCAGTTCTTCGTGGAGGCGGCGGTGAAGGCTTCCGGATCGAACTCGCCGCCGAACCACGGGGACAGGCCTTGACGAGCCTGTTCGGCGAAGGCCTCGCGATCCGCGCCGCCCAGGCCGGCGGGGAGCGCGCCCAGCAGCGGAGCACCGGCGGCGACGGGAAGGTCGTGCAGGTTTTCCTGTGCGGCCAGATCCGGGTCGGCCGGCCAGGAACCGATGATGACGCCCACGACGTTCAGACCCCGCCGAGTGGCGACCTCAGCCGTCAGGGCAGTCGTGTTGAGCGTTCCGAGCCCGGCTTGCGCGACGAGCACCACCGGCGCGCCCAGGGACCACGCGACGTCCGCCAGCGTGCTGCCCTGCGGATCGAACCGGACCAGCAGCCCTCCCGCACCCTCGACCAGGGTGAGGTCGTGCGCGGCGTCCAGCTCGCTCGCCGCGGCGGCGATCTCGCCCGGGCCGACGGTCGGAAGCCCGGAGCGGCGGGCAGCGGCTTCCGGGGACAGCGGATCCGGGTAACGCCGCAGCTCGCGAACGGTCAGGTCCTTGCCCGCCAGCCGCACCACCTCGGCGAGGTCGCCGTCCTCGCCGGGGAGCACGCCGGTCTGCGCGGGTTTCAGCACCGCGACGCGTTGCCCCTGCGCGAGGGCCAGCGCCGCGATCGCCGCGGTGGCGACCGTTTTGCCGACGTCGGTCCCGGTTCCGGTCATCACGAGCGTCGTCACGAGCCATCAAGATATTGACGTGCTCTGCGATGTCAACACTCGGGGTGCCCTCGCGCGCACGCGCGGCACGCGCGAGGGCCCGGGTCAGCCGGCCGGGGCCGCCGCGGGCGCTCCCGCGGCCACGAACTCGCCCTTCGCCGGGTCGGCCAGGTACACCTGCGCCGCGCCGACGTCGAAGTACAGCCCGGTCAGCGCCAGCTCGCCGCGCGCTTCCGCCTCGGCGACCAGCGGGTACTGCCGCAAATGCGTCAGCTGCTGCAGGACGTTGTGCAACGCCAGCCGGTCCGGTTCGCGCTCCGGCCGTTCCCCGTCGAGGGTCACCGCCCCGGACCGCTTCCGGCTCGGTTCCGCGTGCACCAGCCACTTCGCCAGCGCGGTGTCCGCGGGCGGGCCGCTGGCCAGCGCGCCCATCGCACCGCACGACGAGTGCCCGCACACCACGATTTCCCGCACTCCCAGCACGCCGACCGCGAACTCGATCGCCGCGTTGGTCGACGGATCGGCCTGCCCGGGCGGCACCAGGTTGCCGATGTTGCGGATGGTGAACAGGTCGCCCGGACCGGACGTGGTGATCAGGTTCGGCACGATCCGGGAATCACCGCAGGTGATGAACAGCGTGTGTGGCTGCTGGGCGTGCGCGAGCCCGCTGAGGACGTCCTTGAGCAGCGGCGCGGCCCGGCGCTGGAACTCCGTCGCGCCCCGGTGCGTGCGCTGCCCGGGCAACCGCACGTCCGCGGCCTGCCAGGCCGACCACGGAGCCAGCCACCTCGGCATCGCCCCGGCCGCCGCGGTCCGCCGGAGCGTCGGACGCCCTTCCTTGCCCTTCGCGAACCACGGATGCCCGATCTCGTCGACGACCACCGTGCCGCTGGTCCGTTCATGCGCCTGCTGCCAGGCCGAAAGGCTCTCGAACGCCGCGTGGTCGAGGTAGTCGGCGACCAGCTCCAGCGTCACCTTCGAACCGGCCGGGATCGTGCCGAGCACCTTCGTCAGCCGCGGCACCGACAGGAACGTCAGCACGCCTTCGACAATCACGCGCCATTCGCCGCCCTGGTGCTCGGCGTGCACGCCCGACCACACGGTCCGGCGCAGCATCAGCAGCACGGCCAGCACGATCCCGGCGAGCACGCCGGTCAGCAGGTCGAACACGACCACCCCGGCGACCGTCACCAGGTAGAGCGGCAGGTCGCCGTGTCGCAGCACCTGCCGCAGATGCCCGGGATTCACCAGCTTCGCGCCGACGTGCACGAGCAACCCGGCCAGCGCGGCCAGCGGAATCGACTTCAGCACCCCGGCGAGCGCCACCACGAACACCAGCACCCACACGCCGTGCAGGACCGCCGACGCCCGCGTGCGCGCCCCGGCCGCGACGTTGGTGGAGCTGCGCACGATCACGCCGGTCACCGGCAGTCCGCCGAGCGAGCCGGACACCATGTTCGCCGCGCCCTGGCCGATCAGCTCGCGGTTGAGGTTGGCCCGCGGGCCGTTCTGCAGTTTGTCGACGGCGACCGCGGACAGCAGGCTCTCGACGCTGGCGATCAGCGCGATGGTAATGACCGCGACCGCGACCTGGCCCCATCCGCCGTCCGGCAGCTGCGGGGCGAAACGGATCTGCAGCAGGTCGCCCGGCAGTTCGACGCGCGGCACCGTCATTCCGGCGGCCACGGACACGAGCGTCGCGACCGCGATCGCCGCCAGCGGACCGGGGATTTTCCTTGCCGCGGCCGGAAGTTTGGGCCACGCCAGCAGGATGGCGAGGGTCAGGATGCCGATCAGCGCGGCGGCGTCGTGGTGTGCGGCGACCTGCGCGGGCAGCTGGGCGATGTTCTCCAGCGCCGAGCTCTGCGCCTTGCCGCCGAGCAGCACGTGCAGCTGCCCCAGCACGATCGTGACACCGATCCCGGCGAGCATCCCGTGCACGATCGCCGGCGAGATGGCCAGCGCGGCCCGCGCGACGCGGCTCAGGCCGAACAGGATCTGCAGCGCCCCGGCGAGGACGGTGATCAGGCAGGTGACCGCCCAGCCGAAGGTGGAAATCGTCTCGGCCATCAGCACGGTCAGCCCGGCGGCGGGCCCGCTGACCTGCAGCGGAGAGCCGCCGAGAGCGCCGGCGACCACCCCTCCGACCACGGCGGCGATCAGCCCGGCGACGATCGGCGCGCCGGACGCCAGGGCGATCCCGAGCGAAAGCGGGACCGCGACGAGGAAAACCACGAGCGAGGCGGGCACGTCGTGGCGAAGCACGGCAAGTCGTCTCATGCCGACCAGGAAACCGGGAACCCTGTGAAATGTCCGCTATATCCCACTCTATGGGGTGGATATTTGTCGAATAACCCACGATCGGGTTGCGCGACCAGCCAAGATCCACTACTGGCAGCCACGCCAGACCCGAAGTAACCTCAGGCTTTCGCCGCGGCGGCCCGCATCGCCGAAGTGATCACCGCGAGGTCGTCGTCGGTGCTGAGGTACGGCGGCATCGCGTAAATCAGATCCCGGAACGGCCGCAGCCACGCCCCTTCGGCGGCCACCACCTCGGTCGCGACGCCCATGTCCACCTCGTGATCGAGCTGCAGCACGCCGATCGCGCCCAGCACCCGCACATCCGTGACGTGCGGCAGCTCCCGAGCCGGCTCGAGCCCTTGCCGCAGCGCGGTTTCGATCCGGGGAACATCGGTCTGCCATTGCCCCTGCGCCAGCAACCCGAGCGAAGCGTTGGCGACCGCCGAAGCCAGCGGATTTCCCATGAACGTCGGGCCGTGCGCGAGCACCGGGAGTTCGCCCCGCGTGATGCCGTCGGCGATTTCCGGTGTGCACAACGCGGCGGCCATCGTGAGGTAGCCGCCGGTGAGCGCCTTGCCGACGCACAGCACGTCGGGCGTCACCCCGGCGTGTTCGGCCGCGAAAAGCCTTCCGGTACGGCCGAATCCGGTCGCGATCTCGTCGAACACCAGCAGCACGTCGTGTTCGCGGGTCAGTTCGCGCAGCGCGCGCAGGTAACCGGGATGGTGAAACCGCATGCCGCCCGCGCCTTGCACCACTGGTTCCACGATGACCGCGGCCAGTTCGTCCGCGTGCTGTTCGAGCGCCTTCGCCAGTTCGTCCACATAGGACTGATCGACCGGGATGCCGAACCCGGAAGGAGGTGCCGGCACGAAAACCTGCTCCGGCAGCACTCCGCGCCACAGCGAATGCATGCCGCCGTCCGGATCGGAGACGCTCATCGGCGTGAACGTGTCGCCGTGGTAGCCGCCGCGCCAGGTCAGCAGCCGGTGTTTGCCGGGCAGCCCGCGGGAACGCTGGTACTGCAGGCACATTTTCACCGCGACCTCGACCGAAACCGAGCCCGAATCGCACAGGAACACGTGCTCGAGCCCGTCCGGGGTCATCTCGACCAGCGTTTTCGCGAGCGTGATCGCCGGTTCGTGGGTGAGCCCGCCGAACATCACGTGGCTCATCCGCCCGGCCTGCTCCGCCAGCGCGGCGTCGAGCACCGGGTGCCGGTAGCCGTGCACCGCCGCCCACCAGGACGACATGCCGTCGACCAGTTCCCGTCCGTCGGCGAGCTTCAGCCGCACGCCACTCGCCTCTTCCACGAGCAGGGGCGGCACGCGGCCCGGCATCGGCGCGTAGGGATGCCACACGTGCGCGGCGTCGAGGGCGAGGAGGTCGGCAGCACTGGAGTCCACCCGCCGACCCTAACCGGGCGGCGGGCGGATCCGCAGTGACCGCCGCTACGCCCCGTTCGGCCGCACCGGCAGCGCCAGCACGCCGTGCACCAGCGAACTCGGCCGGTAGACGATGTCCTCGGCCGGCACGGCCAAACTCAGCTTCGGGAACCGCGCCAGCAGCGAGCCGAGCGCGATCTGCGCCTCCAGCCGGGCCAGCGGCGCGCCCACGCAGTAGTGGATGCCGTGCCCGAACGCCAGGTGCCCGCCGGGCGGCCGGGTGACGTCGAGCGTGTCCGGGTCGGGGAACTTCTCCGGGTCCCGGTTGGCCGCCAGCAGCGAAATGTTGAGGAACTCGTCGGCCGGGATGGTGACGCCGTCCGCCTCGACCTCCTCGACCGTGTAGCGCAGCGTCGCGAAGTTGATCGGCCCGTCGTACCGGAGAAATTCTTCGACCGCACCCGGCATCAGGCTCGGGTCGGCGCGCAGTTTCTCCGCCTGGTCAGGCGCGCGCAGCAACGCGAACGTGGCGTTGCCGATCAGGTTGACCGTGGTCTCGTGCCCGGCGATCAACAGCAGGAACGCCATCGAGATCAGCTCTTCCCCGTCCAGGGAATCGCCTTCGTCGCTGGCGTGCACGAGGTCCGACAGCAGGTCTTCGGCCGGTTCGGCGCGTTTGCTCTCGACCAGCTGCTGCAGGTAGTTCTGCATGTCCCGCGCCGCCGCGGCTTGCGCTTCCTGGTCCGCGGCGTACGACAGCAGCAGGTGCGACCAGGCGGTGAACTCGGCGCGGTCCTCGATGCGCACGCCGAGCAGTTCGCAGATGACGGTGATCGGCAACGGCTCGGCGAACGCCTGCACCAGATCGACCTGCTCGTGCCCGGCCATCTCGTCCAGCAGCGCATCGGCGATCTCCTGGATCCGCGGCCGCAGCCGGGCGACGGTGCGGGCGGTGAACGCCTTGTTCACCAGCTTGCGCAGCCGGGTGTGGACCGGCGGGTCGCTGTTGAGCATGTGCCGGGTGAGCAGCGTGCCGAAGTCGGGGCCCTGGACGTCCGGGCCGACCTTCGCCGCGACCACCCGCCGCACGTCCGCGCTGTCCTTGCTGATCCGCGGATCGTTGAGCAGCTCGCGCGCCTGCTCGTAGCCGCTGACCAGGTAGGACGGGAGGCCGCGGCCCGCGGTCATCGGGCACACCGCACCGGATTCGCGCTGCCGCGCCAGCCATTCGTGCGGGCTCTGCCACAATTCCTCGCCCGCGAAAGGAAGTTCTTCCGTTTGTTCGTCGACGCTCACTGCGGGGTCCCCCTGTGCAGTTCGGTCAGCGTTCGGCCAATGCCGCCTCGACGCGCTCGACCACTTGTTTCCAATATGCCCGCTGCTCGGCCTTTTCCGCCACGTCCGCGAGCTGTTCCTGGCGGATCCTCAGCGTGCTGCGCTTGCCGAGATCCGCGACCTCCAGTTCCAGCAAGGAATCGTGATCCCAGTCCGTCGGACGCCAGGTGAGCCGCAGGCGGTCCTCGGAATAACTGCGGATTTCGCCGGTGGTGCCGTGTTCGGTCTCGTAGCCGGCCCCGCGCTCGCGCGGCAGCTCGACGCCCGGCCCCAGCCAGATCTCCACGCCGTCCCCCACCAAGAACTCCCACACCCGGCTGCCCGGGTACGGCATCGTGCGGGAAACGGCTGTCTCCCAACCACTTCGCCCGGTCTTGCCCGCCTCGTTGGCCATGCCGCCATCATGGCATCGGGCACCGACGGAAACCGGTGCGGGATCATGCGATCGTGCGCTACCGCCCGATCTCCCCCGAGGCCCTCGCCGCCGAGCTGACCGAGCGCGTCGACGCGCTCACCCACCGCCGACGAATCGCCGTCGCGATCGACGGAGCAGCCGGAACGGGCCCGCTCGCCGAGGCGCTGACCGGCCCGTTGAAGCTGCTCGGCCGGGCCGCGCTGCACGTGCCCGCCGCCGGGTTTTTGCGACCAGCGTCACTCCGTTTCGAGCACGGCAAGCACAATCCGGACGCGCGGTATACCGATTGGCTCGATTTAGGCGGTCTGCGCCGGGAAGTCCTGGACCCGCTCGCCGACGACGGAACCGGCGAGGTGCTGCCCGCGCTGTGGGACGCCGAACGCGACCGGGCGACCAGGTTGCCGCGCGTCCCGGTCCCGGACCGCGGCGTGGTCGTGGTCGACGGGGAGTTCTTGCTGGGGGCGGGATTGGCGTTCGATTTCGTGGTGCATTTGTGGCTTTCGCCGGGCGCGCTGCGGCGTCGCGTCTCCGACGAATGGGCGCTGCCCGCTTTCGATCGCTACGAAAACGAAGTCGACCCGAGTGCGCTCGCGGACGTCGTGGTGCGCATGGACGACCCGCGCCACCCAGCGATTTACGAGCCTTGATTCCTGGGTCAGCGCACCGCCGCGACCGGATCGCCGTCCAGGAGCGTCGAGAGGCGCTGCGCCATCGTGTCCCAGCGCCAGTTCTCGGCGACCCACGACCGGCCCGCCGCGCCCATCCTGCGGGCGCGGACCGGGTCGGCCAGCAGAGCCGACAGGGTTTCGGCGAGCTGTCCCGGGTCGCGACCGTCGACGACGTGGCCGGTCACCTCGTCCAGCACCGCCTCCGGGGCGCCGCCGGACATGCCGCCGACCACCGGCAGCCCGGTCGCGGACGCCTCCAGGTAGACGATGCCGAGGCCCTCGACGTCGAGCCCCTTGCCGCGCGTGCGGGCGGGCATCGCGAAGACGTCGCCCGCGTTGTAGTGCGCGGGCAGCTCTTCCCAGGGCACCGAACCGGTGAAAACCACGTCGTCGGTCACGCCGAGCGC
The DNA here is from genome assembly GCF_000411975.1 of Amycolatopsis orientalis DSM 43388. GTDB lineage: Bacteria > Actinomycetota > Actinomycetes > Mycobacteriales > Pseudonocardiaceae > Amycolatopsis > Amycolatopsis orientalis_D. The sequence goes on from NZ_ASXG01000062.1 coordinate 8,048, forward strand.
CGCGGCCAGCTGGGTCAGCCGCTTGCGATACGGACCGCCGCCCACGAGCAGCAGCGCCGCACCGGGGACGCGCTCGCGAATCGCGGGCAGCGCGGCGATCAGCATGTCCTGTCCCTTGCGCGGAACGAGCCGCGAAACGCACACGACGGTGGGCCGGTCCCCGAGACCGTGCCGGGCGCGGATCTCCTCTCGCCCAGCCGGATCCGGCGCGAAAACCGTGGTGTCGACGCCGCTCGGCAGCATTTCCAGCCCAGCATGCCGCCCGAACGCGGCGGCGAACCGGTTGCGCGTGTACTTGCTGACATACGTGACGACGTCGACTGTCTCGCCGATGCGCCGCAGCGCTTGCCGCGAGCCTGGCAGCATCGACCAGCCGACCTCGTGCCCGTGCGTGGACGCGACGATCCGCCGCGCGCCGGCCTGCCGCAACGGGTGGCCCAGCAGCGCGAGCGGAGCAGCCGCCCCGAACCAGACGGCCTCGCAGTCGCGGGCGCGCATGATCTGCTTCGCGCGGCGCAGGACGTCGGGTGTGGGCAGCATGAGCGACGTCGGATGGCGCACCACTTCGAAGGGAGCCGCCGCGTCGAACTCGACGTGCGAACCGCTGCTGCGCTCCCAGGAGGGCGCGTAGACGACGAGGTCGTCCGCGGGCAGCCGGGTGGCCAGCGAATTGAGGTAATTCTGGATGCCCCCGGGGCGCGGCGGGAAGTCGTTCGTCACGAGCAGGGTCCTCAGCACCCCCGCAGGCTACCGACGAGCGATCTCCCGGCCGACGAGACCGGGGCCCCATTGGGCGGGCTGCCGGTGCAGCGGCGACCGAGCACGCGCCCGCTTCGCACGCCTCCAGGACGGCATCACTGCGACACCAGGCGGACAAGAGCGAACCGACCAGCCGCAACCCGGCGCACACCCACGGCCCGACTCCCCCAGCCAAAACAACACCGGGGCGGCACCACATCTGCGGCAGCGCCCCAGCGGGAGCGAGAACGCCCGGTCAGCCAACCCGGTGCGCGCCCACGTGCTGGCTCCCAGTCCCCGCAAAACGCCACCAGGACGGCACCACACCTGCGACACCGCCCGAGCGAAAACGAGAACACCCAGTCAGCCAACCCAGCGCGCACCCACAGCCCGACTCCCAATCCCCGCACAACAACACCAGGACGGCACCACATCTGCGGCACCGCCCCAGCGAAAACGAGAACACCCAGTCAGCCAACCCGGCCCGCACCCACGGCCCTCCGCAACAACAACACCGGGACGGCACCGCCCCGATGAAACCGAGAACACCCAGTCAGGCAACCAGCGCGGCTCCCAGTCCCCCGCAAAACACCGCCGGGGCGGCACCGCGTTTGCGGCACCGCCCCGGCGGAAGCGAGAACGTCCGGTCAGGCGACCCGGCGCGCGCCCACGTACTGGCTCTGCAGCGGCGAGATCTTGACCACGTCGCCGCTGGTCGGCGCGTGCACCATCATCCCGTTGCCGATGTACATGCCCACGTGCGAGACCGGCGTGTAGTAGAACACCAGGTCGCCGGGCTGCAGCTGGCTGCGCGGGACCGGGGTGCCGGTCTGGCTCTGCTGCTGGCTCGAGCGCGGCAGCGAGATGCCGGCCTGCCGGTAGGCCCACTGCATCAGGCCCGAGCAGTCGTACGAGTCCGGCCCGGTGGCACCCCACACGTAAGGCTTGCCCCGCTGGCTGAGCGCCGCCTGGACGGCGGCCGCCGCGGCCGGGCCCGCGTTCGCGAGGTCCACCGAGATGTCGCCGCCGGTGTCCTTCTGCGCGTTGCGGTCGGACGCGCTCAGCAGCGGCTGCGTCTTCTTCAGCTCGGCGACCTGGTCGTCGAGCGCCTTCTTCTTCGCGGTGATGTCGTCGGTCAGCTTCGCCGCCGCGTCGCGCGCCGCGGTGGCCCGCTGCGCGGCGTCGGCGGCCAGCTTCTCGGCGGCCTTGGCCTGGTCGACCGCGCCCTGAAGCTTCTCCAGCGCCACGGCCTTCTGCGAGGCGATCTGGTCCAGCGCCGACGAACGGTCGAGGAACTCCTGCGTCGACGTGCCCGCCAGCAGCGCGGACAGCTTGTTCATCTGCACGCCGGACAGGAACGACGCGTTCGCGAACTTGTCGACGTCGACCTTGTACTTCTTCTCGTTCTCGGCGGCCTGCGCGGCGAGATTGTGCGCGTTGGCCACGTCGCCGTTGGCCTTGTCGAGGTCGCCCTGGCGGGCGGCGAGGTCGTCCTTGGCTTTGAGGAGGTCCTCGTTCGCCTTCTCCGCCTGCGCCGCGAGGTCGCGGTACTTGGCGAGAGCGTCCGAACCGGAGTCCGGCGGGGCCTGGAGGACGGGGAGGGGGGAAGCGGCTGCGGTGCCCGCCGGCTGCGCCACGGTGACGACTGCGATCACCGAGGCGGCCGCGAGGGCGCCTGACACCACGCGCTTGACTGGATGCGACTGCACGGCCGCGCGGGTCTCCTTTGCTCGTCGGGCCGCCGTGGCCGGAACCCCGGCGCGGAAGAGGTCGGGGGCCCTCTTCGCGCACGCTGCACCGTTCGCGTTCAGGCCGTCGTGTGCCACAACAGCTTTTCCGCGCACGGTGGTTGGTCCCGGTCTGACTCCCCGACAAAGCCATTCCGGCGGCGATCCCGCGTCGCCGTCGTCCGACGGCTGCCTGGCGCGAGATCTCGGCTAGGTTACGAAAAGACCGTGGGCGCGTCCACCGGGCCCCCCGTAAAAACTCTCCGTAGTCCGGCGAAACACCATCGGACCAGCACGGCAGCCCGCTGTGACTTAGGTCATACGCTGCGGCAGCACAAACGACCCTCTCGACTACTTACCGTTCACCGCACCGAGGCGACCGCTCGGCGAGTCAGTGTCACCCACTGGTGTCACGCCGACCTACTGTCGGTCTCCGGAACCAGGCGCAGCCGCGGCACCATCCCCGCCTCGGCTAGCGCGTCGACCGCCCGCCGTTCGTCCGCGTCCCAGACGAGGCCGACCGGCGGCCCGAGCAGCACGCTGACCACGCAATCGGCACACGCCGCCCCGCGCACCGCACACCGGTCGCAGTCGACGACGAACGTGTCGATGTCCTCGACCGCGACGTCCACCGGACCGGCCGGGCGCCGCTCTTTCCGAGGGGAGGCAACGGGTTTCGCCCGCTCCGCACTTCGGGCCGCGCCCGCGTGCCGCCGCCCCGCACGCCGCGGCCGGGCAAGGTCGGCGATGTCGCCCGTCGAATCAGCGGGCTCCGCACCGAGACCGTCGCCCGGCCGCCCCGGTGCACCCGCCCTCCCGGGAGAACCAGTCGAAACGCCGCTTTCCCGGCGCGCCTCCAGATCCCGGTCCCGCGCCTGGCCCGTGGCCGGACTCACCCCAGTGGGAAGACTCACGGCCGATCCCATCCCGCGCGGGTGGCCGTCCCGGTCCGGCGGCCGCGACCGTTCAGCGTCGACATCGCCAGCCTTACCAACCTCGGCACCGACCCAGCCGCCAGCCGCGTCAATCCGCGCGCCGAGACCGGACCGCTCCCGCTTGTTCTCGCCCATTGCCGAGCCTCCGTTCGTCCGTGAGGCCCCGGACCGGTTCCGGGAATCGCCTCGGGGACAAACGGTAGGAAGCACCACCGACAATTTCGGGCGGCCCGCACGTCGGGCAGGCTCAGACTCGACCCAATCGGCTGACCAGCACGGCCGCCGGAGCGGGGTGCGCACCGGCCGCGCGAACGGAGTCGGCGACCGCCCGGTCGGACGTCGCGACGACCATCGGCCGCCCCTTCGGCTCGGCCGCGACCAGCGACCGGATCACGTCGTCGGCAAGCACGCCACGCTCGGAAAACAGCACTCGGACCCCGCGCGGCACCGCGGCGGGCACCGACAGCACGCCGGCCCCGTCGAAGACCACCGTGACCTCCGCCGACGTACGCGCCGCCAGCGCCGAGAGCTGATGCACCAGCCGATCTCGCTGATCGGCCAGCGCGAGTTCCGGATAACCCGTTTTGGTGACGTTGTAGCCGTCCACGATGAGATGGACGTTCGGCAGCGCCAGATGCCGGTCGAGCGCCGCGACGTCCTGGATCCGCCCGCCCGGGCCGAGCCCGGACCGCGCGCCGCGCACCATGTCCGCGGGCCGCGCGCCGCGATCGCCCAACGCGAGTTCGCGCCGCAGGCCGTGCACGGCGCCGTCGATGGTGTCGACCAGCAACGCCAGCCGCACCTCGTCGGCCTCCCTGGCCTCGCGCGCCGACTGCCGCGCCATTTCCGCGTCCGCGACCGCCCGTTCGGCACGAGTGCGTTCCGCGGCGACCCGGCGGCGTTCCCGCTCGAGCTGCACGTTCAGCATCTCGATCTCGCGCTCGCGCGTCGCCCCGCCGTTGGCCAGTTCGGCGCGAGCCGCCTCGGCCTCGTCCTTGGCCTGCCGCAGCAGCACGCCTTGCTCACGCAGCCGGCGCAGCAGCTTCTCGAGCTCGGCCTCGCGTTCGCCGCGCGCGCTCTCGACCGCCCCGCGCGCCGCTTCCAGCTCGGCCCGCAGTTCGGCGATTTCGGCTTCCAGCCGTTGGTTCCGAGCCAACGCCGCGTCCCGCTCCGCGCGCAACGCGGTTTCCTCGGCGTTCTTCGCGACCAGCCGCACGCGTCCGGCCGCCGCGGATTCGCCGAGCAGCACCGAGGCCGCGGCGGCCGCGACGGAATCCGAAACGTTCGGGTCCAGCGCGTCAGTGCGGTGCTCGCGCAGCCATTCCAGGACCGCGGTGCGGAACTGCGCGGAGTCCCCCAACGCGGTCAGCAGCGCGGTGCCGCCGAGCTTCGCGCGCTTGGCCGGGGCGAACTTCGCGACCGGCCGCAACTGCCGCGGCACGTCCGCGACCGGGAGCTTCGCGACCGCGGCGGCGGCCAGTTCGGCGATCCGCTCGCGCACCGCCTCCGGCAGGCTCGTCCACGTCGCCGGTTCCGGACAGGTCCCCGCTTCCGGGGCCTCGGCGTCCGCTTCCGCCCGCGCCGGAACCGCCGAGGGGCCGACGGCCTCCGCGGCTTCTTCCGGTTCGACGGGCTGAGGGTGCATTGGTCCAGGGTAGGCCCCGCCGCCGGATCCCGCCCCGCACCGGCCCGTTCCGCTGGTCACCATCGGGCCACCGGCGGCGCGCGCGAAGATTGTCGGTGGTCGGTCCTATTGTGCGCGATCATGGAGACCCGACCGAGGCCGGCCCAGGCTCAGCTGGCGTTCGACGAGCTCGGCACCCCGCTGCGGGACACCACGTTCGTCGTGTTCGATCTGGAGACCACCGGCACCAAACCGGGGCCGGACGGGATCACCGAGATCGGCGCGGTCAAAATCCGCGCCGGACAGGTGCTGGGCGAGTTCGCGACGCTGGTCAACCCGGGCACGCCGATCCCGCCGCAGATCGTCGAGCTGACCGGGATCACGCAGGCGATGGTCTACGACGCGCCGCGGATCGAACGCGTGCTGCCCGCGTTCCTGGAGTTCATCTCGGGTGCCGTGCTGGTCGCGCACAACTCCGGCTTCGACACCAGCTTCATGAAGGCGGCCTGCGAGGGCCACGGTTACGTCTGGCCGCGTCCCACCGTGGTTTGCACGGTGAAGCTCGCGCGCCGAGTCATCCCGCGGGAAGAAGCGCGCAGCTACCGGTTGTCGTCGCTGTCGATGCTGCTCGGCGCACGCACGCGGCCGACGCACCGGGCGCTCGACGACGCCCGCGCCACCACGGACGTCCTGCACGCGTTGCTGGAGCGCGTCGGAAACCTCGGCGTGCACACGGTCGAGGAGCTGATCGACTATCTCCCCGACGTCACACCGGCCCAGCGGCGCAAGCGAAACCTCGCCGCCGGCCTCCCGTCGCGGCCCGGCGTGTACCTCTTCAAGGGACCGCGCGACGAAGTGCTGTACGTCGGCACCGCGCGCGACCTGAGACGGCGTGTGCGGACGTATTTCACCGGTTCGGAGAGCCGGGGCCGGATCCGGGAAATGGTCGCACTGGCGGAGCGGGTGGACGCCATCGAGTGCGCGCACTCGCTCGAAGCCGAAATCCGCGAACTGCGGCTGATCGCCGCGCACCGACCGGCTTACAACCGGCGTTCGAAAAACCCGCACCACGGCTGGTGGATCAGCCTCACCGACGAGGCGTTCCCGCGGCTTTCCGTGGTGCGCCTGCCGCGCGCGGACACGCTGGGGCCGTTCCGCAGCCAGGCCGACGCGCGCACCGCCGCCGAAACCCTCGCCGACGCCTCCGGCCTGCGCACCTGCACGCAACGCATCTCCGCGACCTCCGCGTCCGGCACGCCGTGCGTGCTGGCGGAACTCGGCCGCTGCGGGGCGCCGTGCGCGGGCAGGCAGACCGTCGCGGAGTACTTCCCCGCCGTCGAAGCCGCCCGCGGGCTCATCGCCGGCCACGACGGCCGGCCGCTGCATCTGGCCGCGGCGAGGCTGGAGGAGATGGCGGAGCGACGGCATTACGAACAAGCCGCCCGTCACCGCGACGAACTGGCCGGGCTGGTCCGCGCCGTCGGCCGCGCGCACCGGCAGGCCGCGCTCGCGTCGGTCGCGGAACTCATCGCCGCCGCCCCGGACGGCAACGGCGGCTGGGAACTGTCGGTCATCCGCTACGGCAGGCTCGCCTCCGCGGGCGTCGCCCGCCGCGGAGTCCCGCCGATGCCGGTGGTCGAATCCCTCGTCGCGGCCGGGGAAACCGTGCTGCCCGGCGAGGGTCCGCTGCGCGGCGCACCCGGCGAGGAGGTCGGGATCCTGCTGCGCTGGCTCGCCCGACCCGGGACACGGCTCGTCCGCACCACCCGGCCGTGGGCCGAACCGGTCGCCGTCGCTGGGTGGCAATCCTGGCTCGCCCGGGTCGCCGACGCCCGGTCCCTCGAGCAGGTCGCAGGATGAAGCGGCCGAGGACGCTGGACGGAGCACCGCGAAGGAACTCCGCCCGCGCCGCGGTCGAAATAGGTCGCCGGACGAAGCGCGCCGCTGCGGCGTGCTCAGCCGCGTTCCCGGCTACGATCGCGCAGGTCGGTTACCGCCAGGAAGTGGGAGGAACGCTGTGATCACGGCGATCGTGCTGATCAACGTAGAGGCCGAGGAGATCCCGCAGGCCGCGCAGGCGATCGCGGACCTCGACCAGGTGTCCGAGGTCTACTCGTGCGCCGGGGACGTCGACCTCATCGCCACCGTGCGCGTGCAGGCCCACGAAGACCTGGCCGACCTGATCCCCGGGCGCATCGGCAAGGTCCGCGGCGTGCTCGACACCGTCACCCACATCGCGTTCCGGTCCTACTCCCGCGCCGACACCGACTCCGCGTTCGAGATCGGCGTCGAAGGAGCCTGAGCCGCCGGGAATTGTCGTACCCCCGGGCTAACGTCGGAGGCATGACAACCCCACGACTGGTCGAGGTCACCAAAGACAACGTGGGCGCGGCCTGCGCGCTGTCGGTGGCTCCGCACCAGCGGGATTACGTGGCCCCGGTCGCCCGGTCCCTGGCCGAGGCCTACGCCCAGCCGGACGTTGCCTGGCCGAGGCTTGTCTACGCCGGAGACGACCTCGTCGGGTTCGTCATGGCCGCGTTCGATCCCGACTGCCCGATCGACTACTTCCGTTGCGGCATCTGGCGGCTGAACATCGCGGCCGAGCACCAGAAGAAGGGCTACGGACGGTTCGCCGTCGAAGCGGTGCTGGCCGAAGCACGCCGCCGCGGGTCCGAATCCGCGACGGTGCTCTGGGTACCCGGAGAGCACAGTCCCGAGCAGTTCTACCTGCGGCTCGGCTTCGAGCCCACCGGCCAGCTCCACGAGGGCGAAGTCGTCGCCCGCATCCGGCTCTGCACCCCGCCGGGAGCGCTACCGTACTTCGCATGACGGCCCCGAGACTGGTCGAAGTCACGGTCGACAATGTGGAAGACGCCTGCGAGCTCACAGTGGCGAAGCACCAGCGGGATTACGTCGCCCCGGTCGCCTGTTCGCTCGCCGAAGCCTATGTCCGGCACGAAATCGCGTGGCCGAGGCTGATCTACGCCGGGAAGAAACTGGTCGGCTTCGTCATGGCCGCCTTCGACCCGGACAACCCCACCGACTACTACCGCACCTACCTCTGGCGGCTGAACATCGCCGCCCAACACCAGAAAAAGGGCTACGGACGATTCGCGGTCGAGGCGGTGCTGGCCGAAGCACGCCGCCGCGACGCCGAATCCGTGACGGTCAGCTGGATACCGGGCAAGCACAGCCCCGGGCCCTTCTACGAACGGCTCGGCTTCCGGCCGACCGGCGAGATGGACGACGACGAGATCGTCGCCCGCATCCAGCTCTAGCTGTGATGTCCAGGGACGTTGTTCCGTATTGATGTGATCTCGGTCTGTCGTCGAGACAGGCGAAGGCCTCCGGTTGTGAAGTGGAGCTGTCGAGGAACCGCTTCCCAATCGGGGGCCTTCGTGTCCCACGTTGACGCGACATTGACCGCGCGCACCCGGCTGTGCCTTGCGCGCCTGATCTTCGAGGGCGGTTGGAGCTGCGCGGAAGCGGCAAGGATGTTCATCGTCGCGGCCAAGACCGCCCGCAAACGAGCTGAACGGTACCGCGCAGAAGGCGCGGCTGGCATGGCGGACCGTAGCTGCCGACCGCACCGCACCCGCTTCGCCGGTACGACGGATTGTGCGGTTGCGCTGGCGGCACCGGCTCGGCCCGGTCCAGATCGCCGGCCTGCTGGCGCTGCCCGCGTCGACGGTGCACGCGGCGCTGGTGCGTTATCGGATCAACAGGCTCTCGCGCATCGATCGGGTCACCGGCGAGCCGTTGCGACGCTACGAGCACGACCGCCCCGGTTCGCTCCTGCACGTGGACGTCACCAAGTTCGGCAACATCCCCGACGGCGGCGGCTGGCGCTGTGTCGGTCCGCAACGGGGCAAGAAGAACAGGGCCCCGTCGGTGCCTCGCACCGGTCGCACCGACAAGGGCAGCCCGAAGCCGGGCACCGCATTCCTGCACACCGCATCGACGGTCACTCCCGCGTCGCCTGTGTGGAGATCTGCGCCGACGAGAAGGCCGAAACCGTAATCGGCGTGCTGAAGCGGGCAGTCTGGTTCAGCGACCGGGGCGTCGCCATCGAACGAGTCCTCTCCGACAACGGCGCCTGCCACCGGTACTCCGCCGGGCGCGACACCACCGCGGCGCTCGGCATCGCACACAACCGGACCTGGCCCTACCGGCCACAGACCAACGGCAAGATCGACCGATCCCACCGCACCCTCGCCGACGGCTGGGCCTACGCGCGCTTCTACACCTCAACCGACCAGCGCAACACAGCCCTGCCGCAATGGCTCCACTCCTACAACCACCACCGAGCCCACTCCGCACTCGGCGGCCACCCGCCCATCAGCCGACTGACCAACCTCCCTGGCATCACACCTAGCGCAGCAAGAAGGCCCCTCCCTCGCAATGAGGAAGGGGCCTTCCGGCGGGTGCGGAACCAGGGCTCAGTGCCCGGAACCGACCTCGGTGGTCGACTCCTCGGAGCCTTCGAGCTGCCCGTGCCCGCTCCCGTGGCCGTTGCCGCGGGCGCGTTCGAGCGCCTTCGTCTCCTCCGCCGGGTCCGGGGTCCAGAACGAACCCGGAACGGCGGTGCCCGCGGTGCCGAGCTTGTTCATCTTCTTCGGCACCGCCGCGCCCTGGTACTCGAGCGGGATCGCGTGGCCGTGGCTGTCCGTGCCGGCCAGCGGCTGGTGGATCTCGATGAACTCGCCGTGCGGCAGCCGCTTGATGATGCCGGTCTCGACGCCGTGCTCCAGCACCTCCCGGTCGGACCGCTGCAGGCCAAGGCAGATCCGGTAGGTGAAGTAGTACGCGAGCGGCGGCACGATCAGCACGCCGATGCGCCCGGCCCACGTCGTCGCGTTCAGCGAGATGTCGAACTGGTCGGCGATGATGTCGTTGAAGCCGGACAGCTCAATCACCGCGAAGAACCCGAGCGCCATCATGCCCAGCGCGGTGCGGACCGGTGCGTCGCGCGGCCGCTGGAGCAGGTTGTGGTGCGCGGTGTCCTTCGACAGCTTGCGCTCCAGGAACGGATACGTGAGCAGCAGCGCGAACAGGATCGGCATGCCGATCGCGCCGGGGAAGAACACCGCCGGGATCGTGTAGTTCCCGAGGTAGACCTCCCAGGCAGGCCAGATCCGGAGCATGCCGTCGGCCCAGGCCATGTAGAAGTCCGGCTGGGACCCCGCGGACACCATCGACGGGTTGTACGGCCCGAAGTTCCACACCGGGTTGATCTGGAACAGGCCGGACATCAGCGCCAGCACGCCGACGACCAGGGTGAAGAACGCGCCGCCCTTGAGGGCGAAGTACGGCATGATCCGCACGCCGACGACGTTGGTCTCCTTGCGCCGCACGCCCGGGAACTGGGTGTGCTTCTGGTACCAGACCAGCGCCAGGTGCGCGCCGATCAGGGCCAGCATGATGCCCGGCACCAGCAGGATGTGCAGCGTGTAGAGGCGCGGGATGATCTGGTCGCCGGGGAACTCGCCGCCGAACAGCGCCCAGTGGATCCAGGTGCCGATCACCGGCACCGACAGCACGATGCCGGACAGGGTCGCGCGGATACCGGTGCCGGACAGCAGGTCGTCCGGCAGCGAGTAGCCGAAGAAGCCCTCGAACATGCCCAGGATCAGCAGCAGGCCGCCGATGACCCAGTTGGCCTCGCGCGGCTTGCGGAACGCGCCGGTGAAGAAGATCCGGAGCATGTGCACCATCATCGACGCGACGAAGATCAGCGCCGCCCAGTGGTGCAGCTGCCTCACGAACAGGCCGCCGCGCACGTCGAACGAGATGTCCAGCGTCGTCTTGAACGCCTGGGACATCTGCATGCCCTGCATGTTCGTGAAGCTGCCGTGGTAGGTGACCTCCTGCATGGAGGGGTCGAAGAACAGCGTCAGGTACACCCCGGACAGCAGGATGACGATGAAGCTGTACAGCGCGATCTCGCCCAGCAGGAAGGACCAGTGGGTCGGGAACACCTTGTTCATCTGGTGCCGCAGGCCCTTGGCCAGCTTGTACCGCTGGTCCGCGTTGTCCGCGGCCTCGCCCAGGTGCTTCTGGAGTGCGCTCGTGCCCTTGGTCGGCGTGGTGAGTGAACTCATGACTTACGCTCCCAGAAGGCCGGTCCGATGGCCTCGATGAAGTCGCCCTTCGCGATCAAGTATCCCTCTTCGTCAACCGTGATCGGAAGCTGGGCGAGCGGACGCGTCGCCGGGCCGAAAATCGGCTTCGCGTAGTGCAGGGCGTCGAACTGCGACTGGTGGCACGGACACAGGATGCGGTTCGTGCGCTGTTCGTACAGCGAGGTCGGGCAGCCGACGTGGCTGCAGATCTTCGTGTACGCGTAGTAGTCGCCGAAGTTGAAGTCTTCCTGGCCCTTGCGCTTGACGACGCGCGCGGCGTCGGTCGGGCGCAGCCGGATGAGCATGACCGGGTTGTCGACCCGCATCAGCGCCTCGGCGAGGGCCTTTTCGTCGCCCTTCTCCGATTCGCGGTACGGGAAGACCGTCTCCATCGCGCCCGCGTCGAGGTCCTCGGCCTTGACCAGCGCGACGCCGTTCTTGACGTCCTCTTCGAGGTTGCCGGTGTTGCGCCGCAGGTAGACCTTCTCGCCCGGGAAGTTCGGCAGCCAGCCGGTGTGCCAGAGGCCGTTCTTGTTGTCGCTGTCCTTCCACGGGTCCTTGATGAAGGACGCGATCGGCAGCGCCGCCACCGCGAGGCCGAGCGCACCCGCGCCGGCGCCGGCGGTGCGCTTGATCAGCGACCGGCGGGCGATGCCGTTGCGGGTCCCCGCGTCGGCCAGGTGGGCCAGGATGGTGGCCCGGTCGACCTCCGCGGACGGGCCGTCGCTGCGCTGCTGCACCGCGACCTCGTGCGGGACGAACTTCTTGGTGTAGAGGATCACGCCGATGCCGAGCGACAGCACGGCGAGGCCGAGCGTGACGCCGAGCGCGGGGGTGTAGAGGCTGTAGGTCGAGTGCCCGCTCGGGTCGCTCGGGTCCTTGTACTCCCACCACTTCGGCCAGGCCATCACGACCACGAACGCCAGGCCGGCGAGCGCGGACAGGGCGAACCAGAACGCGACGTGGCGCTGGGCGCGCCGCTCCGCGCGGGTGTCCTTGACCGGCCACGGCTCCGGGTACTCGACGATTTCGACGCCGTCGAGCTGACCGCCGAGCTTGAGCAGCTCGTCGCGGTCCATCTCAGCCAGCTCCGCCTCCGAGGGCGGCTTGGGCCCTTCGGCACTCATGCCTTCGATCCAATCCACAGCGTAATGCCGACGAGAGCGGCGATTCCGACGACGAAGGCGATGACGCCTTCGGAGGCGGGGCCGACCCCGCCGAGACCGTTGCCGCCCGGGTCGTTGTTGCCGTCGGACACCGACTTCACGTAGGCGATGATGTCCTTCTTCTCCTCCGGGCTGAGCTGCCGGTCGGAGAACTTCGGCATGTTCTGCGGCCCGGTGAGCATCGCGTCGTAGATCTGCTCCTCGGTGGCCGGGTCGAGCGGCGGCGCGTACTTGCCCGCCGACAGCGCGCCCCCGCGGCCGGTGAAGTTGTGGCACGAAGCGCAGTTGAGGCGGAACAGCTCGCCGCCGCGCGCCGGGTCGTTGCCGCGCAGCGCTTCGCCGCGCTCTTCCGGACGCTGCGCGCCGCCGCCGTGCGCCTGCACGTAGGCGCCGACCGCGTCGATCTCGCTCGGGGTCAGCTTCGGCGGCTTCCGCGCGACCTGCGCCTCCTGGCGCGCCGCGGGCATCCGGCCGGAGGAAGTCTGGAAGTAGACGGCCGCGTCGCCGATGCCGATGAGGCTCGGACCGCGGTCCTTGACGCCCTCGAGGTTCGCGCCGTGGCATTCGATGCAGGTGTTGTTGTAGACCTGCTCGCCCTGGCGCAGCAGCGCCGGGTCGCCCTGTGCCTGCGCGGTCTGCGGTTCCGGGGCGAAGACGGCGTACAGGGCGCCGGCCCCCACCAGGGCGACGCCGAGTGCGAGCACGCCCGCGAGGCGCCTGCGCATCTTCGAGCGCGCGCGGAACCGGCGCTCCGAGGATTTGGTGCTGGTGGTCATCTTGCGGCAACCCTTGCTGTCAGTTCAGGCCGTTTTGTGGTGGGCGGTGCGGAGATCAGGGGAGGATGTAGATCACCGCGAAGAGGCCTACCCACACGATGTCGACGAAGTGCCAGTAGTACGACACGACGATCGCCGAGGTGGCCTGCGCCGGAGTGAACTTGCTGAGCTTCGTGCGGACCAGCAGGAACACGAAGGCGATGAGCCCGCCGATCACGTGCAGGCCGTGGAAACCGGTCGCGAGGTAGAACACCGTGCCGAACGGGCCGGACGGGATCGTGAGCCCTTCCTCGACGAGGTTGTGGTACTCGTTCGCCTGCCCGAACACGAAGATCGCGCCCATGATCAGCGTCACGATGTACCAGCGCCGCAGCCCGTAGACGTCGCCCCGCTCCGCGGCGAACACGCCGAACTGGCAGGTCAGCGACGACAGCACGAGGATCACCGTGAACGGGATCGCGTAGCCGACGTTGAGGTGGAACTCCTCGCCGTGCAACGGCGGCGGCCAGGACGCCCCGGCCGGGTTCTGCGCCTTGACGGTGAAGAACATGGCGAACAGTCCGGCGAAGAACATCAGTTCGCTGGACAGCCACACGACGGTGCCGACACTGACCATGTTCGGCCGGTTCAGCGAGTGGACCCGCTGGCTGATGGTGGGAGCTGCCGTTGTCACGAATCGCATTATGTCCTCTCGCGACGGCACCCCGCCCGCCGGGTCCGCGGCGGGTCGTGGGAGCTTCGCGTCACACCCGCGCGCGAGGAGCGGGCCAGCGGCGGAAGGAGTTACTCGTGAGTTGGCTGGAGAAGCTCCGTGACCTGGTGAGAAGGCCGGAAAAAGCGGTTCTCGACCCGGACGCGCCCGGCCTGCGGACCGTCGTCTCGGCGTTCGAGCCGGCCGTCGCGGACTCGGCGGTGCTCGCCGGTTCACCCGGCTGGGCAAGCGAAGCGCCCGCGGTGCTCGTCCATCACCTCCTCCTTCCGGCGGACCGGATCGAAGAGGCGGCGGCGATTCTCGCGCAGGACGGCTACGACCTGCGCGAACAGCGCCGCGACGGCGACCGGGTGCTGGCGCACGCGCGGCGGGTGCAGGTGCTGGACGCGCTGCACTGCGCCCAGGAACGGTCCCGGATGGCCGGGCTGGCGCAGCGGCTCGGCGGCGACGCTCCGGGCTGGGAGGCGCGGCAACCGGGTGACTCGCCCACCGCGTCCGCGTGAGATGCGTCTCGGCGGATACGATCGCGGCTGTTCCACCCGTGACGAGACGGAGGCGTGCTCAATGAGCGAGCAGTCCCAGCGGATCCTGGTGTTCAGCCACAAGGCCGAGGTCCGCGAGGCGATCATGAACGCCGTCGGCAGGCGCCCGGCGGCCGACCTCGGCCGCGTCGAGTGGGTCGAGGCGGCCGGCATCGCCGACGTGCTCGCCGAGATGGACGCGGGCTCGGTCGACCTCGCGATCCTCGACGGCGAGGCGCAGCCGACCGGCGGCATCGGCCTCACCCGCCAGCTCAAGCACGAGATCGACGACTGCCCGCCGATCGTGGTGGCCGTCCGCCGCCGCGACGACCGATGGCTCGCCACCTGGGCGCTGGCCGACGCCGTGCTGGTGCACCCCCTCGACCCGCTGACCGCGGCGGAAACCGTCGCCGGCGTGCTGCGCGCCGGGCGGGTCCCCGCCGTCAACGGCGGCTGAGCCCGGTGGGCGCCACCCCGCACACCTGGCCGGCGCTGCTCACCCGGCTCATCGCGGGCGAGGACCTGTCCGCCGAGGACACGGCGTGGGCGATGGACCAGATCATGTCCGGCAGCGCCGGGCAGGCGCAGATCGGCGGCTTCGCGGTCGCGCTGCGCGCCAAGGGCGAGACGCCCGCGGAGATCTCCGGCATGGCCGACGCGATGCTGGCGCACGCCCGGCGGATCACGCTGAGCCGTCCCGCGGTGGACATCGTCGGGACCGGAGGCGACCGGTCGAATTCGGTGAACATCTCCACGATGGCGACGATCGTCACGGCGGCGGCGGGCGCGCCGGTGGCCAAGCACGGCAACCGGAGCGCGTCGTCGAAGTCCGGCGCGGCCGACGTGCTGGAGACCCTCGGCGTGAAGATCGACCTGCCGCCGGAAGCGGTGCTCGCGTCGCTCGAGGAGATCGGCATCGGGTTCTGCTTCGCCCCCGCGTTCCACCCGGCGTTCCGGCACACCGGCCCGCCGCGGCGCGAACTGGGCGTGCCGACCACGTTCAACCTGCTCGGCCCGCTCACCAACCCGGCGCAGCCGCGGAGCGCGCTGATCGGGTGCGCCTACGCCGACAAAACCCATGCCCTGGCGGAGATTTTCGCTCAGCGCGGGATGTCGGTGCTGGTGGCCCGCGGCGACGACGGACTGGACGAGATCACCACCACCACCACGACCTCGGTGCTGGTGGTCTCCGGCGGCACGGTGACCGAACGCACCTTCGACCCGCGCTCGCTCGACATCCCGCGCGCCACGGCCGAAGACCTGCGCGGCGGCGACGCGAAGGCGAACGCGCAGGTCGTCCGGGAACTGGTCGGCGGCAAGACCGGCCCGGTGCGCGACGCGGTGGTGCTGAACGCCGCCGCCGCGCTGGCCGCCTTCACCGGCTTCTCGGATTCGCTCGAGGACGACTTGGCGGCCGGGGTGGAGCGAGCCCGCCAGGCCATCGACAGCGGCGCGGCAGCGGCGCTGCTGGACCGGTGGATCGCGTTCTCCTCGGCGGAGCGCTGAGGCCTTCGCACTGTCGGGTACTTCCCCACGCCGGGAATGCGCCGCTGCGGCTGTCCGTGAAGGGCTCCTTGCCGGAATCTGATTCCCGCAAGGAGCCCTTCACGGCCTTCCGTCCGGACCGAGTCAAGGATCACGAGCGAAAAGCGGTCCGGTAAGCGCTCGGCGTAGTCGAGCGCAGCCGCGAGAACTGGTGCCGCAAGGCCGCCGCCGACGCGTATCCGCAGGCCACCGCGATGTCCTCCACGGACAACCGACCTTCCTCCAGCAGCGCCTGCGCCCGGTCGAGGCGGCGTTCGGTCAGCCAGCGGTGCGGAGTCGTCCCGGTGGCGGCGGAAAACCGGCGCAGGAACGTCCGCTCCCCCAGTCCGCTGCGGCGAGCCAGCTCCGCGACCGTGAACGGCTGGTCCAACCGTCGTTCCACCCATTCGAGCGCTTCAGCCACCACGGCGTCGTCCGGCGCGGCCGTCGCGGGCACCGGAGCCTGCACGAACTGCGCCTGACCGCCAGCGCGATGGGGTGCCGCCACCATCCGCCGGGCCAACGCCGTCGCTGCGGCAACGCCACGCACGCGCCGCACCAGGTGCAGGCACAGATCCACCGCGGCGACCGTCCCGGCGCTGGTGAAGACGCCGTCGTCGTCCGCGTAAAGCGCTTGCGGATCCACTTCCGCCGAGGGAAACAACCCACGGAATTCCGGTTCGTAGATCCAGTGCACGGTGCAGCGGCGGCCGTCCAGAAGTCCTGCGTAGCCAAGGGAAAACACCCCCGCGCAGAACCCGGCCACCCACGCCCCGCGTTCCCGGGCGGCGCGCAACGCGTCGAGCAACGGCTCCGGCGGCGGCGCGGTCCGCGGCGCTTGGGTGGGCACAATCACCAAATCCGCGGACGCCGCGAAGTCGAGGTCGCGCAGTCCGGACAGGCCGAATCCGGACCAGCTGGCCACGTCCGCCCCGCCCGGCGAGCACACGCCGAAGTCCCAGCCGGGCATGCCGTCCGCGCTGCGGTCCGTGCCGAACACCTCGCACGCGACCCCCAGCTCGAACGGCGAAACCCGGTCCGCGAGCAGCACTGCGACGCGTCGCACATCCATGCTGCCGAGCATGTCACAAGTTTTGCGGTCATTGTCACCTCTGACACTGGTTGAGCGTCGCCGCGAAGGCGAGTCTTGGCCGCATGAAGAACCCCGAATCCCGCCCGGTCCTGCAGTGGTCCGCGGCGATGGCGTTGTCCGGAACGATCGGCGCGGTCGTGCTCGAAAGCGGCGCGGGCGCCCCGGCGGTCGCGTTCGCCCGCTGCCTCGTCGGCGGTCTCCTGCTGGTCGGGTGGTCGCTCGCCCGAGGCTGGTTCCGCGATTGGCGGCCGACCCGCCGCGACCTGCTGTTCGCGGTTGCCGGCGGCCTGCTGCTGGTGGGCAACTGGGTGCTGCTGTTCGCGTCCTACTCGCTGTCGTCCATCGGCGTCAGCACCGTCGTTTACCACACCCAACCGCTGATTCTGGTCGGAATGGCGGCGGTGTTCCTCGGCGAGAAAGTCAGCCGCTCGCACCTCGCCCGAGCCGGCGTGGCATTCGCCGGAGTGGTGGTGATTTCCCTTTCCGCACAAGGAGATGACGGACAGCCCGTGCGGTTAGCCGGGATCGCGCTCGCGCTCGGTGCGGCGTTGCTCTACGCCGGTGCGTCGTTCATCGCGAAGCAGCTCAAGCACATCCGGCCGCATTTGCTGGCGGCGGTGCAGCTGACGGTCGGCGCGATAGTCCTCGCTCCCGCGCTGATGTTCACGCCGCTGCCGAGTTCCGCTCCCGGGCTGTGGTGGCTCCTGCTTCTGGGCACGGTGCACACGGCGGTGATGTACGTGCTGATGTACGCCAGCATCGGCAAGCTGCCGACCACGACCGTGGCGCTGCTGTCCTACCTGTACCCGGTGGTCGCGGTCGTGGTGGACATGCTCGCGTTCGGCCACCGGCTCACCTGGGCGGAAGGCCTGGGGATGCTGGCCGTGCTCGCCGCCGCGCTGGCCCCGCAGCGCACCAAAGCAGAAATGCGAAACGCCCAGCCGGGGATTCCCAGCCGGGCGTCTCGGTGAAGCGGAAAAGCTCAGTCGTGCTCGGGACCGGTGTGGTATTCGAACACCAGGCCGCCCACCGCGATGAGCAGGGCCACGATCGCCATCACGAGCAGCCAGATGTGGAAGAACGCGAGCGAGAGGCCGGCCAGCCCGGCCGCCGCGGCCAGCGCGATCGGCCAATAGCTGCCCGGGCTGAAGAAGCCCAGCTCGCCGGCGCCGTCGCTGATCTCGGCGTCCTCGCGGTCCTCCGGACGCTCCTCGATCCGGCGCGACACGAACTGCATGTAGCTGCCGGCGAGGAACGCCAGGCCGCCGGTCAGGAACAGCGCGACGATGCCGACCGGCTCGGCCTTCTGGTCGGTCGTGAAGAGCGCGGTCATGACCCAGTAGACGGCGGTCATGAGGACGGCAAACCCCGCCACCATGTAGAAAATCCGGGCTTCGACCTTCATGGGATTGGTCCCCTACTCCTCTGGATCGCCGTCAGTTGGACGCGGTGCGCGCGGTGCGGTCGGTGTTGAACGGCTTCGTGGTCACCGCGTACGGGCTGCACAGCTCGCCGCAGTTCATCGAAGCCAGCGCCTCGGACGCGGTGTTCGGCTTGCCGGTCTTCGGGTTCGTCTCCGTGCGCAGCTTGAGGTACTGGTCGTACTTGTCCGGAGACAAGGCCCGCACCTCGAAGTTCATCACCGAATGGTACGTCCCGCACAGCTCGGCGCAGCGTCCGACGAACGAGCCCTCGCGGTCGATCGAGTTCTGGAACGAGCTGTCCTGGTTGTTCTTCTCCGGGTCCGGCATCACGTCGCGCTTGAAGTTGAACTCCGGGACCCAGAACGAGTGGATGACGTCCGTCGAGCGGAGCCGGTACTCGATCGTCTTGTTCGTCGGCAGCACGAGCAGCGGGATCTCGCCGGAGGAGCCGACGGTGCTCACCTGGGTGCCGTCGGGGCGCTTGGCGTTGTCGCCCTCGTACTTGAACTCCCAGTTCCACTGGAAGGCGATCACGTCGACGACGACGTCCGGGTTCGGCTTCTTGTCGAGGACCTTGCTCTCGGTCGTCGCGGTGAAGAAGAACAGCACGCAGACCATGATCGTCGGCAGGACGACCGTGAAGATCTCCAGCGGGATGTTGTACTGGAACTGCCGGGGCAGGTCGTCCGGGCCTTCGGCGGTCGCGCCCTTCTTCTTGCGGTGGAAGATCGCGGTCCAGAAGATGAGGGCCCACACGATCGCGCCGACGACGAGCGCGGCGATGACCGTCCACGTCCAGAGGGTGCGCATCTGGTCGGCCTGCGGCGTGACGCCCACGGGCCATCCGAAACGGAGGATCTCGTCTCCCGAGCAGCCCGTCGCGGTCAGCGCCACCAGCACGGCCAGCGCGGCGACCCGCCCGACCCGCTTACCCACCGGGGTGCGCTCTGGTTTTCCCACTGCGCCCTGCCCTTTCACCCAACAGGCCCTCTCACACCGAGCCTTCTTCGACCGATCTTCGTGACAGGCGGAGCCTAGCCGAGTTGGCCGCTCCCGCTGACCAAGGGGTGACCAGTTGCGCCACGCGTCACCCGCTTCCCGCGCGGCGGGCCCGGCACCGGCATACTGGGCCCTTCCCCGGACCGGCCCGACCCTGAGGTGTGTGAGTACACGTGTGCGGCCTGCTTGGACTGATCTGCGCGACCGAAAACGACGCCGCGGAGGCCCGCGGCAGCGTCGGCGCGGCGATGCGCTGCCAGCGCCACCGCGGCCCTGACGAGCAGGACACCTGGGCCGATGCCGAGGTCGTGTACGGCTTCAACCGGCTCGCCTTCATCGACGTCGACCACGCGCACCAGCCCCTGGTGTGGGGTCCGCCGGAGGCTCCGGGCCGGTACACGCTGAACTTCAACGGCGAGATCTACAACTACCGCGAGCTGCGCGACGAGCTGGCGGAAAAATTCGGTGCGAAATTCGCCACTGAAGGTGACGGCGAAGCGATCGTCGCGGCGTATCACTATCTCGGGGACAAAGCGGTCGAAAAGCTGCGCGGCATGTTCGCGTTCCTGATCTGGGATTCGGCCGAAAAGGTCGTTTTCGGCGCGCGCGACCCGTTCGGCATCAAGCCGCTCTACTACAGCTCCGGCCCGAAGGGCACCGCGTTCTCCAGCGAGAAGAAGAGCCTGCTGGAGCTGTCGGACACGCTCGGCGTCGCGCAGGAGCTGGACCGCACGGCCCTGCAGCACTACCTGGTCCTGCAGTACGTGCCGGAGCCGGAGTCGCTGCACACCGCGATCCGCCGGGTCGAGTCGGGCACCTCGTTCCGGCTCTCGCCGGGCGGGAAGCCGGAGTTCACCCGCTACTTCCACCCGAAGTTCGCCGCGAAGCCGGTGAACGGTCCCGCCGAGGCCGAGGCGCTGTACGAGCGCATCGCCGACGTGATGCGCGACTCGGTCGGCAAGCACATGATTTCGGACCCGGACGTCACGGTCGGCGCGTTCCTGTCCGGCGGCATCGACTCCACCGCGACCGCGACGCTCGCGAAGGAGCACAACCCGAACCTCATCGCGTTCACCACCGGGTTCGAACGCGAGGGCTACTCCGAGGTGGACGTAGCCGCCGAATCGGCCGCGGCGATCGGCGTGAAGCACGTGGTCCGCACGGTGTCGGCGGACGAGATGATGGAGGCCCTGCCGCTCATCGTCTGGTACCTGGACGACCCGGTCGCCGACCCGGCGCTGGTCCCGCTGTGGTTCATCGCGCGCGAGGCCCGCAAGCACGTGAAGGCGGTGCTGTCCGGCGAAGGCGCGGACGAGCTGTTCGGCGGCTACACGATCTACGGCGAGCCGATTTCGCTGGCGCCGTTCGAGAAGATCCCCGGCAGCGTGCGCAAACTGCTGGGCAAGGTGTCCACGAAGATCCCGGAGGGCACCCGAGGCAAGGACCTGCTGCGCCGCGGCGCGCTCCCGCTGGAAGACCGCTACTACGGCAACGCCCGCAACTTCCGCGACGAGCAGCTGCGCGCCGTGCTGCGGACCTACCAGGAAGGCGTCGGTTTCAAGGACGTGACCGCCCCTTGGTACGACGTGTCCCGCGGCTGGGACCCGGTGGCCCGCATGCAGCACGTGGACCTCTACACCTGGCTGCGCGGCGACATCCTGGTCAAGGCGGACAAGGTCACCATGGCGAACTCGCTGGAACTGCGCGTGCCGTTCCTCGACGCCGAGGTGTTCAAGGTCGCCGCCTCGATCCCGCTGGACCAGAAGCTCGCCCACGGCACCACGAAGTACGCCCTGCGCCAAGCTTTGGCGAAGATCATCCCCGGCCACGTGCTGAACCGGAAGAAACTGGGCTTCCCGGTCCCGATCCGCCTGTGGCTGCGCAACGAGATGTACGACTGGGCCCGCGGCATCATCAACGACTCGAAGACCGACGAACTGCTGGACAAGAACGCCGTGCTGGCCCTGCTGGATGAACACAAGGAAGGCCAGTTCGACCGCAGCCGCCAGCTCTGGGCCCTGCTGGTCTTCATGCTGTGGCACGGCATCTTCGTGGAACACCGCATCAAGCCGGAAATCCCGGAACCGGTCTACCCCGTCAAGCTCTGACGGTCCGTGAAGGGCTCCTTGAGGGAATCTAATTCCCTCAAGGAGCCCTTCACGGACCAAAAACCGCACCGACGCACCCAACTCATCAAGGCACCCAGCCCTGACCCTGCACCCCGATACGGAGCCTCCCTGCGGTCTTGGGGTGCTTGTCAAGGCATCTTTCCCGCCTTGACAAGCACCCCAAGACCGTCAGCACAATCAAGCTTCGGGGTGCCCCAC
>NZ_ASXG01000063.1 GCF_000411975.1 Amycolatopsis orientalis DSM 43388
GGCGGGCGCGTTCGACGACCCGACGCCCGCCGAGCTGGCGAACCTCGAAGCCGAGAAGGAAATGCAGCGCACCGGCCGGGGGTATTCGGCGATCCAGGCGACCCGTCCGCAGACCCTCGGCTACGCCCTCACCGATTCCCCGGCGGGTCAGGCCGCCTGGATCGCGGAGAAGTTCTGGGCCTGGACGGACCACGACGGCCATCCGGAGGACGCGGTGTCCCGGCAGGCGATCCTCGACGAAATCTCGGTCTATTGGTTCACCGCGTCGGCGACCTCGTCGGCACGCCTGTACTGGGAGAGCTTCTCCCATTTCCGGGACCAGGTCACCGCGCCGTCCGGGCTGTCGGTCTACCCGCGCGACATCACCCGGCCCTCGCGGCGCGAGGCCGAACTGCGGTTCACCGACCTGCGCTGGTTCGAGGAACTGCCCCGAGGCGGCCACTTCGCCGCACTGGAGCAGCCGGAATCGCTGGTCGAGCAGGTGCGCGGGTTCTTCCGTCTCGTCCGCTGAGGAGTCCGTGCGCGCGGACGCTCAGTGGAAGACGGTGCCGCCCAAGACGATGTGGGTCGGGTGGTGCAGGGCGGCGAGGTCGGCGCGCGGGTCGTCGGCGTAAACGATCAGGTCGGCCGGGGCGCCGTGTTCGATGCCGGGGTTGCCCAGCCATTCGCGCGCTTCCCAGGAAGCGCTCGCGAGAGCCTGCGTACGCGACATCCCCGCGCGGTGGAGCGCTTCGACCTCGTCGGCGATACGGCCGTGCGCGACCATGCCGCCCGCGTCCGTGCCCGCGAAGACGCGTACGCCCGCTTCGACCGCCGAGGACACCATATCGGCCACACCGGCGTGCAGGGCGCGCATGTGAGCCGCGTACGTCGGGTACTTGCCCGCCTTGTCCGCGATGCCCGGGAAGTTCTCGATGTTGATGAGCGTGGGCACCAACGCGACGTCGCGGCGCGCGAGTTCGGCGAGCTGATCCGGCGACAGCGCGGTGCCGTGTTCGAGACAGTCGATGCCCGCGCCGATCAAGCCCGGCAACGCCGCTTCGCCGAACACGTGCGCCGTGACGCGTGCGCCGAGGTCGTGGGCGACGCGGATGGCTTCCGCCAGCACATCGTCCGGCCACAACGGGGCGAGGTCGCCCTGGCCGCGGTCGATCCAGTCGCCGACGAGCTTGACCCAGCCGTCGCCGTCGCGGGCCTGCTCGGCGACCGCTTCGGGCAGCAGCGCCGGCTCGTCCAGCTCGATCGCGAAGCCGGGGATGTAGCGCTTCGGCAGCGCCAGGTGCCGTCCGCACCGGATGATCGTGGGCAGGTCGGCGCGCGATTGCAGCGGGCGGACGTCGAGCGGCAGGCCGCAGTCGCGGATCAGCAGCGTGCCCGCGTCGCGGTCGGTCGCGGCCTGCTCCGCCGCCTCCCGCACCGACAACCCGCCGGTCGGGCCGAGGCCCGGGTGGCAGTGCGCGTCGACGAGCCCGGGGACCACGAATCCGCCGGTGGACAGCGTTTCCGCGCCGGGAACCGGCTCGAACGACAGCTGTCCGTCCTGGATCCAGAGGTCACGCGGTTCGCCGTCGGGCAGGACGGTGCCGGAAAGGTGCAGCGCGCTCAATTGTTCTTCGGGTCCTTCGGCAGCTTGAACTTGGACGGGTCGAAGCCGGGCACGTCGTTCATGCCGCCGAGCTGGGACAGGTCCGGCATTCCGCCGCCCATGCCGCCGGGGGGAAGCATCGGCATGCCGCCGGGCATCCCGCCGCGCATCTTCGGCTGCGTGGGGCCGCGCCCCTTGCCCTTCTTCCCCTTCTTGCCCTTGCGGTTCTTGCTCCCGCCGCCTCCGCCGAAGCCGAACCGGCCGGCCATCTGCGCCATCATCTTGCGCGCCTCGAAGAAGCGGTTGACCAGGTCGTTGACCTCGCGGACGGTCACGCCGGAGCCGTTCGCGATGCGCAGCCGGCGCGAGCCGTTGATGATCTTCGGGTCGGCGCGCTCGGCGGGCGTCATGCCGCGGATGATCGCCTGCAGCCGGTCGAGCTGCTTGTCGTCGACGGCGGCGAGCTGGTCTTTCATCTGGCCCGCGCCGGGCAGCATGCCGAGCAGGTTGCCGATCGGGCCCATCTTGCGCACGGCGAGCATCTGCTCGAGGAAGTCCTCCAGCGTGAGCTGCCCGCTGGTGAGCTTCTGCGCGGCCTGTTCGGCCTGCTCCTGGTCGAAGTGCTGTTCGGCCTGCTCGATCAGGGTCAGCACATCGCCCATGCCCAGGATGCGCGAGGCCATCCGGTCCGGGTGGAACGTGTCGAAGTCCTCGAGCTTCTCGCCGTTGGACGCGAAGAGGATGGGCTGGCCGGTGACCTCGCGGACGGACAGCGCGGCGCCACCGCGCGCGTCGCCGTCGAGCTTCGTGAGCACCACGCCGGTGAAGCCGACGCCGTCGCGGAACGCCTCGGCCGTGGTGACCGCGTCCTGACCGATCATGGCGTCGACCACGAACAGGACCTCGTCCGGCTGCACGGCCTCGCGGATGTCCGCCGCCTGCTTCATCAGCTCTTCGTCGACACCCAGCCGGCCTGCGGTGTCGACCACGACGATGTCGTGCTGCGCGTGCTTGGCCTCCTCGATCGCGCGGCGGGCGACGTCGACCGGGTCGCCGACGCCGTTGCCCGGCTCCGGCGCGAACGTGGGGACGCCCGCGCGCTCGCCGACGATCTGCAGCTGGTTGACCGCGTTCGGCCGCTGGAGGTCGCAGGCGACCAGCATCGGCGCGTGGCCCTGCTTCTTCAGCCACATCGCCAGCTTCCCGGCGAGCGTCGTCTTGCCCGCGCCCTGGAGGCCGGCGAGCATGATCACCGACGGCGGGTTCTTCGCCAGGCGCAGCCGCCGCGTCTCGCCGCCGAGGATGCCGATCAGCTCCTCGTTGACGATCTTCACGACCTGCTGGGCCGGGTTCAGCGCCTGGGACACCTCGGCGCCCTTGGCCCGGTCCTTGATCTTCGCGATGAACGCCTTGACCACCGGGAGCGCGACGTCCGCCTCCAGCAGCGCGATGCGGATCTCGCGCGCGGTGGCGTCGATGTCGGCGTCGGACAGCCGGCCCTTGCGCGAGAGCGACTGCAGGGCCGAGGTGAGCCGATCGGAGAGGGTGTCGAACACGGGGGTG
Source organism: Amycolatopsis orientalis DSM 43388 (assembly GCF_000411975.1). Classification (GTDB taxonomy): domain Bacteria; phylum Actinomycetota; class Actinomycetes; order Mycobacteriales; family Pseudonocardiaceae; genus Amycolatopsis; species Amycolatopsis orientalis_D. The sequence continues at coordinate 3,149 of NZ_ASXG01000063.1, forward strand.
CACGCTCCAGCTGGGTCGAAAGTTCGCGTGCCGGGCGGTGCTCGGCACCCCCGGCATCTTCCGAGGGTAGCCGCTCCGGCCGTCCCGCCTTCACGGGTACGGGAAGGGTACTACGCAGTCAGGTACTAATTGACGCAGCGATAACAGCTCAACCGCGCGAAAACCGTTCGACCAGCCTCGCCGATTAAGTAAACATAGGCGTATGACATCAGCGACTGCCCGCCGCGCGACGCTCGCCGAACCGGCAGCGGAGGAGGACGAACAGGTCCCGTTCCGCCGCATCGCGGGCCTGTTCCGGCCGCACCGGCGGGCGCTGGCCGGGCTGTGCGCGCTGCTGGTCCTGCAGGCCGGGCTGGGCGTCACCTCTCCGTTCCTGCTGCGCGAGATGCTGGACGACGCGCTGCCGCACCGCGACGCCCTGCTGGTGAGCCTGCTGGCCATCGGGATGATCGCCGCCGCGCTCGGGTCCGGCGCGCTGAGCGTGCGGACCACCGGACTGTCCAACACCATCGGCCAGCGGGTGATGAACGAGCTGCGGGTGGCGGTGTACAGCCATCTGCAGCGGATGTCGCTCGGCTTCTACACCCGGACCAAGACCGGCGAGGTGCTGTCGCGGGTGTTCAACGACATCGGCGGCGTGGACAACGTCGTGACCGGGACCGCCGCGTCGATCGTGCAGAACGGCACGACGGCGCTGGCGATCGCGGCGGCGATCCTGGTCATGGACTGGCAGCTGGCGCTGTTGTCGCTGGTCGTTGTGCCGTTGTTCCTGCTGTTCACGCTGCGGCTCGGCGGCAAGCAGCGCAAGCTCGCCCGCGGCCGGACGCGCCGGATGGCGCGGCTGACCACGATCGTCGAGGAATCGCTGTCGGTCACCGGCGTGCTGCTGGCCAAGACGATGGGCAACGCGAAGCTGATGCGCGACCGGTTCGCCGAGGAATCGCGCGAGGTCGCGGCACTGGAGCGCAGGGCCGCGCTGGCCGGACGGTGGCAGCGGGCGGCGCGGACGATGAGCCTGACGATCATCCCGGCGCTGGTCTACTGGGCGGCCGGGCTGGAGCTCGCCGGTGGTGCGGCGCCGATCTCGTTGGGCACCGTCGTCGCGTTCACCAGCATGTTGAACCGGCTGCTCACGCCGGCGACGGCGATGCAGACGGTGGGCCAGAACGTCGCGTCGGCGAAGGCGTTGTTCGGACGGATCTTCGAGGTGCTCGACCTGCCGGTGGAGATCGACGACCGGCCGGGCGCGCGGACGCTGCGGCCCAGCGGCGGCGCGGTTTCGATGCGCGGGGTGTCGTTCCGCTACGACGACGAAGGCCCGTGGACGTTGCGCGACATCGATCTCGACGTGCCCGCCGGGACCACGACCGCGCTGGTCGGTTCGACGGGTTCGGGGAAGACGACGCTCGCCTACCTGGTCGCCCGGTTGTACGAGGTGACCGAGGGGAAGGTGTGCGTGGACGGGACGGATGTCCGGGACGTCACGCTCGCGTCGCTGGCCGCCGGGGTCGGGCTGGTGTCGCAGGAGACCTATCTGTTCCACGCGTCGGTGCGGGAGAACCTCCGCTTCGCGAAGCCGGACGCCACCGACGCAGAGCTGGAGAACGCCGCGAAGGCCGCGCACATCCACGACACGCTGGCCGCGCTGCCCGAGGGCTACGACACGGTGGTGGGGGAACGCGGCTACCGGTTTTCCGGCGGGGAGAAGCAGCGGATGGCGATCGCGCGGATCCTGCTGCGCAATCCGCCGATGCTGATCCTGGACGAGGCGACGAGTTCGCTGGACAACCGCACGGAACGGGCGGTGCAGGCGGAACTGGACCGGCTCGCCGCGGGCCGCACGACGATCGCGATCGCGCACCGGCTGTCCACTGTGGAGCACGCGGACCAGATCGCGGTGCTGGACGCCGGCCGGATCGTCGAGCGCGGGACGCACGAAGAACTGCTCGCGCTGGACGGGCGGTACGCCGCGTTGGTGCGGGGAGAAACCGCCTAATGTGGCGGTATGGAGACCGAACCCGACGCGCACCGGGCCGACGAGCTGGCGGCGCTGGCCCGGACGGTGCGCGAGGGCGTCGGACGGCTGAACTGGCGGATGCGCTTCGAGGCGGGTTCGCCCGCTCCGGGACCGGCCGTGCTGGCGGTGCTGTCGCGGCTGTACCGGGGCGGCACGCACACGCCGAGCGAGCTGGCCGAAGCCGAACGGATCCATCCGCAGTCGCTCACGCGGATCCTGGCCACGCTGGCCGAACGCGAATGGATCACGCGCACTCCGGATCCATCGGACGGACGGCGGTCGCTGATCGACCTCACCCCGGCCGGGCTGCGGGAGCTGCGCGAGTACTCGGTCGCGCGGGAGACCTGGCTGGCCGCGGCTCTCGAACGGACGCTCAGCCCCACCGAGCAGGAGCTGCTCCGGCTCGCCGCCGGGCTGCTGACCCGGATCGCGGACTCCTGAGTCCCGGGGTTCCGGGGCGGCCGCTCCCCACGGCCGTCCCCGGAACCGTGGCGGAAGAGCTCACCTCCCCAGGAGGCCTTCCGCCGCGGGCACGCGGAGCGGTTCCCCCTCGACCACCCGGCGTTGGCCAGAAGTCTGCCGTCCGGGCACCGGCGCGCGGCAGCGTGAAGTCCCTCAATCGGGACTGAGTAGAACTACTCAAACGCGGGTGTCGGGCCCCGCCGAATCGCTCGTGTGCTCGAACAGCGGTTCGGCGTCGGAGAGTTCCTCGGCCGAGCAGCTCACCGCGCAGGCGGCCGCCTGCAGGACTTCGGTGAGCACCTCGACCTCGGACGGCGAGACGGTGGCGAGCGCGGGGTTGCGGACGTCCATGCGGCCGGCGAGGCCGGCCAGCGCGTGGGAAAGCGCGTGCTGGCCGGCGACCAGCTGGGTGACCACCTCGGACAGTTCGCTGAGGGTGGCGGCCGAGCCGTCGCCGCGGAGCAGGGCGGAGAGCTCCTCGGCGCACGTGCGCAGGTGCCCGGCCACGACTGTCGGCGGCAGCGAAAGCTCGGGCAGGTTCTCGTGACCTCGCACCGCGTTCACCTCGCCCCCTGGTCGGACCGTCCATCCTGCCATCGGAACCGGTTTTGTCGCTTCCGACACCCCGGACGGGTGAGCCCGGATGGCGCAATCCAGCCGGATCTGCCTGGCCAGCTGTCCGTGAAGGACTCCTTGCGGGAATCTGATTCCCGCAAGGAGTCCTTCACGGACCGTCAGGAGACCGCGGCCAGCACGGCGTCGGTGATGCCAGCCCGCCACGACGGGGTGACGTGGCCGGAACGCGGCGAGAGGGCGAAAGAGTCGACCACGGCGCCGCCGAGGGTCGCGGCTTTCGCCCAGTGGACGTCGGCCTCGGCCCGGCGCAGGGCGCTCGCCACGCGGAACAGCAGGCCGATCTGGTCGGCGGCGCGCAATTCGAGCACGACGGCGTCGGGGCCGCTCGTTTCGTCGTCGAACCAGCGCACCACCGGTTTGACCACGACCGGCGACGACGTGGCGTAGTCGCGTTCCTTCGCCGCCAAGCGCTGGGTGAGCGGCATCGTCCCGGCGACCGCGCGGGCGAATTGCTCCCGCAGCAGCGCGGGGTCCGGCAGGGAGCCGAACTTCGGCGACGCGGTGAACACGCCGGCCCGGCCCCTGCCCGAGTGCTCGCGCAGGACCGCCGAGTGGACCTCCAGGGAGTTCAGCGCCAGCACTCCGGCCGCCGGGGCGAGCAGTTCCCGGTCCGCGGGCACGGCCAGCAGCGCGGTGACCACCTTGCCGTGCGCGGAAATCCGGATTTGGCCGACCCCGGTCCGGGCGGCCTCGGCGACGAGCTCCCGCTGGTCGTCGTCGAGCGGCTCGGGCGGGGTGAAACCCTTGCCGTGCATCACTTCCTCGCACCCGCTGACCAGTTCGGCGAGCAGCCGGTCCTTCCAGTCGGTCCAGACGCCGGGGCCGGTGGCCAGCGAGTCCGCCCGGGTGAGGGCGTGCAGCAGTTCCAGCAGGACGATGTCGCCGTCCAGGGTTTTCACCACGCGCGAGAGGGTCGCGGGGTCGCCGATGTCGCGCCGGGTCGCGGTGTGCGGGAGCAGCAGGTGGTGGCGGACCATCGCGGAGACCGTCGCCACGTCCGCCGTCGGCAGGCCCAGCCGCTGCGCTACCGAGGCGGAGATCTTCGCGCCCAGCTCGGAGTGGTCGGCCTCGCGGCCCTTGCCGATGTCGTGCAGCAGCGCGCCGATCAGCAGCAGGTCCGGCCGCGACACGGTGGTCGACAGCTTCGCGGCTTCGACGCACGCCTGGACGAGGTGCCGGTCGACGGTCCACTGGTGCACTGGCGACCGTGGCGGCAGGTCGCGCACGGCGCCCCATTCCGGGAACAGCCGCGCCCACAGGCCGGTGCGGTCGAGTGCTTCGACCGCGTCGACCAGCCCCTCCCCCGCGCCCAGCAGCTCGACGAGCGCGTTGCGAGCGTCGTCCGGCCACGGTTCGCGCAGTTCGGGTGCGGACTCGGCGAGCGTGCGCAACGTGCCCGGCGAGATGGGCTTCCGGGTACGCGCGGAGGCTGCTGCGGCGCGGAGCAGGAGCGCTGGGTCCCGGGCGGGGAGCGCGTCCCGGGCGAGCGCGACCTCGTCGCCGTGCAGCACGACGCCCTCGGCCAACGGACGTCGTACTGGGCGTCGACCGAAGCGCGGGCGGGGTTGCTCCACAGTGGACCGAAGAGCGACATCGACCGCGTACGCGATGGTTCGGCCCGCGCCGGAAAGCTTGCGTGCCAAGGCGAATCGGTCGCCCAGCTCAAGCTCGTGCGCTACGACGTCGGCGTCGGCGGCACCGAGGATGTCTCGCTCCCGACGCGATTCGCGGCGCAGTTCGGTACGGACGTCCAGCAGGAGCTGTTTGGCTGCCAGCAGCTCTTCGCCCGGTCGTGCGGTGAGCTGCGCGGCCGCGAGGGCTTCCAGGACGCCGAAGTCGCGCAGGCCGCCGCGGCCGTGTTTGAGGTCCGGCTCGGCGGATTGGGCGATCTCGCCGCTGCGCCGCCACCGGGTGTGGACGGATTCCGCCAGCTCCGGCAAGCATTTGCGGGCGGTGCGCCGCCACTGGTCGCGAGCGGCGGACGCGACCCGTTCGGTGAGATCCGGGTCGCCGGCCAGGTGCCGGGCGTCGAGGAGACCCAGCGCGGTACGCAGGTCCTCCGCCGCGACTTTCAGCGCCTCGCCCGGGGTGCGGACCGAATGGTCGAGGCCGACCCGCGCATCCCACAGCGGGTACCACAGCGCGTCGGCGATCTCCCCGATGTTCCCGTTCCCGTTGTGCAGCAACAGCAAATCGAGATCGGAGCACGGCACCAGCTCGCGCCGTCCCAACCCCCCTACGGCGACCAGCGCGACACCTGGGTCCGCGGTGTCGACGCCGGCCGCCGTCGCTCCTTTCCCGAGCCAGAACTCGTACAGATCGACCAGGGAGGCCCGCAGTGCGGGAGCTCCGTGCCGTCCTTCGAGCAGCAGTGCGGTGGCCCGGGCGAGTTCTCCCCCGTCGGTCATCGGCTACAGCGCGTCCGTGCCGCGTTCGCCGGTGCGGACCCGGATGACCGTCTCCACTGGTGTCACCCAGACCTTCCCGTCGCCGATCTTGCCGGTGTGCGCGGCGGTGGTGACCGCGTCGAGGACCTTCTCGACGACGGCGTCGTCCACCACGACCTCGATCTTCAGCTTGGCCACGAAATCCACCGAGTACTCGGCGCCGCGGTAGACCTCGGTGTGGCCCTTCTGCCTGCCGTAGCCCTGGACCTCGCTCACCGTCATCCCGAGCACGCCCAGCTGCTCCAGCGAGGAGCGGACGTCGTCGAGCGTGAACGGCTTGACGATCGCGGTGATCAGCTTCATGCCTTGCTCTCCTCGAGTTTCGTGACGGGCTTGACCGGGACCGTGTTCGAGTGGCTGAGGCCGCCCATGCCGGTGAAGTCGTAGGCGCTCTCCGCGTGCTGGCCCTCGTCGATGCCGCCGACCTCGTGTTCGGTGCTGACGCGGAACCCGCCCGCCTTCTTGATCGCGAACCCGATGATGAACGTCATGATGAACGAGTAGCCCAGGACCGCAAGCGCGGCGACCACCTGGATGCCGAGCTGTTTGAAGCCACCGCCGTAGAACAGGCCGTCCGCGCCCGCCGAGTTCACGCTCTTGGTCGCGAAGAACCCGATCAGGATGGTGCCGACGAGACCGCCGACGAGGTGCACGCCGACGACGTCGAGCGAGTCGTCGAAGCCGAGGCGAAACTTCAGCGAGATGGCCAGCGCGCACAGCACCCCGGCGATGACACCGATTGCGATCGAGCCGAGCGGGCTCACGAAACCGCAGGCGGGGGTGATCGCGACCAGGCCCGCCACCGCGCCCGAAGCCGCGCCGAGCGTGGTCGGCTTGCCGAACTTCAGCTGTTCCACGAGCAGCCAGCCGAGCACCGCGGCCGCGGTCGCGACGGTGGTGTTGGTGAACGCGACGCCCGCGAGGTCGTTCGCGCCCAGCGCGGAACCGGCGTTGAAGCCGTACCAGCCGAACCACAGCAGCGACGCGCCGAGCAGGACGAACGGGACGTTGTGCGGGCGTCCGGTGTCCTTCGGCCAGCCCTTGCGCTTGCCGAGCACCAGCGCGAGGGCGAGACCCGCGGCGCCGGCGTTGATGTGCACCGCCGTGCCGCCGGCGAAGTCGAGCGCCTTGAGCTGATTGGCGATCCAGCCGCCGACCGCGTCCTTGCCGGTGAATCCGTCGAACGAGAACACCCAGTGCGCGACCGGGAAATACACGATGACGACCCAGATCGCCACGAAAAGCGTCCAGCCCCAGAACTTCGCGCGATCCGCGATGGCGCCGGAAATGAGCGCCGGGGTGATGATCGCGAACATCAGCTGGAACATGCAGAACGCGAGCAGCGGCAGCGCGTCCGGCCCCGGCCACGGAACCGCGGGCGGGCCCGAGCTCGCCAGCCCGACGAGCTTGCCGAACGCGTCCGACAGGCCGGCGTAGTCGAGGTTCCCGACCAGGCCGCCGAAAGCGTCGTCGCCGAAGGACAGCGAGAACCCGAAGAGCACCCACAGCACCCCGACTATCGCGAGCGCGATGAAGTTCATCATCAACATGTTCAAAACGCTCTTCGCGCGGACCATGCCGCCGTAGAAGAACGCGAGGCCTGGGGTCATGAGCATGACCAGCGCGGCGCTGACCAGCACCCAGGCGGTATCTCCGGCGTTCAGCACAATCGTCCTCCCGTGCCGTGGGCAACTGCTGAGGAAGTGTTGGCCGCCGGTGTTTCACCAGGCTTCGGTTCACGTTTCCCTCGCGTGAACTCCGGTGCGGTGGTTGTTACGGGGACGTTTCCGCGACCCCAGGGCGAAATGTCCGGTCAGGCAACCTCATGGTCGAATAGCGCCATGTCTTTGCCTGATCGGGTGATTGATGCACTGCGCTGTTCGGTGTGCGCGGAGCCGGTCTCGCTGACCGGCCGGACGCTGCGCTGCGAGCGGCGGCATGCGTTCGATCTGGCCCGGCAGGGTTACGTCAACCTGCTGCACGCCCGCATCCCGGCGGGGACGGCCGACACCGCGCCGATGGTGGACGCGCGGGCGGCGTTTTTGTCTTCCGGCGCGTACGAGCCGCTCGCCGACGCGGTCGCCGCTGCCGGTTCTGCTTCCGGATTGATCATCGACGCCGGGGCGGGCCCGGGCTATTACCTCTCGCGAGTACTGGACGCCGCTCCGGACGCGGTCGGGCTCGCGCTGGACGTATCAGCGATCGCGTTGCGGCGCGCCGCGCGGGCGCACCCGCGGCTGGGCGCGGTGGTGTGGAACCTGTGGGAGCCGTGGCCGGTGGGCGACGGCGTGGCTTCGGTGGTCTTGGACGTGTTCTCGCCGCGGAACGCCGCGGAGTTCCACCGGGTGCTCGAACCAGGCGGGAAGCTGGTCGTGGCGGCGCCGTTGCCGGGACATCTCGCGGAACTGGGCGACCTGGTGCTCGCGGTGGACGCGCGCAAGGAAGAACGGCTCGAAGCGGCGCTGGGCGGGTTGTTCGTGCGGGAGTCCGGGGTCGAGGTGGTCCGGACGCAGGAGTTCACCGCCGCGCAGGTACGGGACGTGGTCGCGATGGGGCCCGCGGGATTCCATCTGGACCGGGATGGGCGACGGGAACGGCTCGAAGCGGCGGAGGGACGGGCCGTGACGCTGGCGGTTTCGGTGAGCACTTGGCGGAAGCGGTGAAGAAAGCCCCGCCCGACCCCCGGATACGCATGGCTGAACTGAGCGACGTCGAGGCGATCCGCCGGTTCGGCGAAAGGCACATCCCGCCGCACTACACCCCACTGATCGGCGAAGCGGCGGCCCAGCGCCAGGTCCGCCAGTGGTGGAACGACTCGCACCTCTCCGCAGCCGTGGCCGACGGGCGGGTCATCGTCGCCGAAACCGGCGGACGGGTCGTGGGGGTCGGCCAGCTCGGGCCGGACCACGTCGTCTACAAGCTCTACCTGGACCCGGCGCACCGTGGCCACGGTCTGGGCCCGCGGCTGCTCAATGCTCTCGCGAGCCAGTTGCCGGACAGCGTCAGCCAGCTGCGCATCGAGCACTTCGCCGCCAACGAGCGAGCCGCGGCGTTCTACGAACGGGAAGGCTTCGAGATCGAGCGGGTCGAACCGGACCCCGGCGGAGACCCCGCGCTGGCCGTGGTCTGGCGGGCCCGGCCGATCACTCTCCGGGAAGAATGGCCGCCGCCCCCGGCGCTGGGTTAGCGTGGCGCTCGATGAGCGAACGTACCTGGGGCTTCCGCACCCGCGCCCTGCACGCCGGCGGCACTCCCGATCCCTCCACCGGGGCCCGTGCGGTGCCGATTTACCAGACGACCAGCTTCGTGTTCGAGGACGCGTCCGACGCGGCCAATCTGTTCGCGCTGCAGAAGTACGGGAACATCTACAGCCGGATCGGCAACCCGACCGTCGCGGCGTTCGAGGAGCGCATCGCGAGCCTGGAAGGGGCGATCGGCGGGGTCGCGACGGCCAGCGGGCAGGCGGCGGAGTTCCTCACCTTCTCGGCCCTCGCCGAAGCCGGGGACCACATCGTGTCGGCTGCCGGGCTGTATGGCGGGACGGTCACGCAGCTCACCGGGACGCTCGCGCGGTTCGGCGTCGAGACGACGTTCGTGCACGGCGACACCGAGGAGTACGCCAAGGCGGTCACCGACCGCACGAAGCTGATCTACACCGAGGTGATCGGCAACCCGAGCGGTGCGATCGCGGACCTTGCCGGGCTGGCCGATCTCGCGCATTCGCACGGCATGCCGCTCGTGGTCGACGCGACGCTCGCCACGCCCTACCTCTGCCGTCCGATCGAGCACGGCGCGGACATCGTCCTGCACTCGGCCACGAAGTTCCTCGGCGGACACGGCACGACGCTCGGCGGGGTCGTCGTCGAAGCGGGGACTTTCGACTGGGGCAACGGAAATTTCCCCCGGATGACCGAGACCGTCGACAGTTACGGCGGGCTCAAGTACTGGGAGAACTTCGGCGAGTACGCGTTCTGCACGCGGCTGCGCGCGGAGCAGTTGCGCGACATCGGCGCGGTGCTGTCGCCCCATTCGGCGTTTTTGCTGTTGCAGGGTGTGGAAACGCTGCCGCAGCGGATGGACGCGCACGTGGTCAACGCGCAGGCGATCGCGGAGTACCTGAACGCGGACCCGCGGGTCGCGTGGGTGTCTTACGCGGGGTTGCCGGATCACCCGGACCACGAACGGGCGGCGCGATATCTGCCGCAGGGGCCGGGCGCGGTGTTTTCGTTCGGGGTGAAGGGCGGACGCGCGGCGGGCGAGAAGTTCGTGGAGTCGGTGGAGCTGCTGTCGCACTTGGCGAACGTCGGCGACGCGCGGACGTTGGTGATCCATCCCGCCTCGACGACGCACGCGCAGCTGTCCGAGGACCAGCTCGCCGCGGCGGGCGTGGGCGCGGACTTGATCCGGCTGTCGGTCGGGCTGGAGGACGTCGACGATCTGCTGTGGGATCTCGACCAGGCCCTCGGCAAGGCGGTGAACGCGTGACCTACGACGTCGGAGCGGTCGAACGGCGGCGTCTTCTCGGACGCACGAAATCGGTGACGGTCGTGGGCGCGTCGGCGAATCCGGCGCGGCCGAGCTACTTCGTGGCGACTTATCTGCTGTCGTCGACGCGGTACGAGGTCAACTTCGTGAACCCGCGACTCGACACGCTGCTGGGGCGGCCGGTGTATCCGTCGCTGGCGGACGTGCCCGGCGAGCTGGATCTGGTGAGCGTGTTCCGCAAGCACGACGACCTCCCCGGGGTCGCCGAGGAGGTCATCGACGCGGGAGCGCGGACGTTGTGGCTCCAGCTCGGCCTGTGGCACGAACCGGTGGCGGACCGCGCCCGCGAGGCGGGGCTCGACGTGGTGATGAACCGGTGCGTGAAGATCGAACACGCGCGGTTCGCCGGCGGCCTGCACCTGGCCGGGTTCAACACCGGGGTGATCAGCTCCCGGCGGCAGACCGCGCCCTGACCAGGGCGGCTACGGTTGCCGGGTGAACTGCCCGCACGGCTGGCCGCGCCAGGAAACCGAGATGACCTGTTTGGACGATCTCGAAGTCGTGTTCGGCGGCGGACCGGTGTCGGTGCGGTTCGGCGAACGGCACGCCGCCACTCACCACCTGGACCGGCGGCTGTTCTTCGCCGTCCGCGCCCAGGGGCCCGGGCTCGATGCCCGGCTGGAGGGCGTCACGAACTACGTCACCGGCCGCGGCCTCGCCCGCTTCCTCGACGGGCTCGACTTCCGCGGCTGGGAAGGCGAATCGCGCTGGACCAACGCCGACCGCGACCTGACCGTCTCCGCGACCTACCGCTCCGGCGGCCGCGTCGAACTGGCCTGGACGCTCCGGCCGTGGCGGCACTCCGTCCACGGCGAATGGGAGACCACGGTCAAGACCGCGATGGAGGCTGGCGCGGAGAAGGACGAGCTGGCCGCCCAGCTCCACGCTTTCCTTACCGCCGAAGGATTTCCGGTCGAATACGGCGAGACCGAGTTCAGCTGACCGTCGCGACCAGGAACTCCTCCCCCGCCGCCGCGAGCCCGTCCGCCCGCCCGGAGAGATACCGCTTGGTCAGCTCAGCCGCGCTGACGTGCTGGACGTCCGGAAAACCGCACTCCCGCGCCAACTCCAGCATCTCGTCCGGCGCGAAGAAGCTCACGAACGGCGTCCCGGCCGCTTTCGCGCCCTTCATCGCCGCTGCCCGGGCCGCGCGGTCGGGTTCGTCCAGGTACTCCTCCGGCATCTGGAACGTCATCGCCACCACGGTCCCCGGCGCGAAACCGGCGAGCGCGCGCAACGTCGCGGCGTTGGCCTCGCGGGTCAGGTACATGCTGACGCCCGTGGAGGCGACCACTGCCGGTTCGTCCAGGTCGAAACCGTTGGCGGCCAAGCGTTCCGGCCACTGTTCGCCGGATTCGAAGTCGACCGGCACGAACCGGTGCGGCTCGGGCAGCCCGAGTTCGGCCAGCCGCGCGCGCTTCCACTCCTGCGTGCCCGGCTGGTCGATCTCGAACACCCGCACGCCCAGCCCCGGCTCCCGCTGCGCGAACGTGTCCAGCCCGGCGCCGAGCAGGACGTACTGCGAGACCCCGCGTTCGCGCACCAGGTCCTCGACGAACCGGCTGCGCAGCGCGATCCCCGCGCGAAACCGCCGGGTGAAGTCGAGGTCCATGTCCGGCCGGGACCGCCAGTCCGGCCCGGGATCGGCCAGCTGGAGACCGATCTCGTCGACCAGCGCGTGCGGCGGCGGATCGGCGAGCACGTGCAGCGCGCGCCACAACGCCACCCGCACCGCGGTGTGGTCCGGCTCGCTCACTTCGGGGCCCGCAGAACCCAGGTGCGGCCGTCCGGATCCCGCACGGTCATCTCGCGCGTGCCGTAGTGGGTGTCCTCGAACGGGGTGACGACGTCGAGTTCCGCGTCCACCGACTCGTCCGGCACCGCCACCACCACGCTCGTGCGCGGCTCCTGGCTTTCCGGGACCTCGGCGACGAACACCGGCACGCCGTCGCCGTTGGAGAGCTGGCCCGAGTTGTGGTCGGTCTCGAAATCGAGGCTGAAGCCCACGCGCTGCAGGAACTTCGCGGTCTTGCCCCAGTTGTGCGTCTCCAGGAAGAGCATCGTGATGCCTTCGCTCATGTCAGCCGTCCTCTCGTTCTTCCGGCGGTTCGCCGAGATACGCCCGCAAGGCCGCGGTGACCAGCGCGGACAGCGATTGCTCGGTCTCGATCGCCCGGTACTTCACCTGCTTGATCAGCTCGACCGGCAGGTAGACGTTGAATTGCTTGACCTCTTCACCGGCCATTCTAGGATGCTAGCAATCTAGCCGACGGCGAGCAAGGGCCGCGGAACGCCGTCGTGAGAAGGTGGGGGCATGGCGAAACCCTCCGGGCTGCAGATCAGGAACATCATCGCCGCCGTCCTGATGGCTGCCGCGTTCGTGTTCAACCTGGTGAGCGGCGGCCCGTGGTGGGTCACCGCGATCGTCGGCGTCGCGGCTCTGCTGTCGTCCTTCTCCGCCTACCTGAACCGGCCCAGCGCGCGCGGCTGACCCGTCCGGGCAGCCCGGCCCGGACACTCGGGCAGGAAGATCGTCCCGTTCAGCCTTCGTCCGCACGGACGTCGCCTCCGGTTCAGCCGCCGCTGCTCTACTCGGCGCGGCCGGATCGCGGCAGGCGAAGGAGTGTTGGTGGCAGGGAACGGCTTCACCGTCCACCCGGACGAACTGCACAAGTTCAGCGAGTATCTCGACAAGACGACCGTGCCCGCGGTGGACGACTCCGCGAAGGCGGTGGACGACGCCAACGGCGGCGACATCGACGCGTTCGGCGTCGTGCTCGCGCAGGTGCTCGCCATTCCCGCGCGGATCGCGCTGAAGGCTGTCTCCGACAATCTGCACGGCGTCGCGAAGGACGTGACCGACAGCGCCGACAAGACGCGCCAGGCCAGCGAGCAGTACCGCACGGGCGACCAGGACCTCGCGAAGGCGTTCGACAATTTCAAGCCGGAGCAGGTGAAATGAGCGCCGTCGTCCCCATCACCGACTCGAACAACACCACCGGCGCGGGCGTCGCGGACAGCTGGCACAGCGTCGTCTCGTCGATCCAGGAGATCCAGCACCTGCACGGCGCGGACGCGGCCGCGGTGGGGGTCGAACTCGGCGTGTCGATCGTCGGCGCGATCGCGGACACCGCGGCGTTCGTCCTCGACCCGTTCGGCAAGCTGATCGCGGCCGGGCTCGGCTGGCTGATCGAGCACATCTCGTTCCTCAAAGAGGGCCTCGACAAGCTCGCCGGCGACCCCGCGGCGATCAAGAAGATGGCCGAGGAACTGCACAAGACCGCGCAGAACCTGCGCAACGCGGCGAAGGACCTCGACACCACGCTGCAGAAGACGGTCACCGACTGGCAGGGCGACGGCGCGGAGGCGTTCAAGAAGAACATCAGCGACCGGCGCGGGCAGATCGACAGCGCCGGACAGGCGGTCGACGTCGCGGGCTACGTCGTGGAGACGACGATGGCCCTGGTCACCGTGGTGCGCTCGCTGATCCGCGACCTGATCACCACGTTCCTCGGCGACGTCATCGCGACCATGCTGATCGCGCTCGCGATGGCGGCGTTCACGTTCGGCGCGTCGATCGTCGTGGGGGTCGGCAACGTGATCCGGTCCGGGATCTCGCTGGCGCTGACGATCGCGTCCAAGATCGCCCGGATCGTCGGCCTCGGCGGGCGGACCGCGAGCCGCCTGGCGCAACTGGCGGAAAAGGTCAAGCCCTCCCGCGGCGGCGGCTCGCACGGCGGCGGGAACACCCACGAGATGACCGACCTCGGCGGCAACCACGGCACCGGGAACCACGGCGGCGAGGGCGGCGGAACCGGCGGCCAGGGCGGGCACAGCGGGAACGGCACGCCGCACGAGGACTCTCCGGGCGGGAACAGCTCGCACGAGGACGCCCCCGGTGGGAACAACTCGCACGAGGATGCGCCGGGCGGGACCAACTCGCACGAGGACGCCCCCGGCAGCAGCAACTTGCACGAGGACACTCCGGGCGGAACCAACCACGAAGACAACCCGGGCGGGACCAACCAGCACGAAGACTCGCCGGGCGGCAACCCGCACGAGGACGATCCGTTCGACACCTGGCTGGCCGCGGACCAGCACTTCAACCCGCCGCCCAACCGCCCGCACGACACCCCGGGCGGCAATCCGCACCACGAGGACGCCCCGGGCGGGAACGGTCACGACAACACGCCTGGCGGCACCAACCACCACGAAGACACGCCGGGCAACAACACCCCGCACGAAGACGCCCCCAGCGCCAACGGGCACGACGACACGCCCGGCGGCGCCAACCACCACGAAGACACGCCAGGCGGAAACACGAACCACGAGGACGCTCCCGGCGGCAGCAACCCGAACCACGAGGACAACCCGGGCGGCACCAACCATCACGAGGACAACCCAGGCGGCGGCAACCACGAAAACGGCGAGGGCGGCGGGAACAGCGCGGGCGGGTCCGGCCCGCAGTCGCCGTTCAAACCGTACGAGTTCGGCTGGATGAAGAAGCACGAAAGCTGGCTCGAGAACATGTGCAGCCTCCCGCAGGTCCAGAAGTACACCGGCGGGAAGAACGTCTGGAAGGACATCGTCAAAGGCCCGGAGGACTACTTCAAGAGGCACCCGGACGTCTTCACCTTCCTCAAGGGCCTCTCCGACGCCAAGAGCAGCAAGAACTTCGTCGGCTGGGTGGGGAAGGACTCGATCAACTTCGACAAGGCGATCACCGACATCCACATGCAGGCCGAGGAAGCGTGGAATTCCTCGGACGAGCAGTGGCGTCAGGAACACCCGGATCCCGCTGGCACGGAGTAAGCGGACGAAAAAGCCGTGAGGGCCTCCTTCCGGGAAACTGATTCCCGGAAGGAGGCCCTCACGGACGTTCCCCGCCGCGGCGAAGGCACCCGGCAGGCTTGGGACAAGGACGTGAAGGGCTCCTTGAGGGAAGCCAACTCCCCGAAAGAGGCCCGCACAGACCATCCCTGCCGCAGCGAAGACACCCGACAAGCCTCGCACAAGCGACCTCAAGGACCCCTCAAGGGAAGCCAACCCCCCGAAGGAGACCCGCACAGACCATCCCTGCCGCAGCGAAGACACCCGACAAGCCTCGCACAAGCGACCTCAAGGACCCCTCAAGGGAAGCCAACCCCCCGAAGGAGACCCGCACAGACCATCCCTGCCGCAGCGAAGACACCCGACAGGCCTCGGACAAGGGACGTGAAGGGCTCCTTGAGGGAAGCCGATTCCCTCAAGGAGCCCTTCACGGACCGGAACTCAGCCGGACGTCTCGGCGAACCGGGCGGTCAGGGCTTCCCGGCCGCGTTTGCTCAGTTCGCCGAAGAGCCGCAGGCGGGCGAGGCCGCCGTCCGGGTAGATGTCGAGCCGGATTTCGGTGACCTCCGGGCCGTCGTCGGCCAGGGCGAACCGGTGCCGGGTGTCGGGCTGCAGCCTGGTGCGCGGCAGCAGTTCCACCCACTCGCCCTCGTCGAGGCGGCCGCTCACCGAGGCCCAGCCGGGCGCGTTTCCCTTGAGGTTGCTCGTGTCCAGCTCCACGAACCGGATCACGCCCGCGCCCGCCAGGCGGACCGTCGCCCAGTCGTTGCCGTCGTCGCGGCGGCGGGCGGTTTCCCAGCCTTCCGCCTGGTGCGCGGCGAGGCCCGGCGACAGCATGTTGTTCGGCGACGAATAGAACATGTCGCTGCACCCGGTGACGACCGCGCCGTTCTCCAGCGCCGCCAAGTCCAGCGAGCGCGGGTCGAGCAACGCCGGGTCGGGCACCGGCGAACCGTGCACGCGCAGGCGCGCGACGCCGCCGTCCGGGTGCTGGGTGAGGCGCACGTGGGTGTAGCGGCGCGGGGACGTCACCTTGTAGAAATTCTCCGAGTCGCCGACGGCAGGTTCGTGGTCGACCAGGACGTCCCAGTCGGCGTCCTGCAGTTCGGCGGCGCTCGGGTAGCCGGGCACCGACGTCGCCGCCACAGACACGAAGGGCGGGTA
Organism: Amycolatopsis orientalis DSM 43388; assembly: GCF_000411975.1. Classification (GTDB taxonomy): domain Bacteria; phylum Actinomycetota; class Actinomycetes; order Mycobacteriales; family Pseudonocardiaceae; genus Amycolatopsis; species Amycolatopsis orientalis_D. The sequence goes on from NZ_ASXG01000063.1 coordinate 19,250, forward strand.
GTTGCCCTTGAAGAACGCCGTGTCCACCACCACGCCGGACACGACGCCGCCGAGGCCGAGGCGGACCAGGGCGTGGTCGTCGCCGGGTTCGCGGTGCCGCCGGGTCTCCCAGCCGTCGTACACCTGGCCCTTCGGGCCGAACGTTTCGGCGCGGTGCGCCGGCCGCCACGGGTTGACCAGGTTTTCCTTTTCGGCGAACAGTTCGTCGCTCGCCCACATCACGGTGCCCCCGAACAGGCGCGAGGCCAGGTCGGGCTGGGCGGTCCACTCCGGACGGTCGGACACGTGCTCCTCCATCTCTTCAGCAATTGCCCCGGGTCAGCAGAGTCCCCCTCGGTTCGTCGCCGGTCACCGGCTCGCCGCGCAGCCACGTGCCGCGCACGACCCCGGCCAGCGGACGCTGGTCGTACGCGCTCACCGGGTTGCGGTGCGCGAGCTTCGCGACGTCCACGACGAAGGCGTCGTCCGGCGCGAACACGCAGAAATCGGCGTCCGCGCCCACCTCCAGCTTGCCCTTGCGCGTCATCCCCACCTGCGCGGCCGGACGCTCGGCCATCCACCGCACCACGTCGACCAGGCTGAAACCGCGCTGTCGTGCCTGCGTCCAGATCGCGGGCAGCCCGAGCTGCAGGCTGGAAATGCCGCCCCAGGCGAGGCCGAAATCGCCCGTGTCGAAGCGTTTCAGCTCCGGGGTGCACGGCGAATGGTCGCTGACGATCGTGTCGATCACTCCGTCCGCCAGCCCCTGCCACAGCAATTCCCGGTTCGCCGCCTCGCGGATCGGCGGGCAGCACTTGAATTGCGTCGCGCCGTCCCGGATTTCCTCCGCGATGAACGACAGGTAGTGCGGGCAGGTTTCCGCCGACAGCGCGACGCCTTCGCGCCGGGCGCTGGCGATCAGCGGCAGAGCGTCCGAAGAGGACAGATGCAGGATGTGTGCGCGGACGCCGGTGCGCCGGGCCGCTTCGATCACGTGCGTGATGGCCAGATTTTCCGCTCCGCGCGGACGGGAGCCGAGGAAGTCGCGGTACTTCTCGCCGTGCGGGTCGGGCGCGGCGTCGATCGCGTCGGAATCCTCTGCGTGCACGATCATCTGCGCGTCGAACGACTTCAGCTCGCGCATCGCGGATTCCAGGCCGGCCGCGTCCAGCGGCGGGAACTCGTCCACGCCGGAGTGCAGCAGGAAGCACTTGAAGCCGAAGACCCCCTCGTCGTGCAGCCCGCGCAACTCCCCTTCGTTGCCCGGAATCGCCCCGCCCCAGAACCCGACGTCGACGTGCACGCGCCCGCTCGCCGCCTTGCGTTTGACCTCCAGCGCGGCCACGTCGACCGTCGGCGGCAGGCTGTTGAGCGGCATGTCCACGATCGTCGTGACGCCACCGGCCGCGGCCGCGCGCGTCGCGGTCTCGAAGCCTTCCCACTCGGCCCGGCCGGGGTCGTTGACGTGCACGTGGGTGTCCACGAGACCGGGCAGCAGCACCTCGTCCGCGGCCAGCTCGACGACCTGGGCGCCCGGCATCTCGACAACGCCGGCTTCCACCGCGACAATCCGGCCGTCGCGCACGCCGATCGTCGCCGGCCCGAGACCGGCGGGGGTCACCGCACGCGCGGCCCGCACTACGAGGTCCATCGACGACACCCTCCAGTTCCACGTTACGGAAACAGTCTTTCGCCCACCGAGATTAGACGCGCCCTTCCCGGCTCGTCAACGCCGTCCCTTCCACGTTACGGTCACCAGGTGGAGTTGGAAGCCGAGTTCACCAGCGAGCCGTTCCGCGGCGAGGGCGCACCGCCGGAGCACGCCGTCCGCGCTCGCGACGCCGCCGACGCGGCCGGACTCGACACCGACTTCGGCCCGCTCGGCACCCTGGCCCGCGGGAGCGCCGACGACCTGTTCGCCGCGCTGCCGTCGATCGCCCGCGCCGCCCTCGAAGGCGGGGCCACCCGGGTGACGCTGCAACTGCGCCGGACCGACGATTCCGACCCCGTTCCCGCGGTCGAACTCAACAGCGCGCTCGCGCGATTGATCGCCGACGTGGAACACGAACTCGGCTCGAAACTCCGCGAACTCGACCGCCCGGAAAAACAGCGCGCGGTGCGCCTGCTGCGCGAGCGCGGGGCCTTCAACCTGCGGAAATCGGTTTCGGCCGTCGCCGAGGAACTGGGCGTCACGCGATTCACGGTCTACAACTACCTCAACCGGGAAGCCGACTGAAACAGCCGCGAGACGCGATTCAACAAAGTGTTGACGCACGCTCGGCCCGGCCGTACGGTCAGCGGAACACCACCTCCCCGGAGGAGATTCCGTTGCCGCTCGCACTCGCCGAGTTCAACTCCGCACCCGCCGCCGAACTCCGGCCGACGCTCACCGCCTGCCTGGCCGTGCCGCGCTGGGTCGACACCGTGCTCGAAGGCCGCCCGTACGCCGATTTCGCCGCGCTGCGCAAGGCTGCGGACAGCGCGACCCCGTTGCGGCGCAACGAGATCCGCGACGCGATCGCCGCGCACCCGAGGATCGGGGAACGGCCGACCAGCAAGGGCAGCGACGCCGACTGGTCGCGGTCGGAGCAGTCCGGCGTGGACAACGCGGACGAGTTCGCCGCCGCCAACGCCGAATACGAAGCCCGGTTCGGGCACGTGTTCCTGGTGTGCGCGAGCGGGCGGAGCGGCGAGGAACTGCTCGCGAACCTGCGGTCCCGGCTCGGCAACGACCCGGAGACCGAACTCGACGTCGCCGGCGCGGAGCTGGCCAAGATCGCGCAACTGCGCCTGGCGAAAGCGGTAACCCCATGAGCCTTGTGACCACGCACGTCCTCGACACGTCTGCCGGGAAGCCCGCTGCTGGCATCTCAGTGCGCTTCGAGCGCCAAGACGGCACGGTGCTGGCCGAGGGCAAGACCGACGACGACGGCCGCATCCGCGATCTCGGCCCGGACACGCTCGAGCCCGGCGTCTACCGGCTGGTCTTCGACACCGGGAGCTACCTCGGCCCAGACGCGTTCTTCCCCGACGTCACGATCGCTTTCCGGATCGTCGACGGCACGTCGCACCACCACGTGCCGGTGCTGCTGAGCCCGTTCGCCTATTCCACCTATCGCGGGAGCTGACATGGGAATCTCGTTGGGCCCCAACCAGTACGGCAAGGCCGAGGTCCGCCTCGTCACCGTCCGGCGCACCGGCGGCGTGCACCATCTGCGCGACCTCACGGTGTCCTCGGCGCTGCGCGGCGACCTTTCGGCCACGCACCTCACCGGCGACAACTCCGCCGTGCTGGCCACCGACACGCAGAAGAACACCGTGTACGCGTTCGCCAAGCAGCAGGACGTCGGCGAGATCGAGGACTTCGCGCTGCGGCTCGGCCGGCACTTCGTCGGCACCCAGGAAAAGATCACCGGCGCGCGGATTTCCATCGAAGAGCAGGAATGGGACCGCATCACGGTGGACGGCGCGCCGCACGACCACTCGTTCAGCCGTTCCGGCGGCGAACGCCGGACCACTACCGTCACCGTGCACGCCGACCGCGCCTGGGTGGTGTCCGGAGTGGACGGCCTGACCGTGCTCAAGTCCACCGGGTCCGAATTCCACGGCTACCCCAAGGACGAATACACCACGCTCGCCGAAACCGACGACCGCATTCTCGCCACCGCCGTGACCGCGCGCTGGCGCTACGAGGGATTCACCGGGATCGACTGGGCCAAGAGCCATCGGGAGATCCGGCGGACGCTGCTGGAAACGTTCGCCACCAAGCACAGTCTTTCGCTGCAGCAGACCCTGTACGCGATGGGCGAAGCCGTGCTGAAGGCACGGCCGGAAGTAGCCGAGATCCGGTTCTCCCTGCCCAACAAGCACCATTTCCTCGTCGATCTAAGCCCCTTCGGCCTCGAGAATCACAACGAGGTGTTCTACGCCGCCGACCGACCGTACGGCCTCATCGAGGGCACGGTCGTCCGCGACGAAGCCGAAGAGCCCGGCCCGGCCTGGACCGACGCCGTGCTCTAGCCCCGAGTCCCCTCCGGGAGAGCGCATGTCAGTAACACCGGAACGACCTTCTCGGCACCCCGTGGACGCGGCGCCCCCGCTGCCGCAGTTGATCCTCGGCGGAATCCAGCACGTCGCGGCCATGTACGCCGGGGTGGTGGCGCCACCGCTCGTCATCGGCGCGGCCGTCGGCCTCTCCCCCGGCCAGCTCGCGCTGCTGATCAGCGCGGCGCTGTTCACCGCGGGACTGGCCACCTTGTTGCAGACCCTCGGCTTCTGGCGTTTCGGCGCGAGACTGCCGCTGGTCAACGGCGTCACTTTCGCCGCCGTCGCGCCCATCCTGTCCATCGCGGCGCAACATCGCGACGGCAACGCGCTGGGCGTCGTCTACGGCGCCACGCTCGTCGGCGGCGTGTTCGTAGTGTTCGCCGCACCGTTTTTCTCCAAGCTGACGCGGTTTTTCCCGCCGGTGGTGACGGGGACGGTCATCACGCTCATCGGGATTTCGCTGCTGCCGGTCGCCGTGCAGTGGATCGCCGCGCAGCACAAATCGGCCAAGCCGAGCGGGCTCGTGCTGGCCGGGATCACCCTGGTCGCGGTGCTCGTCTTCACCCGGTTCCTGACCGGGTTCTGGAGCCGGGTCGCGCTGCTGCTCGGCCTGGTCGTCGGCACCGTGGCGGCGTGGCCGATGGGCCAGGTCGACACGTCGACGCTGCGCCAGGCCCCGGTGTTCGGGATCGTGACCCCGTTCCACTTCGGGACGCCCGCGTTCGACATCGCCGCGATCGTCTCGATGCTGATCGTGATGCTCGTGATCATGGCGGAAAGCACCGCCGACCTGCTGGCGCTCGGCGAAATCGTGGAGCGGCCGACCACCAGCCGGGTGCTGGCCGACGGCCTGCGCGCGGACGGGCTCTCCACCGCTGTCGGCACGATCTTCGGCGGGTTCGCCTGCACCGCGTTCGCGCAGAACATCGGCCTCGTGTCGCTCACCCGCATGGTGAGCCGGTACGTGGTCGCGGCCAGCGGCGTCGTGCTCGTGCTGCTGGGCGTGTTCCCGGTGACCGGCGGGATCGTCGCGCTGGTGCCGCAGCCGGTGCTCGGCGGGGCCGGGCTGGTGCTGTTCGGCAGCGTCGCGGTGAGCGGCATCCGGACGCTCGCGAAGGCGTCGTTCGAGCATCCGGTGAACGTCGCGATCGTCGCCGCGTCGCTTGGCGTCGGGCTGATCCCGATCGCCATGCCGGACTTCTACTCCGAGTTCCCGGCGGCGCTGCAGGTCGTGCTCAACTCCGGGATCAGCGCGGGCTGCGTGACCGCGGTCGTGCTGAACCTGGTGCTCCGGCCGCGTTTGATAGAACGCTCTACTGTCCAGGAGCTATCCTCGGTGTCGTGACTGGCACCAAGGACCGCATCCTCGCCGCCGGGGCGGAGTTGTTCCGGCAAGGCGGATACGCCGGCACCGGCATGAAGCAGATCGTCGAGAAGGCCGGCGCCCCCTTCGGGTCCGTGTACCACTTCTTCCCCGGCGGCAAGGAGCAGCTGGGCGAAGAAGTGGTACGCACCTCGGGGAGGGAGTACGGACGGCTCTTCGAGGTCTTCATCGGGCCCGCGCCGGATCTGATCACCGGCCTCGAGACGTTCTTCGGGGCCGCGGTCACCACGCTGCTCGAAACGGACTACGTCGAGGGCTGCCCGATCGCGACCGTCGCGCTCGAGGTGGCGACCACGAACGAACCCCTGCGCAAGGCCACCGCGGACGTGTTCGAGGCGTGGACCAAAGCGGGCACCAAGGGATTCGCCGCCTTCGGGCTTCCCGAGGAGCACGCCCGCACGCTCACGCTCGCCTTGGTGACCAGCTTGGAAGGCGCGTTCGTGTTGTGCCGCTCCATGCGGACGACCGAACCGATGGCGGTCGCGGGCGCGGCAGTGGTCGACGTGGCGCGACGGCTGCTGACCGAACTGGGTGAGGACGGGAAGCGCCGCACCGCGGACAGCTAAGCTGGAACCAGGATCCGGGTCCGCGGGAGGTGGCCGGTGTTCGGTCTCAGCATCGACCACATCGTGATTTTGCTGCTCGCCGGGTTGTTCATCCTCGGCCCCGAACGGCTGCCCGAGGCCGCGCACTGGGCCGCGCAGACCCTGAAGCGGGTCCGCGGGTTCGCCGCGGGCACCAAGGCGCAGCTCGAGGCCGAACTCGGACCGGAGTATCAGGAGCTGCGGAAACCGTTGCAGGAACTGCAGTCCCTGCGGATGGCCAATCCGCGGGCGGCCGTGGCGCGGTACCTGCTCGACGACACTCCCCCGGTCCCCGGCCCGCCCCCGACGCCGCCTCCGGCTCCGGCCCCGGTCCCGTTGCGGGCGAACGAGCGGCCGCCGTTCGATCCCGACGCGACCTGATCATTCGGCCGCGCGCCACGCCCATCCGGCGAGCACGAGCAGTTCGACCAGTTCCAGCACGGCCATCAGCCGTTCCACGAGCCCGGTCGCGACCGTCGGCAGATGCTGGCCGAATGCGACATTGGCCGCGAACGGAATAAGAAACGGCAGGAAGAACGGCACGGCCGCGACTGCCAAAATACGAGACCAGCGCGCATAACTCCGCCATTGCGGCGGTTTCCGATGCGTCCATCCCAGCAGCCATCCGGCTAACGGCAAACTCACACAACTGATGCCGGTCGCGCCGAGATGCACTTTGCCGACCCACGTCACCGCATTTCCTTGCGGATCCTTCGTGAACAGCGCCACCGCGGCGAGCCCGACGCACCAGGCGAGCATCGCGACGACCGTCAGCGCGCCGCACAGAAGCCCTTGACGGCGCAGGACCACCGCCACCGCCACCGAGCCGGCCGACGTCAGCAGCATCGCCGCCGCCCACATCCACCAGCCGGGAGTCCAGGCGTAGTCGCTGAGCATCGCGCTGACCGGGTCGATCGGGCCCCAGTACCGGTCGACGTGCAGCACCACCAGCAACGCCGCCGCGACCAGCACCGCGGCGACCGCCGCGCCGAGCGCGCGTTTCGTTGCTTTCGCCGACGGGGCTGGCGCCAGCGCCGGGACCGGCGCCGGGGTCAGTTCTGTCGCCACTGATGGTTCTCCGCTCGCCCGTTCGCTTTCCGGAAAGCATATCCCGACCGCGAGTCCGGCGCTTTCGGACAGTCCGCCCGAATTGCCGCGCATTCTCAGCGTCCTGCCAGAAAACCCGGACTACCCTCGCGGCCGTTCACTGCTTTCGGACGACGGGAAATCCATGCCTGCCGCGCGCGGTACGGAATTGCGACTGCTTCTGTTCGCGGTGGCGATCGTCTGGTTCGCCTTTCTGCTCGTCGACGCGAACGCGCTCGGGCATCTCGGCTCGTCGATCGTCGGCTACGGCGCGTCGTTCACCGCGGTGGTCGCGGTGGCGCACCTCGCGGTCCGGCGCTGGGCCCCGCACGCGGACCCGCTGATCCTGCCCTGCACTGTGCTGCTCAACGGCCTGGGCCTGGTGGTGATCCACCGGATCGACCTCGGGCTCGCCGAGCAGGCTGTGCAGCGCGGCAAGACGTACTCGGCCGTCGCCGGGCAGCAGGTGGTGTGGACGGTCGTGGGGCTGGCGTTGTTCCTGGCCGTGCTCGGCTTCGTGCGCGATCACCGCGTGCTGACCCGGTACGGCTATCTCGCCGGGCTGGCCGGAATCGTCGCGGTCGTGCTGCCCGCGCTGCTGCCGTCGTCGCTGTCGGAGGTCAACGGCGCGAAGGTGTGGATCAAGATCGGCCCGATGTCGATCCAGCCGGGCGAGTTCGCGAAGCTGCTGCTGATCGTCTTCGCCGCGACGACGCTGGTGGCGAAACGGGAATTGTTCCGCGTCGCCGGGCGCAAGGTGCTCGGCGTGGAACTGCCGCGGGCACGCGACCTCGGCCCGATCGTGCTCGCCGCGCTCGGCTGCATCGCCGTGCTGGCGTTCGAGAAGGAACTCGGCGCCTCGCTGCTGTTCTTCGGGATCGTCCTGGTGATGATCTACCTGGCGACCGAGCGGGCGATCTGGGTCTGGGCCGGGCTGACCGTGTTCGCCGGCGGCTGCGTACTGGCGTATTTCCTGTTCAACCACGTGCGGCAGCGCGTCGCGAACTGGCTGGACCCGCTCGCCACCTACGACCAGGCCGGCGGCGGGTACCAGGTCGCGCAGGGCTTGTTCGGCCTCGGCACCGGCGGCATGGGCGGCACCGGGCTCGGCGCGGGCAGACCGGACATCGTGCCCGAGGCGAACACCGACTTCATCACCGCGAGCCTCGGCGAGGAACTGGGTTTCCTCGGACTGGCCGCGGTGCTGATGCTGTACCTGCTGATCGCCCTGCGCGGAATGCGGCACGCGCTCGCCGTCCGGGACAGCTTCGGCAAGCTCCTCGGCGGCGGGCTCGCGTTCACCGTGGCGATGCAGATTTTCGTGGTCGTCGGCGGCGTGACGAAGCTGATCCCGGAAACGGGGATCACCGCGCCGTTCCTGTCGAAGGGCGGTTCGTCGCTGCTCGCGAACTACATCCTGGTCGCACTGCTGCTGCGGATCTCGGACGCGGCCCGCCAGCCGAGCGCGACCGAGCCGGTACAGGCGGCGCGGGCGCCACTGTCCGACGCCGGGACAGTGCTGGTCAACCGGCCTCGATGACCTGTCCGCGGCCCGACGGGCACGAGCGCCGGGTCCACTGCGCTCAGCGATCCCGCAACCGAGCACTCGCCTTCGCCAGCTCACCCGCAACCAACGACTCATCCACCGTCACAAGCCGACCACCGTCCACCACCGGCATCCCGCCCACGAACAACCTCCGCAACAGCAGCACGGACACCGCTGGCCAGTGCGGGTCAACCGGCCTCGGTGACCAGTCCGCAGCCCGCGGGCATCAGCCCGTCCAGCGCCGGTCCACTGCGCTCAGCGATCCCGCAACCGAGCACTCGCTTTCGCCAACTCACCCGCGACCAACGACTCATCCACCGTCACAAGCCGACCCCCGTCCACCACCGGCTTCCCGCCCACGAACAACTTCCGCAACGGCGGCGGCGCGGCCAGCACCAGAGCCGCGACCGGGTCCTCGATGCCCGCGTAGTTGAGCCCGTTCAGGTCCCACACCGCCAGGTCCGCGAGCTTCCCCGCCTCCACCGAGCCCAGTTCCTGTTCCCGGCCGAGGCAGCGCGCGCCGCCCAGGGTGCCTAGCCACAACGCTTCCCGCGTCGTCAAACCTGTCGGTCCGCCGCGTTGCCGGGCCTGCAGCAGCGCCTGGTGCAGTTCCTCGGCCAAGCCGCCGGATTCGCTCGAAGCCGCGCCGTCGACGCCCAGCCCGACCGGAGCGCCCGCGTCGAGCAGATCCCGCACCGGGGCGATTCCGCTGCCCAGCCGGCCATTGGACGTCGGGCAATGCGCGGAACCCGTCGCCGTCGCGCCGAAACGGCGGATCGCCTCCGGGGCGAGGTGCACGGTGTGCGCCAGCCAGACGTCCGGCGCCAGCCAGCCCAGTTTGTCCGCGTACTCCGCGGGCGTGAGGCCGGTCTCGGCGAGGCATTGCTTTTCCTCGTCCTGGGTTTCGGCCAGGTGCGTGTGCAGCCGGATCCCCTTGCGCCGGGCCAATTCGGCCGAATCGGCCATCAGCCGCTCGGTGACGGTGAACGGCGAACACGGACCCGCCGCGATCTGCAGGTACGCGCCCGGCGAGGCGTCATGGTAGCGGTCGATCGCGGCTTCCGTACCGAGCAGGGCGACCTCGGCGGTCTCGACCAGGCTGTCCGGCGGCAGTCCGCCGTCCGATTCGCCGCGGTCCATCGAGCCGCGGACCAGGTGCAGCCGCAGCCCGGTCCGTTCCCGCGCGGCGACGAGCGCGGCCACCTGGTCGCCGCCGCCGGACGGGAAGACGTAGTGGTGGTCGGCGACCGTGGTGCAGCCGCTGAGGGCGAGGCGGGCCATTCCGGCGCTGCCCGCGGCGTGCGTGATGTCCTCGTCCAGTTTGGCCCACACCGGATACAGCGCGACCAGCCACTCGAACAGCGTGTGGTCGGCGGCGAGCCCGCGGGTGGCCCACTGGTAGAGGTGGTGATGCGTGTTCACGAGGCCCGGCGTGACGAGGCAGCCGGTAGCGTCGACGCGTTCGTCCGCCTCGCCGGGGAAGGCTCCGTCGCCGACCGCCGCGATGCGGTCGTCCTCGAGCACGACGTGCCCGTTGCGGTACTCGGGACCGCTGACCGTCGCGATCGCGGCGTTCTCGACGACTGTCCTCATGCGACACTCACCTCCGGAAGCTCTCGGGAGTGGCTACCCCGAACGCGGGGCGGCCACTCCCGAATCGCCTCACAACGCCCTGGCCGCGCGATCCGCCACCAGGTTCAGGAACCGGCTCGGGTCGCTCAGTTCGCCGCCCTCGGCGAGCAACGCCATGCCGTGCAACAGCTCCGCGGTCTCGGCCAGCGAAGCATCCTCCGGGTGCTCGGCGAACGCCTTGCGAAGCCCGGTCACCAGCGGGTGCTCCGGGTTCAGCTCCAGCACCCGCTTCACCGGCGGCAGCTCCTGTCCCATCGCGCGGTACATCTTCTCCAGCGTCGGGGTCAGGTCGCCCGCGTCGCCGACGATGCAGGACGGCGACGTCGTCAGCCGCGAGGACAGCCGGACCTCCTTGACGGTGTCGGACAGCGTCGCCGACATCCACTTCAGCAGGTCCGCGTACTCGGCCTTCTTCTCCTCGGTGGTCTCGTCGCCGAGGTCCACCTCGCCCTTCGCGACCGACTGGAACGTCTTGCCGTCGAAGCCGCTCACCGCGTCGGCCCACATCTCGTCGACCGGGTCGGTGAGGATCAGCACCTCGTATCCCTTGGCGCGGAACGCTTCCAGGTGCGGCGAGTTCTCGATCGTGGTGCGCGAATCGCCGGTCAGGTAGTAGATGTGCTCCTGGCCCTCCTTCATCCGCGACACGTAGTCGCGCAGCGAGGTGGGCTTCTCCGCGTGATGCGTCGAGGCGAACGACGAGATCTCCAGGATCTGCTCGCGGTTCTCCGGGTCGTCGATCAGGCCTTCCTTGATCGCGCGGCCGAACTCGGCCCAGAACTTCGCGTACTTCTCGGCGTCCTCGGTCATCATCGTCTTGACCGTGGAGAGGATCTTCTTCTCCAGCCGCCGCCGGATCGCCCGGATCTGCCGGTCCTGCTGCAGGATCTCGCGCGAGACGTTCAGCGACAGGTCCTGGGCGTCGACCACGCCCTTCACGAAGCGCAGGTAGTTCGGCATCAGCGCTTCGCAGTCGTCCATGATGAACACGCGCTTGACGTACAGCTGCACGCCGCGCTTCGCGTCCCGCATGAACAGGTCCATCGGCGCGCGCGAGGGCAGGAACAGCAGCGCCTGGTACTCGAAGGTGCCCTCGGCCTGCATCCGGATCGTCTCGAGCGGATCGGTCCAGTCGTGGCTGATGTGCTTGTAGAACTCGTGGTACTCCTCGTCGGAGACCTCGTCCTTCGAACGCGCCCAGAGCGCCTTCATCGAGTTGACGGTCTCGAGCCCCTCTTCGCCCTCGCCGGTCTTGGCCATCTGGACCGGCCAGGTGATGAAGTCGGAGTAGCGCTTGATGATCTCGCGCACCTTCCACGGCGACGTGTAGTCGTAGAGGTGGTCCTCGTCGTCGGCCGGCTTGAGGTGCAGCGTCACCGAGGTGCCCTGCGGGACGTCGGAGAGGGTCTCGATCGTGTAGGTGCCCTCGCCGGTGGACTCCCAGCGGACGCCCTCCTCGGTGCCCGCGCGCCGGGTCACCAGGGTGACCTTGTCGGCGACCATGAAGCTCGAGTAGAAGCCGACGCCGAACTGCCCGATCAGGTCCTGCCCGGCGGATTCCTTCGACTCCTTCAGCTTGCGCAAGAAGTCGGCGGTGCCGGATTTCGCGATGGTGCCGATCAGGTTGACGACGTCGTCGCGGCTCATCCCGATGCCGTTGTCGCGCACGGTGAGAGTGCGCGCGTCGGAGTCGAGGAGGATCTCGATGTGCAGGTTGTCAGTCTCGGCCTGGAGATCCTTGTCGCGGTACGTCTCCAGCCGCAGCTTGTCCAGCGCGTCGGAGGCGTTAGAGACCAGCTCGCGCAGGAAGATGTCCTTGTTCGAGTAGATCGAGTGGATCATCAGCTGAAGCAGCTGGCGCGCCTCCGACTGGAACTCCAGCGTTTCGACCGTCCCGGTTTCCTCAGCCATGGCTTTTCGTGTTTCCTTTCGCCCCTGAAAGACCAGCATGAAGTCTACCGAGCAGGGACGACAGAACTTGCGGAGACCGCGACGTCCGAATGCCGCCGGCGAGGCCCGCTCGAGGCGGCCAGTCTGGCGTCCGTGACTGATCCCGCAACCGTGCTCGACGGCATGTATCGAGCCGAAGCTGAGTATTTCGCCGCCGGCGGTCCCGGCTCGGCCTCGTTCGCTCTGCTGGCCCCGTATTTCGCCGAGGATGTCGTACTGCATCAGGCCGACGGACTGCCGTTCGGCGGCGCCTGGCACGGCCACGCCGGGCTGGAGAAATTCTTCCTCGAAATGAGCCGGACGTGGGAGTCGTTCGAGATCGGCGAGCAGGAGTTCCTCGCCGTAGGCGCGACGTCGGTGGTGCTCACCCAGGTCCGCGCCCGGGCGCGGGAAACCGGTCGGGAGCTGGAATTCCCGATCCTGCAGACGCTTCGGGTCGAGAACGGGCGGATCGTCGAGGTGCACCCGTTCTACTGGGACACCGCGGCGATCGCGAGTGCCTGCCGCGGCTGAAGCCTCGTGAGCGGCTAAGCCGGTTCTAACCGGCCTAGCCACTCACGAGTTCAGGCTTCCCGCCGCGCGTACGCCTCGAGCCGGGCCGCCTCGAACGGCAGTTCCGACTCCGCCAGCGCACCGCAGTAGTACCCGCCCAGCAGATACCGTGCGAGCGCTTCCGCGGTGGCCGGTTCGTCCAGCACTCCCGCGGAGGTGTTCGACGCGTAGTCCCGCAACCGTTTGGCCGCCGCCGGGGCACCCTCGCGGTAGAAGGAGTACGTCGCCGCGTACCGGGTCGGCAGCTGGTGCGGATGCAGGTCCCAGCCCTGGTAGAAGCCGTTCTCCAGGGACCGCCGCACCAGCCGCAGGTGTTCGGCCCACGCACCCGGCAGGTCGTCGCCGACCGGGAGCCGGTTGGTCGAACCGTCGGACAGCCGCACGCCCGTTCCGGCAGCCGCGACCTGCATCAGCTGCTTCGCGAAGTCGGCCGCCGGGTGCGCCATGCTCTGGTAGGCCGCGCTGATCCCGAGACCCGCGCTGTAGTCGTAAGTCCCGTAATGCAGCCCGGAACACCGGCCGTCGGCGGCCTGGATGATCCGCGCGACCGAAACCGTGCCGTCGGTGGAGAGGATCGACTGCGCGGTCTCGATCTGCACCTCGAACCGCAACGCGCGGTCCGCCAGTCCGTACGCGGTTTCCAGCCGCCCCAACACTTCCGCGGCGACTTCGACCTGTTCGACCGCGGTCACCTTCGGCAGCGTCACCACGAATCCGTCCGGCAGCGATCCTTCGGACAGCAAGCCGGACAGGAACAGGTCGAGCGTCCGGATGCCCCGCCGCCGGGTCGCGGCTTCGAAGCTCTTGAACCGGATTCCGGCGAACGGGGTGCCGCCGGTGGTCGCGAGCGTCCGCCCGGCGCTTTCGGCGGCCGCGTCCTCCGCTTCGTCGCCGGGATGGCCGTAGCCGTCCTCGAAGTCGATGCGGAGGTCCTCGATCGGCTCGGTGAGGAGCTTCTCGCGGACGCGCTCGGCCACCGCCGGGTCGAGGTTCAGCAGGTCGCCGTGTTCGACGAAGACCCGCATCGCCTGCTTGCCCCAGTCGGCGACCAGGCGCGTGCGGTACTGCGACGCCGGAACGTACACCGTGTGCACCGGACGCCGGCCCGGAGACTCGCCGGGGTACTTCGCCGCCACGCGCGCGTCGGCCTCGGCCAACCGCGCGTCGGCGGCGGTGTAGACGTCCTCGGCGAGCCGTCCGCCGCCCATTACTGGATGTGCTCGTAAGCCGGCAGGGTCAGGAAGTCCGGGAACTCGTCGGCCAGCGCGACCTGCTCGAACAGCTCGACCGCGGGCTTCAGCAGATCGTCGGGGACCTCCGCGGCCAGCTCGCCGCGGACGTCGGCGACGACGCCGCGCACCAGCTCCGCGGTGACCTTTTCGCCGTTGTCCAGCTGCGTGCCGTTCTTGACCCACTGCCACACCTGCGACCGCGAAATCTCGGCCGTGGCGGCGTCTTCCATCAGGTTGTGGATCGCCGCCGCGCCGTTGCCGCCGAGCCACGAGGCCAGGTAGCGGATGCCGACGTCGACCGCCGCGCGCAGGCCGGCCGCGGTGGCGCTGCCCGGCGTCGAGGCGACGTCCAGCAGCTGGTCGGCGGTCACCTGCACGTCGTCGCGGGTGCGCTCGAGCTGGTTCGGCTTGTCGCCGAGGACCTTGTCGAACTCTTCCTTGCAGAGTGCGACCATGCCCGGGTGCGCGACCCACGAACCGTCGAAGCCGTCCCCGGCCTCGCGCGACTTGTCGGCGTGCACCTTGTCGAAGGCGCCCTGGTTGACTTCCGGGTCCTTGCTCGGGATGAACGCGGCCATGCCGCCGATCGCGAACGCGCCGCGCTTGTGGCAGGTGCGCACGAGCAGTTCGGTGTAGGCGCGCATGAACGGCGCGGTCATGGTGACCGAGTTGCGGTCCGGCAGCACGAACTTCTCGCCCGCATCGCGGAAGTACTTGATGACGCTGAACAGGTAGTCCCAGCGGCCGGCGTTGAGGCCGGAGGCGTGCTCGCGCAGTTCGTAGAGGATCTCTTCCATCTCGAACGCGGCCGGGATGGTCTCGATCAGCACGGTCGCGCGGACGGTGCCGTGCGGGATGCCGAGCGCCTTCTCCGCGTGCGTGAACACGTCGTTCCACAGCCGCGCTTCGAGGTGGCTTTCCATCTTCGGCAGGTAGAAGTACGGGCCCTTGCCGCGGTTGAGCAGTTCCTGGGCGTTGTGGAAGAAGTACAGGCCGAAGTCGACCAGCGCGCCGACGCCCTTGCGGCCGCCGAAGGTCAGGTTGCGCTCGTCGAGGTGCCAGCCGCGCGGGCGGACCACGATGGTGGCGTGCTCGACGTCGGGCTTCAGCTCGTAGTGCTTGCCGTTCTGGTCGAGCGTGATGGTGCCGCGGATCGCGTCGAACAGGTTGACCTGGCCGCCCACGACGTTCGCCCAGTGCGGCGTGTTCGCGTCCTCGAAGTCGGCGAGCCACACCTTGGCGCCGGAGTTGAGGGCGTTGATGGTCATTTTGCGGTCGGTCGGGCCGGTGATCTCCACGCGGCGGTCGCGCAGGGCTTCCGGAGCGCCGGCGACCTGCCAGTCGCCCTCGCGGATCTCCTTCGTTTCCGGGAGGAAATCGAGCCGGCCGGTGGTGCGGGCCTCCTCGCGCCGCTTGCCGCGCGCGACGAGGAGTTCGTCGCGCCTCGCGGCGTACTCGTCGTGCAAGCCCGCTACGAAAGCGAGGGCTTCCGGCGTCAGAATCTCGTCCCCACGCTCGACGGACCCGCCGAGTACCTGGACCTCAGACATGCGCAACACCCCGAGTAGTGCTTTGAATAACGTCCCTACGGTTTTTACCTGACGGACTATAGTTTCTGCATAGCGGAACATCAATCGGGTCTGTGAGGAGGACCACTGGTGGCGGCTGAGAAGAGCGGACGAGACGGCGGCGTCCAGTCCCTGCAGCGCGCGTTCGAGCTGCTGGAGCACCTGGCGGACACCGGCGGCGAGGCCAGCCTGTCGGAGCTGGCGACCCTGTCCGGGCTGCCGATGCCGACGATCCACCGGCTGATCCGCACGCTGGTGTCGCTGGGCTACGTCCGGCAGAACACCAACCGGCACTACGCGCTGGGCGCCCGGCTGATCCGGCTCGGCGAGAACGCCAGCATGCAGTTCGGCGCGTGGGCGCGGCCGCTGCTGGTGGAGCTGGTCGAGGAGGTCGGCGAGACAGCGAACCTGGCGGTGCTGGAACGCGACGAGGTCGTGTACGTGGCGCAGGTCCCCTCGAAGCACTCGATGCGGATGTTCACCGAAGTGGGACGGCGCTTGCTGCCGCACGGCACCGGGGTGGGTAAGGCGATGCTGGCGGAACTGCCCGCCGAGGAGGTCGCGGAGCTGCTGGAGCGCACCGGGATGCCCGCGTACACCGAGCACACCTTCACCGACCCGGATGCGCTGGCGGTGGAGCTGAAGAAGATCGCCGGACAGGGTTACGCCCTGGACGAGGCGGAGCAGGAGCTGGGGGTGCGCTGCATCGCCGTCGCGATCCCCGGCGCACCGGTGCCCGCCGCGGTGTCGGTGTCCGGCCCGTCCGGACGCCTGACGGCGGACGCGGTGAGCCACATCGCCCCGGTGGTGCAGAAGATCGCGGACCGGCTTTCGCAGCAGCTGCCGGTTACCTGAGTTCGCCTTTGAGGAGGTCCATCAACAGGCCGTCGTGCCAGGTGCCGTCCAGCCCCTGCTCGTAGTCGCGCAGGACCCCGACGCGCCGGAAGCCGAGCTTCTCGTACACGTGGATCGCCCGGACGTTGGCCGCCGCCGGGTCGATGGTGATCCGGTGGTGCCCCTGGTCGAACAGCCGCTGGGCGAGAATCCGGACCGCCTCCGTGCCGAGCCCGAGACCGTGGTGGTCAGGGTGCACGGCGAGATCGATCCCGGCATGGCGGTAACGGGGAGTGAGTTCTTCCCAGCTCTGAATGACGCCGACGGTCTGGCCTTCGTACTCGATGGCGTAGGACTGCTCTTCCCCTTCGGCGAGGAGCCCGTCGGTTTCCTCGTCGGGATCGCCCCACCACCGCGAGACTTCCGGGGCGGAAAGGATCTCGCGCACTCGCGACCGGTCGGCTTCGGCGAGCGGGCGGAGGGTTACGCGGGTCAATTCATCGGTTTCTGGTCGACCTGGACGTTGTACCGCACGTCGGAGCCGTGCACCGCACCGATTTTGGCGGTGAGCCCGACTTTCTGTCCACCGGCGGTGAGGACGCACCGCATCGACTCCCCCTCGACGGCCTTGATCGCCCCGGGGCAGGTGACGGTGTCCGGCCGCTTGCCGATGGACTGCTGCAGCGCGTCGGAGATGCCTCTTTCCAGGTCCTCCTTGGAAACCTGCTTGCCGACGCTCACGCTCACGGAACAGCCGGCGAGCAAGAAGGCACAAGCGGCGAGCAGGACAGGACGGATGCGCACGGGATTTTCTCCTAGTGCCAGACGGAATGGGGGATGCGATCGAGGAGATCGCAGCGGAGATCGAGGGCGGGCAGCAGAAACTTCGGGTCCCGGTGGTCGCTGACCTGGTCGAAGAAGTCGAGCTTGCCGCCGACCAGGGCGAACCCGCGGAATGTGCGCGGGTCGCTTTTGAGGAACGCGGTCACGGACGGACTCAGCACGGCGCGAGCGAAATCGGCGTTCCCGCTGCGCACTTCGTATCGGAGGTCGAACTCGGGATCGCCGGTCTGCACGTCGCCTTGCCCGAGGTGCGCGTTGACCCGGCTGGACAGCTCGGCGACACGGCTGATCTGCAATGCCGGACCGGTTCCCGGACCGCGGACCCAAATCACGCGGAGCGTGTTGGTCTCGCCCTGCATCGACGTCCTCGCCCGGAAAATCCCGGCGAGGAACGGCCTGCCGCGATGAGTCCCGGTGACGATCTGGCGCGCCTCGTAGATTTCCCGCCGGTTCAGGTACGGGCCGAGCGGGTTCATCACCTGCTCCACGGCGTTCCGCTCGATGTAGCGGTCGCCCTCGTCGAAATAAGCGCAGTAGGCGTCGTTGCGCTCTTCGTACCGCCACCCACGCCGTTCGATCTCCTGCTGCAGCCGGGCCATGGCCTGTTCCTGGTCGCGCTTGTAGGAGCGGCCGTTCCAGACCAGGAACCAAACGAGCGCCCCGGCCATGAGCAACGTCCCGCCGATGACGATGACCAGGATCAGCGCGACGCTCATCGCCGACGCTCGTCCCCGTCGTCGAAGATGTCGACTTGTTCGAACTCTTCGTCCGCTACGCGCGGGCCCCGACCGGCGAAAGCGGGCATCGGCCGACCGGACGGAACGGCGGCCGGCGCGGGGACGGCGCTGACGGAGGACGGGCGGGAAGCCCCGAACAACGCCTCGTCGGAGTCCAGGACCCGGTCGAGCAATTCGGTGTCGCCGAGTCCCCGGCGCACCACGTCGGCCTGTGCTCGGGCGACGTTCGCCTGTGCTTCGGAAATCGCCCGCAGGACGTCCGCGGCGAGCACTTCCCGGGCAGTTTCGGACGAACTCTCGCTGAAGGCGATCGAGGTGATCCCGCCGCCGGGTCCGGCCACGACCGTGACCGCGCCGTCGGGAGACGTCGCCCGTCCTTGCGTTTCCTTGAGTTCGTCGTTCATCCGCTGGTACGCCTCGGCGCGCAGCCGGTTGTCCGTCGCGGCGGAATCGATCGCTTCGATCCGGGCGAGCAACTGCCGAGCTGTTTCGTTCATCGGGTGGGCTTCTCCGGCTCGATGGTGGCAAGGAACTTCTGGAAATCGCCGATCACGTGCTCGAACTGGTCCTCCAGCAACGCGGACAGCACCACGTGCAGCACCGCGCTCCGCTGGGGGTCGCGCTGGTCCCGCATCAGCATGAAAACCTGGAACTGCACGAGGTCGGCGGGTTTGCCCCGCAAGGGAATCGTGAGCTTCACCGCCTGGGTCAACGCGGGATCCGAGTCCGAGCCGACCTCGTTCCGCCTGCCGAGCCGGACGTCGGCGGCCCCGGCCGCGCGCAATTTCTCGACCGCTTCGTCCCCGATCTCGGTGAGGTCGGCGTTCTCCCGGACCTCGCCGGTGATCGAGATGTTGGGAGTGAACCCGTCCCGCGCCGACGACGCCTTCAGCGCTACGAACGCCGCGCCCGGTGCTCCGACTTCGTCCGGCGGGGCGGATTGCCAGCCCTCGGGCAAAGAGAACTGGATCGGGACCGGAATGGTGGATGCCACTGCGTTTCTCCGAATCTGGGTGTGGTTTTCAGAAGCCTAGGAAGTCGGCGACGGCCCCCGCCGCGTTGGAGATGCCATGGCCCACGTCGGAAACGACCTCGCCGACATCGTCGGCGACGTCCTTCACCGTGTCCACGACCTCGCCCGGATCGATCGCGATGTCGAACCCGATCTTGCCGCCGATG
This sequence comes from Amycolatopsis orientalis DSM 43388, assembly GCF_000411975.1. Lineage (GTDB taxonomy): Bacteria > Actinomycetota > Actinomycetes > Mycobacteriales > Pseudonocardiaceae > Amycolatopsis > Amycolatopsis orientalis_D. The sequence continues at coordinate 38,403 of NZ_ASXG01000063.1, forward strand.
CCGAGGCCGACGCCGACGGAGGCGCCGAGGTGGAACTTGCCGTCGTCGCCCATGCCGACCTGACCGCTCGCTTCCACGCCCGCACCGGCCCAGGCCTCGCCGTGCACGCCGGCGGACACGCCGCCGACCTCCGCGCTGACGTCGCCCTCGACCCGGGCGCCGACAAACGCCTCGGCACTGCCTTGAGCCCCGGTCACGCCGATCGAGCCCTCTGCGGAAGCACTGGCCCCGATCTCGCCTTCGGCGGACCCCTTCAAGCCCGCGTGGTCGCCCAGATGCAGTTCGCCTTCCGCACTGCCTTTCGCCAGATAGGCCTCGGCCGAGGCACCCGCGTTGACGCCGAGGATGCTCGCTCCGGCGTGCGCCTCGGCATTCGCGCCGAGCACCGCGCCCTCGATCTTTCCGCTGCCGCCGAACTGCTCGGACCCGAATTTGCCCTCGAGCGAACCGTCGAGCAGATCCACGCCCGCCTCGGCCGACACGGTCGATTCGTGGGTGTCGATCCCGAGCGACTCGAGCAGGCTGCCGATCTTGTCGCCGAACATCCCGTCCGACTGGCTGCCGAATTCGCCCTTGAAGCTCTTGCCGAACCGGCCCTTCTGCCAGCCGCCCGGGTCCTTTTCTTCCGACTTGCCCTTCTCGTCGTTCCACTGGTCGATCAGCTTGCGGTGGTCGGCTCCGAACTCCTTGCCCTTGCCGACGTCTTTCGAGTACGTGCCGTCGTCGTCGGGGCTGAACCCGAGAGCCTCCGCAGTCATGCCGCCGACCTGCTCGAGCTTGCTGCGCGCGTTCTCGAGGATCTGCTGCGCCTCGGCCATGGCGCTCCGGCCAGGATCCACCAGCGGAGCGATGGCCTCTCCGATCGAGCTGGCCTGCAACATCTGGACCTGGTGTTCCGCGGCGGCGGCCCGTGAGGCGGCCTGCGCCTGGGTGAAGAGCTCGATCGCCCGCTGCGCTTCGCCCTGACTCCAGGTCAGCGCGTCGCCGTAGTCGGCGAGCGCGGTAGCGCCTTTGCCGAGGACGCCGATCGTCTCGCTCCAGTTCTTCGGCTCTTGTCCGAAGACTTCCCGGAACCGGTCCGCCGCGTCGCCGGACCATTCCTTCGGCGTGATCCCGCCGAGCCCCTCGGAAATCCCGGCCATCTTGTCGATGTTGCGTACCAGCTCTTTCAGATCGCCGGAGAGCAGGTGCGGCTCGCCGGGGATCAGGGCTTTCGGATCGGTGGTCTGCCCGAGTTCCGCCGCCATCAGAAGACCGGCCCGAGCTCGCCGCCGGAGGAACCCGGGAAGAGCTGCCGGGAACGCTCCGGGCTCATGATCCGCATCGGCCCGTCGTCGTCGATCGACCCGCTGATCCGCCCGGTCGCCCCGCCGGTCCAGCCGCCACCGGGAACGTCGTGCAACCCTTCTTCGGGCTCGCCGAGCCGTTCGTTCAGTTGGCTGGGCGTGAGACCTCCGGTGAAGCCGCCCCCGGGAGCGCCTTCGAGGCTGTTGCCGATCTTCGCTTCCGCCTGCGCTTCAACTCCGGCGAACGGCGTGCCGCCTCCGGCCGCCTCGCCGAAAAGGCCGCCGAGTCCCGCGCCGAACTTGCCGATCGTCCCGGTCGCGGCGGCGTCGGACTGCGCATATTTCCCGGCCGCGGTCCGCAGGTCGTCGCCATGTCCCTCGGCGATCTCGGTCAGCCGGGCGACCTCGGCTTGGATTTCTTCGACGAACCCGGCCCACCCGGCCTGGACCCCTGGGTGCCCGTAGTCGCCGCTCGGCCCTTGCCACAGCAGGCCCGCGGCGCTGCCGATCACATCCCCGATCGAATTCGCCGTCCGGAAGAGTTCTTCCGGTACCGCGCCGAAACCGCCCGACATGCCCACCCCTCGTAGTCGTAGCTGCGCCGCTACCCACCGTGGCAGGCCACGCTACAAGGAATGTCCGGTTTGGCCGTTATTCACCCATCTGGGGGATCAGCCCAGCAATGCGTCCACGAACGCACCAGGCTCGAACGGCGCCAGGTCGTCCGGCCCCTCGCCCAGTCCCACGAGCTTCACCGGCACTCCCAGTTCCTTCTGGACCTGGAACACGATCCCGCCCTTGGCCGTGCCGTCCAGTTTGGTCAGGACGATGCCCGTCACGTCGATGACCTCGGCGAACACCCGCGCCTGCGCGAGGCCGTTCTGGCCCGTCGTGGCGTCCAGCACCAGGAGGACCTCGTCCACGCGCGCCTGCTTTTCCACGACTCGCTTCACCTTGCCGAGTTCGTCCATCAGGCCGGTCTTCGTGTGCAGGCGGCCCGCAGTGTCGATCAGGACCGTGTCGACGCCCTCGCTGATGCCCTGCTTGACCGCGTCGAACGCGACCGCTGCCGGGTCTGCGCCTTCCTTGCCTCGCACGACCGACGCGCCTACGCGTTCGCCCCACGTCTGCAGCTGGTCCGCGGCAGCCGCGCGGAACGTGTCGGCCGCGCCGAGGACGACGGTTCCGCCCTGGGCTACCAACACCCGCGCCAGTTTGCCGGTCGTCGTGGTCTTGCCGGTGCCGTTCACGCCCGCGACCAGCACGACCGCGGGCTGCTTCCTGCCGTCCGCCTCGTGCGGCAGGGCGCGGACCGAACGCTCGGCGTCCGTGGACAGCGACGCGGTCAGCACCTCGTGCAGCAGTTCGCGCGCTTCGGCCGACGTGCGGACCGCGCGGCGGTTCAGTTCGTCGCGCAGGCGTTCCACGATCTGGGTCGTCGTGGCCGCGCCGAGGTCCGCCATCAGCAGCGTGTCTTCGACGTCCTGCCAGGAGTCCTCGTCCAGGTCGCCGCCGCCGAGGAGGCCCAGCAGGCTCTGGCCGAACACCGAGCGGGACTTCGACAGCCGGCCGCGCAGGCGCTCGAGCCGGCCGGACGGGGACTCGATCTCCTCGATCGGCTCGACCGTTCCCGGCACGACCGCCTCGGGAGCCTCTTCCTCCACCGGCTCCGGGAGCTTGACGTCGCGCACCGTGCGCTGGTCCGAGTCGCGCGGGACAGCGGCGTCGTCGCCGACCGCGGGCTGGCCGTCCACCTCCGGCCGATCCTCGACGGGATGCTCGACCACCGGCTCCGGCGAAGGCTCAGGCTCAGGCGAAGGCTCCGCCTCGGGTTTCGCCTCGACAGCCGTTCCACCGGACGCGAAGGAGATCCCGCCGCTCGCGGCGTACCCGCCGCCCTTCGGCTTCTCCTCGACCTCGCGCTGTTCGGCGATGCTGATCCGCCGCTTGCGCGCGATGAGCAGCCCGGACACCAGCAAGGCGACCAGGACGACGACGGCGACGACAACGATCCAGAACCAGGTGCTCGACACGCCACCATCCTGTCATCCGCGTGCACAAGCCACCGGACACCCCACCGCGAGGCCAACGAGTAACGCGAACGGTTCCGATTCGGCCAAGACTCCACGGAGCGTCTTGCGCCGCCCCTTGCGCGTTGACTAGACCACATCGGATGACCACCCCCGCCGGCCACCGTTTCCGCGTCCTCGGGCTGCTTTCGGGCACGTCCGTGGACGGGATCGACGTCGCGGTCGCCGAAATCCGCGCCGAGGACGGGACCGTCGTCCTCACCCCGCTCGGCGAACTCGACGTGCCCTATCCCGCCGACCTCCGCGCGGACCTGCTCGACGCCCTCCCGCCGCGGCCGAGCAGCGCGCGGCAGCTGACCGTCCTCGACACCCGGGTCGGCCAGGCCTTCGCGGACGCGGCCGCGCGCGGGATCGCCGCGTACGGACCGGTGGACGTGATCGCCTCGCTCGGCCAGACCGTCTACCACTGGGTCGAAAACGGCGTCGCGCTCGGCACGCTCCAGCTCGGCCAGCCGGCGTGGATCGCCGAGCGGACCGGAGTGCCGGTGATCGCCGACCTCCGCATCCGCGACATCACCGCGGGCGGGCAGGGCGCTCCGCTGGCGAGCACGCTCGACGCGATGTGGCTGCGCGGCCTCGCCGAGGAGACCGGACGTCCGGTGGCCGCGCTCAACCTCGGCGGCATCGCCAACATCACCGTGGTCACGCAGTCCGACTACGTGCTCGCCTACGACACCGGCCCGGCCAACGCGTTGCTCGACCTCGCCGCCGCGCACGTCAGCGACGGCAAGCTGTCCGCCGACGTCGACGGACGGCTCGCGCTCGCCGGTTCGGTCCGGGAGGACCTGCTCGACCGGCTGCTGGCGGACCCCTACTTCGCCGCCCCTCCCCCGAAATCCACCGGCAAGGAGCATTTCCACGGCGGATACCTGAACGCGGCCCTGTCCGGACTGCCGCCGTTGCCGCCGGAGGATCTGCTGGCCACGCTCACCGAACTGACCGCCGCGACGGTCGCCGCGGAATGCCGGCGGCACGACGTCGCGACCGTCGTCGCGTCCGGCGGCGGAGTCGCGAACCCCGCGACGATGGCCGCGCTCGCCCGGCGCCTGCCCCGCGACGCGCTCCGCACCAGCGACGACCTCGGCCTCCCCGGCTCCGGCAAAGAGGCCTATCTGACCGCGCTGCTCGGCTGGCTGAGCTGGTGCGGGGTCCCGGCGACGCTGCCGTCGGCCACCGGAGCGAGCGGTCCCCGCCTGCTCGGCGCGCTGACGCCGGGTGCGGCGCCCCTGAATCTCCCCGCCCCGCTGGGGGGCGCCGCGACCCGGCTCCGGGTCGCGCAATCCGGGCAACCACGGTAGGAGAACCCCATGAATCCAGTCGATCTGGTGATCGTCATCGTGTACCTCGCGGCGATGCCGGTCATCGGCGTGCTGGTCGGACGCAGACAGAAGTCCGCGAACGACTACTTCGTCGGCGAACGCAGCATGCCGTGGTGGGCGGTCACGCTCTCGGTGGTGGCCACCGAGACGTCCACGCTCACCGTGATCTCGACCCCGGGGCTCGTGTTCGGCAGCGCCTTCCTGTTCCTGGAAGTCGCTTTCGGCTACATCATCGGCCGGGTGATCGCCGCGTTCGTGCTGCTGCCGCGCTATTTCCGCGGCAATTACGTGAGCGCGTACGAATTCCTCGGCCGCCGCTTCGGCCGCGGGCTGCAGGGCACCGCGTCGGTCACCTTCGTGGTCACGCGGCTGCTCGCCGAAGGGCTGCGGCTGTTCGCCGGCGCGATCCCGATCAAGGCGATCCTCGGGCACTACGGCATCCACACCGAGTACTGGCACATCGTCGTGCTGCTGACCGCGCTCACCGTGGTCTACGCGTTCGTCGGCGGCATCAAGTCGGTGATCTGGGTGGACGTCATCCAATGGTCGCTCTACATCCTCGGCGCGATCGGCGCGGTGATCTTCCTGTCCACGAAACTGCCGTCCGGCTGGACGCAGATCGCCTCGAGCCAGGGCCGGTTCCAGCTGACCGACTTCGCGTCGAACCTGCTCACCAACCCGTACGCGTTCCTCTGCGCGGTGGTCGGCGGCGCGTTCCTGTCGATGGCTTCGCACGGCGCGGACCAGCTGATCGTCGGACGGCTGCTGTCCTGCCGGAACCTGCGGGACGGGCAGCGCGCGCTGATCGGCTCGTCCATCGTGGTGTTCGTCCAGTTCGCGCTGTTCCTGCTCGTCGGCGCGATGCTCTGGGTCTACACCGGCGGCAAGACCGGCGCGACGGCCACCGCGGTCGCGGCCGGGAAGATGTCCGGCGACGACGTGTTCTCCAACTTCATCGTCAACGACCTGCCGGTCGGCCTGGCCGGGCTCTTGATCGCCGGCATCCTCGCCTCGACCATGGGCGCGCTCGCCTCCGCGCTCAACGCGCTGTCCACCTCCACCATCGCCGACCTCTACCAGCGGTTCACGCACAAATCGATCGAGGACGCCAAACTGCTCCGGCACGGTCGCATGTGGACACTCATCTGGGCGGCGGTGTTCGCGCTGTTCGCCTCGATGTTCACCAACTCGAAGGACCCGGTGATCCAGCAGGGCCTCGGCATCGTCGGCTACACCTACGGCGCGCTGCTCGGCTCGTTCTTCCTCGGCCTGCTGGTGCGCAAGGCCCGGCAGTCCGACGCGGTGATCGCGTTCGCCTGCTCGGTCGTCGGGATGGCGTTCCTGATCCTGTTCGTGAAGTTCGACAAGGCGACGACCGAGGTGCACATCCGGTTCGGCACGGCGACGAAGACGCTCGTGCCGCTGGCGACCTATTGGTACACCTTCGCCGGGGTGCTGATCACGCTGATCGTGGGCGGGCTGCTGTCGCTGCGGCGGCGCGGCGCGGACCCGAACGTCGAGAAGGCCGAAGAGCCGGTGGAAACCCCGGCGTAGAAAGCCGGTGCGTGGTCATGCCGGGCTCGCCGGCATGACCACGCGCCCGGCTCAGACGGCCTTGCCGTGGAACGAAAGCCCCTTGCTGCCGCAGAAAATCTGCTTGCTGCCGCCGTTTCCGCCGTCGTATCCGCAGTTCCAGCCGTCGACGTCGAGGAAGCGTCCGGTGCCCTCGGCCTTGGCCGGGGCCTGCGCCAGGTAGTCGGACATCACGTCGATCGCCTCGGTGCAGCCGACGGTGCCGGCGGGCATCGCCTCGGTCACCACGTCGACCTTGCCGCCGGGGCCGTCGACCGGGCCGCAGTCGGCTCCGTGGCCGAGTTCTCCCTTGCCCGGCAAGCGATCGCTGGGCTGCTCCTTGGCCGGAGCCGGACGCGTCTTGACCGAGGTGGGCTTGCTCGGGTGCGTCGGCACCGGGGTGGACGAACTCGGGGCGGGCACCGACGACGCGGTCGGCGCGGTCGAGAGCGCGCTTTGTCCCGCAGCGGCTTGTCCGGCCGGCGAGCCGCCGCTGCACGCGGCCACCGTCAGCACGGCACCGAGCATCGAACCGGAAATCAGAGTGCGGGCCACCATGGTGCGCATTGTCGAATCCCCCTCCAGGAGTGGTGCTTTCTAACACCCCTGAAGACGCGCAGGCTCCGCGGCAGTTGGCCGATCGGACGGCGAGCCGGGCAGACCTGCCCGTTCGGGCAAGATCGCCGAACCGGACGCAACCCCGGCTCAGGACGCCGGAACGGGTTCCTCTTCCGCGGTGCGCAGCCGCTGCGAGATCACCTTGGTGATGCCGTCGCCCTGCATGCTCACGCCGTACAGCGCGTCGGCGATCTCCATCGTCGGCTTCTGGTGCGTGATGATGATCAGCTGCGACGAATCGCGCAGCTGCTCCAGCAGGCCGATCAGCCGGCGCATATTGGTGTCGTCCAGCGCCGCCTCGACCTCGTCCATCACGTAGAACGGCGAAGGGCGGGCGCGGAAGATCGCCACCAGCATGCCGACCGCCACCAGCGACTTCTCGCCGCCGGACAGCAGCGACAGCCGCTTGACCTTCTTGCCCGGCGGGCGCGCCTCGACGTCCACGCCGGTGGCGAGCAGGTCGTTCGGCTCGGTGAGCACCATCCGGCCCTCGCCGCCGGGGAACAGCACGCCGAAGACGGTCTCGAACTCGCGCGCCACGTCCGCGTAGGCCGAGGTGAAGACCTCCAGGATCTTCTCGTCGACCTGCTTGATGACCGCTTCGAGGTCCTTGCGGGTGTCCTTGAGGTCTTCCAGCTGGGTGGAAAGGAACTTGTACCGCTCCTCCAGCGCCGCGAATTCCTCCAGCGCCAGCGGGTTCACCTTGCCCAGCAGGGTCAGGTCCTTCTCCGCGCGCTTGGCCCGGCGGGCCTGGGTCTCGCGGTCGTACGGCATCGGCGGCGGCGGGGTGACGTCCTCGCCGCGTTCCTTGGCCGCCTCGTACTCGGCCATCTCGCCCGCGCTCGGCGGCACCGGCACGTTCGGGCCATACTCCTCGACCAGGTCCGTGAGGCCGATGCCGAAGTCCTCGGCGATCTTGGCTTCCAGCGTTTCCAGCCGCAGCTTCTGCTCGGCGCGCAGCACCTCGTCGCGGTGCACCGCGTCGGTCAGCTTCTCCAATTCGCCGGACAGCTCGCGCACCTTCGCGCGAACCGCGGTGAGCGCGGTTTCGCGGCTTTGGCGCTGGGCCTGGGCTTCGTCGCGCTCGGCGGCCGCGCGCTGCACGGACACCTCGATCCGCTCCAGCGCGAACTCACCGGCGTTGACGACCGCGTTCGCGATTTCCGCGCCGCGCTCGCGCGCTTCCCGGGCCTTGGCCGCACGCTCGCGCGCCTGCTGCTCCGCGTAGGCCGCGCGGCGCAACGATTCCGCGCGCCCGGCGATGCTGCGCGCGCGTTCCTCGGCGGTGCGCTGCGCGAGCCGCGCTTCGACTTCCTCCTGCCGCACCACGGCCAGCTGCTCGGCGGCCTTGTCGCGCTCGGCGGTGTCCGGGTCGTCTTCCACCGGCTGCTCGGCGACCGCGGCGAGCCGTTCTTCCAGCTCTGCCAACTGTTCCAGCGCCTGCTCGCGGCTCTGCTCGACCTTCGCGCGCTGCTGAGTCAGCCGTTCGACCTCGGCCTGCGCCGAACGAGCCGCCTGCTGCAGCCGGTTGAGCCGCTCCGACGAACGCGCCTTGCGCACCTTGGCTTCGCCGAGCGCGTCCTTCGCCTGGCTGACCTCTTCGCGGCGAGCCTGCTGTTCGGCGCGGGCGCCTTCCAGTTCAGCGGAGTACCGCTCCAACGCGCGTTCGGCCGCTCGCAAGCGTTCCTGCGCCTCGTCGACCGCCGCCTGGACCTCGATCACGCTCTCGCGGGCGGCGGAACCGCCGGCGATCCAGGTGGCCCCGAAGACATCGCCCTCCGCGGTGACCGCGCGCACCTCCGGGTGCTGCTCGACGAGCCGGCGCGCGGCCTCCAGGTCCGGCACCAGCGCGAGCCGGTCCAACGCCTGCTCGACCGCGGGCCGCAGCTGCTCCGGCGCGCTGACGACCTCGCGAGCCCAGCGCGCGCCCTCGGGCAGGGCCGGCCAGGAGCTGGTGTCCACAGTGGACCCAGCGCCGACCGGCACGATCCCGGCGCGGCCGGAATCGGTCTCCTTCAAGTACTTCAGCGCGGACAGCGCGTTCTCACCGCCGGACACCGCGACCGCGTCGGCCACCGGCCCGAGCGCGGCGGCGAGCGCGACCTCGTGTCCCGGCTGGACGGTGAGCAGCGCGGCGACCGAACCGAGCAGGCCCGGCAATTCCGCCGACGCGCCGAGCAGCGCGCCCGCGCCGTCCTTGCGCTTGAGCCCCATCGACAGCGCTTCGACGCGAGCCTTCTCCGACGCGATCTCGCGCTCGGCGCCGCGTTCGGCCTTCACCAGCTCTTCGACGCGGGCCTTGGCGGCGTTGTTCGCCTCCACCGCACGGTCGTGGCGCTGCTGCAGCTCGGCGTCGTCGGAGTCTTCCGTGCCGCCGGCGGCTTTGGCTTCTTCCAGCTCCTCGACGGCGATCTCCGCGCGCTCGGCCGCTTCCTGCAGCCCGACGGTGAGCCGGTCGACCTCTTCCGCGGTCGCGCCGTTCTTGCTGCGCAACGCTTCGACCTGGCCGGTCAGCTTCGCCATGCCCTCACGCCGGTCGGCGATCGCCCGGACCGCGGCCCAGTGCGCGCGCTCCGCGGCCTGCACCCGCTGTTCGAGCTCTTCCCGGCGCAGCACGGTTTCCGCGAGAAGTTCGCGGGCCTCCATGACCGCTTCGGTCAGCTCCTGCTCGCGTTCGGCGGCCTGCTCGGCCTCGGCGAGCAGTTCCTCCGGGTCACGGCCGCCGGTCGGCGCGGACACGTCCGAAGAAAGGTGCCGCTGCCGCTCGACCGCCAGCCGCACGGTGCCGCGCAGCCGTTCGGTGAGCGCGGACAGCTTGTACCAGGTCTCCTGCGCGGTCTGCAGCCGCGGCGCGTCCTCGGCGAGCGAAGCCTCCAGCTCGGCCTCTTCGGCGGACACGATTTCCAGCGCCTGCTCGACCTCGGCGCGGCGCTGGCGGGCGGTGCGCTCGTCGGCCTCGTCGCGGGCGATGGACTCGCGCTGGGTGACCAGGTCGTCGGCCAGCAGCCGGAGCCGGGCGTCGCGCAGGTCGGACTGCACCGACTGGGCCTTGCGGGCGATCTCGGCCTGCTTGCCCAGCGGCTTGAGCTGGCGGCGCAGCTCGGTGGTGAGGTCGGTGAGCCGGTCGAGGTTGCCCTGCATGTTGTTGAGCTTGCGCAGGGTCTGCTCTTTGCGCTTGCGGTGCTTGAGGACGCCCGCGGCCTCCTCGATGAACGCGCGCCGCTCCTCGGGCTTCGACTCGAGAATCGCCGACAGCTGGCCCTGCCCGACGATGACGTGCATCTCGCGGCCGATGCCGGAGTCCGACAGCAGTTCCTGGACGTCCATCAGCCGGCAGCGGTCGCCGTTGATCTCGTACTCGCTCGCGCCGTCGCGGAACATCCGGCGGGTGATGGAGACCTCGGCGTACTCGATCGGCAGCGCGCCGTCGGCGTTGTCGATGGTGAGCGTCACCTCGGCGCGGCCGAGCGGCGCGCGGCCCGCGGTGCCGGCGAAGATGACGTCTTCCATCTTGCCGCCGCGCAGGTCCTTCGCGCCCTGGGTGCCCATCACCCAGCGCAGCGCGTCGAGGACGTTCGATTTTCCGGAACCGTTCGGGCCGACCACGCAGGTGATGCCGGGTTCGAAGCGCAGCGTGGTCGCCGAGGCGAAGGACTTGAAGCCCTTGAGCGTCAGGCTTTTCAGGTGCACGTGCTGCCGACCCCTCTTGGCCACGGGTACTGGATGGCTACCGGTTCCCCCGGTTCGGGACAGGCTACCCGGGGGTTCCCGGACGCCGTGGGAGGCCGGGCCGCCCGGGCGCGCCTAGCACAGGTCCGGCCGCCCCGGCAACCCCAAGCACCCCATCAGCCGCAACCGCCCCACCGGCCTCAGCGCTCGGCGAAGCCTTCCAGCCCGCCCTTGGCGGCGGTCCAGCGTTCAACGACCTGATCCACTCGTCCGGGTGAGGTTCCCGAGCGCAGCGCGGCCAGCAACTGCGCACAGTTGCCCCGGCTACCCTCCGCGACCACCTCGACACGGCCGTCCGGGAGGTTCCTGGCGAATCCGGTCAGCCCGAGTTCCAGCGCGCGGCTCCGGGTCCACCAGCGAAAACCGACACCTTGCACCTGCCCGTGCACCCAGACGGCCAGCCGGACGGGCGATTCCTGCTCGTTCACCGGCCCCATCCTGCCGCACACGCCCGGCTGCGGACGGTGACGGCCCCGTCCCTCGGTCGCGCGAACGGGTCCTGAGCAGTGATAACCTCCCGCCTGGCATCCGGGGCCGGAGCCCCGCTCCCCCGTGCCGCCCCTCGACTTGAGCGTTGACCCTTCTAAGGAGCCTGCATGTCCCGTCCCGACGGGCCTGAACCAAGCTCAGCGTCGCCGGAGATCGCGGTGAGCGCTGCCCCCACCGCTCCGCCGAAGGGCGCGAGCGGGAGGCTCAGCCGCTCCGGCTACGCGGTCCTGGGCGTCAGCGGCCTCGTGGTCGCCACGGCCTTCGCCGCGGTCGCCGAACTGGCCGGCCCCGGCTCGGTCGCCGACACCGCCACGAACAGCACCACCGGCGGCGGGCTCGGCCAGCCGGTCGGCTCGCAGGTCGTCGTGCCGGGCAACGCCGTCCCCGGCGGCCCGATGACCGTCCCCGGCTCGCCGACCCCCGGCCAGACCGCCCCGCCGACCCCGACCACGGTGGTCGCCGTCGGCCCGGACGGAAAGCCGACGACGAGCGTCATCACGCCCCCGCCGAACGCGGGCCAGCCCGGCGGCCAGCCGGGCGGCGGACAGCCGATGCCGGGCGGCACCACGTCGGAACGCAGCGACCCGCCGCCCACCAAGCCCGGCGGCGGAACCACGACCCCGCCCACGTCGCACACGGTGACCCCGCCGACGTCGACCACGTCCGACCCGGTGAGCACCCCGCCGTCCGACAGCTCGACGCCGAAACCCCCGGGCAGCAGCTCCACCGGCGGCCAGCCGTCGTCCACGCCGAGCCAGTCCACTTCGGACACCAACCCGACGAGTTCCACCAGCCGCTGAAAGTCCGTGAGGGGAACCCTGAGGGAATCTGATTCCCTCAGGGTTCCCCTCACAGCTTTCCAGCTGGCGGTCAGATCTCGAAGCGGTATCCCATGCCGGGTTCCGTAAGGAGGTGCCGCGGCCGCGACGGCTCCGGCTCCAGCTTCCGCCGCAACTGCGCCAGATACACCCGCAGATAATGGGATTCCGTCTCATACGACGGCCCCCACACCTCGTGCAGCAGCTGTTTCTGCGCCACCAGCCGACCCCGGTTGCGGACCAGCAGTTCCAGCACACCCCACTCAGTCTTCGTCAGGTGCACCTCGCGCCCCTCGCGCAGTACCTTCTTCGCCGCCAGGTCGATCGTGAACGATCCGGTGTCCACCACGGCTTCCGCGCCGTCCGTGCCCCCGACCGACGAACGGCGCACCGCAGCACGCAATCGGGCGAGCAGTTCGTCCATTCCGAACGGTTTGGTCACGTAGTCGTCGGCGCCGGCGTCGAGTGCCTGCACCTTGTCCGCCGAATCGCCGCGCGCGGAGAGCACGATGATCGGCACCGTGGTCCAGCCGCGCAGGCCCGCGATCACCTCGGTGCCGTCCAGGTCGGGCAGGCCCAGGTCGAGCACCACCACGTCCGGTTTCGTCTCGGCGACCGCTTTCAGCGCGGCGGCGCCGTCGTGCGCGGTGATCACCTTGTACCCGCGCGCGTTGAGGTTGATCCGCAGCGCCCGCACGATCTGCGGTTCATCGTCGACGACCAGCACCGTCGCCGTTTGGTCGGCAGTCATCGCGCCGCGCCCTCCTCCGCCGATTCGGCTTCCACCAGTTCCCGGCCGGTACAGGCCGGGAGCGAGATCACCACGGTCAACCCTCCGCCCGGAGTGTCCTCGGCGCGAACGGTACCGCCCATCGCCTCGGTGAACCCCTTCGCGACCGACAAGCCGAGCCCGACCCCGGGCGTCGAGTCCCGGTCCCCGCCCAGCCGCTGGAACGGCGCGAACGCGGACTCCGCGGCACCCTTCCGCAACCCCTTGCCGTGGTCGACGATCCGCAATTCCACGAACTCCGAATGCGCGCTCGCCCGCGCCGAAACGTCGCCGCCGCCGTGTCGCAGCGCGTTGTCGAGCACGTTGGCGATCACCCGTTCCAGCAGGCCGGGATCTGCTTGCACCGAAGGCAACCGGGCGTCCACGGAGACCCGCACCTTTTCCGAGTTGTCCACATTGGACAGGGCGTGCGCGAGCACTTCGTCGTAGCCGACCGGACGCAGATGCGGGGTGACCGCACCGGTCGCCAGCCGCGACGAGTCGAGCAGGTTGTCGATCAGCCCGGCGAGCCGGTCCGCCGACAGCTCGACGGCTTCCATCAGTTCCTCAGTGTCCTCATCGGACAGAGACAGGTCCGGCGCGCGCAGGCTGCCGATCGCGGCCTTGATGGACGTGAGCGGCGTCCGCAGGTCATGTCCGACGGCGGACAACAGCGTCGTGCGCAGCTCGGTCGCCTCGGCCTTCCGCTCGGCGGCTGCCGCGGCCGCCGCCATCCGCTGCTGCCGCAGAGCGAGCAAAGCTTGTCCCGCGACGGCTTCCAGCACCCGGCGGTCCGCCGCGGGCAACGCGCGGCCACGCAACGTCAGGTGCACGTCAGCGGTCACCGCGATGTCCACATCGGCCTCGTCCGGATCCGCGCACGGCTCGCCGCCGGACAGCGCGACCTTCTCCCACTTTCCGTTGCGTTTCTCCAGCAGCGTCACGGAAGTGAGGCCGAAGTTCTCCCGCACCTTCTCCAGCAACCGCTCGATCGGGTTCGGATTGGTCAGCACGGTCCGCGCGTACGAAGCAAGCAGCGACGCCTCCGTGCGCGCCCGCGCCGCCGCCACCCCGCGCCGGGCGGCCGAAGCGACGACCAGCGCCACCATCACCGCCACTACGACCATCGCGATCAGCGTCACGACGTTCTGCGGGCTGTGCACATCCAGCGTGTACAGCGGCGGCGTGAAGAAGAAGTTCAACAGGCCCGCGCCGAAGATCGCAGCCACCAAAGCCGGACCGAGCCCGCCCACCAGCGCGACGACGACGGTGGCCAGCACGAAGAGAATCACGTCCGTGGAGAACTCGACCGCGTCGCGCAGCAGCACGCCGAGCACGGTCGCGACGACCGGCGCCACGATGCTCAGCACCCAGCCCATCACGAGCCGCGAAGGAGCCAGCGGGCTTGTGCCCAAGCGCGCCCGGAGCCGTCCGCCGGCGTAGGAGTGCGTGACCATGTGCACGTCGATCGGCCCGGACTGCTGGATCACTGTCGCGCCGATGCCCTCGTCGAAGAGCCGCGCGATCCGGGAACGCCGCGAAGTGCCGATGACCAGCTGCGTCGCGTTGACCCCGCGCGCGAAGTCGAGCAACGCGGTCGGCACGTCGTCGCCCACCACCGCGTGGAAGGTCGCGCCGACCTCCTCGGCCAGCGTGCGGCAGCGGGCCATCGCGGTCGGCCCGAGCCCGGCCAGGCCGTCGCCGCGCAGGATGTGCACGACCTGCAGTTCCGCCCCCGCCCGGTTGGCGATCCGGCTGGCACGGCGGATCAGCGTCTCGCTTTCCGGCCCGCCGGTGATCGACACGACCACCCGTTCGCGCGTTTCCCAGGTATCGGTGATCTTCTGCTCGGCCCGGTAGCGCTGCAGCGCGACATCGACCTGGTCGGCCACCCACAGCAGCGCCAGCTCGCGCAGCGCGGTGAGGTTGCCCGGCCGGAAGTAGTTGCCCAGCGCCGCGTCGATCCGCTCGGCCGGGTAGACGTTGCCGTGCGCGAGCCGCCGCCGCAGCGCCTCCGGCGTGATGTCCACCAGTTCCAGCTGCTCCGCGCGGCGCACGACCTCGTCCGGCACGGTTTCCTGCTGGGTGACGCCGGTGATCCGCTCGACCACGTCGTTGAGGCTCTGCAGGTGCTGGACGTTGACCGTGGACAGCACGTCGATGCCCGCTTCGAGCAGCTCCTCGATGTCCTGCCAGCGTTTCTCGTGCCGTCCGCCGGGCACGTTCGTGTGCGCCAGCTCGTCCACGACGACGACCTCGGGCGCGCGGGCGAGCACCGCGTCGAGATCCATTTCGGCGAACTCGTGCCCGCGGTGGCGGACCGTGCGCCGCGGCACGACCTCCAGCCCGTCGAGCAGGTCGGCGGTCTTCTTCCGGCCGTGCGTCTCGACCAGGCCGACGACCACGTCGGTGCCGCGGTCGAGGCGGCGGCGCGCTTCGCCGAGCATGGCGAAGGTCTTGCCGACGCCCGGAGCCGCGCCGAGGTAGATCCGCAGTTCGCCTCGGCGCGGCTTCGGGGGTGTGTCAGAGGTGCTCACTGTGTCAGTGTGCGCCAGGAGCGGCCGAATGCACGGCAAGGTTGAGCCGGAGCACATTCACGCCCGGCACACCGATCCCGTTGCCGGTCGTGTTGTCCGCGACCAGCTGCCGCACCTTCTCCTCGCTCAGCCCGGTGTTGCGGGCCACGCGCAGCACCTGCAGGTCGGCGTAAGCGACGCTGATCGACGGGTCGAGGCCGGAACCCGAGGCGGTCACCGCGTCCGCGGGCACCTCCGTCGGGGCGACGCCCTCGCGCTTGGCGATCAGGTCCCGCCGCTGCGCGATGGCCTTGGCCAGATCCTCGTTGTACGGCCCCTTGTTGGACGGCCCCGACGTCGACGGGTCGCCCGGTCCGAGCACGTCCTTCGAGCTGGCCGAGGGCCGGTTGTGGAACCACGGGTCGTGCGCGGGGTCGGCGGGCACCGGGTCGATCCCGATCAGCGACGAGCCGACGGCCTGGCCGTGCTGTGTCACCACCGAGCCCTCGGCGTTCGCGTGGAGGCCGGGGACGCGGGACACCGCCCACACGCCCAGCGGATAGAGGATGCCGAGCAGCACGGTCATCGCGAGGAGCAGGCGCAGGCCCGCCCAGGTCTGCTTGAGCAAGACGTTCATGTCAGCCAATCCCTGGAATGTGGCGCACGATCAGGTCGATCACCCAGATCCCGAGGAACGGGCTGACGATCCCGCCGAGGCCGTAGACGAGCAGGTTGCGGCGCAGCAGCGCGGACGCCGACGACGGCCGGTACCGCACGCCGCGCAGGGCGAGCGGGATCAGCGCGACGATGATCAGCGCGTTGAAGATCACCGCGGACAGGATCGCCGACTTCGGCGTCGCCAGGTGCATGATGTTGAGCGCGCCGAGCTGGGCGAAAATGCTGGTGAACATCGCCGGCAGGATGGCGAAGTACTTCGCCAGGTCGTTCGCCACGCTGAACGTGGTGAGCGCGCCGCGGGTGATCAGCAGCTGCTTGCCGATGCCGACGATCTCGATCAGCTTCGTCGGGTTCGAGTCGAGGTCGACCATGTTCCCGGCCTCTTTCGCCGCCATTGTCCCGGTGTTCATCGCCACGCCGACGTCGGACTGCGCGAGCGCGGGCGCGTCGTTCGTGCCGTCGCCGGTCATCGCGACGAGCCGGCCGCCCTCCTGCTCCTTCTTGATGAGCGCCATCTTGTCCTCGGGCTTGGCCTCGGCGAGATAGTCGTCGACGCCCGCGTCCTGTGCGATGGCTTTCGCGGTGAGCGGGTTGTCGCCGGTGATCATCACCGTTTTGATGCCCATCGAGCGCAGTTCCTCGAAGCGCTCCTTCATGCCCGGCTTCACCACGTCCGACAGCCGGATCACGCCGCGCACGAAAGCCGTCCCGCCCGCCGCTTCCGCGACCACCAGCGGGGTGCCGCCCTGCTGGCTGATCTCGTCCACGACGCGTTCGGTCTCGTCCGGCACGTCGCCGCCGCGGTCGCGTACCCACTCGCGCACCGCCGAGGTCGCGCCCTTGCGGACCTCGCGGCCATCCAAGTCGACGCCGCTCATCCGCGTCTGCGCGGTGAACGGCACGAACTCGGCGAGCTTCTCGCTGTTGTCCGCCGCGGCCGGAAGGCCGTGCCGCTCGGCGATCAGCTCGACGATGCTGCGGCCTTCCGGCGTGCCGTCGGCGAGGCTGGACAGCCGGGCCGCACGGGCCAGGTCGTCCACAGTGGACTCGCCGACCGGGATCAGCTCGGTCGCGCGCCGGTTGCCGAAGGTGATCGTGCCGGTCTTGTCGAGCAGCAGCGTCGACACGTCGCCGGCGGCTTCGACCGCCCGGCCGGAGGTGGCGAGGACGTTGCGCTGCACCAGCCGGTCCATCCCGGCGATGCCGATCGCGCTCAGCAGCGCGCCGATCGTCGTCGGGATCAGGCAGACCAGCAGCGCGGTCAGCACGATCACCGACTGCTCGCTGCCGGAGTAGGCCGCCATCGGCTGCAGCGCCACGACGGCGAGCAGGAAGATGATGGTCAGGGTCGACAGCAGGATGGTCAGCGCGATCTCGTTCGGCGTCTTCTGCCGGGAAGCGCCTTCCACCAACGCGATCATGCGGTCCACAAAGGACTCTCCGGGCTTGGTGCCGATCCGCACGACGATCCGGTCGCTCAGCACCGTGGTGCCGCCGGTGACCGCGCTGCGATCGCCGCCGGACTCGCGGATCACCGGGGCCGATTCGCCGGTGATGGCCGATTCGTCGACCGTGGCGATGCCTTCGACGACGTCGCCGTCCCCGGGGATCACCTGTCCGGCCTCGACCACCACCCGGTCGCCGACGCGCAGGTCCGCCCCGGGCACCTGCTCCTCGGAACCGTCCTCGGTGAGCCGCCGCGCGACGGTCTCCTTTTTGGTCCGCCGCAACGTTTCCGCCTGCGCCTTGCCCCGCCCTTCGGCGACGGCCTCGGCCAGGTTCGCGAACACGACAGTGAACCACAGCCAGACCGCGATGAGGACGGAGAACACGCTCGGATCGGTGATCGCGAAGACCGTGGTCAGGACCGAACCGGCCCACACCACGAACATCACCGGGTTCTTGAGCTGATGCCGCGGGTTCAGCTTGCGCAGCGCGTCCGGCAGGGACGCCCACAGCTGCCTCGGGTTGAACACCCCGGCTCCGACTCTGCTGGCGTTCACGGTGTTTTTGGAGTGCTGCTGCGTCTCCTCTTCGGGAGTCCGCTCTTGAGTGAGGGTCATGCCAACGCCTCCGCGATGGGCCCCAGCGCGAGCGCCGGGATGAACGTGAGGGCCGCGACGAGGACGACGGTGCCGGTCAGCAACGTCCCGAACAGCGGCCCGGTGGTGGGCAGCGTGCCCGAGGTTTCGGGGACTTTCTTCTGCGCCGCGAGCGAACCCGCCAGGCAGAGCACCGCGACGATCGGCACGAAGCGGCCGATCAGCATGGCCACCGAAAGCGATGCCTGGAACCAGTCGCTGGTCGCGGTGAGACCGCCGAAGGCACTGCCGTTGTTGTTGCCCGCGGACGCGTAGCCGTACAGGACTTCGGACAGCCCGTGCGGGCCCGAGTTGCCGAGCGCGTCCCGGGTTCCGGGCAGCATCAAGGCGATGCCGGAGCCGAGCAGGACCACGGTGGGCATCGCGAGCATCGCGATCGCGGCGCAGGTGACCTCGCGCTTGCCGAGCTTCTTGCCGAGGTACTCCGGCGTCCGGCCGACCATCAGCCCGGCGAGGAACATCGCGATCACCGCCATCACGAGAATCCCGTACAGCCCGGTGCCGACGCCGCCCGGCGAAATCTCGCCGAAGAGCATGTTCAGCATCGTGCCCCCGCCGCCGAGGCCGGACAGGCTGTCGTGCGCGCCGTTGACCGCGCCGGTCGACGTGCCGGTGGTGGTGTCGGCGAACAGCGACGTGCCGCCGATGCCGAACCGCTGTTCCTTGCCTTCGAGATTCGCCCCCGCGGCCAGCGCCGCCGGGCTGTTCGTGCGCGCCTCGGACGTCCAGATCACCGCGAGCATCGCCGCCCACAGGCCGGCCATCACCGACAGCAGGACGTAGCCCTGCTTGCGGTTGCCGACCAGCTGCCCGAAGGCGCGGGTGAGGCAGACCGGGAGGACGAGGATCAGGAACATCTCGACGACGTTGGTCCAGACGTTCGGGTTCTCGAACGGGTGCGCGGAGTTGGCGTTGAAGATGCCGCCGCCGTTCGTGCCGAGTTCCTTGATCGCTTCCTGGCTCGCTGCCGGGGCGAGCGCGATCGTGCTGCTGCTGCCGTCCGGGTTCGTGACCGCGACGCCGGAACGCAGGCTCTGCACCACGCCGAGCGCCACGAGGACGAGCGCGAACACGAACGCCATCGGCAGCAGCACCCGGATCGTGCCGCGCGTCAGGTCGACCCAGAAATTGCCCAGCCGGTCGGTGCGCGAGCGGAGGAATCCGCGCGTCACCGCGATCGCCACGGCGAGCCCGACGCCCGCGGACAGGAAGTTCTGCACGGTGAGCCCGGCCATCTGGACGAAGTGGCCCATGGTCGTCTCGGGCGTGTACGACTGCCAGTTCGTGTTGGTCACGAAGGAAACCGCGGTGTTGAAGGCGACCGCGGGCGAAACCGGCCCGCGGCCGAAATTCCACGGCAGGATCGACTGCAGGCGCTGCAGCAGATACAGCAGGAGCACCGAGACGAACGAGAAGCCGAGCACGCCGGAGGCGTAGGTCTTCCAGTGCTGTTCGGTGTTCGGGTCGACCCGGACGATCTGGTACAGGGCCTTCTCCACCCGCAGATGCTTCTCGGTGGAGAAGACGCGGGCGAGGTAGTCGCCGAGGGGTTTGTAGACCACCGCGAGGGCGACCAGGAGCACGCCGGCTTGCAGGAAGCCGGCCGCGACGTCACTCATCTCAGAATTTCTCCGGCCTCACGAGGGCGACGAACAGGTAGCCGAGGAGGCCAAGCGCCAGCAGCCCGCCGACGATGTTGGCCACGGTGCCCGCGCCGCTCACAGCTTCTCCAGCCCGCGCAGGACACCGGCGAGCACCACGAAAACGCCGATGAGCAATAGGGCGTACAGCAAATCCGCCACGAGGCACCTCTCAGGAAGGGTCACCCGGCACGGGTGACCGTCGGTCGAGAGCCACTGTGCGGTTGCCGCGGAGGGCGAGCACCCGCGGCTGACGCCTCCTTGACGCCCCGGCCTGGGGGCGTTTACGCGATCTTGACGGCCGGTGACCCGGGCCACCGCGGCGAGCGCGTCCGGGCCGGGCGGGGGCGGGCAACTGTCCGTAGTTGGTGGGTGACTTGCGGCACAGCTGGTAGTGGATCAAGGACAGAGAGTGCAATTCGGGCAGACAAGCCGCGGGGTCCGTGTTACACCTGAGTAACCGATAGTTGTATCTGCTAACTAACTAGGCTCAGGAGGTCTCGTATGTGCGGAATCGCGGGCTGGGTTTCCTACGACACCGATCTCACGCAGCAGCAGGAGATCGCGGACGCGATGACCGAAACCATGGCCTGCCGAGGACCGGACGACCGCGGGACCTGGATCCGCCGTTCGGTCGCGCTGGGCCACCGCCGGCTCGCCATCATCGACTTGCCGGGCGGCCGCCAGCCAATGAGCGTCCGGACGCCGAACGGCGAAGTCGCCATGGTCTACAGCGGCGAGGCGTACAACTTCTCCGAACTTCGTGAAGAACTCACCAAACTGGGCCATCGCTGGGAGACCGACAGCGACACCGAGGTCGTGCTGCACGGCTACCTGCAGTGGGGCACCGAGGTCGTGGACCACCTCAACGGCATGTACGCGTTCGCGATCTGGGACGAGCGCGACCAGAAACTGGTGATGATCCGCGACCGGATGGGCATCAAGCCGTTCTACTACTACCCCACCCGCGACGGCGTCCTGTTCGGCTCGGAGCCGAAGGCGATCTTGGCGAACCCGTTGGCGCGCAAGGTGGTCGACAGCGACGGCCTGCGCGAGCTGATGGGCTTCACGAAGCGTCCGGGCTGGTCGCTGTGGAAGGGCACGTACGAGGTCGACCCGGCCACCGTCGTGACGGTGACCCGCGAGGGCATCAACACCCGCACCTACTGGAAGCTCGACGCCAAGCAGCACACCGACGACCAGGAGACGACGGTCGAGCGCGTGCGCGAGCTGATGACCGACATCGTGCACCGGCAGCTGGTCGCCGACGTCCCGCGCTGCGTCCTGCTGTCCGGCGGCCTCGACTCGAGCGCGGTCACCGGTCTCGCCGCCGCGCGGCTGGCCGAGCAAGGCGAACAGCTGCGCACCTTCTCGGTCGACTTCTTCGGGCAAGAAGAGAACTTCCAGCCGGACGAAATGCGCGACACCCCGGACTCGCCCTACATCCGCGACGTCGCCAAGCTCGTCGGGTCCGCGCACCAGGACGTGATGCTCAACCCGGCCGACCTGAGCGACCCCGAGGTGCGCCGCGCGGTGCTGCGCGCCCGCGACATCCCCACCGGGCTCGGCGACATGGACACGTCGTTGTACCTGCTGTTCAAGGCGATCCGGGCGGAATCGACGGTGGCGCTGTCCGGCGAATCGGCCGACGAGGTCTTCGGCGGCTACCGCTGGTTCCACGACGAGGCCGCGGTCAAGGCGGACACCTTTCCGTGGCTGGCGTTCCGCAACAGCCTGATGGACAACCGCGAATCGCTGCTCGAACCGGGCCTCGCCGCGAAGCTGGACCTGGAGTCCTACATCGACGACCAGTACCGGACCGCGGTGTCCCAAGTGGACTTGCTGGACGGCGAATCCGAGCGGGAGTCCCGGATGCGGGTCATCTGCAACCTGCACCTGACCCGCTTCGTGCGGCAGCTGCTCGACCGCAAGGACCGGATGTCGATGGCGGTGGGCCTGGAAGTGCGCGTGCCGTTCTGCGACCACCGGCTCGTGGAGTACGTCTACAACACGCCGTGGGCGCTGAAGACCTACGACGGCCGGGAAAAGAGCCTGCTGCGGCACGCGACGAAGCACGTGCTGCCCGCGTCGGTGCGGGACCGGGTGAAGAGCCCGTATCCGTCCACTCAGGACCCGGGGTACGCGGTGGCGCTGCAGCAGCAGGTCAAGGAAGCGCTGGCGCAGAAGGACAACCCGGTGTTCCAGATGGTCAACCGGGAATGGCTGCGGCAGTGCGCGGAAACCGACCCGGCGGCGATCAGCCAGGCGCAGCGCGTCGGCATGGACCGGTCGCTGGACCTGCACCACTGGTTCGACCTGTACTCGCCGGAGCTGGAACTCAATTGATCCGGTTCTCCCGGGACCGTCCGTGAAGGGCTCCTTGACGGAATCTGATTCCCTCAAGGAGCCCTTCACGGACTTCGGCATCCCGCGGCGGGGCCGGTCAGAAGTCCAGGTGCGCGTCGATTTCCGTGCCGCGGACGTCCAGTTCCGCGCCGGCTCCGCTCAGCAGCCGCCGGGCCGCCGCGTTGTCCACTGTGGTCGTCGCGACGAACTTGGCCGCACCGCCGTCGCGGGCCGCGTCCAGCAGCACCGCGGCCACCTTGCGGCCGATCCCGCGTCCGCGCGCCGAACGGCCGAGCCACACCCCGGCCTCGACCTCCAGCGCGGCCCGCCCGGACACCGGCCGCAGCCGGGCCGCTCCGCGGACCTCGCCGTCGACCTCCACGACCCACGTCGTCTCGATGGCCGTGTCCGGATTGAGCGATCGTCGGCGGTGAAAGGCGAGAAACGCTTCGCGGCGGGCTTCGGTCCAGCCGGCGGGACCTTCCACCGGCGGCATGACCTCAGTCGGTTCGGCGTCGGCCACCGCGGCTGCCAGCAGCCGTTCCAGCCCCTGCTCGTCGAGCGGGATCAGCACGATCTCGGATTCTCCGGATCCAGGCACGCCCCGCAGCTTGGCACGCGAAGCCGCCCGGCGCTACCCGATCGGCCCAGTCGTTACCAGGGAACCTGCGCTTCCAGCACGTCCACGACCGCCGGCACGCTTTCCCGCGCAGTCCTTCGAGGACTCTCAACCGGCTCAACGCATTCGTGATCATCACTTCGGCGAATCTCTCGGCAGGCAGACCGGTCCGCTCCGTCGCACGCGGCTATCTGCGCTTCGCCGGTCATCTCCAGGTGCTCAGGCAGCCCGACCGTGGCCGCTCCCTTAGCTAGACGCAACGTCACGTCTAGGTCCGGGGCGGGGTAGGGTGTCCGGTATGCCCGCAGTCAATTCGCAGCCCCGCAGGGCACGCTCCGGCAACCGGCGCGACGAGGCCGCACGCTTGGCCGTGCTCCACGCCGCCGACGACCTCCTGGTCGAGCACGGCTTCGGCGCGTTGACCGTCGAAGCGATCGCCCGCCGGGCCGGCGTCGCGAAGCAGACGATCTACCGGTGGTGGCCGTCGAAGGTCGAAATCCTGCTGGACACGCTGATCGAGGACAGCGACAAACGCGTGCCGGTGCCGACGGAACTCCCGACCGCCGAGGGCATTCGCGCGTATCTGCGCGACTTCGCGCACTTCCTGGCCGAAGACCCGGCAGGGAAATGCCTCCTCGCCCTGCTGGCCGAAGCCCAGCACGACGTCGGCACCGCGGCTCGCTTCCACGAGCGTTACCTGGAGCCGCGGCAGCTCGCCGAGCGCGAGATGCTGACGCGGGCCGCCGAGTCAGGCGAGATTTCCCCGGTCTTGGACCCGGAAGCCACCAGGGACGCGTTGCTGGGGCCGATTGTCTACTGTGCACTGACCGGAGCGGCGGTACCGGCGGATTTGATGGATACGTTGGTGGAGAAGCTGCTTCGCCCGCGAGCGTGAGCTACCGCCGCACCTCGGCGACCCGCACCGGGCGGTTCTCCCTCCGCGAGACCTCGCATGCCTCCGCGATGTAGAACGCCTCCAGCGCATCCCCCGCCCCCGCGGGCGACGGGATCCGCCGAGCGGCGACGTCCAGGAACGCCCGCAGCTCAGCGGCATAAGCCGTCCGGAAGCGTTCCATGAAACCGGGATACGCCGGTCCCGGCAACGGCTTGGCCCCGGGCTCCACCGATCGCAGCGGGGCCTGGTCGTCCAAGCCCACCACGGCGTTCCCCAGCGAACCCAGTGCCTCGAAGCGCACGTCGTAGCCCGCGCCGTTGTAGCGCGACAGCGAGACCGTCGCGAGGGTTCCGTCGTCGAGGGTCAATGAGACCGCCGCGGTGTCGACATCCCCCGCGTCCGCGAAGAACTGCTCGCCTTTGTTGCTCCCCAAGGCGAACACTTCCGAGACCTCCCGGCCGGTCACCCACCGGATGATGTCGAAATCGTGCACCCCGCAGTCCCGGAACAGGCCGCCGGAATGCGCGATGTAGGCCGCGGGCGGCGGGGCCGGGTCCAATGTGGTCGCCCGGACGCTGTGCAGCCAGCCCAGTTCCCCGCTCTCGACCGCGACCCGCGCGGCCTGGTAGCCCGCGTCGAACCGGCGCTGGAAACCGATCTGCACCGGGACGTCCGAGCCCGCGATCCGGTCGAGCACCGCGAGTGTGCCGGGGATGTCCGCGGCGACCGGTTTTTCGCAGAACACCGGCACCCGTGCGTCGACCGCCTGGATGATCAGCTCCGGATGCGCGTCCGTGGCCGCGGCGACGACCAGACCGTCCAGACCAGCTTGGAAGAGCGCGTCGATTCCCTCCGCCGCCTCGAGACCGAGCCGAGCAGCGACCGACTTCGCTCGCGCGGGATCCGCGTCCGCGACCACCACCGAGGTGACCTCGTCGAAGCTCGCGAGCGTCTCCGCGTGCGCGGCGCCGATCCGTCCGGCCCCGGCCAGTCCCAACCTCATCGTTGCGTCTCCCCTGAATTGGGCCCCGTGGTCTCGCGCACGACCAGGGACGGATGAAGCAGATGGCGCACCGGTTCAGTGCGCTCCCCGCGGATGCGCTCCAGCAGCGCATCGAACGCCAGCCGCGCCATTTCCGTGCGCGGCTGGTCCACTGTGGTCAACGAAATGTGCCGCAGGGAAGCCAAGGACGTGTTGTCGTACCCGACCACCGAAACGTCCTCCGGCACCCGCAAACCATGTTCCTCGAGAGCCGAAATCGCGCCGACGGCGTTGAAGTCGTTGCCCGCCACCAACGCGGTCGGCGGCGGAGCGTGTGCGGACAGCAGCTCTTGCACGGCCTTCTCGCCGGCGGTGTCGGTGTGCTCGCTGCGCACCACGATTGGCTCCAGCCCGTGCGCCCGCATCGCTCGTTGGAAACCTCGACGCCGCGCGGCGGCACCGGCCGCTCCCCCGCCGTCGAGGTGCGCGATCCGGCGATGTCCCAATTGGACCAGGTGCGCGACGGCCAGCGCCGCACCCGCCTCGCCGTCGTCGTTCACCGTATCCACAGTGGACAATCGAGATGTGCGAGACACCAGCACTACCGGACATTGCCGTGCCGCGGCTTCGATCGCCGCCGCCGGAACCACCGGCGACAACAGCACCACGCCAGCCGGACGGAACGACAGCAGACTGCGCAACGCCGCTCCTTCCCGGGAAGGCATCCGCCCGCCGGTGTTGAGAATGAGATCGAACCCGGCTGCCTGAGCCGCCGCGTCGAGCCCTTCGACCAGGTCGGCGAAGAACGCGTTCCGGAGGTCGTTCACCATCACGCCGAGTACCGTCGAGGTCCGGCTCGCCAGCGACCGAGCCATCACGTGCGGCGAATAACCCAGCTCCTCGGCCGCCTTCCGCACCGCCGCGCGCCGCTGCGCCGAGACGTTCGGTGCGTTCCGCATGACGAGCGAAACCAGCGCCCGGGACACTCCGGCGCGCGCGGCGACGTCCTCCATGGTGGGCTTCCCCATGCGAAAACCTCCCCGGAGAAACGCTTGACGCGACGGTCCGGACGCTACAAGCTTAGAGCGCTCTAATCAAGACCACGCTCGCCCCGTCCCTCCATCGGAAAGGGATCCATGACCGCGAAGATCCGCGTCGCCGCCGCCCCGATCTCGTGGGGAGTCTGCGAGGTGCCCGGCTGGGGGCGAGTGCTCGACGCCCCGGCCGTGCTCGGGGAAATGGCCGGATTGGGCATCACCGCAACCGAATTGGGCCCGCCGGGTTACCTGCCGCGCGAGCCGGCCGAGCTGAAGAAGCTCCTGGAAAGCCACCGCCTCGAACTCGTCGGCGGCTTCCTCGCCGTGCCGCTGCACGAAAACGCGGAAGCAGCGATCGCCGAAGCGGAAGACTCGGCGGCGCTCTTCGCGGCCTGCGGCGGCGAGATGCTCGTGCTCGCCGCGGCGACCGGCCTCGACGGTTACGACGAACGACCCCGCCTGACCGACGCCGAATGGTCCACTTTGGTCCGGACAGCGGGCAAAATCCGCGACGCGGCGGCAACGCACGGACTGAAAACAGTCCTGCACCCGCACGTCGGAACGCACGTGGAGACCGAGGCCGAGGTGGAGCGCTTCCTCGCCGATTCGGATCTCCAGCTCTGCCTCGACACCGGCCACCTTCTGATCGGCGGCGCCGACCCGGTCGCGCTCGCCCAGCGGCACCCGCGGCGGATCGGGCACCTGCACCTCAAGGACGTCCGCGGCGAACTGGCCGACGCCGTCCGGGCAGGCGAACTGCCGTATGCCGAAGCCGTCGCCAAGGGGCTTTACGTGCCGCTCGGCGAGGGCGACGTCGACCTCGAAGCCATGGTCCGCTCCGTCGCCGAAGCGGGCTACGACGGCTGGTACGTCCTGGAGCAGGACACCGCGCTGAGCGACGACAGCCCGGCGGATCGCCCCGGCCGGGACGTCGCGGCCAGCCTCTCGTATCTGCGCACTATCACCGGCTGACGAAGACAAGCGAGGAGAGACAACGATGTCCCATCGCTGGGAGCGCATCCGACGCTCCGGCCGCGCGGCGAGCCTGCTGGCCGCGGGCTTGCTGCTGGCGGCGTGCACCGGTCCGGCCGCCGAGCCGAAGACGACCGCGCCCGCCGCCGCCCCGACGCCGTCCGGACCGCTGAAGGTTTCGGTCATCACCCACGGCACCGCGGGCGACGCGTTCTGGAACGTGGTGAAGAACGGTGCCGAACAAGCGGGCAAAGACCTCGGAGTACAGGTCGAATACACCTCGGACGGTGATCCGGGCGCGCAGGCGAAGCTGATCGACAACGCGGTCGCGCAGCAGACCGGCGGCCTCGTGGTGTCGCTGGCGAACCCGGAGGCGCTGCGTCCGTCCATCGAGGCCGCGGTGCGCGCCGGAATCCCGGTGATCACCATCAACTCCGGCGAGGACAAAAGCGCGGCGTACGGCGCGCTCACCCACGTCGGCCAGAACGAGTCGATCGCCGGCGAGGAAGCCGGGAAGAAGTTCAAGGAACTCGGCAAGCACAAGCTGCTGTGCGTGATCCACGAGGCCGGCAACGTCGGGCAGGCGCAGCGCTGCGACGGCGCGAAAACCGGGTTCGCCGGCACCGTGCAGACGCTGCAAGTGGACATCTCCAACCCGACCGACGCCGAATCCCGCATCCGCGGCGCGGTACAGACCGACTCGTCGATCGACGCGGTGCTGACGCTGAACTCGCAGGTCGCCGCGCGGGCGGTGAGCGCGATCAAGTCGGTGGACTCGAAGGCGCAGGTCGCCACGTTCGACCTGAACTCCGACGTGGTGGCCGCGATCAAGGCCGGGGACGTGCTGTTCGCGGTCGACCAGCAGCAGTACGAACAGGGCTATCTCCCGGTGCAGTTCCTGAAGCTGTACCGGGACAACGCGAACGTCGTCGGCGGCGGCAAACCGGTGCTCACCGGACCCGATCTGGTCGACAAATCCACAGTGGACAAGGTCGGCCAGTACGTGCAAAGGGGCACCCGATGACGACCCTCGACGAACGCCTGTCGCAACCCCGGCTGACCGACCGCCTGGCGGTGCGCCCGGAAATCGGCGCGCTGCTCGGCGCGGTCGTGGTGTTCTTGTTCTTCACCTTCGCGTCCGACAAGTTCTTCAGCGCCAGCGGAGCGGCGACCTGGCTGGACGACGCGGCGACGCTGGGCATCATGGCGGTGGCCGTGTCGCTGCTGATGGTCGGCGGCGAGTTCGACCTGTCGGCGGGCGTGATGACGGCGTCGACCTCGCTGGTCACTGCGATCCTCGCCACCCAGGCCGGCTGGAACGTATGGCTCGCCCTGCTCGTCTCGCTGGTCTTCGCGCTGGCGGTCGGCGCGTTCAACGGCTGGCTGGTGATGAAAACCGGACTGCCGAGTTTCATCGTCACCCTCGGCACTTTCCTTGCCCTGCAGGGCTTGAACCTCGGCGTGACGCGGCTGGTGACCGGAACCGTGCAGGTCTCCGGGATGCGCTCGACCGACGGCTACGCGTCCGCCGGGTTCGTCTTCGCCTCCACAGCGGACATCGGCGGTACCCCGTTCCAGATCTCCATCGTCTGGTGGCTCGGCGCGATCGCGGCAGCCGCGTGGCTGCTCGTGCGGACGCGCTTCGGCAACTGGATCTTCGCGGTCGGCGGATCGGCGGCAAGCGCCCGAGCGGTCGGCGTTCCCGTGGTACGGACGAAGATCCTGCTGTTCATGGGCACCGCGCTGGCCGGCTGGCTGGTCGGCTCGATCAACATCCTGCGGTTCGCCAGCGTCCAGGCGAACCAGGGCATCGGCCTGGAATTCCAGTACATCATCGCCGCGGTGATCGGCGGCTGCCTGCTCACCGGCGGGTTCGGCTCGGCCGTCGGCGCGGCGATCGGCGCGCTGATCTTCGGCATGGCGCGGCAGGGCATCGTGTTCGCCGGCTGGGACAACGACTGGTTCATGCTGTTCCTCGGGATCATGCTGCTGGCGGCGGTCCTGGTCAACAACGCTTTGCGGCGACGCGCGGAAAGGGTGCGGCGATGAACGCTCTCCTCGAAGTCAGGAATGTCGGCAAGCGGTACGGAACCGTGGTCGCGCTGCGCGAAGTGTCCACTGTGGTCAATGCGGGCGAGGTCACCTGCGTACTGGGCGACAACGGCGCGGGTAAGTCCACTTTGATCAAGATCCTCGCCGGGGTGCACCAGCACGACGAAGGCGAGTTCCTCGTCGAAGGCGCGCCGGTGCGGTTCGCCTCGCCCCGGGAAGCGCTGGACCGCGGAATCGCCACGGTGTATCAGGACCTCGCGGTGGTGCCGCTGATGAGCGTGTGGCGCAACTTCTTCCTCGGCTCCGAACCGACCGTCGGCTTCGGCCCGTTTCGCGCCCTGGACCGGCGCAAAGGCCGGGAGCTGACGAAGAAAGCCCTAGCCGACCTCGGCATCGACCTGCGGGACGTCGAACAGCCGGTCGGCACGCTGTCCGGCGGCGAACGGCAGTGCGTCGCGATCGCCCGTGCCATCCATTTCGGCGCGAAGGTGCTGATCCTGGACGAGCCGACGGCCGCGTTGGGCGTGAAGCAGGCCGGGGTGGTGCTGAGGTACGTGGCCCAGGCCCGCGACCGGGGCCTGGGCGTCGTCCTGATCACGCACAATCCGCACCACGCATACCCGGTGGCCGACCGTTTCCTGCTCCTCAAACGCGGCACGGCGCTCGGCTCCTACGAGAAAGCGGAGATCGAACTGCCCGAGCTGACCCGGCAGATGGCGGGCGGCGCGGAACTGGAGGCGCTGGAGCACGAGCTGCGGACGGGGTCGTGAGTGTTTCCAGCCGGTTAGCACCGGCCTAGGCACTCACGAGGTCACCTTCTCCAGCCACGGCCGCACCACCGGCAGCACCGCGGCCGCCTGCATCGCGCTCATGTGGTCCAGCCCGTCGAGCACCTCGACGGTCCACCCCCGCGCTTCCAGTTCGGCGCGCTCCCACAGCAACGGCCCGGCGATGTCGACGGTCACGCCTCCCCACCGCTCGCTGTACTCGATCCGGTCCTCCGACCCGGCGAAGCACAGCCGCGGGCACGACAGCTCGACCGCCCGGTCGTCGAAGTCCTGCAACGCCTCGTACAACGTCACGAACTGCTTCGTCTGCCCCGTCGACAACTGGACGTCCACCGAATCCCAATCCCCCGGCTCAGCCGCGGATTCCGAGGCCGCCGGGCCGGCCAGCGCCATCTCGTGCGTCGCCCGGGTCACCGCGAGCATCGCCGCATACGGTCCGTCCACCGGCGGATACCCGCCCATCACCAGCGCGTCCAGCCGGTCCGTCCGCAACGCCAGCTGCAACCCGGACAGCGCCAGCCACGAGTAGCCGTAATACGAGAACCGCTCCGTCCCGGCCGCGTCCGCCACGGCCAGCAAGTCGGCCGCGAGCACGTCCGGTGTCAGATCGGCCGGATGCGCCATCCGGTGCCCCTGGTAGTCGAAAGCCACCACCCGGAACCCGGCGAATCCCTCGATCAGCGACCGGCCCAGCTCCGGATCGGCGCCCCACTGCCGGGCCGCCTCGGCCTCCGGTCCTTCCGCGGGGCTCGGGTCGACCGGGAGCAGCAGCACCGGCCCGTCCCCGTGCACCTGCGCGTCGATCCTCGTCCCGTCGTGCAGCGTCGCTTCAGCCATCTCGTCTCTTTACGTCGTAAAGTATTGTCCGGCACGACGGTACTATACGACGTAAAGAGATGTCGAATCAGCTGGCGACAGCAGGCGAGGAGGCGTCGGAGACCAGCTTGCGCGGGATCCCGGACCCGTCCGCGGGCACCGACCACACGGCGTCGTCCAGGCCGTAGAGGATCGTGTGGTCGTCCTGCCAGAGCGCTTGGTCGTCGACGCTGCGGGTCTCGGCGAGCGCGGTCTCCCGCATCGTCTTGAGGTCGAGCACGGACAGCCGCCAGACGCCCTCGCCGACCTTCTTCTTGAACGCGATCCGCGTTTCGTCCGGCGACAGCGACGGGCATTCCACGTTTTCCCGCAGCGCTTTGCCGCGGTAGGTGTCGTAGTCGCCTTCGATCAGATACGTCTTGCCCTTGGTGCCCAGCGTCGAATAGAACCGCTTGCCGTCCTTG
This sequence comes from Amycolatopsis orientalis DSM 43388, assembly GCF_000411975.1. Classification (GTDB taxonomy): domain Bacteria; phylum Actinomycetota; class Actinomycetes; order Mycobacteriales; family Pseudonocardiaceae; genus Amycolatopsis; species Amycolatopsis orientalis_D. The sequence continues at coordinate 69,000 of NZ_ASXG01000063.1, forward strand.
GCGAACGTGATGCCCCAGTAGTTGACGTCCGCGGAGAAGTACCGCTTCCCGTCGACCAGGACCGGCAGTTCCTCGATCGTCTTCTCCAGCTCGCCGTTGTCCAGCTGGTAAATTCCGGCCCGCGTGGAAAACCCGGTCGCGGCATAGGAATCGCCGGTGACGAACACCGTCCAGTACACCCGTTTGCCGTCCGGCGAAACACGCGCCCGGCTCGGCGTCCCCGGCAGGTAGTCCTTGTGCGTCGTGGTGAAATTGCGATCGAGAATGCTGAAGTCGCTGACCGCGGGCAACGTGCCGGGCCGCACCGCGAGGCACATTCCGGTCGACGCGGACACGGCGAACCGATCGCATTTCAGGTCGCTGAACTTCGGCGCGGCACCAGGATTCGCGAGCGGAACGACCCCGACGTTGCCCGTCTTGGTGCTGCGGAAGAACAACTGACCAGGCGCGAGGGAAAGGTGCTCGACCTTCGCCGGTTCGGCCGGGCTGGGCCGGGCGGCCACCGTGTAGACCACCGCGGCAGCGGCGAGCACGACCGTGCCGGCCACCGCGAGAAGGACTTTCTTCATGTGCGCACCGGCCTTGCGAAAGCGGCGCCGAGCGCCACGACAGCGAGCGCTCCGGCCGCCGCCAGGACCGCGGGCTGGAGATCCCACCAGGTCCAAGCGAGTCCGAAGAGGACAGACGAGAGCATCCGGGCGGCGGCCTGTCCCGTTTGGACGACGGCCAGCCCGGTCGCCCGGAGATCGGCGGAAACCAGCGGTCCGGCGGCGGCCATCAGCACCCCGTCGGTCGCCGCGTAGAACACGCCGTGCAGCCCCAACGCCAGCGCCGCGAGCCAGAATCCGGACACCGGCCCGCACAACGCGACCAGCGCGGCGACCAAAGCGACGTGCCCGCCGAGAAACACCGGCCAGCGCCCGATCCGGTCAGCCAGTTTGCCCAGCGGAACGGCCAGCACCAGATACACCCCGGCGGTGCCGAGCGGGAGCAACGGGAAGAACGTCGCCGCGACGTCCCACCGACGCTGAAGCACCAGGTAGACAAAGGAATCGCCGAGCGTCACGAACCCGAGCAGCGCGGCCCACACCACGACCCGGCGGAACCCTCGCTCGCGCAACAACGCGAACGCCGCCCGCACGGACACCGCGGCCCGGTCGACCGCGGCGGGCCGGTCGCGGACGAACAACACCAGCAGCAGCACCGCGATCGCCGCGATGCAGAAACTGGTGAAGAACACCGACGAATAGCTGCCGAGGCTCAGCGCGAGCACGGCCATCGCGGCGAGCGGGCCGAGGAACGCGCCGACGGTGTCCATCGCGCGGTGCACGCCGAACGACCGGCCGAGCGTGTCGGGCTCGCTGGAAAGCGAAATCAGCGCGTCGCGCGGGGCGGTGCGCAGGCCCTTGCCGGTCCGGTCGGCGGCGAGCACCACGCCGATCGCCGCGACCGACGAACCGGCCGCGACCAGGCCGAGCTTGCACACCGCGGACAAGCCGTAGCCGAACCCGGCGACCGCCTTGAGCCGCCGCCACCGGTCGGCCAGGTGCCCGCCGAGCACGCGGACCACGGCGGTGGCTCCCGCGTAGAGCCCGTCGAGCAGGCCGAACTGCAGCGGGTTCAGCCCGAGGCCGAGCACCAGATACAGCGGGAGCACCGCGGTCACCATCTCCGAGGAGATGTCGGTGACCAGGCTGACCGCGCCGAGTGCGACGACGTTCGCCGACACCCGGCGCAGGCCGGCCTTCCGCTCGGTGCCCGCCGCGACGTCCGAACTGCGGCTTGCCGCGATGTACATGCCCGGCCCCTAGTTGTGGCAGGGGTAGGTCGGGCTGCTGTCCAGCACCTTGCCGTCGAGACCGATCAGCTGCTCGGAGAACGTGGTGTCGGTCATCGTCAGCTTCAGCACGCCGAAGGTGTCCTTGAGCAGCTTCGCCGTGGTCGGGTGCGCGGAGTGGACCGGGTACGGGTTCGCCCCGCCCATGCCGCCGATGATCTCGACCGGACCGGCCGGGTTGGCCTTGCCGCTCGCGTCTTGCGGGACGAACCGCTCGTAGTGGTGGTCGTGGCCGTTGAGGATCAGGTCGACCTTGTTCTGCGCGAACAGGTCCCACAGCTGCTTGGAACCGCGCTGGTCGCCGTGGTCGCCGGAGCTCCACCGCGGATGGTGGTAGTAGGCCGCGACGCAGCCCTTGGTGTTCTTCGCCAGGTCCTGCTTGATCCAGTTCATCTGGTCGGTGTCCTTGAGCTCGCCGCCGTCCTTGTCGTCGACGAAGCCGTTGGAGTCCAGCGCGATGAAATGCCAGTTGCCCATTTCCCAGCTGTAGTACCGCTTGCCGTTCGGCGTGGCGATCTTGCCGAAGTACTGCTCGTAGGCCTCGAACGGCTTGTTGTCGTCGTAGGTCTCGTGGTTGCCGGGGACCGGGTGCGTGATGTTCTTGAACGCGCCCCAGGTCTTGTCGTAGTAGTCCTTGAAGTTCTGCAGCGTCAGACCCGTGTTTTCGGAGTCGTACTGGTTGTCGCCCATGGTGATCACCGCGGCGGGGTTCATCGATTGGACCAGCTTCGCGGTCTTCGGGTGGACGCAGCTGGAACTGCTGGCGGTGCACTGCTCGGCGATGTCGCCGGCCGCGGCGAGCACGAAGGTGGTGCCCGCGGTTCCCGGCTTCGTGTGCACCTTGACCGCGCTGCTGACCGGCGAAGCGTTGCCGGCGGCGTCCTTCGCCCGGACGGTGTAGGTGTAGTCGGTATCCGGCGAGAGGCCGTTGTCGGTGTAGGACGTGGTCGCGCTGGTGGCGACGGACTTCCCGTCCCGGAAGACCTCATATCCGCTGACGCCGACGTTGTCGGTCGCGGCGGCCCAGGTCAGCGCGACGCTGTTCGCGCCGATCTCGCCCGCGGCGAGGTTCGACGGAGTGGTGGGCGCCTGGGTGTCCCCGGACGAGTCCGGCGTGCCGTAGGCCTGCAACTCCCACAGCGAATAGCCGTATTTCGTGGCGCGCTCGGTGCCGACGAAGCGCAGGAACCGGCCGTGTCCGGACAACCCGGTGAGGTCGTCGGTGCCGCCGTCGCCGTTGGTGATCGTCGCGATCGGCGTGAAGTTCTCGCCGTTGTCGGAGATCTCGATGCGGTACTTCTTGGCGTAGGCCGCTTCCCAGTTCAGCTTGACCCGGTGGACCGTGGCGGCCTGCCCGAGATCGACGCGCAGCCACTGCGCATCGGCGCTGACCGCGCTCGCCCAGCGGGTCTTGAGATTCCCGTCGACGGCGTTCTCGCCGCTCAACGTGGAGGTCTCCAACGTGGACGTGCTGACCGGTTTCCCTTGGGACAGCAGCACATCGGCGGCAGCGGCACTGGCGTCGCGCGCGGGCGAGACCGCGGCGGGCAACAGCACCACCGCGGCCGCCGGCAAGGCGAACCGGGCCAGACTTCGGACACGGGACGAGGACACGTCGCACTCCTTCGGGCCGGACGGGAACAGGGCGGCGGCGTTACGGTTCTGCGGCGTCTCGTTGCGTTAGGAAAGTTTCCTAACTAAACCGCACAGTAGCGGGCCCAGTTTCTCCCGACAAGCCCGGAACGGACGTGAAACGATCAAGACCGCCCGATCAGCGGAACGTCTCGCTCCCACTCGCGGAAGGGCCGTGAAGGGAACCCTGAGGGCCTCTGCTTCCGTGAAGGTGGCCCTCACGACCCAGCGCAAGTGCGTGAGGGCCACCTTCACGAATTTCCGCTCTGCAGCAGCCGCCGCACTTCCTGCACGGCCGCGCGCCCGGCCCGGTTCGCCCCCACCGTGCTGGCCGAAGGCCCGTACCCGACCAGGTGCAGCCGCGGCTCCGCGACCACGCGGGTCCCGTCCATCCGGATCCCGCCGCCGGGCGTCCGCAGGTGCAGCGGAGCCAGGTGATCGATCGAGGCGCGGAACCCGGTCGCCCAGAGAATCATGTCGGCGGGCTCGAAACTCCCGTCCTCCCAGACGACCCCGTCACGAACCAGCCGCGAGAACATCGGCCGCCGGTCCAGATAGCCGGCCGCCCGGCCGGCGAGCACCTGCGGCGTCACCGGCAGGTCCGTCACGCTCACGACGCTCTCCGGCGGCAGCCCGGCCCGCACCCGCTGGTCCACCTTCGCGACCGCCATGCGGCCCCAGTCCTCGCTGAACTCTTCCTCGAGCCACACCGGCGGACGCCGCGTCACCCACACCGTCGAACGGGCGACCGGACCGATCTCCATCAGCAACTGCACCGCCGACGTCCCGCCGCCCACGACCACCACGCGCTGGTCGCGAAACTCCTCAGCTCCGCGGTAATCCGCCGTGTGCAGCTGCCGTCCGGCGAAACTGCCGGGGTAATGCGGCCAGAACGGCCGATCCCACGTCCCGGTCGCGCTGATCACGGCCCGCGCCGCCCACGTCTCCGCGGGCGACTCGACCACCAGCCGCTCCCCCGCGCGCCGCACTGCGGTCACGTCGACCGGACGGTGCACCGGCAAGTCATACGTCTTCTCGAAGCGGGCGAAGTACTCCGACACCGCTTCGCTGGCCGGCCGGGTCGGATCCGGGGTCCCGAACGCCATCCCCGGCAGGTCGTGAATCCCGTGCACTTTCCCCACCACCAGCGACGGCCACCGGTACTGCCACGCCCCGCCGGCGCGTTTGCCGTGATCGAGCACGACGAACCCGCGTTCGTTGGCGAATCCGGCCCGGCGCAGGTGATACGCCGCCGACAGCCCGGCCTGCCCGGCCCCGATCACCACGACGTCGGTCTCGTGATCCGCAGTGCTCATACAACGTTCAACAATTGCCCGCGCCCGGTATTTCCGGCTCAGACCGCGACGCGGTTGCGCCCGCCGTCCTTGGCCCGGTACAGCGCAGCGTCGGCCGACCGCAGCACCTCGTCGAGCGTGGTGCCCGCCTCCGGATAGCACGCGACCCCGACGGACACGGAGAGCCCGCTGATCCGCAGCGGACCTCCCACCGCGACCGTCAGCTCCCCGACCGCGAGCCGCACCCGTTCGGCGATCCCGAGCACGTCCGTGCCGCCGGTCGCGGGCAGCAGCACTACGAATTCCTCGCCGCCGAACCGGCCGACGGTGTCGGTTTGGCGCACCGAAGACTCGATCGCCACGGCAACCGCGGCGAGCACCTCGTCGCCGGTGAGGTGCCCGTACGTGTCGTTGATGCGCTTGAAGTGGTCGAGATCGATCATCAACACGGCGAATCCGCTGCCGGCTCCCCGCCGCCGGGCCCGGGTGAATTCGCGGGTCGCCAGCTCGTGCCAGCCCGCGGTGTTGAGCAGACCGGTCTTCTCGTCGGTCACGACCGCCACCTGCAACTGCTGTTTCAGCAGGAGATAGCGGTGGAGCAACAGCAACGGCGGAAGCACGAACACCACCAGCACCGGCTGATGGACGAACGCCAACGCCGCGAGCCCGCCGAGACACAGCGTCGCAATCTCGAAGGCGTTGTCCTCCCAGGTGCCGATGAGGTCCGCGGGCGAGCGGCTGTTCGTGTACAGGTAGATGCCCGTCGCCACGAGCACGACGTTCACCAACTCGAACACAGCTGCGGCCAAGGCGAGCGCGAGGACTCCGTACGCAGTGTCGAGCTGCGCTTGATCCAAACCGCCAACGGTTAAGACCGCAGACGCTGCGAAGCACGACAGCATCGCCCACGCGGTGCTGGCCGCGAAGCGATGCGCGGGCCGCGTACGCACGTTTCGCCACACTCGCAGCCACAGATGCAGGTACAGCACCAACGCCAGCAACGCGACCCAGGCCGGCGGAAGCAGGTACGCACCGGCGAGGTACCAGACGGACGTGACGTTGATGTGCGTCTGGCCGCTCATCCACCGCCGCAGCCGTTCGATCCGCCGCGACATCTCGGCCTGCGCGATGCCCAGTCCGACGAGCACGCCGAACGAACTGAACTGCACCGGCCCGCCGAATCCGGTCGCGAGACCGGTCACCGTGAGCGCCACGGCGACCGCCTCGCACGCCATCGCGTAGCCGATCCACCGCCGTCGCGCGACCGCCCACATCGCCCAGCGCGGTGGCCAGCCGCGCCAGGCCGTCACCGCGCCGCGTACCCCGATGGGGACAGGTGCCTGCGTCACGGGCGCCCCCACGCGAAATTCGGCCTACGGAGTTGCCCAGGGTAGCGGGTCCGTTCCGGAGGTAGCCGAACCGAGCGAAAACTCCCCGGCGAACTGCCCGCTGGGCACGCTCTGGGTAGAGCGCGCGGGCAACCGCTCATCGGGTCAGCGGCGAAGCTTCCGCACGATGGCCAGCACGATCAGCAGCACGACCACGCCCGCGGCCACCGGAGCCAGCCGCTTCGCGACGGACTGGCCCGCGTAGTCGAGCAGGTCGATCGCCTCGGTCTCGCCGGTCGAACCGCCTGCCGGAACGCTGTGCAGATGCGGCTTCTCCTCCGCGACGGGCTTCTCCTCAGCAGCGGGCTTCTCCTCGGCCTTCGCTTCCGGCTGGTCCGCCGGAGCCTGTTGCGCCGGAGTCTCCAGCGAGGCCGCGAGGTTGCCCGCGAAAGTGTCGAGGATCTTGCCGCCCACCTCGGAGATCAGGCCGCGCCCGAACTGCGCCGGACGTCCGGTGATCGCCAGGTCGGTGGCGACCGCGCCGTGCGTGCCGCCGTCGCGTTCGGTGAGCGTGAGGGTGACCGTCGCGGCAGCCGTGCCGCCGCCGCGGGCGTCCTTGCCGGAGGCCTTGATGACGACCTTGCGCGCCGCCTCGTCCTTCTCCAGGAACTCGCCGGTTCCCTTGTACAGCAGCGAAATCGGCCCCAGCTTGACCTTCACCGTGCCCGCGAAGGTGTCCCCTTCCACCTTGGTGAGCGAGGCGCCCGGCATGCACGGGGCGACCCGCTCCGGGTCGATGACGGCCTGCCAGACCTCCCCGATCGGGGCGGGGACGGTGAATTCGTGGTCGAGCCGCACGGGCCGACCTCCTCTCCTGCGCACTGCTTCGAGCCGTTGCCGTCCACCATACGGCCGTCGCCCGGGAAGCGGTCCGGGAAGGACTCCTTGAGAGTCCCCCACGGTGACCTCACCCCGGGCACTTTGACGCACCTGAGCGCGCCCGCGGTCCGTGAGGGGAAACCTGGGAATCTGATTCCCTCAGGGTTCCCCTCACGGACGATCAGCTGGCCGGTCAGCTCAGGCGCCCACCGCCGCCGCGACGGCACGCCCGGTCAGCACCCGCGCGAGGTGCTGGCGGTACTCGACGTCGGAATTGCCGTCCGCGACCGGGTTGGTGCCCTCGGCCGCGTGCGCGGCGGCCGCCCGGATCGTCTCCGCGTTGGCCTGCGCACCGAGCAACGCCTGCTCCACGGCCGTCGCGCGGACCGGGGTCGCGCCCATGTTCGTGAGCGCCACCCGGGCTTCCTCGATCACGCCGCCCTCGGTGCGCACGGTGGCCGCCACCGCGCACATCGACCAGGCTTGCGCGACCCGGTTGAACTTCTCGTAGTGCGCCCGCCAGCCGGTGTGCTTGGGCAGCCGCACCTCGACGAGCAGCTCGTCCGGAGCCAGCGCGGTGGTGAAGTAGTCCTGGAAGAACTCCGCCGCGGGCACCGTGCGCCGCCCGTTCAGCCCGGCCAGCACCAGCTCGCCGTCGAGCGCGAGAACCGGAGCCAGCAGGTCGCCGGCCGGGTCCGCGTGCGCGATCGCGCCGCCGAACGTGCCGCGGTGCCGCACCTGCGGGTCCGCGACGGTGTCGGTCGCTTCCTTCACCAGCGCGGCGTGCTCGGCGATCAACGCGTCGCGCTGGACCTCGTAGTGCGTCGTCATCGCGCCGACGACGAGCGCGTCGCCGTCCTCGCGCACGCCGCGCATTTCGGCGATCTTCCCGAGGTCGACCAGCGTGGTCGGCGCGGCCAGCCGCATCCGCAGCACCGGCAGCAGGCTCTGCCCGCCCGCCAGCACCTTGGCGTCCTCGCCCGCCTCGGCGAGCGCCTGCACGGCTTCGTCTACTGTGGACGGAGCGACGTAGTCGAACGGAGCCGGGATCACTGCGCACCTCCGGAGGCGTCGATCGAACCGAGACCGCCGCCGGCCTCGCCGCCGGGTCCACCGGCATCGGCGGTGCCGGTGCGCACCGCGTTCCACACCCGCATCGGCGTGAGCGGCATTTCGATGTCGTTCACCCCGAGGTGGCGCACGGCGTCGACCACCGCGTTGACCACGGCGGGCGTCGAGGCGATGGTGCCCGCCTCGCCGACGCCCTTGGCGCCCAACGGGTTCGTGGTCGACGGGGTTTCCGTGCGGTCCGTGGTGAACGAGGGCAGGTCGGCCGCGGAGGGCAGCAGGTAGTCGGCGAACGTGCCGGTGGTGAGCGTGCCGCTCTCGTCGTGCACGGCCTCCTCGAACAGCGCCTGCGCGATGCCCTGCGCGAGGCCGCCGTGCACTTGTCCTTCCACGATCAGCGGATTGACCACCTTGCCGACGTCGTCCACGCAGACGTACGAACGCAGTTTCACCCGGCCGGTTTCGGTGTCCACTTCGGCCGCGCACAGGTGGGTACCGTGCGGGAAGGAGAAGTTCTCCGGGTCGAAAGTCGCGTCGGAATCCAGTGACGGCTCGACGCCGTCCGGCAGGTTGTGCGCGGCGAACACGGCGAGCGCGATGTCCTGGATCGTCGTCGACGAATCGGTGCCCTTCACGGTGAACTTGCCGCCGGAGAACTCGAGGTCGTCTTCCGAACACTCCAGCAGATGCGCGGCGATCGGCTTCGCCTTCGCGATCACCTTCTCCGCCGCCTTGACGATCGCGATGCCGCCGACGACCAGCGAACGCGAGCCGTAGGTGTCGAGGCCCTTGTGCGAGGACTGTGTGTCGCCGTGCAGCACCTCGACGTCCTCGAAGGCGACGCCCAGCTGGTCGGCCACGATCTGGCTCCACGCCGTCTCGTGCCCCTGGCCGTGCGCCGACGCGCCCGTGGTCACCTCGACCTTGCCGGTCGGCAGCATCCGCAGCGACGCGTACTCCCAGCCGCCGGCGCCGTAATCGAGCGAACCCAGCACCCGCGACGGCGCGAGCCCGCACATCTCGGTGAACGTCGAGACCCCGATGCCGAGCTGGACCGGGTCGTTCGCCTCGCGGCGTTCTTTCTGCTCGCGGCGCAGCGCGTCGTAGCCGAAGAGCTCCTTCGCCTTCGCGGTCGCGGCCTCGTAGTTGCCGGAGTCGTAGGTGAGCCCGCAGACCGTGGTGAACGGGAATTCCTCGTGCTTGATCCAGTTCTTTTCGCGCAGCTCGATCGGGTCCATGCCCAGCTCGTCGGCCAGCTCGTCCATGATCCGCTCGATCGCGAACGTCGCTTCCGGACGCCCGGCGCCGCGGTAGGCGTCGGTGAGCGTGGTCGTGGTGAACACGTTCGTGCAGGCGAAGTGATACGCCGGGATCTTGTAGATCGCGTTGAACATGAACGCGCCGAGGATCGGCACGCCCGGCCCGACCAGGCCGTTGTACGCGCCGAGGTTGGCGAGCAGTTCGACCTTGAGCCCGGTGACCGTCCCGTCGGCCTTCGCCGAGATCGTGATGTCCTGGATCTGATCGCGGCCGTGGTGCGCGGCGAGCATCGTCTCGGACCGGGATTCGTTCCACTTCACCGGTTTGCCGAGCTTGTTCGCGACGAGCACGGTCATCATTTCCTCGGGCAGCACGCCGATCTTGCCGCCGAACCCGCCGCCGACGTCCGGCGCGATCACGCGGAGCCGGTGCTCCGGGATGCCGAGCGTCAGTGCGGACATCACGCGCAGGATGTGCGGCACCTGGGTGGCCGACCACATGGTCAGCTGCGCGCCGGTCGGGTCCACCACGCACGCGCGCGGCTCCATGAACGCGGGCACCAGGCGCTGCTGGCGGAACCGCCGTTTCAGCACGACCTCCGAAGAGGACAGTGCTTCCTCGACATTGCCTCCGGTGCCGGCCTCGGCCGAGTCGAAGACCCAGAACGCGTTCTTGTTGCTGCCGAGTTCCTCGTGCACGAGCGGAGCGTCTTCGGCGAGCGCGGCTTCCAGGTCGAGCACCGGAGGCAGTTCGTCGTACTCGACCTCGATCGCCTCGAGCGCGTCGTGCGCCTCCGCGGACGAGCGCGCGACCACCACAGCGACGCCCTCACCGGCGAAGTTCACCCTGTCCGCCGCCAGCACCGGACGCCGCGGCGCGGCCATGTCCGGCGTGATCGGCCACGCGCACGGCAGGCCGATGGCACCCTCGGGGTCGAGGTCAGCGGCGGTGTAAACGGCCACGACTCCGGGCGATTCCTTGGCCGCGGAGGTGTCGATCGAAACGATCTTGGCGTGCGCGAACGGACTCCGCAGCACCGCGAGATGCAGCATGCCCGGCAACGCGATGTTGTCCGTCCACCGGGTACGCCCGGTGATGAGCCGCTCGTCTTCCTTGCGGCGACGGGACTTTCCTACCTCAGGCTCGATCGTGGCGGTCATCATTCACCACCCACGCCGACGTGGTTGGGCTGATTGATCTTCTCGGCTTCCGGCCCGGCGCCGGGACTCATGTGCTTCGCGGCGTCGCGAACCGCCTTCACGATGTTCTGGTACCCGGTGCAGCGGCAAAGATTGCCCTCGAGCCCTTCGCGGACGGCTTGCTCGTCCGGGTCCGGGTTGTCCGCCAGCAGGTCGATGGACTGCATGATCATGCCCGGCGTGCAGAAGCCGCACTGCAGCGCGTGGTTGTCGTGGAACGCCTGCTGGACCGGGTGCAACTGGCCGTCGCGGGCCAGCCCCTCGATGGTGGTGACCTCGCACCCGTCGGCCTGCACGGCGAGAACGGAACAGGATTTCACGCTGTGTCCGTCGAGATGGACGGTGCACGCGCCGCAGTTGCTGGTGTCGCACCCGACGACGGTGCCCACCTTCCCGACGCGTTCCCGTAAGTAGTGGACGAGCAGGGTGCGCGGCTCGACGTCATCGGTGTATTTCGTGCCGTCGACAGTGACGGTGATGCGCATCAAAGGCCTCCAAGTGCAAATGCCCGCCAGCCCCGGCGGAGGCGGCGGGCCGGTTCGGGAACGGCCAAGGCGCGATGCGTGATCGGCCTCACAGGGGAGCGTGCTACGCCGTTCGCGCGCGGACAAGTCCTGATGTCGCACGTCGGCTGCCCGCTTCCGCATATGCGGAGTTTTCGGCGGTTTCGCCGCGCAGCTGCGGGACGCCGGACGGGTGATTTTTCGGCCGCCCTTAGCGGTGGGCGGATCTTGCCGAGCGCCCGCGGTTTCGGGTCGGGGGTTCACCGGGTTTCGTTGCGGGGAGGGGGTTTCCCAGCTGATCTCGCTGAGTTGGTCGTGTGGTTTGGCGGTCTGGCCTGGACGGTCTTGCCAGCACGCCGTCGGTGCGCGAGCTTCACTGCGCGGCCGTGCCAGTCTCAGCGCCTCGTTTCGGCCTGCCGCTGCCTGCCGATCCCGGCACTCCGGCTGGGCGGCTGAGCCGGTCTCAGCGGCCGGTCAGCCACCGAGCCGCACCGGCTTCCCCGCTCGCCTCGACTGCCCGATCCCACCACTTCCGCTGGGCAGCCAAGTCGGTCTCAGCAGCCGGTTAGCCGCCGAGTCGATCCGGCCTCCTCGCTCCGCCCGACCGCCCGATCCCGCCACGCCCACTGGGCAGCCAACCGGTCAGCAGCCAACCCTCTCCAGCCTCCGCACTCCGCGCCGATCCCACCACTTCGCCTAGACGGCCAACCGGCCTCAGCCGGTCAGCCACCGAGCCGCACTCCGCCTGCGCGACCAGGCCGAGCGGGCCCACACTTCGCGGCGGCTACTGCCCACCTCGCCCGCAGCCGCATGCGCCAATCCGTCGTCCGGGCACCACCGCCGGTTTCACCCCGAACGGCACACCCGAGCACCGCACTTCCGGTCAGCCGCGCCCCGTCGCACCGGCCTCCGATTGCCGACCCCCCAGCACGTGCCGCCCAGACGTCCAACAGGTACCGCACCAGCCGAGCAGCTCGGGTTCCCAGCGCAGCGCCCGCGCCAGCACCAGCCGCGAATCCAGGCCGCAAGCGTTTGCCCGGCCCGTCAGCGCGGTCAGCTGTGGATCCGCCCGCTCAACGCGGCCAGCCGCCGTCCGGTCCCGCTCCAGCGCAGGGCGATGATCTCCGCCGCGATGGACACGGCCGTCTCCTCCGGCGTGCGCGCGCCGAGGTCGAGGCCGATCGGCGACGACAGGCGTTCCAGTTCGGCCTCGGTGATCCCCGCCTCGCGAAGCCGCGCGAACCGGTCGTCGTGCGTCTTGCGGGAACCCATCGCGCCGACGTACCCGACGTCGAGCCGCAGCGCGACCTCCAGCAGCGGCACATCGAACTTCGGGTCGTGCGTGAGGACCGCGATCGCCGTCCGCCCGTCGACCCGGCCCGCGTCAGCCTCGGCCTTCAGGTAGCGGTGCGGCCAGTCGACCACCACGTCGTGCGCCTCCGGGAACCGGCTGCTGGTCGCGAACACCGGGCGCGCGTCGCAGACCGTCACCTGATACCCGAGATAAGCACCCATCCGTGCCATTGCGGCAGCGAAATCAATGGCCCCGAACACAAGCAGTCGCGGCGGCGGTTCAAAGGAATTCACGAAAACAGCCATGCCTTCGCCGCGCCGCTGCCCGTCCGGCCCGTAGTGGAGCGTCCCGGTGCGGCCCGCGGCGAGAAGCCCGCGCGCGTCGTCCGCGACCGCGTCGTCCATCCGGGACGAGCCAAGGGACCCCTCGACCCGGTCCGGCCACACGATCATGTGCTCGCCGACCAGCCCCGGCGTCTCGTGCTCCACGATCGTGACCACCGCGACCGGCTCGCCGCTGCGCACCGATTCGACGACGCGCTCCAGCTCCGGCATCGATTCGCGGTCCACCGGCTCGACGTAGATGTCGATGATCCCGCCGCAGGTCAGCCCGACCGCGAAGGCGTCGTCGTCGCTGACGCCGTAGCGCTGCAACACCGGCTTCCGTTCGGCGACCACCTCGTTGGCCAGCTCGTACACCGCGCCTTCGACGCAACCGCCGGACACGCTCCCGACGACCGTGCCGTCCGGCGCGACCATCATCGACGCGCCCGGTGCGCGCGGCGCCGACGAAAACGTGGCCACCACTGTGCCGAGCCCGACCGTTTCGCCCGCCTGCCAGCGGCGGTACACGTCGTCCAGTACGTCACGCATCGGCAATCTCCCCGAGGAGTCGTTCCAACGTCGCCAGGCTGTGCCCGGCCAGCAGCCGGTCGATGTGCGGCAGGGCGGCGACGATGCCGGATTGGACCGGAGCATAACCCTCGCGCCCTGCGTGCGGATTCACCCAGAATACGGCGTGCGCGAGGCGGCGCAGCCGGCCAAGCTGCTCGGCGAGCAGGCTGACGTCGCCGCGTTCCCACCCGTCGGAGAACACGGTGACTACCGCGCGTCGCGCGAACCCGCGTTGCCCCCAGCGGTCGAGAAACACCCGCAGCGTCTCGCCAAGCCGCGTCCCACCAGCGAAATCGGGCACCGCGGTCCCAGCGGCGAGCATCGCCTGCTCTGGATCGCGCTGGCGGAGCTGCCGCGACACGCGCGTCATCCGGGTACCGAGCGTGAACACCTCGACCGACATCGGCGCCGCCCGCGCGACGACGTGCGCGAACCGCAGCAACGCGTCGGCATACGGGCTCATCGATCCGGAAACGTCGATCAGCAACACGACTTTCCGCGCCCGCGTGCCCCGGCGATGATGCGCCAGCCGAACGGGCTCGCCGCCGGACGCGAGCATCGCCCGCAACGTCCGCGCCGGATCGAGCGCACCCCGATGCGCGGGCGTCCGCCGCGCCGCCCGCCGCCGGGGCAGGATGGGACGCAACGTCGCCAGCAACTCCCGCAAATGCGCCCGCTCGGCCGTGGTGAGTTCGGCGAGGTCCCGGTGCCGGAGAACTTCGTGGTCGCTGGCCGCGACCCGGAGCGTGTCGGAGGATTCCTCGGTGCTGTCCCCGTCGCCGCCCGCCGCGACAAGCGGAGCGATCCGCGCCTGCTTCCGCACCGGCGTCCCCGACGTCGCCTTCGGACTGTCCTCTCCCTCAAACCACCGCGCGAACGCTTCCTCGTACCGAGGCAGATCGTCCGGGTCGGAACAGAGAGTCAACCGGCCGACCCAGTACAACTGAGTCGGCCGCGCGACATCGACCTTCGCCACCGCGGACAGGTAAGCCTGCACCCGCCGCGCGTCGCACGCGACGCCTGCCTCCCGCAAGGCCGCCGCGAACCCCGCGTAACCAGCAAGCGGGTCCGCGACTTCGGTGCTCATGCTCCCCATTGTGACCCCAACGCCGGAAACCGCGCCGCGACCGCCGATCCGACTCCGCTCAACCGCCCTCGACTCGCTCCGACGCACAGCTCAGCCGCCCGTAGCGGCGATCGTTCGACCGCGAACTGCGGGTTGGCGTCAGCGATCTTGGTTCGCCGGAGTCGTGAGCCTGGTTCTTGGGCGCACGCAGGTTCCGGCTTGAGCTGCTCCAGCTCGCCAGTGTTCCTCCGCGCTGCCATTCCAAAGTGAACCGCGCCGGCCTCGCAGATGTTCCGGCTTGCTCCAACTCGCTGCGCCGCGGAGTCGGCAACCGGCTCTGCGCAGAACCGCACTGTCCAGCTCACGCCGTCGTCAGCCCACCTAAGCTCGCGGACAAGACCAACAGCGGACACCCGGCTGGAGCCACTTAAGCCCGAGTCGCGCCGAGGTTCCCGGCACTGACGCCTCAGCCAGTCAAGTCCGCCACCGCACGACATCTCCCGCCCGCCACCGCGCCAAGACGTCCCGGCACCACGCTCAGCTAGCCACGCCGCGCCTCCCAGGTGCCTCGTTGCACCTAGCAAGCCGGCCGCACGCCAACGTTCCCCGACGCTTGTGTTCGGCGGCACGAACCCGCGCGCACCGCGCTCGTTCCGCGCGAGCGAAGCCAGTCGCCACGGCACCCTGCGTGCACATACCGCCTGCCGCCCACGCTTCCCAGACACCTCATCCCGCGCGCGAGCACAGCCACCGCCGCACCAAGCCGCCTTGGCACTCACGGCCAGTCACCCACGCTTCCCGGGTACCTCATCCCGCGCGCGAGCAAACCGCCGCCGCATCAGGCCGCCTCGGCACTCACGAACGGCCTGCCGCCAACGCCGCACGGCACTTTCCACGCACCTCATGCCGTCAGCGAGCGAAGCCACCGCCGCACCAAACCGCATCAGCACTCACATACGGCCCGCCACCCACGCAGCACCGCGCTTCCCAGGCACCTCGCCCCACCCAGCCAGCCAAACCCGCCACCGCGCAAACTCCCCACAGCCTCGCCCCCACCGACCACAGGCATCGACGAAGGGCGGCCGCGCACGCCGTCCCGCCTCCGGGACAGCGTGCGCGGACCGTGGTTGCGCGCAGCGGCCGGCCTCGGTAGCGCAAGGCGGGCGCGCGGAACCTTCAGGAAAGAACGGGAACTCAGCGGACAGCCGGGAGGGCAGTCCGGACGAAGTCGGTCACGAGCCCTCCTTCCGGCACAGTCGCAGTCACAAGATCAGGCAAAAATCAGCGAAGTCGGCGAAGTCATTCAGTGCTGCTTCAAGGATGCCCGATCCCGCACCCCGCCGCAACGGAATTACCGGATCGTCCACAGTAGACACGAGCTCAGGAGAACAGCGTATCCAGCTTCGCCCGCACCCGGTCGAGATCCTCGCTGTACTTGAGCACCGCACCGAGCGTGCGCGCGGCCGTCGCGGCGTCCAGTTCGTCACGCTTGAGCGCGAGCAAAGCCCTTGCCCAGTCGAGGGATTCGGCGACGCCCGGCGGTTTGAGGAGGTCCATCGCCCGCAGCCGGTGCACCGCGTCGGCGATCTGCCGGGCGAGCGTCTCGCCGATCCCGGGCAGCCGGCGGCGCAGGATGCTGATTTCCCGGG
Organism: Amycolatopsis orientalis DSM 43388; assembly: GCF_000411975.1. Taxonomy (GTDB): domain Bacteria; phylum Actinomycetota; class Actinomycetes; order Mycobacteriales; family Pseudonocardiaceae; genus Amycolatopsis; species Amycolatopsis orientalis_D. The sequence goes on from NZ_ASXG01000063.1 coordinate 84,903, forward strand.
CCAGGTCCGGATGCTCGAGCCAGTGGTAAAGGCACCGACGCTTGAGCGCGTCGTGCACCTCGCGCGTCCGGTTGGACGTCAGCACGACCAGCGGCGGCTGCTCGGCGCGCACCTCGCCGTACTCCGGGATCGTGACGGTGTACTCGTCCAGCAACTGCAGCAGGAACGCCTCGAACTCGTCGTCAGCGCGATCGATCTCGTCGACAAGCAGCACGCACGGCGTCGTAGTGAGCGCCTGCAGCAACGGGCGTGCGAGCAAGAACCGCTCCGTGTACAGCGAACGCTCGGCAGTTTCCGCGTCGAGCCGTCCGCCGTCGGCCGCTTCGAGGGCGCGCAGGTGCAGCAACTGTCGGGGGAAGTCCCATTCGTAGAGGGCCTGTGCGGCGTCGATGCCCTCGTGACACTGAAGCCGCACCAATGGCCACTTCAGCGCCTCGGCCAGAGCCAGCGCCAGCGAGGTCTTCCCGGTGCCCGGCTCGCCTTCGCAGAAGAGCGGACGCTGCATCTGCGTCGCGAGAAATCCCGCGGTGGCCAGCCCCTCGTCGGCGAGGTAACCGGTGGTGTCGAGGGCGGCCGCGAGCGCGTCGGGCGAGGAGAGGGACTCTGTCACGCCCCCGATCGTAGATCCGGGACCGCCAAGTTCGCCGTTCGCCGCCACGGACCCGATCCCGCGGAGTCAGCCACGAGCACCCGTCCAGACAAGACCAGCTCCATCACCAGGCCCGGATCGCGTTCGGCACCGCTCACCGCCGCTCCGCGCCAGGCCCGGCCAAATCCCCAGGCCGATCGACATCGCTGCCGCTCCCGAGGTCACCGCACTCGACGAGCCGCACGTCAGGGCGCCCGCGCAGCCACTCTCGCGCCCCGTGGTCACCACTCGCCGAATTCGCGATCTCGCCCCACCAGCGCCGCCCGAACAGCACCGGATGCCCCGGAACGCCCTGGTAAGCGGCCCGAACGACCGCGTCCTCGGCAGCCTCCCCGACTATCCGCGCGAGTGCCGCGGCCGGCACCCACGGCAAATCCACCAGGTGCACGAGCACCGCCACCGCCGGCTCGCCCGACAGCGCTTCGAGCCCGGCCTTCAGCGACTCGCCCATCCCGTCCTGCCAGCGCGCCGCGGGCACCGCGGGCACCTCCGGCGGCAACAGCGCCCGGACCTGCTCGGCCGACGCACCGACCACCACCCGTACCGAGGCGCATCCTGCCTCCGCCAGGTTCCGGACCGCCCGCTGGACCAGCGGTTCCCCGTCGTACTCGACCAGCGCTTTGGGACCGCCGAACCGCCGCCCCGCCCCGGCGGCGAGCAGCAGTCCGGCAACCGGCTCCGGCATCGGCGCTCCTCAGCCCTGGATCGCTCGCCCGGGCGCGACCGCGGCGAGTTCTGCCGAAATGGCCGCCGCGGTCTCGAGCAACGGCGGAACGAACTTGTTCCGCACGGTCTCCACCGACGTCCGGCTCGCGTGTGTCGAGATGTTGACCGCGGCGACCGCGCGCCCCGCCTTGTTGCGGATCGGCGCGGCGACCGAACGCAGGCCTTCTTCGAGTTCCTGGTCGACCATCGCCCAGCCCTGTTCCCGGACCTTGACCAGTTCGGCCTCGAGCGCGGCGCGGTGGGTGAGCGTGTGCGGGGTCAGCCGGTCGAGATCGGCGACGATGAAGTAGGCGTTGAGCTCGGTCCGGTCCATGTCGGCGAGCAGCACGTGCCCCATCGACGTGGCATGCGCGGGGAACCGCGTGCCTACGTTGATGCTCACCGTCATGATCCGCGACACCGCCACGCGCGCGACGTACACGATGTCGGCGATCTCCAGCACCGACACCGAACTCGACTCGTGCACCTCCGCCGAGAGCCGCTCCAGGTGCGGTTGCGCGATCTCGGCCAGGCTGAGGCTGGACAGATACGCGTAGCCGAGTTCCAGGACGCGCGCGGTGAGCGAGAAGTACTTGCCGTCGGTGCGGACGTAGCCGAGGTCCACGAGCGTCAGCAGGAACCGGCGCGCGGCGGCCCGGGTCAGCCCGGTGACGCGGGCGACGTCGCTGAGCGTCGGATGCGGGGCCTCGGCGCTGAACGCTTTGATCACCGCGAGCCCGCGCTCCAGCGACTGCACGTGGTGCGCACCGCGTTCGGCCTGGTCGTCGGATTCCATGCCGCGAACCCTATCCGGCCGGCGGCTGAGCGGTGGGTTCTCCCAGCTCCGCGAGGACGCGCTGGGCGATCCCGATCGCCGTGTTCGCCGCCGGCACCCCCGCGTACACGCCGGTGTGCAGCAGGACTTCGCGGATCTCCTCCGCGGCAAGCCCGTTGCGCACCGCCGCACGGACATGCATCGCCAGCTCGTCGTGGCAGTGCAACGCGGTGAGCGCGGCGAGGGTGATGCAGCTGCGGGTCCGCCGGTCGAGGCCGTCGCGCGTCCACACCGAACCCCACGCCGCTTCGGTGATGTACTCCTGGAACGGCTTGCTGAACTCGGTGGTCCGCGCGACCGCCCGGTCGACGTGCTCGTCGCCGAGCACCTCGCGGCGCACCCGCATGCCCTCCTCGTAGCGTTCTCCGGTCACTGCTCCTCCGTGATCCGCTCGAGGATCAGCCGGGTGAATTCCTCCGGCTGTTCGTAGCTGCCCAGGTGCGCGGCGGAAGCGACGACCTCGAGCCGGGCGCCGGGGATCCCGTCCGCGATGACCCGCCCGTGCGGCTCGGCGGGCGTCGACGGGTCGTCGGCGCCGGCGATCACCAGCGTCGGAACGGAAATCTTCGCCAGGTCGCCGTTGAGGTCCATCCGCTCGATCACCTCGCAGCACGCGGCGTACCCCTCGCCCGGCTGCGACGCGACCATCTCGCGCAAATACGCGGCCTGGTCCGGATGCGCCTGTGCGTAGCCCGCCGTGACCCAGCGTCCGACCGTGGCCTCCGCGACCGTCTCCGTGCCCTCCGCCCGCACCAGACGCGCTCGATCGGCCCACATTTCGGGCGGCCCGAGCAGCGCTGACGTGCAGCACAGCGTAAGACTCGACAACCGTTCCGCGGCGTGCGTGCCGAGCCACATCCCGGTCATCCCGCCGAGCGAGAGGCCGACGAAGTGCGCGCGTTCGACGCCGAGATCGTCGAGCAGCCCCAGCACGTCGCCGCCCAGTTCGGCCAGGTCGTACGGCCCCGGCGGAACCGGCGACGACCCGTGGCCGCGCGTGTCGTACCGCACCACCCGGAAACCGCGTTCGGTCAGCGGCGCGACCTGCGGCTCCCACATCCGGTGGTCGCTGCCGATCGAGTTGGAGAACACCACCACCGGACCCGCCGCCGGGCCTTCGACGACCCGGTGCACCCGGACACTGCTCACGCTTGAACCTCCACAATGGACACGGCCGGTCAGACCTCGAAGAACACCGTCTCGCCTTCGCCCTGCAAACGCACGTCGAACCGGTAGCCGTCGCCGTCCTTCTTCGCCAGCAACGTATCCCGCCGTTCCGCCGGAACGCTCGCCAGCACGGCGTCGCCCGCGTTGTCCTGGTCCTCGAAGTACATCCGCGTGACGACCCGGTTCAGCAGCCCGCGAGCGAACACCGACACGTCGATGTGCCGCGCCTGCGGAGCCCCGGACGCGTCCGGCACGATTCCGGGCAGCAGCGTGAGAATCCGGTACTGGCCTTGGTCGTCGGTGGGACACCGGCCGAACCCGCGGAACGGATCGGCGGGCTTGCCGCGCGGATCGTCGGGGTGGTCGAACCCGCCGTCCGGGTCGGCCTGCCACGTCTCGATCATCGCGTCGGGAACCGGGTTGCCCGCGCCGTCGTACACGCCGCCGCGGATCCACACCGCGCCTTCGGTGCCCTCCGGGACCACGAACGGCCCGTCTTCCCACGGCAGCCCGATCGACAGGTACGGCCCGACGGTCTGCGACGGCGTGCTTTCCAGCCTCACTCGTCCTCCTCCTCGTCCTCGAACACCGACTGCTCGCGCCCGCGCACCACGATGTCGAACTGGAACGCCAGCGCCCACTCCTCCTCGGTGCGGTCGAGGTCGAACCGGGAGATCATCCGCTGCCGCGCCTTCTCGTCCGGGATGGAGTTGAAGATGGGGTCCTGCGAGAACAGCGGGTCGTCCGGGAAGTACATCTGCGTGACGAGCCGCTGGGTGAACGCCGAGCCGAACACCGAGAAGTGGATGTGCGCGGGGCGCCACGCGTTGTCGTGGTTCTTCCACGGGTACGCGCCGGGCTTGATCGTGGTGAACTCGTAGCGCCCGTCGCTGTCGGTCAGCGTGCGGCCGACCCCGTCGAAGTTCGGGTCGAGCGGCGACGGCCACCGGTCGCCGGTGTGCCGGTAGCGGCCGCCCGCGTTCGCCTGCCAGATCTCCACGAGCGAGTCTCGGATCGGCCGCCCGTCGCCGTCGAGAAGCCTGCCGGTGACGATGATCCGCTGCCCCTGCGGCTCGCCGGCGTGCTGACGGGTGAGGTCGTTGTCGAACTCGCCGAGCCGCCCCGGCCCGAGCAGCGGACCGGTGACCTCGGTGAGCATCTGCGGCAGCAGGACCAGCGGCTGCTTCGGGTGCCGCAGCGCGGTCGAGCGATACGGCGCGTAGTCGAGCGGCGGGTGCGTGCCGTCCGGATCGGGCCGGTACTGCGGCAGGCGCAGGTTGGTCGGTGTGGCCACGATGCTCCCCTTTCTCAGCGGTTCTCGAGCACGACAGCGAGTCCCTGGCCGACGCCGATGCAGATCGCCGCGAGGCCCCAGCGACCGCCGGTGCGGCGGAGCTGATGCGCCAGCGTGCCGATGATCCGGCCGCCGGACGCGCCGAGCGGGTGCCCGATCGCGATGGCCCCGCCGTTGACGTTGACGATCTCCGGGTCCAGCTTCGACCATTCTTTCAGGCAGGCCAGCGACTGTGCCGCGAACGCCTCGTTGAGTTCCACCGCGGCGAGGTCGTTCCAGTCGATGCCGGCCCGTTCGAGCGCGATCTCCGCCGCGCGCACCGGACCGATGCCGAACACATCCGGGTCGACCCCCGCGGCCCCGCGGCCGGCGATCCGAGCCAGCGGCGTCTTGCCCAGCCGTTCAGCCGCGGCCGCGTTGCCGAGCAGCAACGCCGACGCACCGTCGTTCAGCGGCGACGCGTTGCCTGCCGTGACGGTGCCGTTCTCCTTGCGGAACACCGTTTTCAGCTTCGCGAGTTTCTCGGGCGAGGAGTCCGGGCGGATGCCCTCGTCCCGGGTCAGCTCGACGCCTTCGACCGGAACCACGTGGTCGTCGTAGAAGCCCTCGTCCCACGCCCGCGCGGCGTTCACGTGGCTGCGCGCGGCGAACGCGTCCTGCTCTTCCCGGCCGATGCCGTAACGCTCGGCGAGCAGTTCGGTGGACTCGCCGAGGGAAACGGTCCACTGCGACGGCATCGCCGGGTTGACCATCCGCCAGCCGAGCGCCGTGTTGTACAGCGTCTGGTTGCCGGCCGGGAAAGCCTTGTCCGGCTTCGGCATCACCAGCGGCGAACGGCTCATCGACTCGACCCCGCCGGCGACCACGAGCGACGCGTCGCCGACCTGGATCGCCCGGCTCGCCTGCATGGTCGCCTCGACGCCCGACCCGCACAGCCGGTTCACCGTCACGCCGGGCACCGACGTCGGCCAGCCGGCGAGGAGCGCGGCCATCCGCGCCACGTTGCGGTTGTCCTCGCCCGCCCCGTTCGCGTCGCCGAGCACCACCTCGTCCACAGTGGACGGATCAAGGCGGTTGCGCTCGGCCAGCGCACGCAGGACGCCCGCGGCCAGGTCGTCCGGGCGCACGCCGGACAGAGCGCCGCCGTAGCGCCCGAAGGGAGCGCGGATCGCGTCGAGTACGTATGCGTCGCTCATTCGCCGGCCTTCTTTAGTTCGCGGAGCAGGGTCAGTTCGCGTTCAGTGGGCGCGGGGGTGGTCTTGAGGTCCGCGGCCGTCTTCAGTGTCCACCCCGTCGCTTCCACGACCTGGTCCAGCTCTACGCCGGGGTGCAGTTCGGTGAGCGTGAGCTCCGCGGTCTCCGGGTCGGGCCGCATCAGGCCGAGGTCGGTGACCACGAGCGTCGGCCCGGCACCGCGCAGGCCGAGCCGTTCGCGATCGCCGCGCCCGGAGCCGTGGCCGAACGACGTCACGAAGTCGACCTTCTCCACGAACGTCCGCTTGCTCTGCCGCAGCACGACGAAGACTTCCTTACAGGACGCGGCGATCTCCGGCGCCCCGCCCGCGCCGGGCAGGCGCACCTTCGGATCGCGGTAGTCGGCACCGATGACCGTGGTGTTGATGTTGCCGAATTTGTCGAGCTGCGCCGCGCCGAGGAACCCGACGTCGATCCGGCCGGGCTGCAGCCAGTAGTTGAACACCTCGGGCACGCTGACCACCGCGTCGGCGGTGTCGGCCAGCTCGCCGTCGCCGATCGACAGGGGCAGCCTGCTGGGTTTCGCACCGAGACAACCCGATTCGTAGATCAGCGTGAGGTTCGGGGCGTGCGTGCGCCGAGCCAGGTTCGCCGCTGTGCTGGGCAATCCGATCCCGACGAAGCACGACATGCCTTCGCCGAGCGCGCGGGCCGCGGCGATGCTCATCATCTCGTCAGCGGTGTACTCGCTCATGCCTTCACTCCGGTCAGGTCGTTCAGCCACTTGGCGAATTCCTCGCGGTCCCGCCCGATCTCGTCCCACGCCTGGTACGCCGCGTTGTCCCGCTCGTAGTACCCGGCGGCGTACGAAGGCGCCGCGCCGTGCGGCACCTCGGCCACGGCGGTGACCGCCCAGGACGGAAGGACCAGCGCGCCCGGCCGGGGCTCCAGTTCGTCGACGACCTCTTCGACGGTGACCAGCGATCGCTTCGCCGCGAGCACCGCCTCCTTCTGCACGCCCGCGATGCCCCACAGCTGCACGTTGCCCGCCCGGTCGGCGCGCTGCGCGTGCACGATCGTGACGTCCGGGTTCAGTGCGGGCACCGCGGTGAGCTGCTCGCCGGTGAACGGGCAGGTGATCGGCTTGATCGTGTCCGTCTGCGCGGGCAGATCGGTGCCGGTGTACCCGCGCAGCACGGCGAACGGCAACCCGGAAGCGCCTGCGACATAACGGTTCGCCATGCCCGCGTGACTGTGCTCCTCGATCTCCAGCGGCACCGGCCACGAGTGCTGCACGGCGTCGCGGAACCGGTGCAGCGAGCCGACCCCGGGGTTCCCGCCCCACGAGAAGATCAGCTTGCTCGCACAGCCCGCGCCGATGAGCTGGTCGTAGACGATGTCCGGCGTCATCCGCACGAGCGTGAGGTTCCGCCTGCCCTGACGGATGATCTCGTGTCCGGCCGCCACGGGGATGAGGTGCGTGAACCCCTCGAGAGCGACGGTGTCTCCGTCGTGCACCAGCTCGGCGACCGCCTCGCCGAGCGACAGCACCCTTGCCATCACGAGCCCTTCCGTCTGGATCTTTCCGCTTCCGCCGTTCCGTGCTAGCGTGTTCGCATAGCGCACAGAAGTTCTGTATCTGAACATAGCACGATCCGGCCGCCCGCGGGAGTGCCAAAAGGCGAAGCGGACATCCGGAGAGACGGCACAAGACGACGCGAGGTTTGCGGCTACGAGAGGAATGAGGTGGTGCGATAAGACAACACGGTGCGCTAGGAGTCGGCGAACGGGTTTCGCGGCCGGCGCAGAGCGGTGCGATCGACGGCAGACCGGATTTCGTTGCGTGGTACCGCAATGCGGAATTCGGGCACGGCAGACGTCGGCGGCGTTCTGTCGCGGATGGACGCTCCGTCGCAGCTCAGGCGGGTGTCCGGCGGTGAGCGCGCCGCGAACCTCGCTTGGGCGGCACAGTCGGCATTAGGCTGCTCGCCATGCCGAAGATCGCTGTCACCCGCTGGATCCCGGACGAGGCCGTGCAGGTGCTCGGCGAAGCAGGCGAAGTCGAGATCTCGCCCGAGGACCGGCCGCTCACGCCCGAGGAACTGCGGAAGTTCGTCGCCGGATCGGCCGCGGTGGTGTCGATGCTGCACGACCGGATCGACGGCTCAGTCGCGGACGCGGCGGGTCCTGGACTGAAGGTCGTCGCGAACGTCGCGGTGGGCTACGACAACGTGGAGGTCAGTGCACTGGCCGAACGCGGGGTCGTCGTCACCAACACGCCAGGAGTGCTCACCGACGCCACCGCGGACCTCGCGTTCGGGTTGCTGCTGGCCGTCTCGCGGCGGCTCGGCGAAGGCGAGCGTTTGCTGCGCGCCCGGCAGCCGTGGTCTTTCCACCTCGGTTTCCTGCTCGGATCCGGACTGCAGGACAAGACGCTCGGCATCGTCGGGCTCGGGCAGATCGGCCGCGCGGTGGCGAAGCGGGCAGCGGCGTTCGGGATGCGGATCGTCTACTCCGGACGGTCAGCGAAACCGGACTTCGACGGCGAGTTCGTGTCGTTCGACGAACTGCTGCGGCGTTCCGATTTCGTGTCGCTGCACTGTCCGCTGACCCCCGAAACGCGGCACCTCGTCGACGCGGACGCGTTGCGGGCAATGAAACCGGGTGCGTACCTGGTGAACACCACGCGTGGTCCGGTGGTGGACGAGTCGGCGCTGGCCGACGCGCTCGAAGCCGGCGAGATCGCGGGCGCGGCGCTGGACGTGTTCGAGAAGGAGCCGGAGGTCGAGCCTCGATTGCTGGACCGCGACGACGTGGTGCTTACGCCGCACCTCGGATCGGCGACGGTGGAAACGCGGACGGCGATGGCGGTGCTGGCCGCACGCAATGTCGTCTCGGTGCTCGCCGGCGCCGAGCCGCTGACGGAGGTGGGCCGATGACCCGGGTCGTGATCGCGCCGGACAAGTTCAAAGGAAGCCTGACCGCGGTCGAGGCGACGGACGCCATCGCACACGGCGTGCGCGATGCGTTGCCGGATGCCGAGATTTCCGCGTGCCCAGTCGCCGACGGCGGCGAAGGGACGTTGGAGGTGCTCGAGAACGCGGGCGGCTCCATGGTGCGGCTGTCGGTGCGCGGCCCGCTCGCCGAACCGGTCGAAGCCCGGTACGTGCTGCTCGACGGCACGGCCTACGTCGAATCGGCGCGGGCGTGCGGGATCGAGTTCGTGACGCCGAGCCGGGAAGTCGCGCTGGCCGCGCACACGTGGGGGGTCGGCGAGTTGCTGAACGACGCCCTCGCCCGCGGGGCGCGGCGGCTGGTGCTGACCGTCGGCGGCACCGCGAGCACCGACGGCGGTGCCGGGATGCTGGCCGCGCTCGGGGCCGAGGTGCTCGACGCGTCCGGAGCCCCGGTCGGTCTCGGCGGCGGGTCGCTGGCTCGGGTCGCGCGCGTCGACCTAGGCCCGGTGCGGGAACGGCTGGGCGCGGTGCCGGTCGCAGTCGCGACGGACGTGACGAATCCGCTGCTCGGCGCGAATGGAGCGGCGGCCGTGTTCGGGCCGCAGAAGGGCGCTGCTCCCGACGACGTACACGCACTCGACGAAGCACTATCGCACTGGGCCAAGGCGCTTGTGCAGGCTGGCGCGCGCGACGTCTCGAACCTCCCCGGAGCCGGGGCTGGCGGAGGCGTCGCAGCGGGAGCGATCGCCGGTTTCGGCGCGACGGTCGAGTCCGGCTTCGACCTGATCGCAGCGTTGACCGGCGTCGACACTGCGCTGACCGGTGCGGATTTGGTGATCACGGGCGAGGGGTCGCTGGACGAGCAATCGCTGTCCGGCAAAGCCCCTGCGGGCATCGCGGCCCGTGCCGGACGGGCGGGCGTCCCGTTGCTGGTGCTCGCCGGACGGATCCAGCTGGACGCGGACGCGCTGGCCGGTTTGGGAGTCGTGGGCAGCAGCGCGCTGATCGACCACGCGCCGTCGCTGGACTACGCCCGCTCCCATGCCGCCGAGCTGCTGCGCGAACAAGCCGGGGCGCTAGTGCGGGACTGGCTGCGCACCAGGTAGCAGAACGCTCCCGCGTTCCACCGCGGGAGCGTTTCCGCACAACAACGCAGCCACCCCGTCGTCTGGGCAATCCGTGTCTTGGGCAGCAGGGCCGCCGAGGGATCGGCCATGAATCCATTCGCCGGTCCCGGACGTCTCCAAGACGTTCGACCGGCGAACGGCACACGGGGTCGACGGACGCGGCCGCGAACCCCGTGGCCGGGCGCTTGCTTGCGCAGCCCGTCAGGCGGACTGCTGCTGGGGCAGGACGGCGAAGGCGACGTCGCCGGTGTCGTCCTGCTGAACGTCGAGGACCTTGTCGTCGAGCAATGCCGCTGCCTGCGGCTCGAGGAAGACCTTCGCCCCGCCGTCGGCACCGACGACGCGGTCGCCGTCCTCCGGAGCCGGGGCGACCGACAGCGCCAGCTGGGCACCGTCGCCTTCCATGCTCTGCAGCGCGAAGCGCAGGCCGCTCTGGTCGGAGCCGCTGCCTTGCTCAGCGGTCAACGCGGTGATCGCCTCGGCGGCGGCTTCGGTAACGGTCAGCATCTTTCGGCCTTCCCTTCGTCGCAGTCGGATGCGCGCGGTCGGTTGCAGGGTGGTTTTTCACGCTAAAGGCGGCTCGACGGTCGCGCAGTGTGAGCGCGACGCCGTTGGCCGCAGTGGTGGAACCTGTCACAAATACGTTTGAGATCAGGATCTTCGGGCCATGGCCGACCGGATCGCGTCGGCGACCGTGCAGCCGCCGTGGTCGACCCGTTCGCCCTGTGCGGGCACCGGGGGCCAGCCGCCTCCAGCCGCGTCGAGCGGCTCCGGTTCGGCTTCTCTGGCAGCTTCCCCGGCGGCGGCCTCTCCCTCGGCGGGCCCGCCGGACACTGGCGGCCGCACCTCCGGCGGCTCCTCCGCACGCTGGCTTTCCCGGACCTCGCCCGAGGGCACCGCGCCGGGCACGCGATCGGGGTCGATGCGAGAGCCGTCCGCAGCCGGGGGTTGACTCCCACGGAGAGTGTCGTCGCCGGCATCGCTCACGGGCACCTCCCCGAAAGTCCGGATTGTTCGTGGTGAGCTACCCGAGACGCCGTCGAGTGAAACGGACCGAACGGCTGTCGCCGGAATCACACGGTTTCCCGCCTCCGGCCAGGGCCTCAGCGGGCGAAGCGGAGTTAGCGTCGGGACATGACCACCACCAGGTGGAAGCCGCGCGGCCGGATCGGTCTCCGCGCCCGGCGCAAAGCCAGCAGCGACCCGATCGGCGATACCGCGCCGCCGGACTTCGGCGCGCTCGACGACTCCCCCGGCTTCGACGAGGTCGCCGACCTGCACCGCGCAGCCCACGAGGACCTGCCCGCCCTCGCCGACGAGATCGACACTCGTCGCGCCCTCCCGGACGCCGACTCCCGCGTGGCGAAGGTCCGTCGCCGCTCAGCGGCTAATCCGAGCGCCGATCGCGGCGAAACGGCAACGAGAGACGGCAAGCTGCCACCGCCAGAGACCGCCGGTCGCCACGCAGCGACTACCACGAGCGCCCGTCGCGTTCAGCCAGCAACTGACGACACCGGACTGCCGCAACCGGACACCAGCCACCACTCGGGGGCAGCCAACAGCGCTTCTCGCCACGAAACGGCAACCGGCGAACCAGCGCGCCCCGAGGCCACCGGCGAACGCGCCGATCGCCACTCAACGGCAAACACGAACACGGCTCGCCACGAATCGGCGAACAACAGCCTGCTGTCGCCACAACCCGCCACCAACGTCGCTGCGGAAGCCAGCCGCCAGCGAGGAGCCGCGGCAGACGATCCAGCTCACGACGAGCCCTGTTCGAGCCCCGCTGCCATCGACACCACGCCCGCAGCGCCTCCGGGTGTCGACACCACCCCCGCAGCTCCTCCGCACGTCGGCACGCCCGCGGGTCCTCCGCACGCCGCCACCTCGCCCGCAGCCCCACCGCACGCCACCACCTCCGCAGCACCACCGCAGCTCGCCACCACGCCCACAGCCCCACCACACGCCGCCACGCCCGCAGTGCCTCCGCACGTCGCCACGCCCGCAGCGCCACTGCACGCCGCCACCACTCCCACGACGCCTCCGCGCGACACCACCCCGGGAGCGCCACCGGACGTCGCCGAAAAACGGCCAAACCCTCACGGCGACCGCAGCACCCGCCGCCGCGAGATCGGTGGGCACGCGGCCTGGTACCTGGCCGCCGGGGTGGTCACCACCGGGCTCCAGGCCGTCCTCTTCCTCGCCTTCAGGCCGCAGATCGGCGCGCAATGGGCGAATCTCGCCGCGCTCGCGATCACGACGGTCGGCAACACCGAGTTCCACCGGCGCGTCACTTTCGCCAACCGGAGCAGCCGCGCGGGCAAGCGCCACCTGCAGGACCTCGTCACTTTCGCCTTCTACGCCGGCTACGGATCGGTCGTCCTCGCGGCCCTCGACGCCGTCGTCGCGCATCCCTCCGCCGGCCAGCAAACCGCCGCGCTTCTCGCGGCGAGTTTCGTCGGCGGGGTCGTTCGGTTCGCCGTTCTGCGGTGGTGGGTTTTCGCCCGGGCGCGGCGGAGCGACGCGGCACAAGATCACCAAGGGTAGTGGAACCCGTTCTACCCCCAGTGCGACCACTCTCTGTTGTGCTACGCAGCTATCACTCTTTGTGACACGCGAAATCGGACATCCGCACATGCTGCGAGAGCGGATTCGTACTGTGCGTCGGCTGGTCTCGTTTGTGTCAAGACCACTGCTGCTAACGGGGTATTCGTAGTTGAAATGTGGACGGTCGGCCTCCGGCCGCTTAAGGTTACGGAGCGTCGCAACGGTCGCAGTGCTCCCCCGTTTGATGGGAGAACCTGCAGCCGCAACATCACAGAGTGTTGACCCCAAGACAGCGACGGTCGCAGGGTTGCCGGGGAGACGACCATGACAGCACCGTCGAAGACGTCCCGTACTGCGGTGTCCAGCGTCGCGGGCTACGTGAGCCCCGCCGCGCTGCCCCGGTCCGGCGGACGCCTGACCAAAGAAGACCTCGACCCGCTCGTACGCGCCGCGGGACAGGGCGATCAAACCGCGATCGCCAACCTGCTGCACGTGCTCCGGCCCGTCGTCGCCCGCTACTGCCGGGCGCGGATGGGCGGCCGCGACCTCTCGTACCTCGCCGCCGACGACGTGGCGCAGGACGTCTGCATGGCCGTCCTCAAGGCCCTTCCCGACTACCAGGACCGCGGCGGTTCGTTCCTCTACCTGGTGCACGCGATCGCGGCCAACAAGGTCGCCGACGCCTACCGGGCGGTAGCGCGCGACCGGTCCGAGCCGGTGCCCGAGCTTCCGGAGCACCCGCTCTCCGGCGGCAACGAGCCGGAAACGCACGCGCTGCGCCTCGACCTCGGCAGCCGCCTGCAGGAGCTGCTCACCCGTCTCGCCCCGCTGCAGCAGGAGATTCTGGCACTGCGCATCGTCGTCGGCCTCAGCGCGAACGAGACGGCCGAAACGCTGGGCATTTCGGCCGGCAACGTCCGCGTCACGCAGCACCGCGCGCTGTCCAAGCTCCGCGAGATGGTGCGGGGCCAGGACTTCTGAGCCACGTCGTCACTCGAACGGCTGGAAGGCCGCCGCGAACGCCCAAATAGGTCGACAGGCCCTGTTTCGCACGGCACTCTGGAGTGCACCCGCCGCATCATTTCAGCTCATAAACGCGTGCCGCAGTGCGTTCGAAGACCTCCAGCCGTTCCGGGTCGCTCAGCGCACCGGTCAGCGACACCGCCGCGTCCAGTACGACTTCGTACGCTGCCGCCAGTTCGCACACTGGCCAGTCGGAGCCGAACATGACCCGGTTCGCCCCGAACGACTCGAAAACGTGGTCTGCGTAGCGGCGCAGATGGCCCACCTGCCATTCGCGCCAGTCGGCTTCCGTCACCAAGCCGGACAGCTTGCAGTGCACGTTGTCGTGCGCGGCCAGCGAGGCCACGTCGTCCGCCCACGGCTGCCATTCGCCTGCCGCGATGCCAGGTTTCGCGGCGTGGTCGAGGACCAGCCGCAGGTCCGGCAGACGTTCGGCGACCTGCCGGGCGGCGGCGAGCTGCGCCGGTGCCACGAGCAGGTCGTAGACCAGGCCCGCGGCGCCGACCGCGGCCAGGCCGCGCAGGACCTCGGGACGCAGCAGCCAATCCGGGTCCGGCTCGTCCTCGACCTGGTGGCGGATGCCGGCCAGCGGACCGAGTTCGCGCAGCCGGGCGAGCCGGTCGGCCACGTCCGGGGCGGCGAGGTCGACCCAGCCGACGACGCCGGCCACCAGCGGCTCGGACGCGGCCGTGGCGAGGAACTCCTCCGTTTCCGCCTCGTCCGAGACGGTCTGCACCAGCACGGTGGCGTGGACGCCCGCCGCGGTGGCCACTGTGCGCAGATCGTCGACGGTGTACGGCTTGCGGATCGGAGCCAGCGCGTCGCCGGACATCCACGGGTACTCGCGGCGCGCCGGATCCCACAGGTGGTGGTGCGAATCGATCACTGGGCTCCTCCGGACACGACGGGGCGGGCGGCCGGCCGCAGCAGGCCGGCGTCGGCGAGGTCGTCCCACAGTACGGCGGGGATATTCGCCGCTGCCCGGCGAACGTTCAGCGACACCTGCTGGGCGTCGTGCGCGCCGACGACCACCGACACCACCGCCGGATGCGTGCGCGGCAAGGCGAGCGCGGCCTCGGGCAGCGAAACACCGTGGCGCGCGCACATTTCCGCGATCTTCTGCGCTTTTTCCACGAGATCCGCGGGGGCGGCCGCGTAATCATAAATGGCACCGGGCTGTTCAGTGGCGAGGATTCCGCCGTTGAACACCCCGCCGGCCACGACGCCGACACCCCGTTCGACGCACAGCGGCAACAACTCGTCCAACGCCGGCTGGTTCAGCAAGGTATACCGGCCGGCCATCAGGACATGGTCAAGATCGAACCGGCGCACGAATTCCGCGAGCATCGGCGCCTGGTTCATCCCCGCCCCGATCGCCGCCACAACTCCCTGCTCCCGCAACTCCAGCAAGGCCGGAAACGCGCCCGAGACCGCTTCCTCGAAATGATCGTCCGGATCGTGCACGTACACGAGGTCGATGCGGTCGAGACCCAGCCGGTTCAGGCTCGATTCCAGCGAACGCAACACCCCGTCACGGCTGAAGTCCCAGCGGCGGCGGTAAGTCGCGGGAACGTCGAAGCCCTGATCGTCGCGTTCCCCTGGTGCCGCCGCGCGCGGTTCCAGCACTCGACCGACTTTTGTAGACAGGACGTATTCTGCGCGCGGATACGCCGCCAGCGCGGCCCCGAGGCGGCGTTCGGACAGTCCCAGCCCGTAGTGCGGCGCGGTGTCGAAATAGCGGATCCCCTCGTCCCACGCCCGCCGCACGCTCGCCGCGGCGGTTTCGTCCGGCACCGCGTGGTAGAGGTTGCCCAGCTGCGCGCCGCCGAGTCCCAGCGGAGGAAGATCCACGGTCAGGCCTCCGCCGGGAGTTGCCACACCAGCCCGAGGCCGTGCGCGACGTCGGAATGGTCGGGGTCGAGCAGTTCGTTGATCCTTTTCTGCCACGCGATGTCAGCCGGGTCGTCAGCGAGTTTCTCGCGCATCCGCTCGAAATCGTCCACCTCGACGAAGTGGAACAGGTCGAGCCCGTCGCGCCAGATCCGCCATGAACGCACGCCGGCGCGGCGCAGCGCGGCATCCAGTTCCGGCGGGATCACCGCGTGCACCTCCTCGTAGCTTTTCTCCATTCCGGGCTTCAGCCGGGTGCGCAGGGCGACCGTTTGCGGCGCCGGGCCGTGGGTCATCGTTCCTCCTGACGGGAGTCGTGGCACGCTGTAGGGAGTAAACATCCGAGGTCTCTGCAGGGAGGGCGGTCCCGATGCCCGTCACCGATGTCGCGATCGACAAGATCAAAGACATGATCATTTCGGGCGAGCTGGCCCCCGGCGACCGGCTCCCCAAGGAGGCCGAGCTCGCGCAGCGGCTGGGGCTTTCCCGCAGTTCGCTGCGGGAAGCGGTGAAGGCGCTGTGCCTGATCCGGGTGCTGGACGTGCGCCAGGGCGACGGCACGTACGTCACCAGTCTCGAACCGAACCTGCTGCTCGACGCGATGACCTTCGTGGTCGACTTCCACCGCGACGACACCGTGCTCGATTTTCTTGCCGTGCGGCGGATTCTGGAACCCGCGGCCACCGCGCTGGCAGCGCTGCACATGCGCGACGAGGACGTCGCCGAACTCGGCGCGCTGCTCGGCGAACTCGAGGAATCGCCGACCGTCGAGGCGCTCGTGGCCAACGACCTGCAGTTCCACCGCAAAATCGCGGACGGCTCGGGCAACCCGGTGCTGTGCTCGCTGCTCGAAAGCCTCTCCGGCCCGACCGCGCGAGCCCGGATCTGGCGCGGCCTCACCCAGGAAGGCGCGGTCGCCCGGACCCGGGAACAACACGCCGCGATCTACGACGCGATCGCCGCGCGGGAACCAGAACTCGCCCGCTCGTGGGCGACAGTCCACGTCGCCGGAGTGGAGCAGTGGCTGCGAAGCACCCTGGTCGAAGACGCCACAGCCGGCGACGAGGCTGAGCCCGCCGCGTCCTGATCGGACCCTGAAGCCGGTTGCTGAGTCGCTCCTTGTGGTGAGGGGTCCCTTCATTCCTTGCTGATGGAAGTGAAGGGACCCTTCGCTGCTACCCGGTTGACGCGAGGGGGACTTTCGCACCTCCACGGCGAGAGCGAGGGCAACCCGCACCCCACGGTGGTCGAGGCGAACGGACCCATCGCGCAGATCGGGCCGGAGCGAGAAGGACTTTCGCGCCCCCACAGCGAGAGCGAGGACAACCCGCACCCCACGCCGGTCGACGCGAAAGGAGCCATCGCGCGCACCTGGCCGGAGCGAGAAGGACTTTCGCCCCTCTACGGCGAGAGCGACCGCAACCCTCACCCCGCGGTGGTCGAGGAGAAAGCACCCATCGCGCGCACCTGGCCGAAGCGAGAAGGACTTTCGCGTCTCGACGGCGAGAACGGGGATAACCCTCACACCATCGTGGTCGAAGCGAAAAGATCCATCTGGCCGGAGCGAGAGGGACTCTCGCACAGGCACCAGGCCGGGCGCGGTCAATCTCCGGACCAGAAAAGACGAAGGCCTCCGTCGCGCAGGCTTGGACGACTCGGCGGGAACCGGTTCGCCCCGCAGCAAGATGGAGGTGCCCGTCATTAACTCCCGACCAAGTGCGGAGAAGGCAGCCCTCACCGCACCGGAAGCAGCGGAGTCGAAGGCCGCAGCGAAAGGTGTTGCCGCGGAGCACCCCGTGCCGGGCGAACCGAGAGACTCGAAGTCCCTGAAGGAGCCCTTCACGGACTTCCGCGCCCAGCTGCACACCGCACCACCCACCGAGCCGCCCGGACCCGCCGAGTCCTCCCGCCGCGAAGGTCGGATGATCACCGGACCTCCACCGATCAGGTCTGGGGCTTTCCGCCCGCATACCGGCTGATGATCAACGCGATCAGAATGATCCCGCCGTAAATCGCCTTCAGCCATTCGGCGGGGACCTGGGCGATGCGCAGCAGGCTGTCCACCGACTGCAGCAGCAGCACCCCGGTCAGCGCGCCGACCAAGGTGCCCCGTCCGCCGTCCAGGGAAACGCCGCCGATGACCGCCGCGGCGAAGACCTGGAGGATCAAGCCGTCGCCCTGGTCCGCGCCGAGGGCGCCGACGTAGCCGGTGTACGCGAGGCCGCCGATGGCTGCCAGGACTCCGGCCACCACGAAGACCGCCCAGGAAATCCGGTCCACTCTGATGCCCGCGGCCCGCGCGGCTTCGCGGTTGCCGCCGATCGCGTACAGCGACCGGCCGACCCGGTGGTAGCGCAGGCCCAGTCCGAAGAGCACGAACAGCACGGCCGCGAGCCAGACCGACATCGGGAGTCCGGCGAACGTCGTCGTCGCCAGCGCGGTGAACGCGTCGAGCTGGTCGAAGAGCGTCTTGCCGTTCGTCGTGCCGATCTGGGTTCCGCGCAGGACCGTCAGCATCGCCAGTGTCACGATGAACGCGTTCAGCTTCAGCTTCACGATCAGGAAGCCATTCACAAACCCGATCAGCGCGCCGACCACGGGGATCGCCACCAGGCCCAGCGCCGAGGGCCATTCGGTGCCGAAGCCGGACGACGCCGCGGGGATGACCAGCATCGCGCCGATCGCCGGGGCGATGCCCATCGTGGATTCCAGCGACAGGTCGAACTTGCCGGTCAGCAGCACCAGCGATTCGCCCAGCACGACCAGCGACAACGCCGCCGCGGCGGAGAGGATGCTGATGATGTTGTCGAAGGTGAAGAACGTATCGCTGATCAGCCCGCCGATCACGAACACCACCACGAGCGCGGGCAACAGCGCCAGTTCGCGCAGCCACGCCGACTTCCGGCGCTTCGCCCGTACCGCGGGCAGCGCCGTCTGCGGGTCGCTCATCAGGTCAGTCATGGAGCCCGACTCCTTCGATATCCGCCACCAGGTCCCCGTCGGACCAGCCGGCCTGGTGAGCGGCGGTCACCTCGCCGGCGCGCAAAACCAGCACCCGGTCGGCCAGGCGCAGGTCGTCCAGCTCGTCGCTCACCAGCAGCACCGCCTTCCCCTCGGCCCGCACCCGGTCCACGACCGCGAGCAGGGCCTCCTTCGACTTCACATCCACCCCCGCGGTGGGATTGATCAGCACCACCACGCGCGGGTCGCTCTCCAACGCCCGGGCGAGCACGACTTTCTGCTGGTTCCCGCCGGACAGGTCCGAGACCGGCTGGTCCGGGCCGGCCGCGACGATGTCGTAGTCGGTCAGCGCGCGCGTTCCGCGTTCGCGGCGGACCTTCGGGGACGCCAGGCCGCCGGGGCCCATCCGGTCGAGCACGGACAGGGTCGCGTTGTCCATAATGGAGTGTTCCAGCACCAGGCCTTCGTGGTGCCGGTCCCGCGGGACGCAGCCGATGCCCGCGCGCAGGGCGGCGGCAATGTCGCCGGACGGCAGGGGTTTTCCGTTCACGGCAACAGTTCCTGAGGTGGGTTTGCGCAGGCCGTACACGGTCTCGGCCACCTGGTGCTTGCCGCTCGCGTTGCTCCCGGCGAGACCGACGACCTCGCCACGGTGGACTCGCAGCGATACGTCGTGGAATCCGTCGCCGGACAACCCGTCGACGGCAAGCACCTCTTCGGCGTCTGCGGCGAGCGGGTCACGGCTCGCCGCGTCGCGGACCGCGAGGCCGCCCTGCTCCCCCGTCATCGCGTCGACCAGCGCCGCGCGGCTGACCTCCGCAACGGGGGCGGTGAGCACATGGCGAGCATCGCGCAGGACGGTAACCGCTTGGCACACCTCGTAAACCTCGTGCAGGTGGTGCGAGATGAACAGGAACGTGACGCCGTTCTCCTGCATCTGCCGCATCCGCTCGAAAAGCCGCTCGATGGCCTGGCTGTCCAGCTGCGCGGTCGGTTCGTCCAGCACGATGAACCGGGCGCCATAACTCAGCGCGCGAGCGATTTCGACGAACTGACGGTCCTCGACGGACAGCTCGCCCGCCGGAGTGTCCACATCGACCTGGACATCCCACGAGTCCAGCAGCTCCCGCGCTTGCCTGCGCAGCTTCTTCCAGCCGATCGCGAATCCGCCCTGACCCTGCCGGTTGAGAAACAGATTCTCCGCGACCGTCAGCTGCGGCACCACCATCGCGTGCTGGTACACGCACGCCACGCGTGCCTTCCAGTCGTCCTGTTTGGACAGCGGAGGTGCTGGCGCGCCGCCGAAGGAAACGCTCCCAGTGTCCGTTTCGGACAGTCCGGTGAGGATGGACACCAGGGTGGACTTGCCCGCGCCGTTGCGGCCGACGAGTGCGTGTGACTCGCCGGGCCGCACGGTGAGGCTGACGTCATGCAGCGCGACGGTGGGCCCGTACCGCTTCCCGACGCCGTCCGCCTGCACTACCGGCGCGCTCACAGGTTGTTACCCCACAGCGCTTTGTCGTCCACGTTGTCCTTGGTCACGACCGGCGCGGGCAGCTGGTCCTCCAGGATGCCCGGGCTGATCTCGACGATCGTGGAATCGTGGTCGGTCGGGCCGGGCTTGAACTTCTCGCCCGCCATCGCCTTCTTGAGCCAGTACATGCCGTACTTGGCGTAGGCGTCGGCGGGCTGCGAAACGGTCGCGTCCAGTTCGCCGTTGCGGATCGCGGCGAGTTCCTGCGGGATGCCGTCGTTGCTCACCAGCACGACGTGTTTCGGGTCGCCAACCGGGAAGAAGAGGTTCTTGCGCTTGAGCGCCTGCTCGGTCGGCGCGAGGTAGACCCCGCCCGCCTGCATGTAGACGCCCTTGATGTCCGGGTTCGCGGTCAGCAGACTGTCCAAACCGGACGACGCCTTGTCCGCCTTCCATTCGGCGGCGACCTCGAGCACCTTGACGTCCGGGTACTTCTGCTTCATGCACTCGCGGAACGCCGCCGACCGGTCGCGACCGTTGACCGACGCGAGGTCGCCCATCACCTGCACGACCTTGCCGCTCTTCACGCGCTTGCCGATTTCGTCGCACGCCTTGGTTCCGTACGCTTTGTTGTCCGCGCGGACCACCATCGCGACCTTGCCGCTCTCCGGCGCGACGTCCACCGCGACCACCGGGACGCCCTTGTTCTCGGCCTGCTTCAGGCCAGCGACGACCGCGGCCGAGTCGAGCGGCGTGACAACCAGCCCCTTCACGCCCTGGCTGAGCAGCGTGCCGATGTCCGTGATGAGCTTGGCCGGGTCGCTGTCGGCGTTCACCGTGGGCTGCGCGTCGAGGCCCTGCTCCTTCGCCATCTGCGGCACGTATTTGTTGTAGGCCTGCCAGAACGGCGAGGTCAGCAGGGGCAGGGTCGCCCCCACTTTTCCGGTTCCGCCTCCGGCCGCTGCCGCCGGTTTGTCCTTAGTGGACCCGCACGCACCGAGCACCAAACCGCAAGCGGCCACCGCGGCGGCCAACCGGATCACCTTCGTACGCACCGCATCCTCCTTGATGACAGGCCTTGTTGGCTGAGCAGATCAGTTCTGCACGGGTCCGCGCGGGCGCAGGCCGTACATGCCGCCGTCCACCGCGAGCGCGGTGCCGGTAGTCGATGCCGAAAGCGGGCTGGCCAGGTACGCGATCGCGTTCGCGACCTCGTCCGCGGTGACCAGCCTCCCCATCGGCTGGCGGGCGGCGAGCGCCTTCCGCTCCGCCGCGGGATCGGCGGCGGTGTCGAGCAGCCTGCCGACCCACGGAGTGTCCGCGGTGCCGGGGCACACGCAGTTGACCCGGATCCGGTCCGGCAGGTGATCGGTGGCCATCGCGAGAGTCAGCGACAGCACCGCGCCCTTCGTCGCCGAGTACAGCGCGCGGGCGGGCAGCCCGGCCCAAGCGGCGATCGAGCAGGTGTTCACGATCGCGGCCGCCGGGGAGTTTTTCAAGTGCGGCAAGGCAGCCCGGGCAGTGCGCACCATGCCGACCACGTTCACGTCGTATGCGCGGTGCCATTCGTCGTCGTCATTCGCGGTGACGTCGCCCTGTGCGCCGATTCCCGCGTTGTTGACCAGGATGTCGAGCCGGCCGAAGCGTTCGGCCACCGCGTCGACCGCGGCGCGCACCTCGGCGTCGGACGTCACGTCGCAGCGGAACCCGGCCAGCGGCTCGGGCACCTCGTCCGTCTTGAGGTCGAGCACGGCCACCTGCGCACCACGCTGAGCCAGCAGGTTCGCCGTGGCCAGGCCGATGCCGGAAGCGCCGCCGGTGACCGCGGCGACCAGGCCGTCGAATTCGCTCACTGCGCGTTCTCCGTCCATTCAGGACCGTCCGGGAAGCTGAACCGGCGCAGCGTAGCGTCGTGCATGCGCGCGGAAAAGCCCGGTGCGGTCGGAGCGAGGTAGCGGCCGCCACGCACGACGGCCGGATCGGTGAAGTGATCGTGCAGGTGGTCGACCCATTCGATGGAGCGGTCACTGTCCGAACCGGACACTGCGACGAAGTCGAACATGGACAGATGCCGCACCAGTTCGCACAACCCGACGCCACCGGCGTGCGGACACACGGGGACACCGAATTTGGCGGCCAGCAACAGGATCGCGAGGTTCTCGTTCACGCCGCCGACCCGGGCGGCGTCCAATTGCAGCACGTCAATCGCACCGGCCTGCAGCAATTGCTTGAACACCACGCGGTTCTGGACATGCTCGCCGGTAGCTACCTTGATCGGCGCGAGCGCCTTGGCAATGGCCGCGTGCCCGAGGACATCGTCCGGCGAAGTCGGCTCTTCGATCCAATATGGATCGAACGGGGCCAGCGCGGTCATCCACGACACCGCCGTCGCGACATCCCAGCGCTGGTTCGCGTCGACCGCGATCCGGATGTCGGCGCCGACGGTCTCGCGCGCCAGCTTCATCCGCCGGACATCGTCCTCGAGATTCCCGCCGACCTTCAGTTTGATCATCTCGAAACCGTCCGCGACGGCCTGCTCGGCCAGCCGCACCAGTTTCGCGTCGGAGTAACCGAGCCAGCCCGCCGACGTGCTGTACGCGCGGTAACCGTCGGCTTCGAGCTTGGCGATCCGTTCCGCTTTCCCGGGTTCGGCCGCGCGCAGGATGTCGAGCGCTTCCTGTTCGGTGAGCGCATCGGAAAGGTAGCGGAAGTCCACAAGGGACACCAGCTCCTCCGACGTCATCCGAGACGCGAATTTCCACAACGGCAGCCCGGCACGCCGCGCGGCGAGATCCCACGCGGCGTTGACAATCGCGCCGATCGCCATGTGCGCGACGCCTTTTTCCGGCCCCAGCCAACGGAATTGCGAATCGCCGACGAGCGCCTGCGAGAGCGCACCAAGTGCTTCGGCGTCTTCCGGCACGTCGCGGCCGATTACATGCGGTGCCAGCGCGCGGATCGCGGCAGCTTGCACGTCGTTGCCGCGGCCGATGGTGAACGCGAGGCCGTACCCGTCCGGCCCGGCGTCGGTGTGCAATTCGACGTAGGCCGCCGAATAGTCCGGATCCGGGTTCATCGCGTCCGAACCGTCGAGGTCGCGCGACGTCGGGAAACGGACGTCCCGGACCTCCATGGCCACGATTTTCGCCATGTCAGGCCTGCCCGAGGGTCTGGCGCTGCTTGCCGAGGCCGTCGATCTCCAGCTCGACGACGTCGCCCGCGCGCAGGTACGGCTTCGGCTCGGGCTGTCCGAGCGCGACGCCCTCCGGGGTGCCCGTGTTGATCAGGTCGCCGGGGCGCAGCACCATGAACTGGCTCAGGTAGCGGATGATCTCGGCGACGCCGAACACCATGTCCTTTGTGGACGAATCCTGCACCTTCTCGCCGTTGACCCAGGTACGCAGGCCGAGTGCCTGCGGGTCGGGGATCTCGTCGGCGGTCACGAGCTCCGGGCCGAGCGGGTTGAAGGTCTCGCAGTTCTTGCCTTTGTCCCACTGGCCGCCGCGGTTCAGCTGGAAGTCGCGTTCGGAGACGTCGTTGGACACCACGTACCCGGCGACGTGTGCCAGCGCTTCGTCCGCGCTTTCCAGGTAGCGCGCGGTTTTCCCGATGACGACGCCGAGTTCGACCTCCCAGTCGGTGGCCGTGGACCCGCGCGGGATCAGCACCTCGTCGAACGGTCCGACCATCACGTCCGGCGCCTTCATGAACAGCACCGGCTCGGTCGGCACGGCCGCGCCGGTTTCCTCGGCGTGGCGGCGGTAGTTCATGCCGATGCAGACGATCTTGCCCGGCGCGGCGATCGGCGCGCCGACCCGCAGCCCAGCCCCGTCGGCGACCGGCAGTTCCCCGGCGTCGAGCGCCCGCGCGGCCCTGGCCGGTCCGTCGCCGGCGAGGAACGCGCCGTCGATGTCCGGCGTGACCCCGGAGAGGTCGTGGAGGGTGCCGTCACCGGCACGGACGAACGGACGCTCAGCCCCCGCTGCCCCGAGACGCACAAACCGCACGGACGAACCCCTCTCTCGACACCGTTCTCGCGATACATCCGATGTATAGCGTACCGCCGGGAGGGAGATCTAGAGGGTAGGCGGATTTGGTGCGGAAATTGATCCGATCACCGGGTGCGCGGGTGGATAACGGACACTCGTCTGGGCGGGGAGGTCCCGCCAAGGCGAAGGAGACGGTGCGGCGCGGATGGGGACGGGAGAGGCGGCGCGGCCGCGACGACGGACGGCTCGCGCCGCACGCGGGCGGGAAGGCGGCGACGTGACGGCGGGCAGCGGCGGAGAGGCGGAGGACCGGGCGGGGCAAAGTTCGCGGGAGAGCCCCGGTCTGGGAGCCGGGCACGGGGTCGGCGATGAGGGCGGGTTGCCCGCGCCTAGCGGCAAAACCCGGGGCGATCGCCGAGACAGCCCGGCCCCGAAGGTCGGACGCGTCGGCGGGGAAAGCAGGCTGCCCGAGCCCAGCGGCAAAGCCCCGCACGGTCTCCGAGACAGCCTGGCCCCGAAGATCGGACATGTCGACGGCGAAAACGAGCTGCCCAAGCCCAGCGGCAAGGCCCGACGCGATTCCCGGCGCGGCCTCCGCGAGAACCCGAGCGCGGCCGACACTCCCGAGCCCGCCGCCGACCAAGAACCGTGTGCCGCTGAGCGTGCAGTGCCGCTTCCGGACGGCGCGGGGTTGCTCGCGACCGAATACTCCACGACCGACTATCCGGCGGCCGATCAGACAGCTCCCGATCACTCCACGGCGGACCAATCCACCGCTGACCACCCGGAGTCGGAGCATTCCGCACCCGAATACCCCACCGCAGACCCCTCCAACACGGAACACTCCACAGCCGAATACCCCACCACCACGAGCCCGTCCAGCACGGAGCATCCCGCCGTCGACCACACCGTCACCCTCCCCGAGCACCCCGTCCGGGGCAAGATCCGGCGTCTCCTCATCCTCGGCGGCCTCTCCGCCTTCGGGCCGCTCTCCATTGACATGTATCTCCCCGCCCTCCCCCGGATGGCGGGCGATTTCCAGGCCTCCGACACCACGGTCCAGCTGACGCTCACCGCATTCGTCGTCGGGCTCGCGATCGGGCAGATCGTCGCCGGGCCGTTGTCGGATTCCTTCGGGCGGCGGCGGCCGTTGCTGGCCGGGCTGGGGCTGTACGTCGCCGGGTCGGTCGCGGCGGCGGCGAGTCCGGGCGTTGAACTGCTGATCGCCGCGCGGAGTGTCCAGGCGCTCGGCGCGGCTGCGGGGATCGTGATCGCCCGCGCGACCGTTCGCGATCTCTACACCGGCACCGCGATGACGAAGTTCTTCTCGCTTCTCCTGCTCGTCAACGGTCTCGCGCCGATTCTCGCTCCGGTGCTCGGCGGGCAGTTGCTTACGTTCACGTCCTGGCGCGGCGTGTTCGTCGTGCTCACCGCGTTCGGCGCACTGCTACTCTGCGCGGTCGCGTTCGCGCTGCCGGAGCCATTGCCGGTCGAGCGTCGGCATCCGGCGCGGCTGGGCGGAGTGCTTCGCACATATTGGCACCTGCTCACCGACCACACATTCCTCGGCTACGCGCTCGCCGCGGGCCTGAACTTCGCCGCGTTGTTCGCGTACATCTCGGGTTCGTCGTTCGCTCTGCAGGACGTTTACCGCCTCAGCCCGCAGGAATACAGCCTCGTCTTCGGGCTCAACGGCGTCGGCATCGTGCTCGCGGGGCAGCTCAACGGATGGCTCGTCGGCCGCTTCCCCGAACGGACGCTCCTGCGTACCGGGCTCACCGTGTCGACGCTGTCCGGCCTGGTCACGCTGACCGCCGCGAGTTTGCGACTGCCATTGCCTGCGTTGCTGATTCCGTTGCTATTGATGGTTTCCTGCATCGGAATCATCAATCCGAACGCCAGTTCCCTCGCGCTCGCCGGGCACGCACGCACGGCAGGATCGGCGTCCGCGCTGCTGGGCGTGCTGCAGTTCGCGATCGGCGGACTCGCGACGCCGCTGGTCGGGCTCGGCGGATCCGGCACGGCGGTTCCGATGACCGCCGTGATGGCCGGGTTCGGGGTGCTCGCCATGCTGTCGTTCGCGACGCTGGCGGTCAGCCCAGCTCGGCGAGGTCCCCGTTCCGCAACTGGTCGTCAGTGACCACGATCCGTTCGTCGACCAGCTTCTGCAGCGCGTCCCCGTCGTCCCACTGGTTGACGTTCATCGCGGCCGAAACCTCGCCGGCTGGGGTCACCCAGAACGCCGTGAAGTCGTACGCCGCTAGGTCGCCGCGCACTACGACGCGGTCGCGATCCAAGTCCGGCAGGCCGCGGTATTCGCAGCCGATCGCCGGGCCGCCGCGGTCCGGGTCGTATTGGTCGGAGAAGAAGTACGGGCTGTTCAGGTACGGCTCGTTCGCGCCAAAGAGGTTGGCCGCCACGTGCTCGCCTTGCGTACGCGCTGTCGCCCAGTGCTCGACGCGTACGCGGCGGCCGTAGCGCGGATGGAACTGCGAAGCAATGTCGCCGATCGCGTACACGTCAGGTGCCGCTGTACGCAGACCGGCATCGACATCGACCCCACCGTCGTCCGCCAGCTCCAGGCCAGCAGCGTGCGCCAGCTCGACGCAAGGGGCCGCACCGACCGCGATAAGCACAACGTCCGCGTACAGCTCTTCGCCGCTCGAGAGTCGGACGCCGGTCGCTGCGGTGTCGCCGGTGATCGCAGCGACGCCTTCGCCAAGCCGCCACTGCACGCCGTGTTCTTCGTGCAGACGGTAGAACGCTCCGGCAACCTCGTCGCCGAGCACGTTGGCGAGCGGCAGTTTCTCCGGCGCGACCACAGTCACCTCGGCACCGTGCGTACGCGCGGCTGCTGCGGCTTCGGTGCCGATCCAGCCAGCGCCGACGATCAGTACCCGCTTCGCTGCTTCGAACGCCTCGCGCAACCGCAGTGCGTCGTCGAGGGTGCGAAGCGTGTAGAGGCCAGGCAGGTCACCGCCGGGCACCTTCAGCCTCCGCGGGCGCGAGCCGGTCGCTAAGACGAGACGGTCGTAGCGATGTTCGCCGCCCGCGTCATCATGAACAAGGCGTGCACCCAGTTCGACGCGGGTCGCCGTGGTGCCGGAGAGCAGTTGGATGCCGCTCTCGGTCCAGTAACCCTCCTCGCGCACCCAATCGGGTTCGTCGGCGTTGCCAAGCAGCACTGCCTTCGACAGCGGCGGCAGCTCGTACGGCCGGTGCGGGTCGGTTCCGAGCAGCACGATGTCGCCCTCGAAGCTGCGTTCTCGAATCGTCGCGGCCGTGGTGGCACCGGCCAGCCCGGATCCGACGATGACGATCTTCCGAGGTTCCGACATGCGTCCTCCCGAGTGCCCGCGGCGTGCGGTCGCCGACGCTACTCCGGTACGCGGCTGGTCACACCCGGTGGAAAACCGGCCAGTAGGCAATTCGGGTGAACCGGCGTAAGCCGCCGCGGAGCGGGCGGTCCCATCCGCGCACGAAGGACACGGGCATGACGTGATCGGAGGGCGAGGGCCGTGACAGCGCGGGACGACAGTGCGGTGCGGAACGAGTGGACGGTCGGCTGCCGGGACCTGGCGGGCCGGCGGCGCGACGTGACGGTGTTCGTGAGCAGCGACGACAAGGTCGTCCTGGTCGCGCCGCCCGGGGAGGCCGCCGTGCTGGGGCCGTTGGAGGTCGGACGGCTGCGCGCGGCCCTGCGCGACGCCGTGGTGGCCACCGCGACGTCCGCGGGACGCACCGGAACCGACTGACAACTACCGTTCCTACTCATGAGTAGGTAGAGTCGGCACCCGCAGACCCCGAAAGGTGCCGGCCATGACCACCTACTTCGTCACGGGCGCGACGGGCTTCCTCGGGAAGCGCCTGGTCGCCCGGTTGCTCGCCCGGCGGGACACGACCGCCGTCCACGTGCTCGTCCGGAACACCTCGCGCGACCGCCTGGACGCGCTCGCGCGGGAGTGGCCGAACGCCGACCGCCTGGTCCCCGCCGTCGGCGACCTCACCGAACCGCTGCTCGGCCTCGACCCGGCCGGTTACGCCGGGCTCGACCACGTCGTCCACCTCGGCGCGATATACGACTTCACCGCCGACGACGCGGCGAACCGGGCGGCGAACGTCGAGGGCACCCGGAATCTCCTCGCCTTCGCGGCGGCCGCCGGCGCGCGGTTGCTGCACCACGTTTCGTCCATCGCCGTCGCCGGCGATCACGCCGGCCGCTTCACCGAGGCCGACTTCGATCTCGGGCAGTCCTTCAATTCGCCGTACCACGCCACGAAGTTCGAGGCCGAGAAGCTGGTCCGCACCCAGTCCGAGGTGCCGTTCCGCGTCTATCGGCCTTCCGCGGTCGTCGGCGATTCGCGCACCGGCGAGATGGACAAGATCGACGGCCCGTACTACTTCCTGCCCGCCATCTCGCGCCTCGCCGCGCTGCCGAAGCAGCTTCCGCTCGTCGCGCCCGATCTCGGGGCGACCAACCTCGTCCCGGTCGACTACGTCGTCGCCGCGATGGAAACCCTCATGCACCGCGAAGCGCCTTCGGGCAGTACGTATCACCTCGCTTCGCCGCGACCGCAAAAGCTGCACGAGGTCTACAACGCCTTCGCCCGCGTCGCCGGAGCGCCTCGCGTACGCACGACCGTGCCGTCTGGGCCGCTTCGCCGCACAGCGTCTCTTCTCGCGACCGCTGTCGACCGTCTGCCGACTGGACGGGCAACGCGCGCGGCAGTGCTGACTGAGCTGGGTGTTCCGCTCGAAGTACTCCCCCACCTGAACATGGAGGTGGAGTTCGACACCGCGCGCACCACTTCGGAGCTGTACGGCAGCGGCGTTCACCTTCCCGAGCTTCGCGACTACGCCGAACCGCTCTACCGCTACTGGCGCGCGCATCTCGACCCGGACCACGCTCGGCGCCCCGGGCTTCAAGGGCGCGTTGTCCTCATTACCGGTGCGTCGTCCGGCATTGGCCGCGCGAGTGCGCTCGCTGTCGCGCGTCGCGGCGCGAAGGTGCTTCTCGTCGCGCGCCGTGCTGAAGAACTCGAAGACGTACGTAGCGAGATCACCGCCGCAGGCGGCGAAGCGGCGGCGTACCCGTGCGACCTCACTGACGGCGACGCGGTCGACAGCCTCGTGAAGGCGGTCCTCGCCGAGCACGGTGGGGTAGACGTCCTGGTGAACAACGCAGGACGGTCCATCCGACGCTCGGTCCAGCTGTCGACGGAGCGGTTCCACGACTACGAGCGCACCATGGCCATCAACTACTTCGGTCCAGTGCGGCTGATCCTCGGCCTGCTGCCGTCGATGACCGATCGCCGGTTCGGCCACGTCGTGAACGTCACCACGCAGGGCCTGCAGACCGACACCCCGCGGTTTTCCGCTTACCTGGCTTCGAAAGCCGCGCTCGAGGAGTTCAGCCTGACCGCCGGGCGCGAGACGCTGTCCGACGGCGTCACGTTCTCCTCGGTCCGGATGCCGCTGGTGCGCACCGACATGATCGCGCCGACAGGTTCGTACCTCGGACTGCCGGCGAGTTCGCCGGAACGCGCGGCGGCGCTGGTGGTGAAAGCGATCGAGCGGCGGCCGCAGATCCTGAGCCTGCCCGAGGGGCGCGCCGCGGAACTGGCCTCGCTGGCCATGCCGGACCTCGCGCGGTTCGCGGCGCATCTCGTGTACCGGGTGATGCCGGAATCCGCGCCGGAAGCCAAGAAGCTGCCCCGGCAGCCCGCTCCGGCGGCCGTCGCGGCGACGCTCACCAGGATGTTCTGGCGGCGGAAGGCGTGAGGACGTCGTGAGTGTTCATGCCGGTTCTAACCGGCGTGAACACTCACGAGTCCACCAGCAGGTCGTCCGGCGATCCGCGCGCCAGCCCGGCCAGCACGTCCAGCGCACTCGCCAACGTCTCCTCGGAAGGCGCGGACACCGCGATCCGCACCGCGTTCGGCGCGTGTCCGGGCACTACCGAGAACGCGGCCGCCGGGGACAACGCGATCCCCCGGCGAGCAGCGGCGGCCACGAAGGTCTCGGCCCGCCACTGCTCCGGCAGCACCCACCACCGGTGATAAGCCGAAGCGTCGCCGTACACCTGGAAACCCGCCAGCCGGTCGGCAACGATCCGGGCCCGTGCTCCGGCGTCCACGCGCTTCGCGGCCTCGACCTCCGCCAGCACGCCGCCGGTGATCCACCGCCGCGCCGCCTCCACGGAGAACCGCGACGCCGCCCAGCCGCCAGACCGGATCGCGCTCGCCAGCCGCGGGACCCACGGCGGCGGCACCACGAGAAATCCGGCGGTGAGCCCGGGCGCGACGCGTTTCGACAGGCTGTCCACGAAAACCGTCCGCTCCGGCATCAGCGCGGCGAGCGGTTCGGTGTCCGGGCGCAGGAAGGTGTAGATGCCGTCCTCGACCACCGGCAGGTCGAGCCTGCGGACGGTCTCGGCCAGTTCGGCGCGGCGCCGCGGCGGCATCGTGGTGCCGAGCGGGTTGTGCAAGGTCGGCTGGACGTACAGCGCCCGCACCGGCGCACTCGCCGCGAGCGCGGCCGGGACCAGACCGTGCGCGTCGGTTTCGATCGGCACCAGCTCGATGCCGAGCCGGGTCGCCGCGGCTTTGACCACCGGATACGTCAGGGATTCGACCGCCAGCCGTTCGCCGGTCGGCACGAAGGCGGCGAGCGCGGCCGCGATGCCCTGGCGTCCGTTTCCCGCCACCAGCACCGATTCCGGATCCGGCGTCCACGACCCGCGAGCGAGCATCGCGACCGCCGCCTCACGGACCGCCTTGGTGCCCGCCGCGCCGAGCGGATGCAGGGCGTCGGTGAAGACGTCGGCGCGCAGCACGGGTTCGAGTGCTTGCGCCAGCTTGGCCGATTGGCTGGGCAGCACCGCGAAGTTGAGTTCGAGGTCTACCCGCGCGTCGCCGGGTTCGGACAGCGCCGGTTCGGGACCGGGCTTCGCCGCGCGCACGAACGTGCCCCGGCCGACCTCGCCGACTGCCAGGCCGCGACGCACGAGTTCGCCATACACCCGGGCCGCGGTGGAACCGGCGATGCCGCGGTCGCGCGCGAACCGGCGCTGCGGCGGCAACCGGTCGCCAGGCCGCAGCCGGCCGGCTTCGATGTCGGCGGCGAGTTCGTCCGCGACGACGCGGTAGTCGTCCATCCCATCCTCGCTCTGCCGGGCTTCTCCCGGACGCATCATGGCACCGGCCGGTCCCCGGTCGCTAATGCGACCCGCGCAACTCCCCGGACCGGGCTCACTAGGTTAGCCTTACCTGTGTGGCACTGACGAGCGAAGACACCCGCCTGCACGCCGAGGACCTGACGCTGGCCTACGACGGCCGCACCGTCGCCGAGCGGCTCGGCGTGGTCATCCCGGACAAGTCGTTCACGGTCATCGTCGGCCCCAACGCCTGCGGCAAGACGACGCTGCTGCGCGCGCTCGCCCGGATGCTGAAGCCGCGCGCGGGCTCGGTCTACCTCGACGGCGAGGTGATCTCCAGCTACGGCGCGAAGGAGGTCGCGCGGAGGCTCGGCCTGCTGCCGCAGAGCTCGATCGCGCCAGACGGGATCACCGTGTCCGACCTGGTCGCGCGCGGCCGGTACCCGCACCAGAAACTGCTGCGCCAGTGGTCCCGCGAGGACGCGGAGGTGGTCGCCGATTCGATGCGCGCGACCGGCGTCGACGACCTCGCCGAGCGGATGGTGGACGAGCTGTCCGGCGGGCAGCGCCAGCGCGTCTGGATGGCGATGGCACTGGCCCAGCAGACCGACCTGCTGCTGCTCGACGAGCCCACGACGTACTTGGACATCGCGCACCAGCTCGACATCCTCGACCTGTGCGCGACCCTGCACCGCGAACAGGGCCGCACGCTGGTCGCGGTGCTGCACGACCTCAACCACGCGGCCCGGTACGCCACCCACCTGATCGCGATGCGCGACGGGAAGGTGCTGGCCACCGGGACGCCGGAGGAGGTCGTGACGGCGGAGAACGTCGAACGGATCTTCGAGCTGCCGTGCCGGGTGATGGAGTGCCCGGAGAGCGGCAGCCCGATGGTGATCCCGAAGGTCAGCCGCCGGGCCGCCTGAGTCACCGGCTGGCCATGAAGGACCGCCACACGTCCGCCGGGATCGACGTGCCCGTCACCTTCTTGCCGTCCGCGTCGAGCAGCTTGCGGTTGTCGTCGGTGCCTAGCCATACCGCCGTCGCCAGTTGGGGCGTGTAGCCGACCGCCCAGGCATCCTGGTTGTCGCGCGAATTTCCGCGCTCGAACTCGCCGGTGCGCAGCGCTGCCGGGCGACCGTCCGGCAGCGTCGTCCGCAACGCGGAAGTCACGTCCTGCGCCACCTTCTCCGGGACCGCGGAAGCCGGCTCGTTTTCGTGCTGCCACACGACTTTTCCGGACCGGTCGAGCACCTTGTCGACCAGGTGTACCGGCGCGTGCATCCCGTTGGCGGCGTACGTCGCGTACGCCCCGGCGACGTCGAGCGGTCGCATCGGATACCGGCCGACGACGATGCCCGAGCCGATCGTGAGGCCGTCCTGTTCGCGCATGGTCGGCGTGCCGTCCACCTCGTCCGGGATCCCCGCCGCCCGCGCCGCCGCGCTCACCTCATCGACGCCGATCTTCTTCGAGACCGTGATGAACGGTGTGTCCGCACCCGAGGTCAAGGCACTCCGCAGAGTACACGGCTGCGGGCACTTCGGCGGATAGTCGAACTTCTCGCCGAGATACAGAATCTCTTTAGGAGCAGCCACTTTTTCGTCCAGCGACATCCCGTTCTTCAAGCCAGCGGCCGCGGTGAACGGATAGAATGCCGAGCCGAGCGCGTGCCCGGTTGCCGCATAATCCCGGACGCCGTTGTTGCCGCCGTCGTACGCGCGCACCGCGCCGTTCGCCGGATCGACGGCCACCAGCGCGCCGCGGAACTCCGCTGGCTCGCCCTTCAACCGGTCGCTCAACGCGGCGTGCGCGGCGCTCTGCAATCCAGGGTCGAGGGTGGTCTGAACGGTCAGATTCCCTTGCTGCAACCGCGAAAGCGAGAAACCGGCCGCCTCCAGCTCGGTGAGCACCCGCTGTTTGAGGTGATACTGGTGGTAATTCAGGCTCACCCGCGTCTCCGCCGGCGGCTTGATCTCCGCGCCCGGGTAAGCCAGGCCGTCGGCGTTCTTCACATAGCCGCGCTCGACCAGCTTGTCCCGCACATACCGCCAGCGCTTCGCCGCGTGCTCGTCCCCGGACACCGCCGGATCGTGCACCGAAGGCGACTGGATCATCCCGGCCAGGAACGCGGCTTCGCTCCAGGTGATGCTGTTGTCGAGCGGACGGCCGAAGAACGCGTTCATCGCCGCTGCCGGGCCGAAAGTGTTGCGGCCGAAGGAGATGATGTTGACGTAGCTCTCGAAGATCTGTTCCTTGCTCTGTTCCTGCGTGATCTTCGTGGCGAGCACGAGTTCCTGCATCTTCCGGGCGAGCGTCGAATCCTCGTCGCCGGTCGATTTCTTGATGTACTGCTGGGTGATCCCGGACCCGCCGCCGACGCCGGTCAGGAACGCGCGGCCGATCCCGGTCGGATCGAAGCCGGAGTTGGCCCAAAACGTCGGGTCCTCGGTGGCGACGATGGCGTCGCGCAGCTTCTGCGGGATCTGGTCGAACGGCACGAACCGCCGGTCGCCGCCCGGGGGCACGACGCGCAGCAGCTCGCTGCCGTCGGCGTACTTCAGCGTCACAGTTTTGCCGAGCGAGGCGAGGACGTCCTGCGGGCTGCGGACGTCCAGCAGCAGGTAGGCGATCCAGAACGCGAGCAGCGGCACCCCGACCGCGAAGCCGGTCAGGCAGTAGGCACCCCTGCGGATGCGGCGCCACCGGCGACGGACAACAGCGGATTGGTCACTCTCCGAGGCTGACTCCACGAATGGTGGACGGCTGAACTAGTGACAAGGTTCTGCCGAGCCGGTGAATTGCTCACGAGAGGAAGGCGCGCAGGAGCGATGCGGTGCCCTCGATGTGCTCAGCCATCGCCTGCCGCGCGGCCACCGGATCGCCGGCCAGGATCGCGTCGACGATCGCCTCGTGCTGCGCGTTCGAATGCTCCAGATTGGGCTCGAGCAGCGGAATCCGGTCGAGCAGCTGGTTGACCCGGGTCCGCGCGTCGGCGACTGTGCTGGTCAGCGACGCGGACGCGGTGACCTCGGCGATCGCCAGGTGCAGCCGCGAATCCTTGCGCCGGTAATCGGCGAGGCTCGCCGCCGACGCTTCCGCGAGCGTGCCGGTGAGGTGCTGCCGGTCAGCCGGGCTCAACGTCCGCGCCGCGGCTGCCTCCGCCGCACCGGTTTCCAGCACGTGCCGCAGGCAGAGCGCGTCTTCCAGCCCGGCCGCGTCCACCTCGCCGATCGCGCGTTCCGCGGGCTCCGGCAGTTTCTCGTTCACGAACGTGCCGCCGTACCGCCCGCGCCGCGACTCGACGTACCCCGCGTCGGCCAGCGCGCGGATCGCCTCCCGCAGCGTCACCCGGCTCACGCCGAGCCGTTCGGCCAGCTCGCGCTCGGAGGGCAACCGGTCCCCCGCGCCGACGACCCCGAGCCGGATCGCCTGCAACAGCCGCTCGACGGTCTCCTCGAAGGCGTTCCCGGCACGCACCGGCCGGAACAGGGCCGCGTCCGCGCTCACCACCGAGGTCGACTCCACCTGTCCGATTCTATGCTGCCGCCGAACGCCGAGCCCGCCAGAGCGACGCCCGCACCCTGCGCGCTGGCACCGGACTGGCCGAGGAAGACGCCAGCCGCGGCTCGAAGCGCGAACGCTGGTGGACGGCAGCGCAGGAATCGACTCGGATGCGCGCGGCCGGCTTCGTCGACGACCTGGAGAGGTCCGGACCGCTCGTGGCTTTCCCGCACCAGCACGAGGACATCCGCTCCCGCGAACCGGAACTGCGGCGCTGAGCAGCACCCGGATGCCGCTCACGCCGGGCGAATGCCGGCGGCTGACCGAAGAAATCGAAGCGGTGATCGAACGCTACCGCCGCCCGGCCCGTCCCGGCGACGAAACGGTGATCGCGCAGTGGGCCGCGTTCCCGCACCCGAAGACCACGCGCCCGCCAGCCCGAAAAGCCGTGAAGGACTCCTCGAAGGAATCTGATTCCCTGAAGGAGCGGCGGATTCACGTGGTGGTTGCAACACCTGGTGTTTGTTGGTGTGAGAGTAGTCGT
>NZ_ASXG01000064.1 GCF_000411975.1 Amycolatopsis orientalis DSM 43388
GAGCCGGGCTGCGCCGAGCCGCGCCGAGCCGCGCCGCGCTGGCCCGCGCCCCGCCGCGCCGAGCTGCGCTGCGCCGAACCGGGCCGACCCGCGCGCGGTGCCGAGGCCGGGGTCGGGGCCGCGCGCGGGTATTGAGTCTTGGCGCTTGCCGCCGGTTTCGACCGCGCCCGCGCCCGCCCACTGCCCGCGACGTCCGTCTCCCGCCCTCCACGCCTGGCGCTGGCTTGTGCCGGGTCACTTGGCGGTTGTAGCTGGTAGCGGTGCAGATGCCGGGTCGCTTGGGGCTCGTGCCGGGCGGCGGTGCTTGTCCCGAGCTGCACGGCCTTCGCGCCCGGCCGCCGCGCTCGCATCTGGCCCGCGGAGTTCGTGGCTGGCCCGCCTCTCACGACCTATCCCGGCCACGCCTCGCGCCTCTCGTCGCCCGTTAGTGGTGCCAGCGGTGTGAAGCACGGCACGGGGGCGTTCTGCCCGCCGCCGCCGGAGGCCAGACTGGGCGTGCCGACTCGCCGTGGCCTGAGCGTCGGCGCCGAGACGAACGAGGGATACCGAACCAGTGAGCCAGACTCCCGTCCTCATCACCACGACCGGCCCGGACAAGCCGGGGGTCTCGTCCGTGCTGTTCGCCGTGCTCACCCGGCACGACGTGGACGTGCTCGACATCGAGCAGGTGGTCATCCGAGGGCAGCTGGTGCT
Source organism: Amycolatopsis orientalis DSM 43388 (assembly GCF_000411975.1). Lineage (GTDB taxonomy): Bacteria > Actinomycetota > Actinomycetes > Mycobacteriales > Pseudonocardiaceae > Amycolatopsis > Amycolatopsis orientalis_D. Next base: position 694 of record NZ_ASXG01000064.1, read on the forward strand.
CGGCGTGCTCGCCGGCGTCTACCGCGACCCGGAGGGGCTCCAGGAGTCCGTCGAACAGGCGATGGCGACCGTCGGCATGGAGGTCGAGGTCCGGATCGGCGACGCGATCGGCGAGGATCCGTTCGCGCTCGGCCGGCGCGACTCGTCGCACGTGCTCGTCCTGCTGGGCCGCCCGGTGACCGCGCGGGCGTTCTCCGAGGTCGCGCGGCGGCTGGCGGGCGTCGGGGCGAACATCGACTCGATCCGCAGCGTCGCCGACTACCCGGTGACCGGGCTCGAGCTGTACGTCTCGGTGCGCGAAGACACCGAAGAGACCGACGCCGAACTCCGGTCCACGCTGGCCGACGCGGCGTCCGAGGCCAACATCGACGTCGCCGTCGAACGCGCGGGCATCACGCGCCGGGCGAAGCGGCTGGTGGTCTTCGACGTCGATTCCACGCTCGTGCAGGGCGAGGTCATCGAGATGCTCGGCGCGTACGCCGGGGTCGAGGAGCAGGTCCGCGAGATCACCGAGGCCGCGATGCGCGGCGAGCTGAATTTCGCCGAGTCGCTGGAGCGGCGCGTTTCGCTGCTGGCCGGGCTGCCCGCCAGCGTGCTGGACGAGGTCGCGGCGAAACTCGAGCTGACCCCGGGGGCCCGCACGACCGTCCGCACGCTCAAGCGCATGGGGTTCCGCTGCGGCGTCGTGTCCGGCGGGTTTACCCAGGTCATCGACCATCTCGTGGACGACCTCGGCCTCGACTTCGCGGCGGCCAACGAACTGGAGGTCGTGGACGGCAAGCTCACCGGACGCGTGGTCGGCGACATCGTGGACCGCGCGGGCAAGGCGACCGCGCTGCGCCGGTTCGCCGGGGAGTACGGGATCCCGCTGGGCGCGTGCGTCGCGGTCGGCGACGGGGCCAACGACATCGACATGCTGGCCGCGGCTGGCATGGGCGTCGCGTTCAACGCCAAGCCCGCGCTGCGGGAGGTCGCCGACACCGCGCTCTCGCACCCGTATCTCGACGCGGTGCTGTTCGTCCTCGGCGTCACGCGCGCCGAGGTCGAGGCGGCGGACGCGGCCGACGGCCTCGAACTGGTCCGCCCGTGAACCCTCTGCTCGAACCGCTGCGCAGCCGGTACGCCTCGTGGCTCGGCCTGCCCGCCGAGGACACCTCGGACACGTCCGACGAGAACCCGGACGAGGTCCGCGCGATGCCGATCATCCTGCGGATCGAACGCGCCGAACCGCCCGGCCGCACCGCGCTGCTCGAAGCGGCGGCCGCGGCGGCGCTGGCGGTCTGCCTGGACGAACGCGCTCAGCCGGGCGGCGACTGGGCCGAGCCGGTTCACGCGTGGCTCGACAACCGCATCCGCAAGGTCGCGCGCCGGGCTCGCGGCGCGCACTGGCAGGCGGTGCTCGACCAGCCGGGAATCACCGTCGAGGTCGACGGCGCACAGGCGCGGGCCCTCGTGCCCGGGCTGGTCAAGGAGACTCCGAAGGACGTCGCGCGCTTGCAGATCTCCGGCAGCGAACTGCCCGCCGACACCCCCGGCCCGGCCCCGGCCGACGTCCCGCTGCTGATGCTGAACCCGGACGTCCCGATGACCGTCGGCAAGGCGTCCGCGCAGGTCGGGCACGCCACGATGATCCTCGCGTCGCTGCTGCCGGACGACGAACTGGCGGCGTGGGCGGCGAAGGACTACCGGGTCGCGGTCCGCACGCCCAGCCCGGCCCGGTGGAAGGAACTGTGCCCGCTCGAGGACCCGGAGGCGGGCTGGCGCGACCACCGCGTCGTCGCTGTCCGCGACGCGGGATTCACCGAGGTCGACCCCGGCACGATCACCGTGCTCGCGCAGCAGCCCGGAACATCGGCGTGACCCGCGCGGTTGGGCCAATGCAGTGACCCGACGGGTGGAAAGGCGTCTCGGATGACCTTGGAAGTACAGCGCGAAGGCACGCACGCCTTCGTCGGCCGCAACGAGCGCGGCGCGGAAGTGCGGTTGGGCCGGGCTGGTGCGGAGGGCGCGTTCTCCCCGGCGGAACTCCTGCAGATCGCCGCTGCGGGCTGCTCCGCAGTGACGGCCGAGCAGCTGATCACGCGGCGGGTCGGAGAGGACTCGAAATTCCGGGTCTCGGTGACCGCCGACCGACGCGAAGGAGCATCTGAGCTGGACGCGGTGCACGTCGCGTTCGACGTCGACGTCTCGTCGCTCGACGACGACCAGCGAGCGGCCCTGGCAGGCGCGGTGGACCGGGCGATCGAGCGGCTGTGCACGGTGAGCCGGACGCTGAAGAAGGCCATTCCGGTGACGGAGACCTTCCCGACGGCTTAAGACACGGCGGGTTCTCGCGCTGAGGGTGCGGGGCCTACGCGGTGGTGGAGCGAGGTGCGCTGCTGGGCGACGGTGGCAGCGGTTCTTGGCGCGGTCGGGTCAACGGGCGTGGTGGGCGGTTTTGCCGGGGTGGTCGGGAGTAATCGTAGGAGCGGGCGGCCGCAGTGGTGGGCTGGCTGCGCGACGTCTGCCGCAGGTGTTCACCAGGGTCGTCGAGAGCTGTCGGAGCGAGCGGCTGCCGTGGCGGGGTTGCTGAGCGGCGTTTGCTGACGGGGTTTCGCTAGGGCGGTTGCGAGCCGGGGCGGCCAGTCGCACTGATGGGGGCGTTGAGCAGCGTTTGCGGTAGGTGGTCGAGAGCTGTCGGAGGAGCGGGCGGATGCGGTCGAGCGCCACTGAGCGGCGTTGGCGGCAGGAGGTTTCCGCAGCGCCCGATCTGCCGCGCACAAGCGGCGGCCGTGGCGGAGGGGCCGGTGAACCGTGGATGGATTTGCGGCGTGGTTTCCAGGCCCGCCGTCGCAGGCTGGCGGCTGAGCTGCAGCGCCGAGCAGTCCCGTGCCAAGTCACCGCGGCAAAGGCCCTCACTGCACACCCGGAACCGCCAGCGACGCAGCCCATTGCCCAGCAAAGACTTCAGCAGCTCTCAGCGAAAGCGGCGAACCCCGAAGCGCAGCGGTTCAGCTTTGCCACACCACGTACGCCTGGTCGGCGTCCGTGGTCATCGCCTCGATGAACTTCTCATTGTCGAAACCCGGCAAGGTCTGCAGGCGTTCGATGAGGGCGTCCGCGGCCGGGTCGCCGCTCGGGACCGCGGTGCCTTTGCCGTCGTTGCCGACCAGCATGAAGAAGACGTCTTCGTTCCAGGGGCCGTCGGGGATGACTCTCACCATGACGGATTGCAGCTCCGACCACGTCACAGCCTCTTCGCTGCCATCGGCGAGCCGGCGCCGCACCCCGGTGTCGTCAACACTGACGGTCCGGGATTGTGCGCTGGACGAATCCTGGGTCAACGGTGCTCCCTGTCGTGTTCGTTCCGCTCACCGTACCCGCCTGTCCGGTGCGCTCGGTCAGGCGGGCGCGGCCGCGTCGAGTCGTTTCAGCGCGGCGCGCGCGACCTGCGGATCTGTGGTCGGCCAGAACGGCGGCAACGACGCGCGCAGGAAACCGCCGTAGCGTGCGGTGGCCAGCCGGGAGTCCAGGACCGCCACTACGCCGCGGTCGGTGACCGAGCGGTGCAGGCGTCCGGTGCCTTGCGCCAGCAGCAGCGCCGCGTGCGTCGCGGCGACGGTGAGGAATCCGTTGCCGCCTCGGGCTTCCACCGCGCGTTGGCGAGCTGACGACACCGGATCGTCCGGACGCGGGAACGGGATCCGGTCCACCACCACGAGCTGCAGCGACGGCCCGGGCACGTCCACGCCTTGCCACAGCGTGAGCGTGCCGAACAGGCAGGTGCGGGCGTCTTCGGCGAACTGCCGCACCAGCAACGGCGTGGCGTCGTCGCCCTGGCAGAGGATCGGGTAGTCGAGCCGTTCCCGCATCGCCTCCGCGGCCTGTTTCGCCGCGCGCATCGAGGAGAACAGGCCCAGGGTGCGGCCGCCGGCGGCTTCGACCAGTCCGGCCAGTTCGTCCATTGTGGACTCGGCCAGCCCGTCGCGGCCCGGCGGCGGCAGGTGTTTCGCCAGGTACAGAATGCCGTTGCGGCGGTGGTCGAACGGCGAGCCGACGTCCAGTCCGGTCCACTTCGGGCCGGTTTCCTCGTCCGAGGGCGCTTCCTTGTCGGTGGCCGTGCCCGGCGACTTCACCACGCGCGCGCCGCTCGGCGGGAGACCCCATTGCCGTGCCATCGTGTCGAATTCGCCGCCGAGGGTGAGCGTCGCGGAGGTCAGCACGGTGGTGTTCTGGTTGAACACCCGTTCCCGCAACAGCCCGGCGACCCCGAGCGGAGCGACCTTCAACGCGGGCGGCCGCGGGTTCGCCGAGTACTTGTCGCCGGTCACCCACACCACGTCGCGTTGGTGCGCCAGGTCCTCGTCGTACGCCTCGAGCAGCCGCACCGCGGTGTCGTGCACTTCTTCGAGCAGCGACCGGGCCAGCTTGCGCGCGGTGGCCTCGCCGACGTCTTCCTTGCGATCCGAGCCCAGCGCGGTGAGGCATTCCTTCGCCGCGTCGCGCACCGCCGGGATCGCGCCCTGCAACGGCCGGGGCAGCGCGTCGAGCCTTCCGGCGGGAATGTCGTCGAGGATCAGCGCGAGCCCGTCGGACGACTCCAGCAGCCGGTCCGCGATGCCCGCGTCGATCAGCTTTCCGCAGCGGCGCGCGGCGGCCGACACCATGGCGCTGGTGAGTTCGCCGGTCGCGACCGAGGTGACCCGGTCGACCAGGTCGTGCGCCTCGTCGATGATCACCAGGTCGTGCTCCGGGAGCACCTGGTAGCCCTGCAGCGCGTCGATGGCCAGCAGCGCGTGGTTGGTGACCACGACATCGGCTTTGCCCGCCTCGGCTCGCGCGCGTTCGGCGAAACAGTCGGTGCCGACCGGGCATTTCGCGGCCCCGAGGCATTCCCTCGCGGTCACCGAAACCTGCCGCCACGCCTGGTCGGACACGCCGGGCACCAGTTCGTCGCGGTCGCCGGTTTCGGTGTCGGACACCCACTCGTGCAGCCGCGTGACTTCCTTGCCCAGCCGGGACACCGCGAACGGGTCGAACAGCTGCGCGTCCTCGGGCTCGTCGGCCGGACCGGTGTCGAGCCGGTGCAGGCACAGGTAGTTGCGGCGGCCCTTGAGGATCGCGAAGGTCGGTTCGCGCCCGAGCGGCTTCTTCAGCGCCTTCGCCAGGCGCGGGAGGTCGCGGTCGACCAGCTGGCGCTGCAACGCGATGGTGGCGGTGGAGACGACGACGGTGGTGTCTTTCTCCACCGCGTGCCGGATCGCGGGCACCAGGTAGGCCAGCGATTTGCCGGTGCCCGTCCCCGCTTGCACGGCGAGGTGCTCGCCGGTGCGGATGGCATGGCCGACGGCGTCGGCCATCTTCACCTGGCCGGGGCGTTCAGCGCCGCCGACAGACTCCACCGCGTGAGTGAGGAGTTCGAGGACGCCGGGGAAATCGGTTCGGGCGGGCACAGCGAGACACGATAGCCGCCAGGTCCGACAGGATCTTCGATCCGGCGCGAACGGACCCCTCGCGCCGGACCGAAGCTCCCGGAGGTACGGCTCAGTCTTCCTTGCGGAACCGCGAAACCGCGGTCCACGCGAGCGGCAGCACGCCGGCCGCGACCACCGTCTTCAGCACGTCACCCAGGAGAAACGGCGTGACGCCCTTGTCGAACGCGGTGGCGAGGTCGAATCCGGTGGCGGCCATCAGCCACGGCACGCCGAACGCGTAGATCACGGCGTTGCCGAGCACCATGGTCCCCGCCATGCGCAGCGGAGTGCGGTCGCCGCCGCGGCGGGCGAGCGCGCCCACGAGCGCGCCGGCGAACACGAACCCGACGATGTAGCCGGCCGAGGCGCCGGACAGCCCGGAGGTGCCGCCCTGGAACCACGGCACGCCGGCCGCGCCGACGAGCAAGTACAGCAGCAGCGAAGCGGCGCCGCGGCGCATGCCGAGCGTCGCGCCGACGAGCAGCGCGGCGAAAGTCTGGCCGGTCATCGGCACCGGCGTTCCCGGGAGCGGGATGATCAGCTGCGCGGCCGCGCCGGTGAGCACGGCGCCGCCGGCGACGAGCGCCAGGTCGCGCACCAGAGTGCCGGGCACGAGGTCGGCCAGCACCTGACGGCGGGCCGGGAGAGACAGTGACGACACGGGACCTCCAACCACGGAAAACGGACGTCCGGGCAGGTTATCGTCGAGCGAGGCGACGGAACGGGACAAGTTGCGTTCCTCACCACCCCTGTCTTGCGCCACACGTCCGGGTGAGCCGCGACCGTCGACGTTTGGGACCCCCGCCGCGCTGCCGATGTCGAAGCACGGGCGAAGGGAGACAGGTCGAATGCGCGGACGGATCCTGCTGGTCACCGGGGTTCTCCTGGCGGCGGCGCCGGCGGCGGCGCACGCCGATCCGCCGACGTCCACCGGCTGGGGTTCCGCGGGCAGCCTCGACGTTCTGGTGGACCGCGAACACGTCGTCACCGGCGAACTGGCCCGCTGCGACGCCGACGGACCGGCTTCCGCGCGCACCGCCGGCGGCGCGGCGGGCGACGTCGCGGTGTTCGGCTTCGGCGGCACCGCCTGCGAGCGGAAGGGCCCGGTCGCCGAGGTCAAGGCCGGCGGGCAGCGGTTCGAATCCGACCTGCTCACCCGGTACGGCGGGCCGGAGCTGAAGGTCCGCACCTACTCGGCCGGCTGCGCCACCACGACGGATTCGGGCAGCACCGGGTCGATGTCGATCGGCGAGGTCTCCGGCTTCACCGTGCCGTCGTCGATCCCGGCGAACTACCGCATCACCATCCCCGGCGGCGCGGCGGGCACGGCGCTGGCCACGATCACGCTGAACGAGACCGTGACGCCGCAGCCCGCCGACGGCAGCCTGGTCACGCACGCGGTGCACGTGAAGCTGTTCCCGCAAGGCGGTCCGGCGAGCGGGGACATCTACCTCGGCACCGCGGCGTGCAATCCGTACGGCAAGGGCGGCGCGCCAGCCTCGTGAGCGGCAGAGCCGGTTCTAACCGGCGTAAACACTCACGAGGGCGGCAAGGCGGGCGTGCCGGTGTAGCGCACGCCTGCCTCGTCGAAGTCCTTCAGCGTCGCGTCCACCGTCGGCTGCGAACCGCCGACGGTCAGGTCCAGCAACACGTGCACGGCGAACCCGGCCCGCGCGGCGTCCAGGGCGGTCGCGCGCACGCAGAAGTCGGTCGCGATGCCGACCACGTCGACGTCGGTCACCTCGTGCCCGCGAAGCCATTCCTCCAGCGTCTTGCCATCGCCGGACTTGCCTTCGAAACCGGAGTACGCGGCGCTGTACTCGCCCTTCGAGAACACCGCCTCGAACGGCACCACGTCCAGTTCCGAGTGGAACGACGCCCCCGCCGTGCCCGCGACGCAGTGCGGCGGCCAGCTGGTGTTGAAGTCGGGCGTGTCGCTGAAGTGGTCGCCCGGGTCGATGTGGTGGTCGCGGGTGGCGACGATGTGCGCGTAGCCGCCCTCGGCCATCCGCTGCGAGATGGCCGTCGCGGCGGCCGCTCCGCCCGGCAGGCCGAGCGAGCCTCCCTCGCAGAAGTCGTTCTGCACATCCACCACGATCAGCGCGGTTGTCATGGTCCGCTCCCTACAGAAAAGTCGTCGGCATCGCGGGCTCGCCGTGCGAGAGCTTGAGGCCCTCCCACGGCAGGCTCACCTGCGCGCGCCGCAGCCGGGCGCGCGCGTCGTCCAGCGTGGGCAGATCATCCACCGGCACGCCGCCGCGCACCAGGGGGATCTGCAGCTCGAGATCGTTCTCGCCGGGTTCCGGGCGGCCGCTCGCGGCGGTCCAGACCACCTCTTCGACCGCGGTCCCGGTGCTGCGGTGCCGGCGCAGCGCGTGCTTGCGCCCGCCGCGGGATTCCTTGTGCGCACTGCGTTTCGCGACCGGCCTGCCGTCGACCTCGACCAGCTTGTACACCATCCCGGCGGTCGGCGCGCCGGATCCGGTTACCACCGAGGTGCCGACGCCGTAAGCGTCCACCGGCTCCGCGCGCAGCGCCGCGATCGCGTGCTCGTCGAGGTCGCCGGACACCACGATGCGGGTGTCTTTCGCGCCGAGCGCGTCGAGCTGGTCGCGGGCTTTGCGGGCGAGCGGGCCGACGTCGCCGGAGTCGATCCGGATCGCGCCCAGTTCCGGCCCGGCGACGCGCACAGCCGCCTCGATGCCGGCGGTGATGTCGTAGGTGTCCACCAGGAGAGTGGTGTCCGGGCCCATCTTGCTGACCTGGGCGCGGAACGCGGCTTCCTCGCTGTCGTGCAGCAGCATGAACGCGTGCGCGACCGTGCCGCGGGTCGGGATCCCGTAGCGGCGGCCGGCTTCGAGGTTCGACGTGGTGGCGAATCCGGCCAGGTAGGCGGCGCGCGCGGCGGCGACCGCGGCGTACTCGTGCGTGCGCCGTCCGCCCATCTCGATGATCGGCCTGCCGTGCGCCGCGCCGGACATCCGCGCCGCCGCCGAAGCGATCGCGCTGTCGTGGTTGAGGATCGACAGCACCAGCGTCTCCAGCACCACCGCTTCGGCGAAACTGCCGGTGACGGTGAGGATCGGCGACCCGGGGAAGTACAGGTCGCCTTCGCGGTAGCCGTCGATGTCGCCGCGGAACTCGTAGTCGGCCAGCCACGCCAGCGTTTCCGGGTCGACGACCGCGGTCTGCTCCAGCATGGCCAGTTCGGCGTCGGTGAACCGGAAGTCGGCGATCGCGTCGAGCACGCGCGCGGTGCCCGCGACGACGCCGTACCGGCGGCCGTCGGGTAGCCGGCGCGCGAAGACTTCGAACACGCACGGGCGGTCGGCCGTCCCGTCCGCGAGCGCGCTCGCCAGCATGGTCAGCTCGTAGTGGTCGGTGAGCAGCGCCGTGCTGGCGCTGGTGACCGGCTCGGGGGAACCCATGGGAGCAGCCTATTCACTCACATGGACGGACCTGGCGCGGCGTACCGGGACGGCCCCGTGACACCATGGTGTGCATGTCCACGCCTGTCGCATCCGAACAGACGCAGGTCGATCCACTCGGGGCCGAGCTGGCCGATTCCGACCAGCCCTGGCGGACGATCGTCTGGAACGATCCGGTCAACCTGATGTCGTACGTGACGTACGTCTTCCAGAAGCTGTTCGGCTACAGCCGGGACCACGCCACGAAGCTGATGCTCGACGTGCACAACAAGGGCAGGGCGATCGTGTCGTCCGGTTCGAAGGAAAAAGTGGAGACCGACGTGGCGAAGCTGCACGCGGCGGGCCTGTGGGCGACCATGGAACAGCCCTCGTGAAGGCCTGGCGGCGCAAGGGAGACACCATCCTCGCCGGGTTCGAGCAGCAGGAGGCCGCGGTGCTGCGCGGGCTGGTCGGGCAGCTCGAGGACATGCTCACCGCCCGGGCCGAGGAGGCCCCGCAGGACGAACTGGCCGAGCTGACCGGGATCCGCACCGGGCCTACCGAATCGCCGGACGATCCGGTGCTGTCGCGGCTGCTGCCGGACTTCCACCGGCTCGACCCGGACAACCCGAGCCGCGAGGACCTCGATTCGGCGGCGGCGATGCGGTCGCTGCACGAGCCGGAGCTGCTGGAGAAGAAGGTCGGCGTCGCGAAGATCGTGCTCGACACGCTCCCGCGCGACGGCGGCTCGGTGAAGCTTTCCTTCGAGCAGGCCGACGCCTGGCTCGGCGCGTTGAACGACGTCCGGCTGGCGCTGGGCACGGCGCTCGACGTCACCGAGGACATGCCCGACGAGCTGCCGGACGACGACCCCCGCGCGCCCCATCTCGGTGTCTACCATTGGCTGACATGGGTGCAGGAGACGCTGATCCAGGCGCTGACCGGGTGACCGGCGGGAAGATCACCGACGTTCCCGGCGTGCTCGTGGGCCAGCATCAGCGGCTCGGCGACGGCTGGGCTTCCGGAACCACTGTCGTGCTCGTGCCGGACGGCGCGACCGGCGCGGTCGATCAGCGCGGCGGCGCGCCGGGCACCCGCGAAACCAACCTGCTGGAGCCGGAAAACCTGGTGCAGCAAGTGAATGCGGTCTGTCTGTCCGGCGGAAGCGCGTACGGGCTCGCGGCGGCGGACGGCGTGATGCGGTGGCTGTCTGAGCGGAACCACGGGTTTCCCGTTGGCGCGCAACCATATGAGGTGGTGCCGATCGTGCCCGCCGCGGTGCTGTTCGACCTGCCGCGCAGCGCGTGGGGCAATCGGCCGGACGCCGATTTCGGTTACGCCGCTTGCGAAGCCGCCGGAGAAGCCGTCGCGATGGGTACCGTCGGCGCGGGCACGGGCGCGGTGGTCGGTTCGCTGAAGGGCGGCATCGGCACGGCGAGCGAGGTCGTCGGCGACGTGACTGTCGGTGCCATCGTCGCGGTGAACGCGGCGGGCCAGGCGGTGGATTTCGCGACGGGGCGGGCCTTCGCCGCCGATCACGAGGTGAACGGCGAGTTCGGCGTCCGCTGGCCGGACCGGCCCGGCGAGGTGCCCGATCAGCGCACCGACCTGAACACCACGATCGGGGTGGTGGCGTGCGACGCGGCGCTGACGAAGGCCGAGGCGCGCCGGTTGACGGTGGCCGCGCAGGACGGGTTGGCGCGCGCGGTGCGTCCGGCGCACTCGATGTTCGACGGCGACACCGTGTTCGCGCTGGCGACGGGCGCACAGGAACTGCCGGGGGAGCCCGGTTCGTTCGCGGTGGCGGCGCGAGCGGGCGCGTTGGACGCGTTGTGCTCGGCGGCGGCGAGGGTGTTCGCGCGGGCGATGGTGCACGGTCTGCTGTCCGCGACCTCCGCGGCCGGCGTCCCGGCTTACCGGGACGTGTGGCCGGAGGCGCTGGAACTCAGAACGGGTCCTTAGGGAGCGCGTCCTCGCTCCGTTCCAGGTCGGCGGCGCGCACGACGGCCACGTACTCCTCGTCGATCTCCAGCACCAGGCCGCCGAACGACACCGTCGGCCCGAGCGACGGATGCGTGTCCACCGGGCCCAGCTCAGTGGAGCGCGGCAGCTGCGCCCACACCGAAACGGGCTTCCACCGGCGGAAAGTGCCGCAGGCGAGCACGGTCACGTGCCGATCGGTGACCACGACGAGGAAGTTCCGGTGCGCGGCCATCATCGACACCATCAGCGATGTGGCGGGGAACACGTACTGCACGACGTCCCCCTCGGCCAGCAGGCCACGGCAGCGTTCGCGGATCTTCGAGGACACCGGCATCCGGCAATTGTGCCCTGACCTGCGGATGAGCGGTAGCTCTCACAGTGTGGACTCGTTCGGTCCACGAACTAAGATGTCCGTGTGCTCCGGATCCGCCGTGAACTCGTCGACGAGATCGTCGCCCACGCCCGCCGCGACCACCCCGACGAAGCGTGCGGGGTGGTGGCCGGTCCTGCCGGCTCGGACCGCCCCGAGCGGTTCATCCCGATGCTGAACGCGGCCCGCTCGCCGACGTTCTACGAGTTCGACTCGGGCGACCTGCTCAAGCTCTACCGCGAGATGGAAGCGAACGACGAGGTCCCGGTCGTGATCTACCACTCGCACACCGCTACCGAGGCCTACCCGTCGCGCACCGACGCGAACATCGCGGCCGAACCCGACGCGCACTACGTGCTCGTCTCGACCAGAGAGCCCGATTCGCACGAGTTCCGCTCGTACCGGATCGTGGACGCCGAGATCACCGAGGAGCCGGTCGAGATCCTCGACTGATCCCGGAATAAAGCGCGGCGTCCGATACGTCTGCGTGTGAGGAACCGACCCGGAGGTAGAAAACCATGGCCGTGACCGTGTCCATCCCGACCATCCTGCGCACCCACACCGGCGGCGAGAAGTCCGTCGAGGCGTCGGGCAAGACTGTCCTCGAGATCATCGACGACGTCGAGTCGCGGCACGCCGGGCTCAAGGCGCGCCTGGTCAAGGAGGAGAAGCTGCACCGCTTCATCAACGTCTACGTCAACGACGAGGACGTGCGTTTCTCCGGCGGGCTCGACGCCGAGGTCAAGGACGGCGACACCCTCACCATCCTGCCCGCCGTCGCGGGCGGCGCGCGCTGAACCGATGACCCGCTACGAGTCCCTCCTCGACGCGCTCGGCGGCACGCCGCTGGTCGGACTGCCGCGGCTGTCCCCGACCGACGAGGTGCGGCTGTGGGCGAAGCTCGAGGACCGCAACCCGACCGGCTCGATCAAGGACCGGCCCGCGCTGGCCATGATCGAGGCGGCGGAGCGGGACGGCATCCTGCGCCGCGGGTCCACGATCCTCGAACCGACCTCGGGCAACACCGGGATTTCGCTGGCCATGGCCGCGAAGCTGAAGGGCTACGGCCTGGTGTGCGTGATGCCGGAGAACACCTCGGCCGAACGCAAGCAGCTGCTGCAGGCGTACGGCGCGCGGATCGTGTTCTCCCCGGCCGCGGGCGGCTCGAACGAGGCGGTGCGGCGGGCCAAGGAGCTGGCGAAGCAGAACCCGGACTGGGTGATGCTCTACCAGTACGGCAACCCGGCCAACGCGGACGCGCACTACCGCGGAACCGGCCCGGAGCTGCTGAAGGACCTGCCGACGCTGACGCATTTCGTCGGCGGCCTCGGGACGACCGGGACGCTGGTGGGCGTGGGCCGGTACCTGCACGAGCACAAGCCGGACGTCCAGGTCATCGCGGCGGAGCCCCGGTACGGCGAACTGGTGTACGGCCTGCGGAACCTCGACGAGGGGTTCGTGCCGGAGCTGTACGACGAGAGCGTGCTCAACGGACGCTATTCGGTCGGCGCGTACGACGCTCTCCGGCGGACGCGGGAACTCCTGGAGCACGAGGGCATCTTCGCCGGGATCTCCACCGGCGCGGTGCTGCACGCCGCGCTCGGGGTCGCGGAGAAGGCCGCGGCTCGCGGCGAGAAGGCGGACGTCGCTTTCGTGGTCGCGGACGCCGGCTGGAAGTACCTGTCGACCGGCGCGTACTCCGGGTCGCTGGACGAAGCGGCAGAACGGCTTGACGGTCAGCTCTGGGCCTGACCGGCGGTCCGTGAGGGGAACCCCGCGGGAATCAGGGTTCCCCTCACGGCAGCAATCCGCTGACGAGTGCGCGTACGCCTCGTTCGTAACTGTCTTGTGCGGTAAGGGTTTCCCAGCGCGGCCCGATCTGCGCCAGCGTAGGGAATTCCGTCGCGTCCAGGTCCGCGAAGACGTGCTCGCGGTAGGTGTCGCCGCCCTGGTCCCGCCGCCGCGCGGCCGCCGCGCGTGAACTGATTTCGCCGAGCGTGTAATGCCACACCGCTCGGTAGACCGCCACCGCCGCTTCCATCGGCAGACCGGCTTTTTCCGCCGCCGCAACGATTTTCTCCGGGTACCACAGCCCGCCGACCGACAGCAGGTCGTCGGAGCGCAGCACTTCCACGATCCACGGGCAGTTCGCCAGCCCGTCCCGCATCGCCTTCGCGACCGTCACGATCCGGTCTTCCGGTTCCTCGGGGAGGTTCTCCGGCCGAGGCATCTCGCGCTGCGCGTAGTCGTCCAGCAGCAGCAGAAGCAAGCCTTCTTTGTCGCGCACGTGGTGATACAGCGCCATCGCCGTGCTGCCGACCTCGCGGGCCAGCCGGCGCATGGTCAGCGCGTCGACGCCTTCGGAGCCGATGACCCGGTGGGCGGCGGCCACGATGTCGGCCTTGGAGATCTTCGGCGGTCGGCCGGTGCGCGCGGGCATGCCGCCATGCTACTTTCTATACATGTATAAAAACTACTGGGGGACGGTCGCCGCGCTGGCGTTCGCGGTGGCGGTCGGGACCTTGCAGATGACCGTGGTGGTGCCGTTGCTGCCGCAGCTGCAGGTCAAGCTCGGCGTTCCGCTGAGTTCGGTGTCGTGGGCGCTCACCGCGGGGCTGCTGTCCGGCGCGGTCGCGATTCCGCTGGTCGCGCAGCTCGGCGACCTTTACGGCAGGCGCACGATGTCGCTGGTCGTGCTCGCGCTGCTGGTCGGGGGAGCGGTCCTGGCGGCGGTGGCCGGGTCGCTGCCGTTGCTGGTCGTCGGCCGGATCCTGCAGGGGACGGCCGCGCCGCTGCTGCCGCTGGCGATCGGCCAGGCCCGGAACGTGGTGCCGCCCAGCTCGCTGCCGGCCGCGATCGGCGTGCTGAGCGCGACGATCGGCGCGGGCAGCGGCGGCGGGATGATCCTGGCCGGGCTGGCCGACGGTGATCACCAGCTGGTGTTCTGGGTGCTGGCGGCGCTCGGCGTGGTGGCGTTCGCGCTGGTCGCCGCGGTTCGGGAGGACCGGACGGCCGAGGTCCGGAGCGGTTCGCCGGATCTGCTGGGCGCGGTGCTGGTGTCGGGATGGCTGATCTGCTTGCTGCTGGCGATCAGCAAGGGGTCGGAATGGGGCTGGGCGACTGTCGGGCTGCTCATCGCGGCCGTCGTGCTGGCGTCGCTGTGGGTGGTGACGGCGCGGCGCGCGAAGACGCCGCTGATTGAGATTCCGATGCTGCTGCACCGAAAAACGGTCGGTGCGACGGTGGCGTCCTTCCTGCTGGGCTTCGCGTTGTTCGCCACAATCATGACGCTGTCGGCGTACGCGCAGGGCGTGCTTGGGGCGTCGGTGTTGCAGGTGGGGCTCTATCTCTTGCCGACGACGATCTTGATGCTGGTGGTTTCGGTGCTGGCCGGTGCCTTGATGCGTCGCTTCAGCGCGCCCGCGCTCGTTGCCGGTGGCTCAGCGGTGGTGCTGGTGGCCGCGGGGTGGCTGACGCTGCTGCCCGGAGACGGGCTCGGCCTCTATGCCGTCGCGGCGGTGCTGGGCCTGGGCATCGGGCTGGGTTACGCCGCGTTGGGAACGATGGCGGTCGAGCACGTCGAGCCCGCGAAGACCGCCGCGGCAGGCGGGATCAACGCGCTCGTTCGGGTGGTGGGCAGCAGCCTCGCCGGAGCGGTCGGCGCGGTCGTGCTGTCGGCCGGCGGTCCGGGCTGGAGCTTCGGCGTGGCGGCGATGGCCGCGCTGCTGTCCGCCTTGTTCGCCGCCGCCCACGGAAACCTGCTGCGGAAACCCGCACTGGCCTGAGTGCCGGTCCGTGAAGGACTCCTTGAAGGAATCTAATTCCCTCAAGGAGCCCTTCACGGACCGCTCACCCGGGGGCCAAGTTCAGGGATTTCTCCCGAGGCCGTCGGTTCGCACCCGACGTAGCCTGAGGTCGTGAGCACACTGCCTCCCTTCCCGCCGAGCTCGCCGCCGCCCGCAGCCGGCGGCAAGCCGGTCGACGCCGCGAAGCGCATCCTGCCGCCCAATCCCAAGGCCGCGGCGTTCGTCGCGCTGGGGTTCGTGGCGGTGCTGTACCTCGTGGAACTGCTCGACGTGCTCCTCCCGGGCGAGTTCACCCACGGCGGGATCCTGTCGCGAGACGCGTCGAGCCTCGACGGCATCCTCTGGGCGCCGCTGCTGCACGCGGGCTGGTCGCACCTGTTCTCCAACACGGTGCCGGTGCTGGTCTTCTCCTTCCTCGCGATGGCGGCGGGCATCGGCCGGTTCGCCGTGGTCACCGCGATCATCTGGCTGGTTTCCGGGCTCGGCGTGTGGCTGGTCGGACCGGCGAACGCCTACACCGTCGGCGCGTCCGGGCTGGCCTTCGGCTGGCTCGCCTACCTCCTGGTGCGCGGCCTGTTCCACCGGTCGCTCGGGCAGATCGCGGTCGCCGTCGTGCTGCTCGGCATCTGGAGCGGAATGCTCTGGGGCCTGCTGCCCGGCAACCCCGGCATCTCCTGGCAGGGCCACCTGTTCGGCGCGCTGGCCGGCATCCTCGCCGCGTGGCTGACCTCACGCGGCGAACGCGTCAAATCCCCGAAGACCGCTCCGCCGGCCCCGGGTAACCTCGGGATGTGAGTTCTCCTGACGCGCCCATCGGTGTTTTCGACTCCGGCGTCGGCGGGCTCACCGTCGCTCGCTCGATTCTCGAACTGCTTCCGGCCGAACAGCTGCGCTACGTAGGCGACACCGCGCGCAACCCGTACGGCCCGCTGCCCATCGCCACGGCTCGCGAGTACGCGCTGGCCGCTCTCGACGACATGGTGGAGAGCGGAGTGAAGGCGTTGGTCATCGCGTGCAACACAGCGTCCGCGGCCTGCCTTCGCGACGCGCGCGAACGCTACGACGTACCAGTGATCGAAGTGGTCCTTCCGGCTGCGCGCCGGGCCGCGGTCGCGACGCACAGCGGGCGCGTCGGTCTGATCGGCACCGAGGGCACTGTGCGTTCGAGGGCGTACGACGACGCCTTCGCCGCTGCGCCGCACGTACATCTCACCAGCGTCGCCTGTCCGCGCTTCGTGGACTTCGTGGAGCGCGGCATCACGACCGGCCGACAGATCCTCGGTCTGGCGCAGGGTTATCTGCAGCCGTTGCTCGAAGCGGAAGTCGACACGCTCATCCTCGGCTGCACGCACTATCCGCTGCTGTCCGGCGTGCTGCAGATCGTGATGGGCCAGGACGTCACGCTCGTCTCCAGCGCCGACGAAACCGCCAAGGACCTCTACCGCGTGCTGACCGAACGCGACCTGCTCGCCGAACGCGACGAGCCGCCGCGGCACGAGTTCCTCGCCACCGGTTCGCCGGAACCGTTCGCCCGCTTGGCGCAGCGGTTCATGGGCTTCGCGCCGGGCGTGCTGGCTCCGGTCAGCGCGTGAAGCTGCGGTGGCGCTGAGCGCGGCTGCTTATCCGACCAAAAGCAGGCTGCCCCTGAAGCGGTACGTAACCGTTGCGGCGAAGTCATCAGGCCGTGGCTGTGGGCGGATAAGTAGCGACCGGCACAGTAGGGTGACGGGGTGCGACTGACGATCCTCGGGTGTTCGGGCAGCATCCCCGGGCCGAACGCCGCCGCGTCCGGGTACCTCCTGGAGGCGGAGGGCTACCGGCTCGGTCTCGAGCTGGGCACCGGCACGTTCGCCCAACTGCAGACCGTGCTGGACCCGTTCGACCTCGACGCACTGGTCCTTTCGCACTTGCACGCCGATCACTGCTCCGACGTCAATTCCCTGACGGTGCTTCGCCGCTATCACCCCGCGCCGCCGTACCCGGCTCGGCCGAGGCAGCTTCCGCTGTACGCACCCGCAGAAGCTCCTTCGCGCCTCGCACACGCGTACGCAGCCGACGCGGCCGAGCGCGCAGGCGTGGATCTGTCGGATGTGTACGAGTTCCACGAGCTGCGCGAAGAGACGGTCCAGATCGGTCCCTTCGACGTGACCGCTGTCGCCGTGTACCACCCGACGCCCGCTTTCGGCCTGCGCATCGCGTACGGCGGCACCATCCTCGCGTACACCGGCGACACCGGGCAGTGTCGAGTCCTCGGCGAGCTGGCCGACGGCGTCGACGTGCTGCTTTCCGAAGCGTCGTGGACTGATGCCGCCGACCGTCCGGAAGGTGTGCATCTCTCCGGGAAAGAAGCAGGTGAGCTGGCCAAGGAAGCCGGGGTCGGCCGTCTGCTGCTGACCCACGTCGCGCCGTGGACAGACCGGAACGCTGTGCTGGCCGAGGCCAGAGCGGTATTCCCGGAGGCCGAGCTGGTGACTCAAGGCGCGGTCTACGACCTCTGATCGAAAAGTGTCGGGGTGACGTCCTAGAGTGCTCCCCGTGGCTAGAAAAGATGGCAGGAACGACGACCAGCTCCGCGAAGTGAAGCTCACCCGCGGGTTCCAGAAGTGGCCTGCCGGGTCGGTGCTCGTCGAGTTCGGCAACACCCGGGTGCTGTGCGCGGCGAGCGTGACCGAGGGCGTGCCGCGCTGGCGGGCCGGATCCGGCCTCGGCTGGGTGACCGCGGAGTACGCGATGCTCCCGTCCGCGACCAACACCCGCAGCGACCGCGAAGCGGTGAAGGGCCGGATCGGCGGCCGGACGCACGAGATCTCCCGGTTGATCGGCCGCTCGCTGCGCGCCTGCATCGACCTGGCCGCGCTCGGCGAGAACACCATCGTCATCGACTGCGACGTGCTCCAGGCCGACGGCGGCACCCGCACCGCCGCGGTCACCGGCGGATACGTGGCCCTGGCGGACGCGATCACCTGGCTGGGCGCGGCGAACCGGCTCAACGACCCGCAACCGCTGTCGTCGTCGGTGGCCGCGGTGAGCGTCGGCGTCGTGGACGGCCGGGTGCGCCTCGACCTGCCGTACGAGGAGGACTCGCGCGCCGAGGTCGACATGAACGTGGTCGCCACCGATGCCGGAACCCTCATCGAGGTGCAGGGCACCGGCGAGGGAGCCACCTTCGCGCGGTCCACTTTGGACACCATGCTGGACCTGGCGCTGGCCGGCTGCGCGGAGCTGACGCGGCTGCAGAACGAGGCGCTGGCGCTGCCGTACCCGGGCGAGCTGCCGGAGCCGCGTCCGGACAAGAAGAAGGGCCAGAAGTGACCAAGCTGCTGCTGGCTACCCGGAACGCGAAGAAACTGGGCGAACTGCGGCGGATCCTGGAGGCGGAAGGCATCGAGGGCATCGAGGTGCTCGGCCTGAACGACGTCGAGGAGTTCCCGGAAGCCCCGGAAACCGCGCCCGACTTCGAAGGCAACGCCGCCGCCAAGGCCAGGGACGCGGTGGCCGCCACCGGATTGCCCGCCATCGCCGACGACTCGGGCCTTGCCGTCGACGCTCTCAACGGCATGCCCGGAGTCCTTTCGGCCCGCTGGTCCGGCGAACACGGCGACGACGAAGCGAACCTGAACCTGGTGCTGGCGCAGCTGCGGGACACTCCGGACGCGCGCCGGGGCGCGGCCTTCGTCTGCGCCGCCGTACTGGCGCTCCCGTCCGGCGAGACCACCACGGTCCGGGGCGAATGGCGTGGCACCCTGACGAGGGAAAAGCGCGGCGCCAACGGTTTCGGCTACGACCCGATCTTCGTGCCGGAAAACGAAACGAAAACCAGCGCGGAACTGAGCCCGGCCGAAAAAGATGCCGCTTCGCACCGCGGCAAGGCCCTGCGCGCGCTTCTGCCGGCTTTGCGAAAACTGGCCGACGGCTGAGCCCCGTCCGCTCCGGAGCCGCGCTGGTGGCTCCGGAGTGGACGGACGGCTAGTCTCGGCAGGCATGTGCGCCGATATCGTCGTAGCCGAAGACGATCCAAAACAAGCGGAACTGGTCCGCCGCTATCTGGAACACGAACAGCACACCGTCACCGTCGTGTCCACCGGCGAGGCCGCACTAGCGCACATTCGCGCGGCGGAACCCGATCTCCTGGTCCTCGACGTGATGCTCCCGGGCATGAACGGCCTGACCGTCTGCCGGACCATCCGGGCCTCCTCCGGCCTGCCCATCCTCATGCTCACCGCGCGCTCCACCGAGGACGACCTGCTCCAGGGCCTCGACCTGGGCGCGGACGACTACGTCACCAAGCCGTACAGCCCCCGGGAACTCATGGCGAGGGTCCGGACCCTGCTCCGCAGAACCAATGCGGCCAAAGACGGCCCGCTCAAAGTCGGCACGCTGACCGTCGACAAGGAAAAACACGAGGTCGCGGTAAGCGGGAAACAGATCGAAACCACTCCGGGCGAATTCCGGATCCTGGAGGTCATGGCCGCTCGTCCCGACCAGGTTTTCACCAGGGCGCAGCTTCTGGAACACCTGCACGGTTTCGACCGCTACATCACCCAGCGCGCCATTGACGTGCACATTATGAATCTCCGGAAGAAAATCGAAGCCAATCCGAGAAAACCGGCGAAACTCCGGACGGTCTACGGCGTCGGCTACAAACTGACCGCGAAGTCCGATGCCCCGTAGCCTTCTCTTCCGCCTCTTCGCGGTCACCGCGGCCATCGCGGTGTGCGCCATCGCCGCCACCGCCTGGCTGGCCTCCCGGACCACTTCCGGCGCCATCGAACGAGAACAAGGCCAGCTCTTCGCCGACGACGGCACCATTTACCAGGCGCTGCTTTCGTACGCGGCAACCCATCCCGCGTGGTCCGGCGCGACCAAAACGATCAACGACTACGCGGAGAAAACCGGCCGCAAAATAGTGCTGACCACCCCGCAGGGCAAGCTGATCGCCAGTTCGGAACAAAACCCGGGCACCCTCCCGCCGCAGCCGTCCGCGGTCATCGACCCGCTCGCGGTCGACACCCGGCTGGGCGTCAAATCCACTCCAGACCGGATCGACCCCGACGCGGTCGGCCCGTACCGCCTTCCCTCCGAAGAACGCGAAGAACTCCGGGAAATCGCCGACAAGGTCCTGGCCTGCACCCAGCGCAGAACCGGTTTGGGCAGCCTGGAAATCTCCCCGAGCGGCCACCCGCGCGTGCTCGCCCCGGCAGGAACCGCGCAATGCGGCACCGGTCTCCTGGAACGCCCGACCGAGACCGAACGAGCCGCCCTGGCCAAGCTGTCCGGCCTGATCGACGCCTGCCTCGGCCGGAACGACAGCACTGTCCCGGTCGCCAAACTGGCCCTGTCCTGGACCTTCGACGGCCCGGTCGCGCAAGCCACCGACCAAACCGTCGCGAACTGCGTAACCTCGGCGCGCAAAGAGCAGCTGACCCCCTACGTGGCCCCGGCGGCTTGGCTCTACATCACCGAAAAAGGCACCGACCAGCCTCCGACCGGCTTCACCCTCTCGCCGGAAAACCGCACGAAGCTCATCGCTGTCACGGCTGCGATCCTCTTGCTCACCGTCATCGTCACCGCACTGGCGTCGATCCGCCTGATCCGCCCGCTCCGTGCGTTGACCGGCGCGGCCCAACGGCTGAAAGCAGGCGAGACGGGCGCGCGGGTCCGCGTCAAAGGCAAGGACGAGATCGCCCGCCTGGCCGCCGCGTTCAACGACATGGCGCGGGCGAGGGAAGAGCTGGAGAACGCCCGCAAGGCAATGGTCAGCGACGTCGCGCACGAACTGCGCACCCCGCTGGCCACCATCCGCGGCTGGCTGGAAGCCGCCCAGGACGGCATCAGCCAGTTCGACGACGACCTGGTCGCCTCCCTGCTGGAAGAAGCGGTCCACTTGCAACACATCGTGGACGACCTGCAAGACCTGGCTCTGGCCGACGCCGGTGCGCTGCGCGTGCACCCGGAACCCGTCGAGGCCAACACCCTGTTGGCGCACCTGGCCGCCGCACATGCCCCGCGCGCCGAAACCGCCGATGTCCGCCTTTCCGTCCCGCCCATGGAAAACCCGGCCATCACCGCAGACCCAGTGCGCTTGCGGCAGGCCCTGGACAACCTGGTCTCCAACGCCATCCGGCACACCCCGCCCGGCGGCTCGGTCACCGTCACCGCGAGCCGAGCCGGGAACGACGCGGTTTTCGCAGTGACCGACACCGGAACCGGCATCGCGCCGGAAGACCTGCCCCGCGTTTTCGACCGGTTCTGGCGTGCCGACCCCTCGAGAAGCCGAACCTCCGGCGGCAGTGGATTGGGCCTGGCCATCGTCCGCAAACTGGCCGAAGCCCACGGCGGCGAGGTCACCGCCGCCAGCACTCCCGGCAACGGCACCACCTTCACCCTGCGTTTTCCCTCCCCGCCGCAGTGACTCGCGTTCGCGTGCGGCGTGGGCAATGCTCAAAGGCGTGGAGTACGTGTCCAGAGTGCCGCGACTGCCGCTGGACGGGCTGATCGACGACCTCTACAGCCTGGCGGGCACGCCGCTGTACGCGCGGCCGATGCCCGCGGCCGAACTGTGCGACCGGCCGCTGACGATCGAACAGGTTTGCGGTGGCGATCGGCGACCCGAGCCAGGCCGCCGGCGTCAGCAGCAACCATCTGGCACAACGGTTCAAGGCACTCGTCGGCGTCACCAAGAAGCGCCTGGCCCGCACCCGCCGCTTCACCGCCAGCGTGTTCGCGATGGATCCGACCCAGTACCTCGAAATCCGGCGGCGATTCCAAGGCGAACATCCGAGCCACACCCTCGACGGCTGGCCGCTGCCTTACCGGAGCGACGGCTCGCGACCAGCTAATTTCGAGGCCATCCCAAGCAGAGGAGAACCCGGTGGGCAAGGTGGTCCTGTACGGCTCAGTGTCGGTGGACGGCTTCATCGCCGACGAAAACGACCAGCCCGGCCCGTTGTTCGACTGGTTGACCAGCGGTGCCGTCCCGTTGGACGAGAGCGGCGTGCTGAAGGTGTCGCAGCCGTCCTACGACTACACCCGGAGGTACTGGGACCAGATCGGCGTCACCATCGCGGGCCGCCGCGTGTTCGACCTGACGGACGGCTGGGACGGGAAACCGCCGAGCGGAATCGACCACGTAGTCGTCGTGACCCACCGCTCCGCGCCCGAAGGCTGGGACTCCGCGGCGCCGTTCCACTTCGTCGACGGCGTCGAGGCAGCCGTGGCGAAGGCCCAGGAGCTCGCGGGCGACCGCATCGTCGAGGTCGCCGCTGGCGACGTCGGCGGCCAGGTGCTCGCCGCTGGCCTGGTGGACGAGGTGCGCATGGACGTCGCCCCGGTCGTTTTCGGCTCCGGCAAACGCTACTTCGGCTCGGTCGACGCGCAGCACCTGCTGGACGACCCCGACGTGGTCCAGGGCGACCGAGTACTGCACCTGCGCTACCCGGTCCGCCGCTGACCGATCGCGCGGAGAGACCGGTCCAGTCTCTCCGCGGCCGGAGGACCCGTCAGGCGGCGATCCCCAGATCCCGGATCAGCTTGGCCACGTGCCCGGTGGCCCGCACGTTGTAGGCGGCCTTGGCGATCTTCCCCTCCGCGTCCACGACGAACGTGGACCGGATCACTCCCTGCACGATCCGCCCGTAGTTCTTCTTCTCGCCGAACGCGCCCCATTCGGTCAGCACCGTCTTGTCCACATCGGACAGCAGTGGGAACGTCAGCTTCTCCGCCTCGACGAACTTGGCCAGCTTCTCCGGCTTGTCCGGCGAAATCCCCAGCACCTGGTAGCCGGCGTCGTTCAGCTCCGCGAGGTTGTCGCGGAAATCGCAGGCCTGTTTGGTGCACCCCGGCGTGCCCGCGGCCGGGTAGAAGTACACCACCACGGCCTGGCCGCGGAAGTCGCTGAGCGAGACGTTCTTGCCGGTGCTGTCCGGCAGGGTGAATTCGGGCGCTTCGTCGCCCACGGCAAGTCGCTGGTCGGTCATGGAGACGAGAGTAATTCAGGCGTCTCCGCAATACGTGACGACGGCGGGCTCGCCCGTGCTCGGCCGCACCTGCACCGCCATCCGGGCGCTGTCCGCGGGCACCGCGAAAGCGAGCGTGAGCTGCGTGGACCGGCCCGGCATCAGGTCCTTGCCCGCGTCGGAGACCCCGCCGAGCCCTTGCGTGGCGTCGACGACCTGCTTCGCCGGCTTCCCGGCGACGGTGGCGGTGACCGACAGCCCGGAAACCCGGTACGGGTCGGTGCCGTTGTTCGTGACCTGGATGTAGAAGGCCGCCGCGCGGGGACTGCGCGGGTACGCGGCCGGGCTCGGCTGGAAGGACTGCGGCGCGGACAGCGAGACCGTGATGCCGCTGGCGAAGCGGTGGTTGGCGCCGAACTGCAGGTCGCCGGAGGCTTGCGCGGCCGCGGGCTGCGCCGCCGGGTTGCCGACGCCCATCGCGGCGGAGCCTTCCCGAGCGTTGACGCCGCCGCAGGCTGCCACGGAGAACAGCAGGCAGGCGGTCAACAGCAGCTTCGGGGTGCGCGCGGGCGCCATCGCGGGGGTACTCCAGTCGGGGTGGGGCGGTGTGCCGTTCGGCGTAGTTGCCGGGCGACCCGCTCCACTCTGGCGGCACTATTGCCGTCACGGTGCGGAAGACGCGGACCTGGTGTACAGCCGTGGCCGATCCGTGATCGAAAGAGCACGCCGGGTGACAGTCGTCACCACGATGTCAACGGCGGTCGGCCGGGATTCAGACGGCGAACGCGAACAAGAGGATGAACACCGCGACCCCGGCGCCCCAGGCGACCATGAGCCAGCCGAAGTCGCGCACCGGGTCGACCGCGCGGCTTTCCTCGCCGGGGATGTACACGCCGCGGTTCTCGAACCAGTCCGCGCATTTGCGCAGGATCCGCAGCGGATTGCGTTCCGGCACGGCCCACACCTCCCCGATGTCCGGGTCCCAGCCTACGGGTTCGCGGGGGTCTCGCGGCCGTCGAGCCCGGCGATGCGCACGGCGAGTTCGACGAACGAACGGACCAGCGGCGGCGTCGAGTCCTCGCGCCAGGCGACCACCAGCCGGCTCGGCGGGCAACCGGCGAGCGGAACCGTCACGACGCCCTCGGGAAACGAGTGCGCGAGCGGGGCCAACCCGACGGTTCCGTTCCAGAGCACGGCTTGCAGGCATTCGTGCACCGTCCGCACGACCGGGCCGCCCGCGGCGCCGCCGCTCCAGAACGCCTGCCACTGCGGATCGGTGCCGTCCGGGAAGCGGAACCACGTCCGGTCGGCGAGTTCCTCCCGGCGCACCTCGGCGCGTCCGGCCAGCGGATCGTCCGCGCGCAGCACGACGCCCATCGGATCGGAACGCAGCACGTGCGTGCGGATTCCGGTGGTGTCGAACGGAATCCGGGTGAGCGCGACGTCCACGAGCCCGGCGCGCAGGCCGGTGGTCGGATCGGTGAGATCGGCCTCGCGGATGCTGATCCGCACGCCCGGATGCCGGGTGCGGAACTCGCCGGCGAGCCGGATCCCGACCGGTTCCGAGCTGTCCGCGAGGGTCCCGAGCGTGAGCGTCCCCGGCCCGGCCGCGGCGGCGACCCTCGCGCGGGCCTGCTCGGCGCTCGCGAGCAGGGTGCGCGCCTCGTCGTAGAGCGCGGTTCCGGCGGCGGTGAGCGTGACCCCGGACGGCGAACGGGCCAGCAGCGTCGCGCCGAGGTCGGTCTCGAGCTGTTTGATCGCACGGCTGAGCGGCGGCTGGGTCATGTGCAGCCGCGCCGCCGCCCGGCCGAAGTGCCGTTCCTCCGCGACCGCGACGAAGTACCGGAGCGAACGGAGGTCCACAACCAGCGACAATACCCGCGCGGTATCGGGAAAAGCGGATCGGTCTTGGACACCGCGCGGGCGCGGGGCTGGACTGGAACGGTCACTGATTCCGCGCGTTGAGGAGCCCCCGGCGATGGCCGACTATCCGTATCCCGATCCCGTCGTGCAGACCTCGCGGGTGCGCGAACTCGCCCGCGACCTCGTCGTGCTCCCGAACCAGGGCGTGCAGCTGGTGCCGAACGTCGGCGTCATCGGCGGGACGCATTCCGTGCTCGTCGTCGAAACCGGCATGGGACCGCGCAACGCGGAAACCGTGCTGAAGTTCGCCGCCGAGTACGCGCGCGGCCGCCGGATTTACTTGACCACCACGCATTTCCACCCCGAGCACGCGTTCGGCGCGCAGGCCTTCGCCGGGGCCGCGACCTACCTGGTCAACCGCGCGCAGGCGGCCGACCTCGCCGCGAAAGGCCCCGGCTACCTGCGGATGTTCCGCGGCCTAGGGGAACCGGTCGCGCGACAGCTGGAGGGCGTCGAACTGCCGGCCCCGGACGTCGTCTACGACTCGTCGCACGATCTCGACCTCGGCGGCCGCGTCGTGCGACTGCGGGCGACCGGTCGCGCGCACAGCAAGGGCGACCAGGTCGTCACGGTCCCGGACGCGGGCGTGCTGTTCACCGGCGACCTCGCCGAGACCGGCCAGTTCGCGATCTTCCCGTGGTTCCCGCCGCACGACACCGACGTGTCCGGGATCCGCTGGATCGAGGTCATGCGGAAGCTCGCGGAGCAGCGGCCGGAGATCGTCGTGCCCGGTCACGGCGACATCAGCGGTCCGGAACTGCTCGACGACCTGCGCGGCTACCTCGAACTGCTGCGCGACGAGACCTGGCGGCGGCGCGATTCCGGAATGGACGAGGCGACCGTGCTCGCGGAGGTGCGGGACGAACTGATCAAGCGGCATCCGGAGTGGGAAGGCCGCGAATGGATCGACACCGGGGTGGCTTGCCTGTGCGCGGAGCACGTCAGTCCCGCTTGAGCAGCGGCGCGAGCGTCGTCATGATGGCCTGCCGGGTCGCTTCGGTGCGCTGTTCGGGGGGCAGTTCGCCGTCGCGGTCGAGCATGGCCTGCGACGCGCCGCGCACCGCACCGGCGAACGCGCCGGTCAACGTGCGGGCGCTGAGGTCGTCCAGTTCGTCGGGAAAGGCTTCGGCAAGGATTTCGGCGATCCGGCGCTCGGCGGCGAACTGGATCTGCAGTGCTCGGCCTTGGACGGCGGGCACGGTTTGGACCAGCCGCATCCGCAGCGGGGTCAGCTTGCCGATGATGTCGTCGCTGACCTCGCCGCCGTCCACGAGGACGCGCACCAGCAGGTCGATCGGCCGGTCGTCCGGGGCGCGGTTCGCCAGCGCCTCGAGCAGCGCCTGTACCCGGCTCTCGGCGTCCGGGAACAGCAGATCTTCCTTGCTGGCGAAGTAACTGAAGAACGTGCGCGTGCCGATCTCGGCGGCGGCGGCGATGTCGGCGATGGTCGTCTCGTCGTAGCCGTTGCGCTCGAAAAGGTCCGCAGCCGCGTCGATCAGGGCTTGGCGGGTGCGGGCGCGTTTGCGTTCACGGAGCGACATGGCGCGAGTATATGGCACTGAATGCAAATCAGCACTGATTGCAGATTTGCACTTAGTGCGGATACCGTCGAGGGCATGACTCGTGACGTGCTCGTGTGCGGTGCCGGGATCGCTGGCTCGACGCTGGCGTTCTGGTTGGCGCGCAACGGTTTCCGGCCGACCGTCGTGGAACAGGCGGCCGGTCAGCGCAGCAGCGGCAACCCGGTGGACGTCCGCGCGGGCGCGATGGAGGTAGCCGGCGCGATGGGGGTCGTGCCGCGGTTGCGTGAGGTCGCGACGCACGCGCGGCGACTGCGAGTGCTCGACGCGGGCGGCCGTTCGGTGACCACGGTGCGGATGGCGGCGGGCAAGGAGATCGAGGTCCCGCGAGCTGACCTCGCCTCCGCGTTGTACGAAGCGGCGCGCGACGACGCTGAGCTTCTCTTCGGCGACACCATCACCGCGTTGCAGCAGGACGCCGGCGGGGTCGACGTCACCTTCGAGTACGCTGCTCCGCGCCGGTTCGACCTGGTCATCGGCGCGGACGGCGTGCACTCGGCGGTGCGGCGGCTCGTGTTCGGCGCGGAGGAGAGGTTCGTCCGGCACGCCGGGTTGTACGTCGGGACGGTGTCGCTCGGCGAGCCGTCCGACTATCCGGAGGACGTGGTCCTGCTGAACACCCCAGGCAGGCTCGTCGCGATCCATCCGGTGCGCGGGAATTCCGGGGTCGCGTTCATCTTCCGCGCGGCGGATCCGGGGCAGGGCAAGGAAATCGTGCCCAGCGCCTACCGGGGTCTCGGCTGGCGGGTGCCGGAGTTGCTGGCGCGCTTCGAAGCGGCCGACGACGTGTTTTTCGACGCGGTCGCGGTGGTCGATCCGCCTCGATGGTCGCACGGCCGGGTCGCGCTGGTCGGCGATGCCGCGTCGTGCGTCTCGTTGCTCGGCGACGGTTCGAGTCTCGCGATCGTCGGGGCGCACACCCTGGCCGCGGCGCTCGCGGACGGCACTCCCGCCGAGGCGTTCGCGCGCTACGAGGCGAGCCATCGAGCGCGGGTGAAGCCCAAGCAGCGCGGGGTCGGTGCGGCGGCATCGATGCTGGTCCCGCGCACGAAGCGGGGCTTGGCGGTCCGCAATCTCGCCGCCCGGTTGCTGCCCGGCTGAGGTGCGGCGAAAAGAATTCCTTGACACGAATATTCTGTGTGATGAATACTTCTCCGCATGGACGGGATCGCCTCAGCACTCGCGGACACCACCAGGTGGCGGCTGCTCGAACTGCTCGCGGACCGGCCGCGATCGGTCGGCGAACTGGTTGAGCTGACCGGGCTGCGGCAGCCGCAGACGACCAAGCACCTGCAGACGCTCGCCCGCGCCGGCCTGGTCACCATGGCCCCGCTGGGGCAGCGGCGGGTCTACGCGGCCGAAGCGGCTCCGCTGCGGGAATTCGCGGACCAGTTGCACAAGCTGGCCGCGACGATCGAAGCGCACGCGGGGGAGCGCGACGTGCTCGACCGCTACCGCGCGGCGATCGAAGCCGACACCGCGGTCGCGGACCGGGATCGCTGGGCCGACGGCCGCACGTTCTCCTTCGAGCGCGTAGTGCCGGCACCGCCGGAAACGGTGTGGCGGTACTGGACCGACGCCGGACTGCTGGCGTCGTGGTGGGCCCCGCCGTCCCTGACTGTCGCCGAGTGTGTCCTCGAACCGGAGCCGGGCGGGCGCGTCGTTCTCGTCTACCGCGACGCCGAGGGCACTTACCGCTCGGAAGGGCAGGTCCGGGCCGCGCACGCGAACGAGCGGCTCGGGTTCGACCTGTCGGTGCTGGACGCGGCCGGAGCCGTCGCGTTCAGCGGCCACTACGACCTCGCCCTCGCCGCGGCGGCGAACGGCGGCACCCGGCTGCGGCTGGGTCTGGAAATCAGCGCCACGACGGTCGAGGCCGTGTCCGCCATCGCCGGGATCGAAACCGGCTGGGGACAGGTCCTCGACCACCTCACCGAAGTCATCACCCGAAAGGACACCCAGTCATGACCGAGCGTCGTGTCACCGCCAACCTCGCCCTGACCCTCGACGGCCGCTACCACGGTCCGGAAGGCCCCGGCGACATGAGCGCGATCATCCCCTACGTCACCACCGAGACCGCCCGCAACCAGCTGACCCGCATCTGGGAGAACGCGACGACCGCGCTGCTCGGCCGCCGCAACGCGGAAGGCTTCCTGGGCTTCTGGCCGAGCGTCGCCGACGACGAGAACGCCGACCCGCGCGACCGCGGTTACGCGAAATGGTTGGTGGACACGGAAAAGGTGGTCCTGTCGAGCACGCTCACCGAGCCGCCGTGGGAACACACGCGCATCGTGAACGCACCCGCCGCCGAGGTCGTCGCCTCGCTCAGAGCGGACGGCGAGGGCGACATTCTGGTCAACAGCAGTGTCAGCGTGATCAAAGCGCTGCTGGCCGAGGACCTGATCGACCGGCTGTATCTGATCATCTGCCCGCAGATCGCCGGCGGCGGCCCGCGTCTGTTCGACGACGGCCTGCCCGGTACCAAGTGGACAGTCGCGCTCCAGGAGACCGGCGATCTCGGCGAAGTGGCCCTGGTTTACGACCGCGTGCGCTGATCGGCTTGACCTTCACGCATACGGCAATGTTTAGCGTCGGATGCCATGAGTGAAGGACAGTTTCCCGGCAAGACCGTGATCGTCACCGGCGGCGGAACGGGCATCGGGCAGGTCACCGCACGCGAGTTCGCCCGGGAAGGCGCGAACGTTCTCGTCGTCGGCCGGACGGCGGAGCGGCTCGCCGAAACCGCGGCGGGCTTCCCGCGGATCCGCCCGTTCGCCGCCGACCTGACGGAGCCAGGCGCCGCCGAGGCGATCACCGCTGCCGCGCTCGCCGAATTCGGCCGGATCGACGTGCTGGTGAACAACGCCGGCATCGTCGATCCGGCCGCGCTGGGCGAGATCAAACCCGGCGCGTTCGACGCGGTGGTGGCGACGAACTTGCTCGCACCGGTCTACCTGGTGCAGGCCGCGCTGCCGCACCTGAGCGAAGCCAAGGGCGCGATCGTCAACGTGACGACCGCGATCGGCCAACGCGGATGGCCGATGCCCGGCCGAGAGTTCTACGCGGCGACGAAAGCCGCGCTGGACTCGCTGACCCGAAGCTGGGCAGTACAACTCGCCCCGCGCGGCATCCGCGTCACCGCAGTGGCCCCCGGCCCGGTCGCCACCGAGATCTACGCCCGCGAAGGCCTGACCGCCGAACAAGCCCAGTCCCAGCACGAAACCCTGCGGGAAATGGTGCCGCTGCGGCGCCTGGCCCAACCGGAAGAAGTCGCGCACTGGATCGTCCACCTGGCCAGCCCCGCCGCCGAGTACCTGACCGGAGTCGTCCTCCCCGTCGACGGCGGCGCAGTGATCGCTTAGCGGCGTACGCTCGGGTCGGTGCGGATCGGAGAGCTGGCGAAGGCCACCGGCGTGACGACCAGGGCGCTGAGGTTCTACGAGGAGCAGGGCCTGCTGACCGCGGCCCGCTCCCACAACGGGTACCGGCGATACGACGAGTCCGCGATCGAGCGGGTGGCGAACATCCGCTACCTGCTCGATTCGGGGCTCACCATGGAAGACATCCGGCCGTTGGGCTCGTGCCTGCAAGGAGACCTGCCCTCGCGACGATTGTCCTCAAGCGCGGTGGCCTTGGTGGACCGTCGGCTGGCGGTGCTGGACGAACGGATCGCGGCGTTGTCCCGGACTCGGGAACAGTTAGCTTCCCGAGTGGCCGCGGCGCGTGGCGACGGACGCGGCGGACGGAAGTTAGCCGGGCAGGACTGTCCATCTGAGTAAGGTTCTATCTGACTTACGTGGGGTAAGACCCGGATCCATGTCGGTCCCGGCGCGACTACGCGACGCCCTTGACCGCTTCCTTCGGTGTGGAAGAGTCCGCTGTCCCCTGCGGAACGTGTCTCCTGCCCTTTCCGCGTCAGCGGCATCTGGTTCAGCTCGGCGGTGCAGCGGTAACGCGCCACCTGCCGACCGCGACTTGCCAGGACAGTCGCTCGAACTGGAGGGCGTGATGACGAGTACTCGCCTTATGGTCGGCGTCGGCGCCTTGGCGCTCGCCATTGCGGCCACCGCCACGGTCACCTACGTCGTGACGGAGCCGAACGCGACGGCATTCATCTCGCCCGGGTCGATCCCCTTGCCTAAGAACACATTCATGCTGACCGGTGTCCTCACGATCGAAAGCGGCCCGTCAGGGGTGCGGTCGAGCGGCACCGGAGGAACTGACTCCGACTGCCAAGGGACCGGCGGGTACTCGGATCTCACGCCCGGAACTGCCGTCAAGGTGTCCGATCGGTCCGGACAGGTGGTCGCAACCGGTTCGATCACCGGCGGACAGGTGCAAACCACCTATTTCGACGGGCAGAACGTCGTGACCGGCTGCCAGCTCGGATTCACCGTCAACGACGTCCCTGACGGGCTGCCGTCCTATGTGCTGACAGTGTCGCACCGCGGAGACCAGTTCCTGACAGCTGACCAAGCCCACGCGCCGATCACCCTCACCATCGGGGGCGGGTGATCGGCGCGTTCGTCTCCGCGTGGCGGTTCTGTGGCACGCGGCGGATGTGCTGCAGTGAATCGCCATCCAGTGCCGCTGAGGGTGGGGCCGGAGAGACTCGAACTCTCACTGGCACGGACCTAAACCGTGTGCCTCTGCCAATTGGGCTACGGCCCCCAAGAACCAGGGCTGATCGTAGCGCGCGCCACGTTCGGGTTCGCTCGGCGTGGCCAGTGGCCGTCGGGCGGGGGGCGTCCTCTACCGTGGACCGCCTACAGTCCGACTGCGGCGAGGAGGGCACGTGGCTCGCGACCCCGAGACCATCGAGCGTGAGATCGAGCAGGCGAGGACCGCTTTGGCGGCGACCCTCGACCAGCTGGGCACGAAAGCCAACCCGCAGAAACTCGCCGAGCAGGCGAAGGACGGCGTGCGCGCGAAGCTCGACAACCCGAAGGTCAAGTACCCGCTGATCGGGGCTGGCGTGCTGGTGGCCGTGCTGCTGGTGCGGAAGCTGTTCCGCTGAGTCGCTGACGGGTGCGCCCGCGGTTACGCCGGGTGCTGACGCGGCCGCGGATGCTGCGGTCCCGGTGTGCGTCCCTGGATGGCGCATCGACAGCTGCGATCGTTACGCCCGGTGAACTTCGTGAGAAGTGCCACTGAACCAGGGCTCACCTGTTTGGCGGTCGCCCACCTGGGGCGGTTCGGGGCATCACGTTCGCCGGATCGGGCTACCCCTTCGGGGTGACGCCGGGGTTTGCGGGCCGCTTTGTCCGACCTGGGCAGCGGTTACGGGCACTCAAGGGCCGTGGGATGCCGAAGCTCCCTTGTGACGGCGAGGTCGCCGCGTGGGAGGGCAGCGGTCAGGAACGCGAGCACTGTCATGCAATGCGCGAAGAGGACGCGAACGGGGCTCGCTAGCTCGCGAAGGCCAGACCAGCGGCTAGACCGGCCCGGAAAGCGAACCAGCGGCAGGACTGGCCCGCGAAGGGCTGGACCGGCGGCATGACCACTTTGCGAAGAGCGAACTAGCGGCTAGATCGGCCCGTAAAAGGGCGAACCGACGAGACCGGGCCACGAAGGGCGAACCGGCGGCGAAATCGGCCAGTGAAGGCTGGACCAGCGACGAAACCAGCCCGCACCGGGCGAATCAGCCCGCCACGAAGCGAGCTGTACAGGAAAAGCTGGCGAGGGGTCAGGCGCGTGCGACCGGAGGCGTGGCCGACGCGCCCGCTGTCACACCCGGGCGGCTCGCCTCGTCGGGCTTGCGGTCTTCGACCTCTTTCGGGAGCTGCTTGCTCGGCGGAAGCGCCGGCTTGGCGGCCTTGTCCTTCTCCGAGCCAGCCGCGCCAGCCGAGTCAGTCGACCCAGCCGCGCCAGCCGCGGGAGCCTCGGCCTTGTCCGCGCCAGAGCCCGAAGCGTCCGAAGAGGACTCCTTGGCCGCCTTGGCGCCGCCCGACGGCGGGACTTCCAGCGGTTCGATCTCCGGCAGCGTGAGGCGGGCGGCCATGTACGCGCTGGTGAACTCCAGTGCGTTGCCGTTCAGCAGGTGCACGACCGTGGGTCGCTCGTTCGGGGCGAGCTTCTCCACGAGCTGGTCGGCCCGGTCGCGGGCGGCGATGATGCCCGGCGCCTTGCCGGTCAGCTCCTTGCCGCGGCCGCTGACGGTGATCGTCCAGTCGTCGTTGTCGTGCTTGTACGTCGCCGTGATCGTTTCCACCACTGCCTCACCCCTCTCGTCATCAGCATGCGTCACAGGTCGAGACCCGGCCACCGCAAACTCATGACGCGATTCCTGCTCGCCGGCCGCTGGCGCGACACTCAGTGTGTCTTTCTACCGTGTCATCGATACCCCAAGAAAACTCTGTGTCACAAGTAACGGGACGAGATGTGCGCTGAGTGACGACCGAATGGCCTAATGCACGGTCGTCTTCACGTGCACGTTAGATCGCTCGCTGTGACAACCCGGCCCACAGCAGATCCATCGCGTACTCGGTGGCTTTCTCCGGGGTGACTTCCGGGAAACGCTCGCACCAGATCGCCAGCCGCTCGCACGCTCCGACGACGAACTCGGCCGAGGCTTCGGCGCGCAGGGTGTCCTCGCTGTCGAAGTAACCGCTCATCAACGCCGTGATCAGGTCGGTCTGCTGGCGGCGGGTTTCCTCGATCTCGTCCGCGGCCGGCGTGCCGATCAAGGCCATCTCGTGCCGCAGCAGCGACCAGGCCTGGCGACGCTCGCGGATGAACACGAAGAACGCCAGCAGCCCGCGCCGCAGCGCCTCCTCCGCGGACTCCGCGCCGACGATCGACTGCTCGGTGGCCTCCTGCAGCGCCGCCCGCGACTGCCGGATGCACGCCAGCAGCAGGCCCTCTTTCGAGTTGAAGTACTCGTAGAGCATCGGCTTGGACACCCCGACCAGGTCGGCGATCTCGTCCATCGACGCCATCGCGTACCCGCGCTCGCCGAAGACCTGCTCGGCGACCTCGATCATCTGCCGTTCCCGCTCGGCTCGGGGCATGCGCTTGCGCTTGGCGGTGGTCATGCCGCACACTCTACCGCCAGTAACCTACTCCGAGTAAGCTGGACTTCGGGTAACAGTTAACGGGAGGACGCATGGGCAACCGCACCGAGACCGGCGTGATCGTGGTCGGCACCGGGTTCTCCGGGCTCGGCATGGCGATTCAGCTGCGCAAGGACGGCCGCGACGACTTCGTGGTGCTCGAGAAGGCGCACGACGTCGGCGGGACCTGGCGCGACAACAGCTACCCCGGTTGCGCGTGCGACATCCCGTCGCACATGTACTCCTTCTCCTTCGAGCAGAACCCCGGCTGGTCGCGCGCCTACTCGCCGCAGCCGGAGATCTACGAGTACATGCGCGGGGTCGCCGACAAATACGACCTGCGCCGCTTCATCCGCTTCGGCCAGGAGATGACCGGCGCGCGCTGGGACGCCGAGGAGAACCGCTGGCACGTCAGCACCCGCGGCGGCGACGAGTTCGTGGCTCCGGCGCTGGTCGCGGGCGTCGGCGCGCTGCACCGGCCGATGATCCCCGACCTGCCGGGCATCGAGCGCTTCCAGGGCCGGGCGTTCCACTCCGCCGAGTGGGACCACGACTTCGACTTCGCCGGCAAACGCGTCGCCGTGGTCGGCACCGGGGCCAGCGCGGTCCAGTTCGTGCCGAAGATCGCGCCGCAGGTGGCCGAGCTGACGCTGTTCCAGCG
This sequence comes from Amycolatopsis orientalis DSM 43388, assembly GCF_000411975.1. Lineage (GTDB taxonomy): Bacteria > Actinomycetota > Actinomycetes > Mycobacteriales > Pseudonocardiaceae > Amycolatopsis > Amycolatopsis orientalis_D. The sequence goes on from NZ_ASXG01000064.1 coordinate 34,884, forward strand.
CACGCCGCCGTGGGTGATGCCGAAGGCCGACCGCGACATGCCGGGCTGGCTGCGCGGGCTGTTCCGCGCGGTGCCGCCGGCGCAGCGGCTGTACCGGAATTTCCTTTACTGGACCCTGGAAGCACGCGCGATCGGCTTCAACGGCCAGCCGTGGATCATGAAAATCGGGCAGCGGCTCGCGAAGAGCAACATCGACCGCGCGGTGAAGGATCCGCAGCTGCGCGCCAAGCTGACCCCGGACTACACGATGGGCTGCAAACGCGTGCTCATCTCCAACGACTACTACCCGGCACTGGCTCGCGACAACGTCGACGTGGTCACCGACGGCGTCGCCGAGGTGCGCGAGCACAGCATCGTCGACCAGGCCGGCGTCGAGCACGAGGTCGACGCGATCGTCTACGGCACCGGGTTCCACGTGACCGACGCGTTCGACAACCTCGAGATCGTCGGCCGCGACGGGCGGAACCTCGCCAAGGAGTGGGCGAGCGAGGGGATGCGGACGCACCTCGGGATCACCGTCAACGGCTTCCCGAACCTGTTCTTCCTCCTCGGGCCGAACACCGGGCTGGGCCACAACTCGGTGGTCTTCATGATCGAGGCGCAGATTTCCTATATCGCGCAGGCATTGCGGCTCGCCGGCGACCGCGCGCTGGACCCGCGCGAGGACGTGCAGGAGCGGTTCAACGCGCAGGTGCAGCGGAAACTGGCGAAGGGCATCTGGACCCAGGGCGGCTGCAAGAGCTGGTATCTGGACGCGAAAGGCGTGAACCGGACGCTGTGGCCGGGCTTCACCTGGCGCTACTGGCTGGACACCCGGACGGTGCGGCGGGAGGACTACGAACTGCTCGGGTGAGCCGGCACGAGGGGGACCTTCGCGGCGGGGGATGGAGCCGCGAAAGTCCCCCTCGTGGTCTCGGGGCGGCAATCCACAGTGGACTGCCAAGTACGAGGGGAACCTTCGCGGCAGGGGAGGAGTCGCGAAAGTCCCCCTCGTAGTCCAGGAGGGCAGCGTTCAGCGGAAGCGGGCGCTCCACTGTGGACGTTGGCCGGGCGTGGGCAGCGTTGTCGTTGAGCGGAAAGGAACCTGCGCGGACTGAGTCGCGCGGAGGGTACGGAGTACGAGGGGGACTTTCGCGGCAGGGGAGGAGTCGCGAAGGTCCCCCTCGTGGTCAGTGGGCGCGGGTCAGGCCGGAGCGAGCTTGCGCAGGTGCGAAACCAGCTCAGCCGTCGGAAGGCCGCACAGTTCGGCCATCCGTTCCAGAGCGGCGAAGTCGAACGACACCTCGTCGGTCGAGGCGCTCGAAGCGGGCTGGCCCGAGCCCGCGGGGGCGGAAGGGCTTGGGGGGCTTGCGGTTCCCGGTCCAGGAACGGACGGCCCCGAAGCGGCGCCCGCACGGGCGGACGGCGCCGGCAGCGCGACTCCGCTCTGCCGCAACCGTCCTTCTGCCCAGCGCCGCAACGGAGTCAGCTCCGGACCCGCCTCCGCGACGACCCGGCGCAGGTCCACGCGGACCCTCCCCGGTTCCTCGGTGAAGACCCGGCTGTGCACCTTCGCCAGCAAATCCTGCGGAAGCTCGTCCATCGCCAGGCACAGTTCGACCAAGCGCACCACGGAACACTGCCGCGTGCCCAGTTCGTACGTCGCCAGTGTCTGCAGCGAGATTTCGCTCTGCAGATGCGCGTTCAGCTCCTTGCGCGTCCATCCCCGGCCACGCCTGAGCTTGCGCAGCTCGTCTCCCAGCACTCGCTGGTAGTGCTCAGCGTCGATCACGGCCCCTGCCCCTCAACCAACTTCGCGGACGCGGGCTTGCGTCCCGGTGGTGAAAGTGCCGAAGCGGCCGCTCATTACGCGAGTTTCGGGAAAAACTTCGACTTGCCCCGAATGGAGCAACGCGTCAGTTGACGCAGGGCACCCCGTCCGCGGTGATCGGCTGGTCGTCGCTGCCCGGACCCGAGGGTGCCGGACCCGACGGCGACGACGGCGGCGCGGACTGCTGCTGCGCCGGGGGCGCTTGCGCCGCACCGGTCCCGCTCGACGCGCCGGCGGCGGGCTGGTAGTCCGAACCGAGATACACCCGAACGTGGCCCTTGGGCACGCTCTTGTCTTCCTGCACCGTCGCCTTGGTGCCGAGCGCGTCGGCGACCGCCTGCCCGGCCGCTTCGCCGCCGCTCGGGACCCAGATCACAGTCGTCTTCCGCGAGGACGCGTTGTCCGTGTCGCCCGCGGTGAAACCCTTGTCCACCAGTTGCTTGGACACGCTCGCCGCCAGACCGGTGCGGTCCGAGGCGTTGCGCACGTCGACCGTCGTGTCCTTGTGCGACTCGTCCGGCTTCGGCGGTTGCTGCTGCGCCGGGGCGCCGTCGGCTCCGGCCTGCGGGCCGGTCAGGCCCTGCACGAAAGCCTTCACCTTCGCCGGGTCGACCTTGATCGCGACGCCGTCGGTCGGGGTGTGGTACTCGACGTTGTCCACCGGGATGGTGCGGAACTCCAGCTGCCCGCCGGTGAGGCCCTTCATCTGCTGGGCGAAGTTGAAGATATCCCAGTTCTGGTTCAGCACCACGGACTTCTTGATGGCGTCGACCAGCGAGTTGAGCTTGCCCGGGTCGGTCAGCGTGCCCGCGGAGAGGATCTTGCGCGCCATGCCCGCCATGAACACCTGCTGGCGCACCACGCGGTCGAGGTCGCCGCGCGGCAGGCCGTGCCGCTGCCGGACGAACTCCAGCGCCTCCACCCCGTCGATGGTGTGCTGGCCCTTGGTGAACTTCGCGCCGGAGTACTCGTCGTCGACGTTGTCCTTCAGGCACACGTCCACGCCGCCGATGGCTTTCGTGATGTCGCTGAAGCCGAGCAGGTTGATGGCCGCGTAGTTGTCGATCGTGGACCCGGTCAGCTCCTGGACCGTCGCGATCAGCAGCCGCGCCCCGGCCTGGTTGGCCTTGACGTCGAGTTCCTTCGGGTCGGTGACGCCTTGGGCCTGCAGGTCCTTGCGCGCCTGCAGCATCGCCCTGGCGTACGCCGAGTTGATCTTGTGCTTGCCGTAGCCCGGGATGTCGACGTACGAGTCGCGCGGCAGCGAGAGCGCGACGGCCTTGCTGCCGTCGTTCGGGATGTGCACCAGGATCAGCGTGTCGGTGTTCAGCTCGCCGTCCGATTCGCCCGCGCGCAGCTGGGCGAGCAGTTCCGGCGACAGCGGGTTGCCCTGCGCGTCGGTGCGGCTATCGAGACCCACCAGGAGGATGTCGCGGGCACCGTCGGCGGGCTTGTCGCCGCCTCCGCCCTCGCCGATCACGTCGGAGTAGTTCAGCCCGTTGACCAGCCCTTGCAGCGACGCCCACGCGTACCCGGTGAGTCCCATGACCAGCAGCGACACCACGGTGAGGGCGATCTTCGCGCTGCGCAGGCCACCGCGCCGGGACCCCCGGCGCGGGCGGCGCGGGGGCGGTCCGGAACGACGAGGCGGACCCGCCGCCGGCGGTTCGCGCCGCGAGCGGGGCGGCGGTCCGGGCCGCCGCGGCTGTCCCCGGCCGGGCTGGTCCTGCCACGAGCGGGCGGGGCGGCGATCGCCTTGCCCGTTCCGAGGCGGGTAGTCCACGGGCCGGCTCCTTCTCGTCGTTCTGGTCGTCCGGTTCTGGAGACGCATGGTGCCGGGCGGGGGTTGCGACGGATTCGCACCTCCCCCGGGCGGTGTGGTGTGCACCACCCATGTTCCGGTATCCGAAGCAGTTTCGCCCGGTCGGCGGTACGCGTGTCGCGCTTCAGGGGGTCGCGGTGGCCGGCTGCCTCGCCGGAACCAGGCACGATCCCGCTCCGACCAGCGCGAATGCCGCGGTGATGAGGTGCAGGACCACGATCGCCGAGCCGTGCGTTTCGCCGCCGGCGGCGGCCACGAGCGACGGGACGCAGGTCAGCGCGGCGGCGAACCACGTCGCGGCCGAGGTCGCCGCTCCGCCGGTCCGGACGGCGTGCAGCAGCAACACGCCGAGGAGAAGGTGCACGAGGCTCTGGACCGGGTCGAGCCGCAAGCCGAGCACGTCGGCGTCCGCGGCTTCGGCGCCGAACCGGGCCAGCGCGAGCCCGAACACGCCGAGCGTCGCGTAGCCGATCCCCAGGGTCGAGGCTGCTCGCGTGAGCAGCACTGAGCGGCGGCCGGCCGGGATGTGCGGAAGCGGGGCGGCGGGCGCTTCGGCGGCCTTGCCGGGCTTGCCCGGGTGGCGTTCGAACCACCAGAAGACCAGCGCCGCCGGCACGAGCAGCAGGGCCACCGCGGCGAGCATCCGCGGCCGCAGCAGCCAGCTCAGGCCGTTCGCGATCGGGCCGGGCAGGTACACCACCGCGACGAGCAGCAGCATGGCGGCGAGGAACGCCAGGTACAGGCTCATCGGGGCACGCAGCATCAGCGCCGCGGTCCGGGTGACCCGGTCGCGTGCGGCCCAGCGCCGCAGTGGCGTCGCGAGGAGCCCGACAAGGCCGAGCTGCGACGCGCCCAGCAGCAGCACGGTCCACGGCCGCGCGGACAGCGCGGCAGGCGCGCCCGGGTTGCCGAGCAGCACCGGCGAAACGTCGAAGGCGAACACTGCGACCGCGAGGGCCGCGACGCCGCCTACGGCTGTGACAGCGAGCACTGGGCGGCGAAGCCGGACGCCATCGGCGTACGCGAACGCCACCTGTTGCGCGAGGAGCGCCAAGGCGAGTGTCGCGGCGTACCGCGGCCAGGAGACGTCCGTCCAGCTCGCGGCGAGTTCTCCGGCGACGACAACGGCGGTCAGCGCCGCGACTGACCACAGCCGCGTACGGCGGTAGACCGCGAGCAGCATCGGCGCGCCGACGACGGTCAGCAGGTAGACGCCCAGCAGCCACAGCGGGTGCAACGCGATCCGCATGACGGTGGCGTTGGTCCCGGCCGGGATGCCGAGAAGTTCCAGCGCCAGCGGCACGATCAGGGCGACCACGGCGAAGATCAGCGCCGGGCGCAGCAGCGGGCTGGACCGTTCGGCGAGGTAATGCCGGTAACCGCGGCCGCGTTCGGCCCGCCAGCCCGCCGCGTTGGCGAGCCCGCCGGCGAAGAACAGCAGCGGGGTGAGCTGGGTCAGCCAGGTCAGCGGCCACCAGGTCGGTTCCGGCGCGCCCGCCCAGTCGGCCAGTGCGGTCGCGGATTCGCCGAGCATCAGCAGCACCGCTCCGGCGATGCCGAGCACGGCCCAGGGCCGGGGGACGCCGCGAGGCAGCCGCGGCCGCGGGGTCGTGCGGCGCGCGGCGTGCCAGCCGCGCAGGCGCATCACGAGCAGGCAGCCGATGACCAGGACCCCGGCGACCATCGGGCCGATCGGGTCGCCGACCGGCGGGCCCCAGCGCTGGTGCCACGAGTTGAGCACCAGGCCGCTGGTGAACACCGACGCGACGAGCTGGCAGGTGCGCTCGGAGCCCATCGGGTTCAGCTCGCAGGTGCGGTGCATGTCCTGCTCGAGCCGGTCGTCGAGCGCGGCCCGGGCCGACTGGTCGAGCGGGTGGCCCTTGTCGTTGGCGTAGCGGAGCAGGTCGTAGCCGAGGTCGTGCGCCTTGCACGGGACGGAGAAGTCCCATTTCGTGTTGTCGTCGCCCCACGGGGCGGAGCAGCCGCCGTCGAGGTGCGCCGCGCGGACGGTGCCGTCGCGGGCGGGCAGCGCGCCGGGCTTCACGCCGGTGACCGCGGTGAAGTCCTTGGGCAGGAGCGCCAGCGCGGTGGCTTGCCCGTCCGGGTGGGCGAGCGCCTCGACCGCGTTCCGCGCGGCGAGCACGCCGCCGGTCGGCGGGCCCTGCTCGGGCGGGGAGGCGGGCCGGGAGGCGATCAGGCCGAACCCGAACACCACGAGCAGGACGAGCAGCAGCCAGCCGGACGTCGACCAGGGTCGGCGAACGCGAACGGCGGCCGGGGCACGGTCGTCGGTGGCTGGCATGCGCACCAGGGTGCCAGCCCGGCGCGCGATCCGGCAGGCGGCCGTCCCCCTCACCTGGTGGGGGGTAACCCCCGGGCGGCCTGAACTGGGGCCGGTCGCGCTGGGCGCCGCGGTGGGCGCCGGGGGTGCTGAGCCCGTGGAGTTTCCCGCACGAACCTTCGCCCTTCGCGAGCCGGGCCCGCTGGCGCGGCCCGATCCGGGACGGGGCTCGCGGTCGAGTCCGCGGCAGCCGGGACCGGATTTCCGGTCCCGCGCCATCCGGGTTCGGCAATCCTCGCGGGCGTCGATCCGCCCCGAAAACCGGCCGGTGCGGTTAGCGGTCCGGCCGACAATTAACCCGGCGGCCCAATCCGGCGGAGGAACGGGACGGAGGCCGTCGCGGACAGTTGCTGAATCGGTTTCGCGATTAATCGCAAACAGTGCCGATGAGCGGAATTGTGGATCACTCGGACGGCAGATTCGCATCCGCGAAGCGCACCTGGTTCCGGCCGCCTTCCTTCGCCGCGTAGACGGCCGCGTCGGCGGCTTGCAGCAACTGTTCCAGCGTCGTTCCATTCACCGCGAGCAATGCGACCCCGATGGACGCGGTGCGGCCGGTGATCAATGCGGAACCGCCGCGTTTGTCGGTCGTCACGATGCGCTGATCGGCGATCGCGGTACGGATTCGTTCCGCGGTCACCTTCGCCGCCGTGCTGTCCGCATCGGGCAGCAGGATGAGGAACTCCTCGCCGCCGAAGCGGCCGATGATGTCCTTCGGGCGCGTTATCTCGTCGAGAGTTTGCGCGACCGTGCGGAGCACGTCGTCGCCCGCCGGATGGCCGTACGTGTCGTTGATCCACTTGAAGTGGTCGAGGTCGATCATCAGCAGTGCCAAGGCTTCTCCGCCGCGCGCGGACCGGGCCAGCGCGCGCTCCGCGGACTCCGACCACCCGCGCACGTTGAAGATCCCGGTCTTCGGATCGGTGCGCGCTTCGGACTGCAGTTGGTTGATTTCCGCCAGCCGGTTGCCGAGCACGGTGATGAGCACGAGGAGCACGATCGCCGGCGGGATGTTCACGAGCAGGATCGTCGCGATGGTCCCGAGACTGATCGTCGAGAGCTCCAGCAGGTTGTCGTCCTTGGTGCCCAAGACGTTGCGCAGCGTGGGCGCGGACGTGCCGCCGAGGGCGAGCAGGCCGCCGATCACGACCGCCTGCAGGGCCGCGTAGCAGAAGCCGACGAGCATCAGGATCCCGAAGACCTGCAACGAGTTCGCGGGCGAGAGCCGGGCCAGTTCGGCGGACGCGAAATTCTGGTACAGGTGGTGCGCGAGCAGTGCCGACACCGCATGCGTGAACGAGGTGAACACGAACTTGTGCGGCGGTCGCCGCGAGTTGAACCACCGCTGTACGCGCAGAAGCGCGATCAGCAGCAGCGTCAGCGGGATCGGCAGCAGCAGCGCGGCCGGGAACACCCAGATGCCGGTCAGGTCGATGTGGACGGCGGTGACCCGGTTGCGCCGCCGTTCCTCCTGCCGCCGGGTGAGCTGGATGTGCACCGTCGCGCACCCGGCGAGGATCGCGAACCGGCCCCAGTCCACGACATCCGGGCTCGGCGACGCGATGACGCCGAAGGCCAGCAGCGCCACCGCGATCGCGTCCCAGGCGAGCAGGAACGCGACCATCCGGCGCGGTTTCGTCCAGAGATCCCACGAGGAAACGGGGTTCGCGGCGAGCAGTGCGCGCAGCCGTCCGGCGAAGCCCGTCGCGGCGGGCGGTTCCTCCCCGGGGCCGCGGCGTTCACCGCGCGCCGGTTCGGTTCCGGGCATCGGGCCGTGCCTCCTCCGGTGTCGGATGCGGTTCCCGGAAGGTTCCCGGTTCTGCGTCGTTATCAGTTGCCGGTATCATCTCACTCACCGACTTCGAACGCTGTATTCGGTCGTAGTCTCCGAACCCGGAGACGCCTTCCGCGACAACTGCTCCATCCATGAAGTAAATTGCGGAGGAGAAGTCCCCGCCGTCCCCCCGAGTGAGGTGTTTTCCCGTGCGCGACCGCGAGGCGTGAATCGAGCTGTTGTCATTTTCCGATGAATTGTCAGCGAGCGGAGGTGGACAGCTGTGCGTGACCGTGAAGCGTGAGTTCCGTGACCGATCCATGGCGGATTCGTGACAATGCGAACGGAGGTGTGTTCCGTGCGTGACCGTGAAGCGTGAAACGACTTCCCGTCCGGCGTATCCGGACTCTTTCGGCCGGTGCTTCGACCCCGGCCACTGTTCCCTTCGGCAACCCACGATCAGGCCCCGGCCGCGACCGCGTGCCGCACCCGGGTCCACGAGAACGCGGTGGGGATCGCCAGCGCCACGCCGGCCAGCCCGGCCAGCGCGATGGCGGTGACCGCGGAACCGGTCGCCTGCGCGACCACCCCGCCGAGAGCCACCCCGATGCCCTGCGCGACGCGCAGCCCCGTGCGGTAGAGACCGCCGGCTCCGCCGCGCAGTTCGTTCGGCACCCAGGTGGAGAACGTCGCGGTCACGGTGATGATGTAGGCGCCCATCGCACCGGCGAGCGCGAGCAGCACCAGCGCGACCGCCAGATTCGGCTGCAGCAGGAAGAGCGCGAGCAAGGCCAGCGACGTCGTCGCGAGCACGCCGAGCAGCCGCTGCCGGACCCCGGCGGACGCGAATTTCGACAGCAGATAGGCCCCGGCGACGAAGCCGAGCGGGTCGGCGGCGAGCAGCCAGCCGACCGCCGCGGACGGCGCGTTCAGCTGCTGGGCCAGCGGCGCGGCCAGTCCCTCGGGCACCACGGCCAGCCCGACGAGCCATGACAACGCGATCAGCACGCGCAGTTTGCGCTGCCCGAACACCCAGCGCGTCGCGGAGAACCAGGTGCTGTGGTCGCCGCCGGCGGCCGGCCGGTCGCGCACCCACACCCGCACGAGCACCGAAGCCGCCGCGAAGCTCACCGCGTCGATCGCCAGCGCCCACGACGTGCCCACGGCCGTTACCAGCACGCCGCCGCCGGCCAGGCCGAGCAGCTGCACCGTGTTGGTGGTGATCCCGCGCAGGTCTTGGCTGCGCAGGTACAGATGGTCATCGGTGAACACCTCGCGGGTGATCGCGTTCTGCGCCGCGTTCGCCGGTGATGCGGCCAGTTGCACCGCGACCAGCAGCAAGCACAGCGCGGCCAGCGGCATCCCGGGCAGGCTCATCAGCCCGACCAGAATCGCCTGCGCCCCGGCGCTCACGCTCAGCACCGCCCGGCGCGGGTAACGGTCGGCCAGGAACGACAGCCCGAGCCCGCCGGCGAGCGCGGGCAGGAAGGTCAGCGCGTAGACGACGGCAGCCCAGAGCGCGGAGCCGGTGCGGTGGTAGACGAGGATGGACAGCGCCACCTTCGCCAGCTGGTCGCCCGCGCTGGAGATGGCCTCCGCCGCCCAGAGCACGCGATATTCGACATTCCGCAGCGGCGCCGTAAGCCGAGAGGTCGCTTCGGTCGTCACGAGATGGCCACTGCCCCCTCCCCGATCGAGTGAAATGCGGGTCCCCGCATTGTGCCTTCGCCTGGTTCGCCCCTGGTCAGGAGTCTCGCTGCTCCGGCCAGGACATGCACCCACAGTATGCCGCCGATCACACCAGGGTGAACAGCCGGGAAGAATCCGGTGGCCGGAACGCGGGGCCGTTCGGACTGACCTGCCGCGGGGTATCCGTAGCACTGATCAGCTTTCCTCGTTCGGCGCAGCGCGACCACCGTTCGTCGCCGTCGCCCGGTGCGGCTGGGCCGAATGGCCCAACACTGGGAGAGACCCGGCGGAGCGGCCGTCCTCTCGCCGGGCGCACCAGCGGGGAGTGAGCGTGGACAGACTGTTGCAGGACAAGGCCGTGGTGGTGACCGGCGCCGGGCGCGGACTCGGGGAGGCCTTCGCGGTGCACGCCGCCCGCGCGGGCGGGGCGGTGGTGGTCAACGACGTGGACGCCGACTTGGCCGAGCGCACCGCGGGCACGATCCGCGGCCACGGCGGGCGCGCGGTCGCGAACGGCCACAGCGTGGCCGATCCGGCGCAGGCGCAGGCGATCGTCGACCAGTGCGTCGCCGAGTTCGGCCGGATCGACGGCCTGGTCAACAACGCGGGGCTGAACTACGAGGCACTGCCCTGGGAGGACGACGCGGAGCAGGCCCGCCAGCTGGTCGAGGTGAACGTGCTCGGCGTGATGTACACCGGGCTGGCCGCGATCCGGGCGATGGTCGGCGCGGGCGGCGGCGGTTCGATCGTGAACATCTCCTCCGGCGCGTCGCTCGGGCAGCGCAAGCTCGGGGTGTACTCGGCGAGCAAGGGCGCGGTCGCGTCGCTGACCTACTCGTGGGCGCTGGACCTGGAGGACTCCGGGATCCGGGTCAACGCCGTGTGCCCGGTGGCGCACACCCGGATGGTCTGGAAATCCGAACGCGCGCTGCGGGCCTGTCCGCCGGAGCGCACGCCGGCGAAGATCGCGCCGCTCGTGCTGTTCCTGCTCGGCGAGGGCTCGCACGGCATCACCGGGCAGCTGATCCGGTGCAACGGCCCGCAGCTGCACGTCATGGGGCAGCCGTATCTGAAGCAGCCGATCCTGGAGCGGCCGGACTGGGACACCGAGACCGTGCAGCAGGCGTTCGACGAGGTGTTCTCCGCCCACCTGGAGAACTACGGACTGGAGAAGCGCGTGCCGCCGCGGCTGCGCAAGTGGACGGAGAACTCGATTCGGGCGTCGTGATCAGCGGGCTTTGGCGGCGGCTTCGCGGCAGCCGGGCAGGTCGGCCGCGCGCAACGTCGCGCCGACGGCGGCGAGGGCGGCCGAGTTCATCGACAGGCTGGTCACGCCGAGCCCGGCCAGCACCGGGGCCAGTCCCGGGTCGGCGGCGGCTTCCCCGCACACGCCGACCGGTTTCCCGGCGGCGGCCCCGGCTTCGGCGACCATGCCGACGAGGCGCAGCAACGCGGTCTGGCTCGGGTCGTTGAGCGCGGCGACCGCGCCGAGCTGCCGGTCGGCGGCGAAGACGTACTGCGCCAGATCGTTGGTGCCCAGCGAGACGAAGTCGACCTCGGCGAGGATTTCCTTGGCGCACAACGCCGCCGCCGGGACCTCGATCATCACGCCGGCCCGGGCGATCCCCGCCGCCCGCGCGCGTTCGGCGAACCAGCGGGCCTCGGCGGCGGCCGCGATCATCGGGGCCATCACAGAAAGCTCGACCCCGGTGTCGGCGGCGGCCCCGGCGATCGCGGTCAGCTGCCGGTCGAGCAGCTCCGGCCGGTCGAACGCGACGCGGACCCCGCGCACGCCCAGTGCCGGATTCGGTTCGTCGCCCATGTCCAGGAACGCCAGCGGTTTGTCCGAGCCGGCGTCGAGCGTCCGGACGATGACCGGCTTCCCGGCGAACGGCGCCAGCACCGCCGCGTAGGCCTCGCGCTGTGCGTCCACGGAAGGTTCTTCCGACGCGGCGAGGTAGCAGAATTCCGTGCGGAACAAGCCGATTCCCTCCGCGCCCGCTTCCGCGGCGGCGCGGGCGTCCGCCGCGGAACCGACGTTCGCGAGGAGCTTCACCGGATGTCCGTCGGCGAGTGCGCCGATGCCGTCCCATTCCGCGCGCGGCTTCCGGCTCGCGGCGCGCACGCTGTCGTCGGACGGCGAAACCGTTCCGGCGGCGCCGTCGACGGCCAGGCCCGGACTGTCCACGGCGAGCACTCCGGAGCACGCGACCACGGCGGGAATTCCCAGCGCCCGCGCGAGAATCGCGGTGTGGCTGGTCGGTCCGCCCTCCTCGGTCACCAGCGCGAGGACCAGTTCCGGGTCGAGACCGGCGGTGTCGGCCGGGGCGAGGTCGCGGGCCACGAGCACGCTCGGCGCCGTCAGTTCGGGCACGCCCGGCGGGGTCACCCCGAGCAGGTCGGCCACGATCCGGTCCCGCACGTCGGCGACGTCGCGGGCGCGCTCGGCCAGATACCCGCCCGCGGCTTCGAGCGCCGCCATGAACTTCGCGGCCGCCTCCCAGACCGCGCGCGGAGCGGGCAGCGACTGCTCGCGGACGAGCTGTTCGGCGGACGAGAGCAACGCTGGATCCGCCGCCATCGCCGCGGTCGTCTCCACGACCGACCGGGCATCACCGGACACAGAACGGGCACGATCGGACAACCGGGCAGCGACCCGGGCGGCGGCCGGCGCGATCCGGCCCGCCTCCTGCGCCAGATCCGCGGGCACTGGCTGATCCTCGGGTTTCCGCAGGTCAGTGGCCACGACGACGCGCGGGCCCTGTGCTTGGCCGGGGCTGACTCCGACTCCGGACAACGACATGGCGAGACCTCCGGGAGCAAAGGATCTTGTAACTGGGGATTGACAGTACGGTAACAACGGGCACAATCAAATGACAACGGGCAAACAGCGGAGAGGAACGGGCATGTACGCCGCCGAACGGCATCAGCTCCTCGCACAGCGGGCACGCCGCGACGGACGGGTCGACGTGGGCGACCTCGCCGCCGAACTGGGCGTCGCGCCCGAGACCATCCGCCGCGACCTGGGCGTTCTCGAACGCCAGGGAGTCGTCCGCCGGGTCTACGGCGGCGCGGTCGCGGTGGACCGGCTTGACTTCGAGCCCGAGGTCGCCCAGCGCGACCAGACCAACGCCGCGGAAAAGGACGCGATCGCTCGCGCCGCGCTCGACCAGGTCCCCGACCGAGGTTCGGTGCTCCTCGACGCGGGCACCACGACCAGCCGCCTCGCGACGCTGCTCCCGTCCGATCGCGACCTGACGGTCATCACGAACTCGATTTCGATCGCGTCGATCCTGGCCACCCGCCCGGGAATCACGCTCCAGATCCTCGGCGGCCGGGTCCGCGGAACGACGCTCGCCACGGTCGGCTCCGCGTCGCTGCACGCGCTGGAGGGACTGCTCGCCGACGTCGCTTTCCTTGGCGCGAACGGGTTTTCCGCCGAACACGGCTGCACGACGCCGGACCTCGAAGAGGCCGCGGTGAAATCCGCCCTCGTCACCGCCGCTCGCCGCCGGGTCCTGCTCGCCGACCACAGCAAGTACGGCGCGGACCAGCTCAGCCGCTTCGCCCGGCTGTCGGAGATCGACGTGCTGATCACCGACGGCGGGATCGACGCCGGTGCGGTCGCGGAGTTGGAAGAGGCGGGTCCGGAGGTGGTGCTCGCATGATCGGCACTGTCACGCCGAACGCGGGGTTTGGCTCGCGCTGCCTGGCTCAGTCGGCCCGGGATGGACGCTGGTGCGGTCGCGGAGTTGGAAGAGGCGGG